>JAMDCP010000008.1 GCA_023489335.1 Deltaproteobacteria bacterium | reverse complement strand
AGCGACGGTTCTGGGGATTTTGTTTCTCCTTTTGTTAGTCTATTTAACATTAATCGGCGGCGAACCGAAAGCGCCCGCTACCGTATAAAATCAAAAGAGGAGTAAATGCGATGAATTTAGGAGTTATCAATATAGTAAATCTATTTATAAACAGGTTAGCGCTGGGGTTTATGGCGATAGCCTTTATATCCCATTATATAGGGATATTTAAGAAAGAGGACAGATATTTCCGCCTTGCAAAACCACTCATCCTGACTTCTTTAATAATCGGCACGATACAAACTATACTCTATTTCTATTTCTTAAGCCTTCTTAGAAACGGAATTCCAAATTTCTGGATACTTATAAATAAACTTCAGCCCGGAGTTATCGGTTATTCGATGGAGTTCCTTTTAGTATTTTTGATTTTGGGCGCAATATATTATTCGGGGTTTGACAGCAAGGCGCTTAATAAACATCAGGGGTGGAATGTGTTCGCCGGAATTATGGCATTTTTGTTTGGGTTCGGTTCCGATGTATTTTATAGCATTTCCGAAAGCTACACGATTGGGCCGACGCCCGAAACTGCCATCAGAACTCCAATGGTTTTGCTTTTGATAATAGAAAAAAATATCGAAATATTTGCTTTAGCAGGCGGTTTGCTTGCTTTATGGGCGGGAATCAAGTATATATTCTCTTCGAAACAATCTGATAAAGAGTATTATGATTGGCTCGGGTCCTTTGCCAGCATTATAACCGTGATGTTTTTAATAATGTATCCCATCATATATTTTGGATGGTTTAAGCATTTTAGAGCTACCGCCGATGCCGGATTTAACAGGATAATGCTCGGCAAGTATCAGTGGATTATGTACACATTTTTAGGAACAATGGGCGGCGCCCTTATTCTTAATTATATTTATATGCTATGGAAATTAATTAACGGCAGGGATAAAAAAAGGCCTACCGTTTCGGTGGGTTTAATACTTTTTCTGATAATAGTGGGGATAGTTTCATTAGCCTTTGGAATGCTTCCTATGACTGCTGGTGTTTTGGGAAATATGCAGCCGGTTAAATATCTATCGCTGGCGGGGCTTTTTGTAACAGGTTTTTTAGTGCTTGGATACTATCTAAAGGACCTCACCCCAAATTTCAAATTTGGAAATATTTCAAAATTTCCGCAAATTCTTTTAATATTCAGCGGATTATGCATCGCTGTCAATGTTCCAGTTATGGGTTATATGAAGATTGCCGCAAGAGGGACAAACAGGATTATATATCAAACAATGAATTTGGACGGAACAAAATATGTTCCGCCCGTTGTTTACCCGTGGCCCGTTAAAAAAGGTTTTAGCCTGCTGCATGACAAGTGCGTTATCTGCCATACTCTAAACAGGGTCGAAAGATACAACGGAAAGTCTTACGGGGATTGGAAAAATACTGTTTTGCATCAAATGAAAGATGTAAACGGCTGCCCCATAACGGTTGCCGAGGGCAAAGAAATCGTTAATTATTTAGATTCTTTAAATATTATCGCTTATAATCAACACCTTGAAAAAGAGCATAAAAAATGGACTCCGCCTGCTTCATTGCCATGGGGAAAACCAGCTTCGGCCTCCAAAGCAGCCGCTCCTGAAAAAGCGGGGAAATCTCTTAAGAAGCCGACCGCCCAAAGTAATGCAAATGTCAAAAAAGCGGCAATGAAAATAATCGATGCGCAGGGGTGTTTAGGCTGTCATACAATTAACGGCAAAGGCGGGGCGGTTGGACCTAACCTTTCGAATGAAGGAACTAAGGGGCATAGCTTGCACTGGCTCGAGGTGCAGATTAATACGCCGAAGGTGCACCAACCGTCAACTATGATGCCGGATCATAATTTAAATCCGGGGCAGCTGAAAACGGTCGCCGAGTATTTAGAATCGCTTAAATAAATATTGTCATAAATATTGGGTAGTTATTTAATAAAAAGGCGTTTACCATTTTATTATCTTATATAATTAAGATATAATAATATCAGGTAAGCGCCTTTTTTATTTGGAATTAAAAATGGACAAAGAGTTTATCAAACAGATTACCAGAATGAGTTCTTTAGGGTTAAATTTAATAATATCAGTATTAATTGGAATTTTTATAGGGATTGAAATCGACAAATACTTTGGTTACGAATATCTCTTTTTGATAATTTTTTCTATTTTAGGTTTTTCGGCGGGAATTTATGAAATATATAGGGCAATTAAAAGAGAGCTTAATACAAAGCTTTAATGGAAAATCGTTAAAGTTTAATTTAATTTTATGGGAATTTATAATCGGCGGGGTTTTAATTTTAACCTCAGGTATTATATCGGAACTGGTTTTTAAGCAAAATAACGCTATAATAAGCATATTTTTAGGCTTTATGTTTTCCTATGTTCTATTTATCGATACAGTCCTGCATTTATTTAAAAATATAAAAAAATTAAGCGCAATCAAAATTAATTTAATAATGATAAAAGACTTGCTCATCATTTTGTTTTTTTTTATAATATCTTATAAATTTATTAAACTGAATTTTATTTTTGTAGCTGTCGGAATTACGATAACCCCTGTTTCTATGGCAATCCTCTGGTTGTTTTTTCCATTAAATATTAAGGCTTAAAGACTAACAAAACTATACGCATATGTTAAAGGCGCCTATACTTATCAGCATACCCGGCTTACCGGTATATTGGACGATGACGATACTTGTTATGGTCATAATATTATCTGCCGCTTTTTTTGTCGGAAGGAATTTAAAAGTTATCCCGAACGGCGCGCAGAGTTTTTTTGAATTAATATTTATTATGACCGAATACTTTCTCAAAGAAATAATCGGCGAGGAAGGCGGCATATATTTGCCTCTGATAGCATCCTTTGCCATTTTTATCCTTTTTTCCAATTTAATCGGCAGCATTCCCGGTTTTACCTCCCCGACGGCTACTATCGACACAACTGCGACACTGGCATTAATCGTATTTTTTCTTTCGCATATAGTAGGAATTAAAAAACATGGAGCAAAATATATAAAAAAATTCCTCGGTCCGCTTATAATAATCGCTCCGATAATGATAATCATCGAAATTATGTCCGCATTATCGCGCCCTTTTTCTCATGCGTTAAGGCTATTTGCAAATATTTTTGCGGAAGAGTTTATGGTGACGGTTCTGTTATTCCTGCTTCCATGGGTAATCCCCGTTATAATGATGTACATGCAAGTTTTTACAGACTTAATGCAGGCGTTCGTGTTTTATTTGCTTGCAATTATTTATATTGCGCTTTCTTTGGAGGAAGAACATTAAAACTTACAATAATAAAATAATAGTTGGAGGACTAATGCCTAAGATGTCTAAGTATTTCATTTCAATTTTTACGTTTATAATGGTGTTTATTTTTAGCGTTAAAGCTTTCGCAGAGAAAACTATGGATAAAGCACCCGCAGTTCAACAACATATACCTGCTATATCCGTGCATTCCGTTTTATTCTCGAAAAGCTTGTTTTTCGGATTATCGGCTTTAGGCGGCGGTCTTGCAATAGGCCTGGGTGTTATCGGCGCAGGTATCGGCATGGGCAATGCCGTAAGGGGGGCGTTGGAATCGATGGGAAGAAATCCCGGAATGGAAAAAAAGCTGATAGTATGGATGATTACAGGTATGGCAATTATGGAGTCTTTGGCTCTTTATGCGCTCTTAATCACATTTATTCTTTTCTACGCAAATCCGTTTAAGGGAATATTTTTAAAATAGCCCCGGCGTTTTTTTGTTTGAATTATAAAATTTTTTATGCTAAAATTGTTGAACTTAAACTCATTTTCGCAGTTGTGGTTTTAGCGGTATTTATTTATTATACTATTTATTATGCCGAGATAGCTCAGTCGGTAGAGCAGAGGACTGAAAATCCTCGTGTCGACGGTTCGATTCCGCCTCTCGGCACCACTTCAAAACCTTATATTCCCTGCCTTTGGTAGTAAAAAACATTTTAATATCCGTGTGTTAAATTTGCGCCGGCCGCATCAAAAACCAATTTTTATTTTTGAGCCATAAAAAAAATTCTTGATTTCAACTTCCGTTTTATATTACAATGTAATCCTTGCAGTATTGCTTTCTAGTTTTTAAAATTTAATCAAGCGTATATTCTTAGGTTGGTTTTTGTCTCAAAAAATAAAATAAGGGTTTAATACTATTGAATAAAAAGATTGCATATTATCCAGGCTGCATAGAGTCCCGCAATAAAAATTTACAGGACATATTCAAACAATTAGGCATTGAAGCCGGGTTGATTTCGGAATGGAATTGCTGCGGAGCTCCGCCATCCCATTATAAGCCCAGTTTTTTTAATAAAGTGGTAATGCCCCTCAGAAATTTGGGTATTTCCCAGCAAAAAGGCGATAACTTTTTATATTCGGGTTGCCAGGTTTGCGTTAAGCAGGTAAACGATGCCCTTAAAATAATAAACTCAGATTCAATGTTCGAAAATCAAGCCGAGTATAGCCTTAAACCTTTCAATGCAAACCTGAAAAAAATTACAAACGGCTCTACGGGGGCTGTTCATCTTATCGATATTATCACCTCCCCCGATATATCTAAAAATCTTTCAAATAATGCCGCAAGAAACTTAAAAGGTCATTCAATCCTGCTTTATACAGGTTGTTATAGCGACAGCCAAAAAATTAATATTTTAACAAATATCCTGAATTCGTTTGGCGCAAGCGTTAATTTATACGAAGAATGTTGCGGCGGCGAAAAATTGCAAAACACTACCCCGGTGCAATCAAAAAGGGTTGAAAATGCCAACGACATCGATGCATTTTTTAAATTAATCAACCAAAAAGCGGACGAGACTAACTCCGATTATATAGTTGCGGTATGCTCTATGTGCGAAAAAAATATTAAGGAAGGCATCGATTTATCAGACCTCGATGTTTTTGCTCCGATAATCGGGCTTATCGAGTTTATAGGGTTTTTGTTTGGCATGGATGGCTGCGGTGATTTGATAATTAAAGGTGAAACTAAAGAAAGTAATTTTGCTCAGATAACCTAATAATATTGCTTATAAAATTTTAAAAAATTCTAAAAAATGGAGGTAAAAAATGGATTTTGAGGAGTTAAAAAGCGAGAAGTTTTTGCGCGTCAAAGATAACAGGCTAATGAAAATAAAACCTGACCATCGTCCGCAAGAATCATCCAAAGATTATGACACCGTTCGTTATTCCACCTGCACCAATATGTGCGAAAGCGGCTGCGGGCTTAAAATATTTTTAAAAGACGGCAAGATTGTCGATGTAATGGGTGATTCGGAGCATCCGCAAAATAGAGGCGGACTTTGTTCGAAAGGCGTGGGGCAGATTCAATGGTGGTATGACCCATTAAGAGTTCATTATCCTATGATGAGAAAATCGTTAACCGATGATTTTAAGAAAGTTTCATGGGACGATGCCCTCGATTTCGCCGCCGAAAGATTAATTAAATTAAACAATGAATACGGTCCCGAGGCCCTGACGGTTTTTAGAACGGGAAGGTCTTCTTTCGGAAACAAAGAGGGGGGCGCAAGGTTTGGAAAAATATTCGGCACTCCCAATGTTTACGGTCAGGGTCCTATTTGCTGCGAAAGTCCGGGCGTATCTATGAACTATGTCTTTGGCGCAAAAGGTCTGGGCAGGCTTATGAACCCGTCTCAGGATTGGAAGAATTCGAAGTGCATTTTAGTCGTAGGAACAAATATGGCGGCTCAGGAAACAATAACCATGACCCATCTTTTAGATGCAAGAGATAACGGGGCGTTTTTAATAGGGGTTGACCCCAGGTTTAACGCAACTTTGTCTAAGTGCGATATCGGAATGAGAATTCGTTCGGGTTCGGATGCAATTTTGTTCCTTGCAATGGGAAATATTATAATAAAAGAAAAACTTTACGATAAAGAGTTTGTGGATAAGTGGGTTACCGGTTTCGAGGAGTATGCAAAAGAATGTGCCCAGTGGACGCCGGAACGCGCCGAAAAGCTCACTTATGTGCCGAAAGAAATGATTATAGAGGCTGCAAGGAGATTTGGCTCTGCAAGGCCTGCATCTGTTACCGGCAACCTGGGCACTGCGCAGATTTATAACTCTAACAATGTCAACAGGTCTATCGCGGCTCTTTTAGCCCTTACAGGTTCCATAGGAGTTAAAGGCGGCGGTTGGAATTGGCTCCATAATTGCCGTCCTCCGCTAAATTACGGAAACGATTTAAAAGTTTTGCCCGAGTCTAAAAGGCCTCAGATAACCGATAAATTAATATCATGGGGAGACAGTTCCGTTCCCGCCATAATAAATGCGATGATGTATGAAAAACCATATCCGGTTAAAGGTATAATATGGAACGGCGACCATCTGCCGCAGTTTCCGAATTCCTGGAAAATGGAAGAGGCGATGAAGAGGAATATCATAAATATTCATCTTTCTATATATCCGAACCATACATATATGTTCAGCCATGTCGCATTTCCGATAGCGATTTCCGTGGAAACCGACAGTATCTGTCATCACGGCAATAACAGGTTAATACAATGGCACAACAAAATAATACCTTATCAGCATGAACACAGGCCCGATATCGATGTTTTTGACGGCCTGGCAAAAAGGCTTAAAGGGCAGGCGGGACACTTTGACAAAGTTGAGTTTAACCCATGGGGTTACTATGAAGACGGTCCAGACAAAGGAAGGGTTAACGAAATTAAGATGACAGACTTTTTTAATGAGCAGGAGCCGCTTACGAGAGGGATTACTTATGATGTCCTAAATCCCGAAAAAAATCCCAAGGGCGGGCTTATGTGGCCTGTATTCTCAAAGAAAGAGGCTGTGTTCCAGGATGACGAAGCGGTATTAAGAGGAAAATGGATAATGTATAAAGAGGGAGAAAACTATCCCGAATCCGATAAAAGATTCCCGACTCCGTCCGGAAAAATCGAACTCGCATCCAAAGCATTGGAAAAAATCGGCTGGTATAGCGTTCCAACCCAGGTTGAGGGCTCGGAATCTCCGCTCGGAAATATAGAAAGGGCCAAAAAATTTCCGTTGGTGTTAAATACAACGCGTATTGCCCAATCCTTCCATGAAGGCGGACACTGGTGGCCATGGAACGACGAGCTCGAGCCCGATAGAAATATCGAAATAAACCCTGAAACCGCCGCTGTTATGGGCATAGAAGATGGAGATATGGTTATAGTAGAAAATGACAGGGGCTGGGTAGAGGGTCCGGCATGGGTTACGGAGATGGTTCCCGAAGACGGGATATGGGCAAACTTCGGGTTTGACAGGTATCAACCCTTTCATCCGTATGAGTCTATTAATACCGTTATAGACGATATAATAAAAGACCCCGTTTATAGCCAGATACAATTTAAGGCTATCCTTTGCAGGGTTTATAGAAAGGGCGACCCTAATCCGGATGAGACGGCCAAAAATGTCGTGGAATTCTTGCAAAAGAAATTTCCCGAGGTTTGGGATCCAAAGCTCCAGGATAAAAATGTTATCGTCGGAAAATGGAAGGACCACTGGAAGGAATACCATGAGCTTAGCATAGGGTGGAAGAAGCTTGTAAACTTCAAAGAACCCGTAGAATGCACGCCGGATTCCTGTGATGTTCGCAGATATTAACCGCATACTAATGTTATAAACAAAATTATACGGCCGGGTTATGGCAGCGAAAATGGCCGCAACCCGGTTATTATAAATTTAGTTATAAAAATAATAAAACAGTATCATTAATTAAATCAAATTAAAATCAGGAGTATAGATATGTCATCAGAATATGGATTCGATAGGTTTCATCTTGGAGAGGAAAGAGCGTCCAGGATTACGCTTAAGTCTTCCACTCCAAAATATTCAATGAAAGTAAATGTAGATAGGTGTATAGGCTGTATGTCATGCGAAGTGTCATGCAAAAAGGAGCACAATCTTCCGGTCGGCCCCCGCAGGATGAGGGTTATTCAGGTAGGCCCTTATTTTGTAAAAAAAGGACAGTTAAAAACGGTGTATTTACCTATGAACTGCTTTCATTGCGACGATGCCGCATGCGTAAAAGCTTGTCCGACTGGGTCTATGCAGAAACGCGCCGACGGTATCGTGTTTAACGACACAAATACATGTATCGGGTGTAAATCCTGTATCCATGCATGTCCATTTGGCTCTCCGCAGTTTAACGATGCAACGGGAAAGGTCACAAAATGCGATTATTGCAAACACAGGGTCGATGAAGGGCTTTTACCGGCCTGCGTTACGCTTTGCTCGACCGACGCATTATGGTTTGGCAATATAAACAGGATATCGACAATCGATAGGGAAAAGACGGCAAGGAAACTGACCGAACACCTTTTTGGATTTGTTACCCCCCACTCAGTAATGGGCACATCGGGAGTCCAGGACACGGATAACCCCGTTAAGGTTGGATAGAATCCTTTGGGGCGGGGCAGGATTTAAGCGAAACTTGCCCCGCGCGTTTCGCATGCGCGCTCACGCATGCCTGTCTTTACACACCAAAGGCTAGGGGAGCGGACAGTTTTTAATGTTAAATTATTTTGAAATTTAAAAGAAGGAGGTTTTATATGGCAGATATTGGAGTTGTTGGAACTATTTATAACGCGCCGATAAGGGTTGAATATATGAACGGAGATTTCGATAAGGCCGAAGAAATTCTAAAAAAAGCCGATATTCATATTGTAGGCAGGAATGTTGCAAGCGTGACGCCTTATCATGCTACTATATTCGTCGGTTTAAAAGATGAAGAAAAGGCAATAAATTTAATTAAAAAAGCAGGCATTAAGACTTACGCGGTAGAGCCTTACTTTTAATTAAGCTCAGGTTTAGCTGCTTCGCTATAGCTTGAATTGAATAATTAAAATATTATGCCGGCAGGTTATTTTATGCCGGCTTTTTATTCATAAAAATATGCAGGGTAAAATAACGCAAGACTTATTAAAATTAGCCTTTGAGAATATAAAAAAGATAGAGTTATCGGAAGAATTACCTGTTTACGATAGCTTGGACAGGATTATATCCGAAGATATTGTTCCGGCGAATAATGTTCCTCCGTTTGTCAGGTCCGCGGTTGACGGTTTTGCTTTGATGTATTCCGATGTTTCCGAAAAAAAATTGGATAGATTCACGGTTAAAAGTCAAATTACCGCCGGTTATTCGAATGAATTAACGCCATTGCTCTCAGGCGAAGCGGCCTTTGTGACCACGGGCGCCCCTATCCCTCCCAATGCCGACAGCGTAGTTTTAATCGAAGATGTGGATGAATATTCCAACGGGCAAATGACATATAGAAAAAAAATCGAAAAGGGTTCCTATATATCCCCAGTCGGCGATGATATTAAAGCGGGAGAATTACTTTTTAAAAAGGGACATAAAATAAGAATTTGCGATATTGCGGCGCTGTCCGGTATCGGGCTTGCATATGTTCCCGTTTATAAAAAACCTGTGGTGGGAATATTATCCGGCGGAAATGAACTGGTATCCCCGGGGGAGAATATAAGCGGCAATAAAATTTATGATATAAATACGACGGTTCTTAAATCCCTTATTAAAGATGCCGGCGGCATCCCGGAGGTTATCGGGGTGGTAGAGGATAAATTAGATAGATTAATTGATACCCTAACACAAGCCGATAAATCAAAAAAATATGACCTAATAATTTCAACCGGCGGCACAGGCGCCAGTTTTTTAGTTTTAGAAAATAAAGAAATTACCAACTTTTACGATTTGGTGCCGGCCGCTATCGAAAAAACAGGAAAACTTCTATTCCATGGGGTCAGGCTTGTGCCAGGAAAACCCACATCTTTTGGAGTTTTAAATCATGGAACGCCCATATTTGCTCTTGCAGGCTGGCCGTATTCGACTATAATAACATTTGATCTTTTTGTAAGGCCGTATATACAAAAGATGATGAATAGCGAAAATATTTATAAAAAATACCCGTCGGTTTTTGCTAAACTTAAAGAGGACGCATCGTCCGAAGAGGGCGTCAGGAAATATTTTCAGGTTAAATTAACAAAAGAGGAAGGCGTTTTGCTCGCCTCCGTTATACCGTCCCCAAGACCCCCTTCTGCGGCAAGGTCTTTAAGCCCTATGATTAAGGCGGCGGGAAGTTTTGTTATGGATGAAAATACAACCGTCATTAAGGCTGGAAGCATTGTAGAAGTTACATTAAACGATTATGATATTATCAGGTAAAAATGAGGCCGTTTCTATTCAGGGCATTTAATAGCGAAGAAGAATTTCAAACAGGTAAGTTTGAATTTAAAATACCTTCTTTAAGAATATCCCTTGCAAGCAATTGTAATGAGAAGTGTTTTTATTGCCATAACGAGGGGATTTCGCCAAAAATGCCGCAGGTTATTCAAACCGGAGACATAATAAACGCGATATATTCGGTAAAAGATTACGGCTTGAGAAAAGTGAAGTTTACCGGCGGGGAGCCGCTTTTGTTTAGGGATTTGAAAAATCTTTTATACAGCGTGAAGCATGTCGGGGATATAGATATATTTATTACGACCAACGGAACGCTTATAAAGAAAAGAATAAAAGATTTAAGTCCAAACATAATAAGCAAGATATCGGTGAGCCTTGATACATTAAATGAAGAAAGTTATAAATTTATTACAGGTAAAAACTTGCTTAACGATGTGTTGTCAGGGCTGGGTCTTTTAAAAAAAAGCGGATATAAGGTTGAGATAGACAATCTATTGTTAAAGGGCTTAAATACGGATAAACGAAGCTTAAAAAATATAATAGATTACTGCGCAAAAAATCAATTTGACTTGCAGTTTATCGAATTATCGGATAAAACAACGGCGGATATTTACGGAAAATATTATGCCGACCCAATTAAAACATTACTAAAAATCGGTTTAGATTTTAATGCCGAAAAAATAAACGACAGGAAGTTTTTCAAAATAAACGGGGTTAAAATAACCCTTTGCAGAACCGTAAAGAATTTGTGCGAATCTTCCAACGGCAGATGTTCCGGCTTAAGACTTCTTCCAAACGGCTGTCTAAAAGATTTTTTTTATGAATAATTTAAGAGGTTTATAGGCTATGATAGTAGAACTGATAGGGAAGGAGGCCGATTTAACATTCGAATGTATGCACATCGTGCCGGGAAAAGGCGATTGTTCAAGAATACATCCCCATTTCCATTATGTCGATGTTCTGGTTGACGGCGAGTTTGACGATAAAAGAAGGATTGTTCATTTATATAAGTTGAAAACCGTGATTAAAAGAATATGCGCTACTTTTGAAGATAGAATTCTGGTTGCAAATTATCCCGAAAGCGTTCAGCGCATCGAAGATAAAGATTCGCATTACAGGATAGAAATAAATAATAAGCTTTACCTGATTCCCAAATCCGATATTTTTAAAATCGAAATTCCGTCTCTGAACATCGAAGACCTCACGGTTTACTTTGCTCAAGAGCTTGCATATGACCTGAAAGAAGACGAATTATTTAAAACGGTTAACTATGTCGAGGTTACTCTCAGCGAAGGACACGGCCAACGCGGAAAATTGCGTTTAGATTTGAAATGATTAAACGGCATAAAGAACTGAGCTGCCTTATTCTTGCGGGCGGCGAATCCAAAAGGTTTGGGGAAAATAAGGCGCTATTTAGTTTTGCAGGATTTACATTTATTGAAAGGGCGTTAAATGTCGCATTAGATGTCAGCCCCGATATAGTTATATCCATCAGGGAAGAGGCACAAATAAATGAGTATAGCACAGCGGTGGATAAAATAATTAAAAAAAGATGCGAAAAAAATAAAAAAGAAAAATTTAACATTAAGTTAATTTCCGATGATATAAATTGCGGACTTAAGGGTCCCGTCAAGGGTATTTTTAGTTCCATTAAAAGCCTATCGGGTGAATTTATTTTAGTAATGGAGTGTGATGCCCCGTTTTTTAATACGGAGGCTGCAAGGGCGCTAATAAGCAAGGCGAAGACAGAGAATGTTGGGGCTGTTGTGCCGCTATGGCCGAATTCTGTCGTTGAGCCATTGCTTGCATGCTATAAAAGAAATGATATTATTCATATATTAAACTTGCTTAACAATTATTCTCTCAGCTTAAAAGATGATTTTTTGTTTAACGATGCGATAAATATTTTAAGGCTTCTGCCGTCCGTGTATTATTATTCTGTCATGGATATAGCCGAAAATAGCCCGAATCTGCCGCCTTATATATTTATAAATATAAATAATAAACAAGATTTAGATAAAATGGCGAAAGATAAAAAAGTATTTCCGGCATATAATAAATCTTTAATGAAAGATAATGCAAAAAGTGTTAAAATTAGAAAAGTAAACAAATTTTTTGATGTCAAAAACCCTAAAAACGTACCGTACGGTATCATGGCAAAGGCGCTGTATTATTGGTGGGTTTATGCTGTAACAAAGAATTATATATATTTTGAAAAATCTATTTGTTTTTTTAAAAAGGACAGCGCCGTTTATCTTAAACACGGATTAAATTTTATGGGCAATAAATTAATAAAAATATTGCCGGGTTTGAATAATATAATAACATTAT
This sequence comes from Deltaproteobacteria bacterium, assembly GCA_023489335.1. Classification (GTDB taxonomy): domain Bacteria; phylum SZUA-79; class SZUA-79; order Acidulodesulfobacterales; family Acidulodesulfobacteraceae; genus Acidulodesulfobacterium. Next base: position 9,213 of record JAMDCP010000008.1, on the reverse strand, counting down.
AATTATAATAAGAGGTTTTTATGAATAAAAATAAACTTACCAATCTAAAAGAAGATCTCAAGAAAAATCAGATCGAAATAATGCTTTACCCCTCAAAATGCGATGGTTGCGAGGGCGAGGAATTTATGGCCTGCGTTAAGGCATGCGAGACGCATATGAATAAAAAATACGGGTCTAAATATACGGGAGCGCGGATTAATATAAAGAAAAAGGAAAATAAATTTTTTCCGATAATATGCCATAACTGCGAGGAAGCGCCATGCGTGGATGCCTGTATGCCCGGAGCGAGATATAAGGATATGGAAACGGGTTGGACTATCACCAATTATAAAAAATGCGTTGGATGCTGGATGTGCGTAATGTCCTGCCCGTTCGGAGCTATCGAAAGAGTGGGAAAGGATCATTTTGCATCAAAGTGCGACGGATGTATCGATGAAGATACCCCGAAATGCGTCGAGGCATGTAAAAAAGGAGCATTGAAGCGGACAGGGATTAAAAACTATTCTTATGAAAGAAGGCTTATGGTAGCAAAAAAAATTTACGGTCCATATATAAAATCCAACATAAAAGGATAAAAAAGGGGATTAGATTATGAAATATGTAATTATTGGAAATTCGTACGCAGGCTTATCCTGTGCCGATGCTATAAGAAGATTTGATAAAATAGGAGAGGTTACGATAATATCCGATGAGAATTATAAGGCCTATGCGAGGCCCCTAATTTCCTATTATTTAGAAGGAAAAACAACGGATGAAACCATCTGGTACAAAGACGACGACTACTATGAAAAGAACAACTTCAAACTGATGTTGGGAAAAAAAGTAGTTTCCGTCGATACCGCCTCCAAAAAAGTTATTATCGAGGACGGCACTAAAATAGATTATGATAAACTTTTTGTCGGACCTGGGGGAACCCCCTTTATTCCGCCAACCGAGGGATTTAATCCCGAGTCCCCCATGATGGGAACATTTACAAGATTCGATGACGCGAAAAAGATGGAAAGGGCGGCTAAAGTTGCTAAACATAAAGAAGCTATCGTCGTCGGGGGCGGATTAATAGGATTAAAGGCATCGGAAGGCTTAAGGGGATTAGGTCTTCATGTTACTATAGTGGAGCTTTTACCCCGCGTTTTGGGTTTGGCATTGGATGAAATATCGGGAAATATGACGGCAAAAAGGTTAAACGAGAATGGAATCGATACCGCTACGGGTGAAACCGTTACAAAAATCAATCTGGATGAATCGGGCAACCCTGTAAGCGTTATCTTGAAAAGCGGGAAAGAACTTGTTGCAGATATTGTCGTAGTCGGCGTCGGTGTCAGGCCTAATGTCGGTTTTCTCGAGGGAAGCGGCATAAAGATAGACAGGGGTATTATTGTCGATAAAACAATGATGACAAGCGTAAAAGATGTTTATGCCGGAGGGGATGCCGTAGTTATTTACGATGTTATTAATAAACGCCCGAACATTATTGCTATTGTTCCGCTTGCATGCGAAGAAGGAAGAGTGGCGGGCACGAATATGGCTGGGGTTTACAGGGAATATCCCGGGGGAATGGGGCTAAATTCGGTTGAAATATACGGATTGCCTATAGTAACCATAGGGCTTACAAATCCCGCCAGCGAGTCGCAAAAGGTATATATTTTTCAGGACGGCGAAAAAATATACAGAAAGCTTGTCTATGACGGAGAAGTACTGGTTGGGGCAATTTTACTCGGAGATATTGCCGGAAGCGGAATATTATCGGCTATTATAAGGCAGGGGTTAAAATGCCTCAAATATAAAGATGAATTTTTAAACGGCAACATTTATTCCTTTGTTATCGATAACGAATTTGAGATATATAATATAAACGAAGGATATGCTATAAGGGGTGATTTTGAAGACCTGCCGGAGTTTTCAAGAACAAATTGGAGATAAGGATTATGGACGAAAATAGCGGAAGCAATGACAATAAAACGGGATTAAGCATAATAATAGAACAATTGCTGTTAGAGGTCAGGGATGTCAGCGAAGAAGATTTCGGCAAATGGTACGAAAAAAAGAGGAAAGTTTTTAACATAGGAATCAGAAAAGCGCCCACAAAGGAAGAATTTATAAAATACCTTAATTATGCCGTGAGCTTATATCCGCTTAACAATACCGCAAGCTTTCCTAATTAATCCTTTATTTATTATCATTTATTATAAAAATGGCTAAAGTCGATATAGGCGAATCTATTCTTGCCCCCATGGCCGGGATAACAGGCTATCCCTTCAGGAAAACGGCATTAAAATACGGCGCCGATTTTTGTTTTACCGAAATGGTTAGCGCAACCGGTTTTCTGCGCGACGATAAGACTACTCTGAAATTAATAGAAGCAGGAAAAGATACTAAAAAGACCGGAATCCAGCTCTTTGGAAACAGCCCCGAGATTTTAGCTCAAGCCGCAAAAAAGGCAGCCGACAACGGTTTTAAAGTTATCGATGTAAATATGGGGTGTCCCGTCAAAAAAGTTGTGAAAACAGGGGCAGGCAGCGCAATTTTAAAAGATGTAAAGTTGTTTTCCCTTATCGTTAAAGCCGTCAGGCAGGCGATTAAAGATTCTATTTTTACGATTAAAATTAGAAGCGGATTCGACGAAAATTCTATCAATTTTATAGATATAGGTGAAATTGCAGAGTCCTCCGGCGTTGATGCGATATTTTTTCATCCAAGAACTAAGTCATCGATGTTTGGGGGGATTGCAGACCACTCGTTGACTAAAAAGCTTAAGGATGCCGCGGCTATTCCCGTGTATGCAAGCGGGGATATTTTCACGGCGGAAGACGCTATAAGAATAAAAAACTACACAGGCGTGGACGGCATTATGTTTGCAAGGGGCGCAATCGGCAAGCCGTGGATATTTGCGGAATATTTGAATGCCGGCAGCCCGCAGGAATTAATATATTTAACCAATATTAAACTAAAAACAGATATAATTATAGAGCTTATGGAAGAAATGAACCTGTTTTACGGCAAAGAAAGGGGGCATAAACTAATCCGGCCTCATCTGTACAGTTTTTTAAAGGGATTTAGGGGTTCGAAGGGGTTAAGATGCGAGGTTAATAATGCTCGAAACGAAAAAGAATTGGTAAGCGTATTAAAAATGCTCGCAGGCGAGGGGAATTTCGCCTAAAACTAATGTTATAAACTAAGATTATGGCAAAAAATAACGCAAATATTAACGGCATGGAGAAAACCCCTAAAATCGTTTCGTTTATCGCTAAATCGGGTACGGGCAAAACTACCTTAATCGAAAAGATAATAAAAATACTGGCAGAAAAGGGTTACAAGGTTTCCTCCCTCAAGCATACCGACCATGATTTCGATGCCGATACCCCTGGAAAAGACTCATGGAGGCATAAAAATGCGGGCGCCTATTCGACCATGCTTCTTTCGGAAAAAAAGATGGTTTTTTTTAGCGATATAGAAAGGCCGCGCGGAATTAGAGATATAGTCTTAAAATTTTTTAGCGGCTCCGACATAGTTATAATAGAAGGATTTAAGGACTTAAACATACCCAAGGTAGAACTTTTCAGGAAAGAAATTTCCCCCGATATGGATATTAAATATAAAGGCGACCCTAATTTGCTCCTTGTTTGCGGGGACGATTTTATTAAAGATTTAAAAATACCTCAAATAGATATAAACGATGCCGAAAAGATCGCGGGTTTCATTGAAAAAGAGGTAATAGGTGTTTAAATGCCATGAATCCTTTAAGCCTTTTTAATTTATTGGAAAAATTTTTAAATAACGGCGAGGGAGGCATATCCGTTAACAGGGATTATTGCGTCAGGCTAAAAAGCCCGATGGCAAGTTGTTATGAATGCATAGATAGATGCCCCGATTTGTCGATAAAAATAACCGATGCCGATATTCAAATTCTAAAAAGCTGCACAAATTGCAATGCCTGCCTGTATATGTGTCCTAATTATGTGTTCGGCATTAAACAAAAAAGTGACGAAGAGCCAGAAAAACGCCTGGTAATAAATAACAGCCTATACTATTTTTGTTCCAAAACAAACATAGAAAAAATCGATGATAAAATTGAATGTATTCATGAGGCGGATACCTTAGACATAATTACCTGCCTGAAAGAAGGGAATAATTTATTTTTTATTACGGGAGATTGTAATTCGTGCAAATATAATTATTTCCACAACAAAACTATTAAAAGGGTAAAAGAAATAGCCGGATTTTTAAATGCGGAGGAAAACTTCAAAGAGGTGCACATTAATGAGTTTGATACCCGTTTATTTTTAGACGCTTTGAAAAATGATGCTCATAAAACCGAAGGCAGCATAAAAACGGGCGGCAGGGATGGCGCAGGTAATGATAAAGATGAAAGTTTGGACAGAAGGGAGTTTTTTAAAAATTCCATCGAGGGTATTAAAAATAATGCAAAAAAATTTACGCAGGACTTATCCGTAGGTGATTTACCCTTTTCAGAGCTTTATTCTAATTATATAGATTTTGGTGATAAAAACGATAAAAAAATCAATAAACTTCTTCTTAAGAAGCGCAAGGACATTTTTCTTTTTTTAAAAAACAATAAAGGCTTGACGGCATTACTAAATATAAGGCTTCCAAAACTAAATAAAAATTGTGTTTTTTGCGGAAATTGCTGGGAATTATGCCCTACCGGCGCTTTAAGCTGCGAAAAAAACAAAATATTACTGGAGCCGTTTCTGTGTACAGGATGCAATTTATGTAAAGATATATGCAGTTTTGGGGCTGTTAGAATGTATAAGGCAAAAAATTTGAAGGAAATCTCGAAACAAAGAATTTTACTTTCCCAAGATGAAATTTTATAAAGCTAACAAGGTGTCCAATTTATAAATCGGATACATTTTCATACAAAATCCAATACCGCTTCTATTGTAGTATAGTGTATTATATTGTTCCATGTCAAGAATCATTTATAATTATATATACATGTATATATAATTATAAAATATAAAACCATTTTTTATTTTTTCCCCTAACTACCTTAGGGGATATCGTAAATAATACGGGGAGCATTTAAAAATGAAGGAATATTTTAAAAAGATGAGGGGCGGCGGGAAAAACCCCCACGAGGTTAGCTTTACAGAAATTATATGGTCAGGCATAGGTTCATTTCTTGGGATTCTCGTATGCGGATACCTTTCCTTCAAATATTTTACTCCAAAGGATATGACTTTATTTATAGGATCTTTTGGCGCATCCGCGGTGCTTATTTATGCCGCTATAAAAAGCCCTTTGGCACAGCCGAGAAACCTGGTAGGGGGACATGTTCTTTCAGGTCTGGTAGGCGTGGCATGTTATAAGTTTTTTGGGCATGACATCACATTAGCTTCTGCCCTTGCGGTATCTCTGGCGATTATGGTTATGCATGCGACAAAAACATTGCATCCGCCCGGAGGGGCAACCGCGCTCATAGCCGTAATCGGCGGCAAAGCCATATATCGTTTGGGATATTTATATGCGCTGGTTCCTGCCGGTCTTGGGGCTGCGGTACTTTTAATTATTGCCCTTTTGGTAAACAATCTTGCCGGACATAGAAAATATCCCGAATATTGGTTTTGAAGCTACCGGACATATCCTCTAAAAAAATCCTTGACAAAAAAGTGAATTTATTAAATAATATTAAGCTACACTTAATTTGGTTAAAATTATACAGGTAAGGAAGCACAGGGAGGATAAATATGGCGGAAAGCAAATGGGTATTAATAGACGCAAAGGATGTCAGTCTGGGAAGGGTTGCCGGTTTTGCCGCCAACAAGCTTATGGGTAAGGATAAACCTGACTGGACGCCTTATGCCGACAACGGAGATTTTGTTATCGTTATAAATAGCGCAAAGGCTAAGCTGACGGGTAAAAAAACGACGGATAAGGAATACCATTTTCACAGCGGGTATCCCGGCGGGCTTAAGTCTTATACTTATAAAGATATGGTTAAAAAAGACCCTGCATATCCTATTTTACAGGCTGTAAAGGGAATGCTTCCTAAAAACAGGCTTTCGGATGCCCTCCTTAAAAAAATTAAAGTGTATCCCGGCGAAAATCATCCGCACATGGCTCAACAGCCAGTAAAGATTGAAATAGCTAAGTAAACATTGTCCCAATCCGCATGAGCGGTATACAAATTTTTTGTTAATTGCATTAAATTAAATAATAAAAATAAATAATAGGTAATCTGATTATGGCAAAAAAAAGCGTTATACATTCGGTCGGCAAAAGAAAGGCAGGGATTGCGAGGGTATATTTCAAAGAAGGGACAGGCAAGATTTTTATTAATGGAAAAGATTTTGATAAATATTTTCCGCTTGAAAGTTTGAGAGTGATTGCCACGAGACCCTTAGCATTGTATCCCATAGAAAATAAGTTCGATGTTTATATTAATGTTGCCGGCGGGGGGTTAAGTGGACAGGCAGGCGCCATAAAGCTTGCTCTTGCAAAGGCGATTCTTTTAATTAATCCCGACATAAAGGAAACTCTTGCAAAAGCCTCGATGCTTACAAGAGACCCGAGGGTGAAAGAAAGAAAGAAATATGGCCAAAAAGGGGCCCGCGCAAGATTCCAGTTTTCGAAAAGATAATTTTATTATTATTTTCGCCAAATCTTGTTTAATCTTTGTTAAATTTAGCTTTTTAAATTCGGCTTGTAACGATTTTAATATTTAATGATAAAAGTCTCTGTTGTAGGCGCCTCGGGTTATAGCGGTATTTATTTAATCTATGCGCTTTCCTTAAGGCAGGATGTTTCTCTATCCTTCATAACATCCCAAAGTTTTGCCGGTAAAAAGATTTCGGAGGCTTTTCCTCTATTTGCAAAATCACGGTTTGGGAAAAACCAGGTTTCAAGCCTATCCTTTATTTATTATGACGAGGAGGCTATAGCCTCCTCGTCCGATATAGTATTTTTTTGCCTGCCGCACGGGGAAAGCTCTAAACTTATCCCGAACATTTTAAAAAAAAATAATAAAATTAAGATAGTCGATATTGGCGCTGATTACAGGTTTGATGATTTAAAAACATATGAAGAGTTTTACGGGGAACATAACTCGTCCAACGAACTTAATTCCCAATTTGTTTACGGCCTTGGCGATATTTTTTATGAGAAAATAAAAAATTCACAATTCGTTGCCAATCCGGGTTGCTATCCGACAGGCGCTCTTTTGCCCTTACTCCCCCTTTTCTTTAAACATGTAATCGACTTAGAAAATCCCGTTATAATTAACGCCCTATCGGGAATTTCAGGCGCCGGACGCGGCTTAAAGCTGCCAAATCTTTTCTGCGAGGTCGAAAATTCCGTAAAGGCTTACAATGTCTGGTCTCACAGGCATCTACCTGAAATCAAAGAAAAAATAACCGCCGCTCTTTTAGCTAATAGCAAACGGGAAGAGGGTATTTCGCTCAAAGTTTTATTTACCCCTCACATGATTCCGGTTACAAGAGGGATACTAACCACGATATATTTAAAATTGAAAGACGGTATTTCCGAAAGGGATATTTTTGCCGCATATAACGATTTTTATAACGGCAGTCCGTTTGTTTCGATATTGGAAAACGCCGCGGGTTGCGATATCAAAAATGTTATTTATTCAAATAACTGCCATATAGCATTAGAAACGGGCAAAAATAAGGGTGAAGAAGGATTTTTAAAGATTTTTAGCGTGATAGATAACCTTGGCAAAGGTGCTTCGCTTCAAGCCGTCCAGAATATGAACCTTATGTTTAATTTGGAACCTGATTTCGGAATTGCCGGATATTCGCCCTTTCCATAAAGCTGTTGATTAAGAAACAAGGTATCCGATTTATTTTTTTTAAAAAATAAATCGGATACCTTGTTTCTTAATTCCCCTTTTTTAAAAGGGGTGGCGGTCCGCCCACGGCGGACTGACGGGGTATTTATAAAATAAATCGGACACCTTGACAAACAATACAGTTGCTTTTATACTTCATGTCCGGGTTTTCGCATTTCTTTTGTATAACCCGCTTTTTCCGCCCTCTTTCCGGACAAGATATATCTCCGATATTTCGATTGATTTATCAACCGCCTTTAGCATATCGTAAATAGTTAAAGCGGCAATAGATGCCGCCGTCAAACTTTCCATTTCTACCCCTGTTTTACCGGATATTTTAACGGTGGATTTAATAATTACCCAACTTTCTTTTTCATCCGGTTCAAAGCTAATGTCGCAATCTTCGATATTTAACGGGTGGCATAAAGGAATTAGCTCCGATGTCTTTTTGGCAGCCATAATACCTGCAATTTTAGCCGTTCCAAACACATCACCCTTTTTGCCGCCTTTGCTTACCGCAAGGTTAAATGCCTCCTTTGACATCGATACCTTTGCATGGGCGGAAGCAATCCTGACGGTGTCCGCTTTTTGAGAAACATCGACCATCTTTGGCATTCCTTTTTCATCGAGATGGGTTAATTTCATTTCTTTTTTCATAAACCGTTCCTTTAATTCTACTTAATGATACCAAATAACCTTAGTTTTTGTTTGCATCTCTTTAAAATAAATTAAAACAATTGTATCAAAAATAATAAAAAAATAAAATTATATACCTCGAAACGATCTAAGTAAAATATGAAAGGCAATACCGCCGATGATAGCCGCCGCAACGATGATAACCCATGAACCGGCATCAAGCGCCACGAGTCCGAGGAGGCCGCTTAGCTTGCTCCAATAGACGGCAAGGACATTCAGAATCAGGCCAACCGTCAGTATAGCCCAGACTACCGCCTTCTGCATCAGCGAAGAATCGCTTTTCCTTTCTACCGCAGTAACATAATAGACGATATAAAGACCCATCAATATGATTATCGACAGGGCAGCCGTTTTATCGTAGTTTGCCAACGGGTTCTGCCAAAGGAAAAAGCCTGTGTAAACTATCAGCGAGACCAGCGCAATAATCAGTCCGGCGATAAGGGAGAATCCCAGTGTTTCCCGCAAGAAATCGCTGACGGTCTGTTTTGAAACACGGGCGCTCATCAAAGTCAGCAAAAATGCAGGCGTACCTACGGTGAGCAAATCAATCCATGTAATAAATTTGGGGCTCAGCGGAAACGGGAGCCCGACAAAACCGGAAAAAAGCACAAAGAAAAGGCTATAGACATTTTTTGTCAGGAATAGTTTGGCAACCCGTTTAATATTATATATGATACGATCTCCTTCCTGTGCAAGTGTCGGCAGGTGCG
>JAMDCP010000018.1 GCA_023489335.1 Deltaproteobacteria bacterium | reverse complement strand
AATTCCGTTAAAATACAAAAATAATCTAATTCTGATAGTTTCTGCAAATAAACGATTATCTAAAAACAAATTATCGAATTTTTTACTTTCTTGCCATTCATAAATTATCATAGTCATAAAAAATGTTAACATAATCAAGATTAATAAAAATAAATTCCGGATAAAATCACTCAATACTAATGCAAGCACTGTAATTACTGAAAGCGAATAAAGAAGTTTCGATGTAAATAAATATTGTTTTTTATATTTAATAGAAATTGAATCGCTAACGGCATATTTATCTATTAAATTCTCTTCTACCCAATCTAAATTTGCCTTTTTATCTTCGGGAAGCTCCGAAAGGATTTGTTGCCTTGATTTTTCAACATTTTTTGAATAATCTTTAATGAATTCAGTATAATTCTTATTAAAATTATCAATGTCTTTATAAATTTTTTCATAATAAGATTTGTTGAACGTATTCGGATTTGGATATAGGTATTTAGATTCAGGTTGATATTTCTTATTAACTTCGCCATTTTTGGAGGTATCATCTTCATTTCCTCTCATAATTAAAATATGATAAACTGGGCCTAAATTAAATTCATTACTGAAGAACCGGCGTTCAAAGTCTGACAGGGATTTACATTTTTTTATTTTAGCATTATATTCATTTAATTTATCATTATTGTTTAATTTATAATTAACTATATGACTTGTGCCGCCTATTTTATTAACAGATTTGCCGTCCCAAAGAGCAATAAGAATATGGCATCGGTTGGCAATATAAAATCCAGCATTTGCATATTGTAAATTCCTTTGACACCCATTCTCTTGAATATTATCTTCTGTATTTATTTTATAAAACGGGGGTATAAAATACTTGCTTTTCTCCAATAGGTCATAAAAATCTTTTTCCGAGAAAGGAAAATCTTTTTTGTAATCCTCAACCTTCATTGGAATATGGGATATTAATGATAAACCATTATCTAAAGCGCTTCTTGCAGCTATCCTATCCGCCCCTTCGGCAAGGGCGGAGATAAGATATAGCGGTGTATTAGGATAATCTTTTCTAAGCGTAGAAAAGAAAATTTCTAATTCTTTTTGAATTATTACTTTATCATCTTCTCTAACATCTCTGTGGCCCGTAACTCCCAATACCAAAGGTATTTTGGCATTCGATAAAAGCACTTCATTTTTATTATACATTGATGGGCTAAACATAAATCCAAATGTATTTAAATCAATTATTGTATCATATGATTATTATTTTCGAATGTGAAAACTATTGGACTTGCTATAATTTACTTCGCTTTATTATCCCATTTATTATTTTTATATATATCCCCATTTTATATAAATGTCAAATTTGATTAGACATTATGTTGTCAACTTTTATTTTGTTATAGACATTTTAAAAGTTGACAACATCGCAGGAAATTTTCATTGATAAAATATTGTCGTTATATCATAATAGATACATCATAAAATATAAAATGAAAAAGGTGGTAAAATCATGAAAAATCGTGTTAAACCTATATTAAAATTTAAATATTTGCCACTGTTTTTAACCGGATTATTCATAAACTTCGCTGGTTTTGCAATGTTAGGCAATCCCGCCGCGAATGCCGCAACCTTAAGAATAATGGCGGCGGATGCGCTTCCTAAACCGCTGACGGAAATCGGCAACATCTTTAAAAAAGAACACCCCGGCGTTAAAATAGACTACGACTTTATGGGTTCAGGCGTCCTTAAGGGCGATATCGAAGAAGGGGCGCCATGCGATATATTTTTATCCGCAAACGGAAAATTTCAAAGGCAGCTTAAAAGAAAGGGATTTTTAAACTCTTACAGGGTTTTTGCATACGATTATTTGGCAGCCGCTACGCCTTATAATAATCCTGCCCATATTACAAAATCCAATTTAATACAAAAGCTAATGGATTCAAATGTTGTGCTTACGACATCAAGTCCGCATTCCGACCCTGCCGGCGACTATACATGGAAGATGTTTAAAATAATAGGCAAAAACATTCCCGGCGCTTTTGAAAAGATTACAAACCATGTCAACCATCTGCTGGATGCCGCTATGGTTATGCCTGTCTTAGAAAGCGGAAACACCGATTTAGGCATACTTTACACATCCCAGCTTCTCGAACTTAAAAGAAGCGGGGCTAAGATTAATATAATACCCATCCCCGAAAAATATAACAGCCGCGCAAAATTTACCGTTTCTATTTTAAATCAATCAAAACATAAGGTTATTGACAGGGACTTCATAAAACTCCTTTTTTCAAAAAAGGGAAAAAAGATATTAAAGCGCTGGGGATTTTCTCCTGTAAAATAAATCAATAAATCAAATGAATTTTAATAAGAACAAAATATTCGACATACTCGTTTATATTATCTCGTTTTCATTTTTTATTGCGCTGATACTGCTTCTTTCGGGCATATTTTTTCAAACCTCGTTTATTTTTTTTATAAAAGAATTAGAAGACATTCGGCTCTGGAATTCCATCTTTTTAAGTTTTAAAATATCTTTCATCGTTATTTTAATAAACTTAATAGTCGGCATCCCTCTTGCCTATATATTGTCATTTAAGAGAAGCAAAATATCGTTTATGCTTGATTTAATATCGACCCTTCCTCTTACCGCGTCCCCTCTTGTAATCGGATTTGCCGTTCTAATTACCATGGGTCCCTTAAATCCGATAGGCAAGTTTTTGATAGGCAGAGGAATAAAATTCGTATTTACCCCCCAGGGTATTATATTGGTCCAATTAATCATATCCTTTCCCTTTTTTGTAAATATAGCAAAGGGTTCTTTCGATTCCATAAATAGAAAAATGTTGGATTTGGCTAAAACCGTAGGGGCATCATCTTTCGACACTTTATTTAAAATCATCTTACCCCTTTCATATAACGGCATTCTGGCAGGACTTGCGATGAGCTGGTCAAGATCGATGGGCGAGTATGCCGCGACACAAATGGTTTCAGGCGTTATTCCAAACATAACGGAAACTGCTCCCATAGAAGTTTTTGTAAAAACTAGCTATGGCAATTATCCTGCCGCCATTGCCACTTCCGGCATTTTAATGCTTATATCACTATTTTCTCTTGGAATTTTTAAATATTTTAATTACAAAACAAAAAATTAATCTTTCTCACTTAGAAAATGAATTTATTAGAAATTAAAAATATTTGTAAAAGTTTTTCCGGCAAAAAGGTCTTAAACGGCATAAATTTAAACATAGAAAGCGGTGAAATTTCCTCTATTTTCGGCTATTCAGGGGAGGGTAAAAGCACGCTTCTAAAGATAATTTGCGGAATTATAAAGCAGGATAACGGCGATATCATGCTTAACGGAAAAAACATAAATAACCTTGAATCATATGAAAGACGCGCTGCCTTAGTAATGGATGAACCCCTCTTATTTCCGCACATGAATGTATTCGAAAATATAGCCTTCGGCTCAAAATTAAGCTCGAATAAAAAAAGGCATATAAACAATAACAAGGGGATATCGAAATCCGCAAAAGAAATAATGGAATTACTTGGAATTACGGGCCTTGAAGAAAGATACCCCAATGAAATAAGCATGGGGCAGGCTCAAAGAGTGTCTTTGGCAAGAGCGTTAATTGTGAACCCTAAAATTATACTTATGGATGAACCGTTTTCGAACCTCGACATTATTTCAAAAACCAAGGTTAGAAGACTAATTAAGGATATAAATAGCGAGCTTAAAATTTCTATGCTACTTGTAACGCATGACATAGAAGATGTTTTAAATCTGTCAAATAAAATGTTCATTTTAAATAACGGTAAAATTCAAGATTCGGGAAAACCTAAGGATGTTTTAAAAAAGCCCTCCTCTATGGACGCCGCTTTCCTTCTGGGAACGGAAAATATATTCGAGGGTATCGTATCGGAAATAGACGAAAAAAATAATTTAATTAAAATTAAACTTTTAAACGGGCAGCAAGGGAATAGTTATATCGAGGCGGATTTTCAGGGAGATTTCGAAATAAACGAGCAGGTTTTTTTTGTAATAAGGTCTGAAGAAATAATAATACTGCGGGAAGACAGGCAAGCTTCAAAACCCGTGAAAGAGAATCATTTCTCGGGGAAGATTATTTCATCCGTTTTTACATCGCGAATGATGGAAATAATGATTGGCTCTGGAGATGCTTCCCTGTTTAAGGTTTTAATACCGTTTCACGCTTACGAGGTTATGAACCTTTTTGAAGGTAAAACTGTCAATATATCTTTAAAAAAATCTGCAATACATATTATAAAAAAGAAAAAACCGGCAAAACCTTGACCTGTTATTCAACTTAAAATGGGCTATCGCTCTTACTTTTAACCACGGCTTTTATTGTTCCGTCATGAAACTTTATCTTTATATTTTCATTTTCTTCGACGCTAAAAGCCGATGAAATGACTTTCTTCTCATCCGTAAAAACAATCCCGTATCCTCTTTTTAACACATTATAAGGGCTAAGAGAACTTAAGGCTTTATTTTCTGTTTTTAACCTATTTTTATAATTTAGAATTAATCCATCCACGCCTCTTTTAAGCCTGTCCAATAAATTATAAATATACACCCTCTTTTCATTAAAAATTAATAGCGGGCTCCTTAGCAAAAGCCTTTTATTAAGATGCTCAAGATTAATTGTATGTAAATGAATATGTGAAATGATACTTTTACTCAGGCTATCCGTAAGGTCGTATACTCTGAGGGTTCTATCCTGAATAGACCTTTTTGGAGAGGCCGTTTCCCTATTTTTAATTAAATTGGATAAAGCATCTTTTTTAGTTAAAATAATATTAAAAATGCCCTGTTCGAGCCTGCCTCTTAACGATTTTATCTGTTTTATAAGTTCAAATTTTACGGGAACAACCATTTCTGCGGCATTAGAAGGCGTCGATGCCCTCCTGTCGGCAACAAAATCGGCAATGGTAAAATCGGTTTCGTGGCCGACCGCGCTTATTACCGGAACTTCCGAATTATAAATAGCCCTTGCGGCAGCCTCTTCATTGAAAGCCCACAAATCCTCGATGCTCCCACCGCCTCTCCCGACTATTATAACATCGACTTTTTTCTGCGTCCTGCTATATAAATTTAGCAGGTCAATGGCATAAGCTATTTCGGCTGAACTGTTTTTGCCCTGAACGCTCGCATTTGCAAATATTATAGATACATTTTTAAATCTTGACCTTATTATTTTTATCATGTCGTGCAAGACAGCCCCGCTTCTTGATGTAACTATACCTATTGTTTCGGGTAAAAATGGGATATTTCTTTTATGGGATTCGTCGAACAACCCTTCGCTTTTAAGTTTTTCTTTTAACTGCTCGAATAATAGATAAAGCTCTCCATAACCCGAAGGCTCTATTTCCGATATTATAAAACTATATTCGCCCCTCGGTTCATATAGATTAATTCGTCCAAAAGCTGTAACGGATAATCCTTCCTTAATATCAAACTTTATCTTTTTAGCATCGTTTTTAAAAATTATACATTTTAACTTCGCATATTCGTCTTTTAAGTCAAAATAAATACCCGAAGAATAATTGGTTTTTAAGCCGGAAACCTCCCCTTTTACCCTTATATCGTAAAAACTGCCTTCCATCATATCTTTGATAAAACGGGTAATTTCGGATACGGTATAAACTGCCTCATCCGCAACATTATTAAAATTAATGTTCATATTTATAATCTTATCATATCTATATATTTATTATAAATTTCTTCCGATTTTTTTATTTTTAATAAAGAAGGCTATGGCGGCGCCGGCCAAAGTAATATAGCCCAGAATCGCAAATGAATCACCGTAAGAGGCAATGGAAGCAAGCATCTGAACAATTTCGTCGAAAAAGGCTAAAGACGAACTTGGAAAAACAGTCCCCGGCCTGAAGTATGACGGCGCCTTACTCACTAAATCGCTATTTATAAAACTTATTATATTATGATATGCGTAAAAATTGTATTTAATACTGCTTGCGTATTGATTCAAATGATAAACCTGCCTTACGACAAGTTCGTTGCCTATAAAAGCTATCCCGAACGAAGCCCCTACCTGAAGCGTTACGGGAATTAAACCAGAAACCTCGGGAATTTGTTCCGTTTTTACCGAATTTAGCGCGGCGCTCATGACAGGGGCATTTAACAGCCCTATGCCTACTCCTCTTATCAGTTGATTTACAACGATATCGTAAACGCTTGTGTTTAACGAGAGATTGTCGAACATGAACATGGATGCCGCAACAATCAAAAGTCCTAAAAAAAGCGGATATCTCGGCCCTATTTTATCGGATATTTTTCCTGAAAACAGGGAAACACACGCAACCGAAATTGCTGTCGGAGCCATTAATATCCCCGTTCGCATAGCATTGTAATTTAAAACATTTTCTATAAAAAGCGGCAGTAAAAACATTGCCCCGAAAATTCCAACCGCCCTTATCATATTAACAATGGAAGCTATAACAAAATTATAATTTTTAAAAATGTCTAAATTAAGAAGGGGTGTTTCGACAAATAATTCCGTTATTATAAAAAAACAAAATGAAAAACCGCTAATTACCTCGGATTGAATTATTATTGGAGCATGCCACCCTAATGTTTGTCCCTCGTTTAATGCATATAACAACGAACCCATAAATAATGCCATAAATAAAAAACCGAAAACATCAAATTTCTTTAGATACTTTTTTATGGGAATATCGTGCGGTAAAATTGCGATTGAACCCAATATAGAGATAATTCCTATCGGAACATTCACGAAAAATATCCATCTCCAGTCAACATAATCGACAAAATATCCTCCGATAGTCGGCCCGATTGCCGGAGCCACCATTGCCCCGATAGACCAGATACCCATGGCTTCTCCCCTTTCCTCGGGAGAAAAAACCTCGGCTATAAGGATTAACCCCGTAGGCGTAAGCCCTGCGCCGCCTATTGCCTGTATAACGCGAAACATAATAATATCGGTAAACGACGGCGACATCCCGCATAAAGCCGAACCAATAACAAAAATGCCGATAGAGACTATAAAAGGGTATCTTACCCCATATTTTCTTCTAAAAAAAGCCACGGGAAGTATAACGATTGAATAAGTTATCGTATAGGCAATCATTACCCATTCGACATCGGTAACATTGATGCCAAAATGGGACATCATTTTTGGAAGGGCCACCGTTACGATATTGACATCGAGAATAGCCATAAAGGAAGAAACGACCACAAGGGCGAGAACTATCCATTTGTAATGCTTATGCGATTTTTCAACCATTATTTTAACCTATTATTTTTCTTTTTGAGGATTGGAAGGGCTTGCGCCGGGCCGCAGCTTGTTAACAAACCTTTTTAGATTGTCCGTATATGAGTATAAAACAGGAATTACAATCAGGGTAAGAAACATGGAGGTCAAAAGCCCGCCTATAACATCGATTGCCATAGGCGCCCTTGAAGAAGAACCCACGCCAAGTCCGGTTGCAATCGGAAGCATGCCGAAAACCATTGCAAGAGTTGTCATTAAAATAGGGCGAAGCCTGATACTGCCGGCTTCAATGATAGAATCATGCTTATTTAATCCCCTTTTTCTCGACAGTATTATAAAATCGACTAAAAGTATGGCATTTTTTACGACAAGACCTACCAGTAAAATTATCCCTATAAGCGCAATTACGCTCAATGCCCTGTGCATTAAAAGCAGTCCGCCTATCGCGCCGATAAGTGCAAAAGGAACGGAAACCATAATAACAAGCGGGTCGATAAAACTATCGTATAATGAGGCAAGAATCATATAAACGATAATGAGCGCCAAAAGCAAAGCGGAACCCATGGCGCCGAACGATTGGTTCATTTTGGAAGCCATTCCGCTAAACTGGTAAGTGTATAGAGATTTTTTAGGTATGATACGGGACATATATTTATTAATCTTTGCAACCCCGTAGCTAAGCGGAACATGGCTTGACATATTTGCATAAACCGTAACGGCATTTTCCAAATCCCTTCTGTTTATAACCTGGGGGCCAACCGTATTTTTAATGGATACCAAATCCGATAAGGGTATTAACTTGCCCGCATTATTAGCAACATAAAGATTATATATAGCCTTTACATGATTTCTTTCGTTTCTGAAAAGCCTTATCTGTTCATTATAGATATGCCCCTTATATATAAAATTGTAGTTTTTAAATATATTTATATCCCCGCCTATAAGCGCATCTATTGTTTCGGCAATGCTCGCGACGCTCACCCCAAGGCTGCCCGCTATATTTCTCTTTATATGGATTAATAGCTCCGGTTGATGAAACTGCATATTGGAAGTAACATCGACAAGACCAGGCGTCTTCCTTAAATCATTTAAGAGTTTATCAGAGTAAGCTACCGTTTTTTTAATGCTTGGACCCATTACGATAACCTGAAGGGGGGCGACATTTGCAGACGCCCCTCCGACAACCGGCATATCCATAACCTGCGTAAAAACGCCGGGAACAACGGAAAGCCTTTTTCTCACAATAGCCATTATCTGCTGCTGATTTAAATCACGATTATTTTTTAAGGAAATAAAAAATAACCCCTTATACCTTGAACCGTTAACGCCCGAAGCGGTGGCCATAAAAATTGTCTTTCGGAACGGGGTCTTTTTAACAACTTTATATAAAGAAGTGGAATATTTTTTCATAACCCTTACGCTTGTCCCCTCCGGCGCTTGAAAATAAACAAGAAAATTGCCCGAATTAGACGGGGGCATCATCTCTTTTCCAATATATTTTGTTAAATATAATGAAAAAACAAATATTATAATTGCCGATGTTATAACTATTAACCTGTGTTCTAAACTCCAACTAATCATTCTTTTATAAATGTTAGTCGTTTGCGCCATCACATTTTCAAAAAAAGTAAACAAAAAACCGTGTTCCTTTTTATGAACGATAAATCTTGACGACAACATCGGGGTAAGCGTAAAAGAGACAAACAGTGATATTAAAACGGCAAAGGCGACTGTTAAAGCAAACTCATAAAAAAACTTTCCTATCATACCGGGCATAAATGCAACAGGAATGAAAACAGCAACGATGGAAAATGTAGTTGCCATCACTGCAACGCCTATTTCACTCATGGAATTAGACGCCGCAAACATCCTATCTTCCCCGCCCTCTACATGCCTGTATATGTTTTCGAGAACAACGATGGCATCGTCTATCAAAAGGCCGACGGAAAGCGATAAGCCAAGCATGGTCATATTATTGAGCGAAAAATTCATAAGGTGTAAAAAACCAAAAGCTGAAATTATTGCCGCAGGCAAAGCCGTCGCCGCAATTATGGTAGATCTTAAATCCTTTAAAAAGAAAAATACGATAAGCACCGTTAATAAAGCGCCCCAGATTATATCGAATTCCACGCTTTCTATAGATTTTTTGATATAAGTAGCGCTGTTATAGGCAACCTTAGCTTTAACGCCCGGAGGCAAAGAAAGTTTAATTAAATTTAAAAGATGTTTTGCCTCAGCCGCCACCCTGACCGCATTTGCATGGGTCTTTATGGTAATGCCGAGTCCGACCGTCGATTTTCCGTCAAATGTGGTAATCGATGTTTCAGGAGCCTCATAATTTACGGCATGTCCTATTTGAGAAAATCTAACGGGCACCCCCAGATAATTATTAATTACCATCCTGTTAAATTCTTTAGCGGTATGAAGTCTTCCCTTAAGATATGTAAAATAGGTTTTTGTGCCGGTTTTTAAATTTCCGGTGGGCAGCGATACGCTTTGAGACTCGATGGCATTAATAACTTGATTAACCCCAAGCCCATGGTTTATCATTTCATTGTTATCGACATAAAAAACCATTCTTCTGTTCCTGACTCCGCCCATAATAATTTGGCCGGCTCCGGGAAGCCTTTCAAATTTTCTCTCTAAGATTTTTTCGGCATAAAACGACAAAAATCTCTTCGACCTGTTGCCGTACAAAGTAATCCACATAATAGGAGAAGAGTTAACGCTGAGCTTTTTAATAACGGGGGTATTGATGTTTTTGGGAAGCGTATCCAAAATTGCATCGACATCGGCGGTAACGGTTTGATAACGATGGGCAATGTTTTTGTTTAAATGGAACTCGATGGTTACAACGCTCATCCCGACGCTGCTCATAGACATTATATGCTTTATGCCTGAGGCGGAATTTACCGCATCTTCTATCTTTTTTGTAACATCAAGCTCCATTTCCTTTGGACTTGCGCCGGGGAGAGTGGTTGTGATAGTAATTATCGGAAACTGGATGTTTGGATAAAGATTTACGGCAAGGGTAAAATATCCGAATATACCTAAAACGACAAATACACTAACCATCATTACCGCAAAAACAGGGCGTTTGATGGAGATATCGGATATTTTCATAACCCCCTCATTTTATTACGGTTACTTTTTCGTTATTATGGACTAAATTAGAACCCTTAACTACTACTATCGTCTCTTTGCTAACGCCCTTTACGACTTGCAAATAACCGCCTTTACTAATTCCCGTGGAGACCATCCTTTGTCTAACCGTGCCGTTTTTATAAACAAATAAATAATCGCCCTTTAATCCTATTCTAACGGAAGCTTGAGGCACAAAAAGGCCGTCTCTAACAAATCCCACGGGAAGTTTAACATCTGCAAAATATTGAGGCCTGATAAGGCCCCTACTGTTTTGAAATAATGCTTTCACCCTGACCATGCGGGTTTGGGAATTTAATGACGGACTTATAAAATAAATCTTCCCCGAAAAAATCTTTTTGGAATAGCCCTTAACAGTTGCAAAACAGGTCTCAAAATTTTTAATCAGGGGGACTTTGCTTTGAGGGACATAAAACTTAAGTTCCAAAGGCTTTAAGGCAACGACTTGATAAGCCAATTTATTCACGGGAACATAGTCGCCGAGGTTAATATATCTTTTATAAACAATGCCGCTAATTAAAGAAACTATAAGCGTATCTCTGTAATCTTTCCTGTCTAAGTTTAAAAGCGATACCCCTGCATTATAAGATGCTAAAGCCTTCTTATAGTTAGAAACCGCCGTATCGTAATCTAAGGCGGTCAGAAGCTGTTTTTTAAATAACATGGCATCCCTTCCGAGCGTTGATTTCGCCAAAAATAATGCCGCTTTAGCCTGTTTCACGGCACTTTCCTGAGATTTCATAGTAAAAAACGCTTTTTTCCTATCGATTATCGCCAAAACCTGCCCTGCCTTGACATAATTCCCGTCCCTGGCGATTACCCTTATAACCTGCCCAGCCGATCTTGAAGCGATATCCGCAGTTTTATACGGCAAAAAATAACCCGGTTCCTTTAAATAAACTTTTGCGCTCATTATTTTGACTCTGGAGGTTGTAACAACCGGCATAATTTTTACGGAGACTTTCCTTTTTCCGCAAGCGGTTAAAGATAAAACGGAAATAAAAACGATAATTATTAAAGCCGGTATTATTATAAAGCTCTTGCCGGGTTTTTTATCTATTCTATTGCTTGTTTGTTTCATTAATCCCCCAAAATAAATTATTAAACGGGCGAGCGGATAGTTTATAACTTAGCTTACTTTGCTGTTATGCCATGAAAGAACAGATTGAATACCTCTTCGGAATCTTTTTTAATCATTTCTTCGGTAAGTTCGGATTTATCATCGAGAAAATTATATATGGCATTTGTTTTAATTAAAGAGATAAGCATATATCCCGCCTTTTTAGGGTTTAAATCGTTCCTGAAATCGCCCAAATCTATTCCAGATTTAATAATTTCGCCGATAAAATCTGAATACCTTTTCCTTCTTAAATTAAAAGATTCCTGAGATTTTTTTTTCAAAAAAACTACATTAACCTCGTCCAAAAAAACAGTTTTAAAAAAATACCTGTTTTCGTATATATGGTTAATATTCTCGGTAATTAGAACCCTCAATTTTTCTGTGCAACTTTCTTCCGCGGCCACTTTTGCCTTGATACTTTCAAACATTCTTTCAAATCCCTGCTGGAGCACTTTCTCCAGAAGCTCGTTTTTATCTTTAAAATAAATATAGACCGTCCCCTTGGCTATTCCGGCTTTTTGGGCAACCTTATCCATCGTCAAAGCCGAAAACCCGATTTCTTCTATCAGTTTCCTTGAGGCTCGCAAAATTAATTCATATTTATCCACATTTTCTACCATGTCTATTATTATAATGACTTTAAAGTCATAATTCAACAAAAAAATATTTTAATCTTGATTTTGGCAAAACTGCATCAAAGGCTGCCGCAATTTCTTTATTAAAAAAGATAACGCTAAAAGCATTATAATAAGGTAAATTACGGAAAAGATTGCATGGACAGAGCCGTTATTTTGCAATCCCAGCCCATAAAGCAATAAATTTGCAAAAATTAGGAATGGAAACGACCACATTAAAATCCATCCCTCTATAAAGTGGAAGCAATGGGCTTCTTTGCCGTAAAGCCCCGCTAATCCGGCAAGAACAAATCCCATCGATATAATTAAAATCTCGGGATTTTTAAAAAACAAAAGATAACTGAAAGCAAAAATAATCCCTAAAATTATGCATGATAATATAAATATTTTTACCTCTTTTTTCCATACTAAAAGAAACATTCCCGATATCAAGGAACCAAGATAAAAAACCGAAATGCCAAGGGAAAAAACCGCCCAATTATAAAAAAGGTAAGATAAAGCAAACAAAAGAATGCCCAGAAAGCCGGTAACATAACCAGACCTGTAAATAATATCATATCTTTTGGGGTAATAAATATCAGTTTCCATAATTAATAAATAATCGAGCGGTGCATTAATTATAAATTATTCAACCCTGCCGAGAACGGAAATATTCCTGTTCGCTTTGGCGGAAAATAGCTGTTTTGCAACTCTTCTTATAGCCTGCCTATCGACAGAATCTATCTTTTTTAAAATCTGTGTTTTAGAAATGTATCTGTTATGATAAATTTCATTTATCGCATTATTATTCATTATATAGCTTGTCGATTCCATTCCCAATAAAAAGCTGTCGGAAATATGCCTTTTTGCATTTAAAATCTCTTCGTCGGATATATTATCCTGTGCCAGACTATCTATTATATCAAAAATCAGGTTTTTAGAAAGTTCAAACTTTTTTGGAGAAACGCCGGCATATATATAGACATATCCATCAAATTTATGAAATGCGGCATTTGAATAAATAGAGTAGGCAAGCCCTTTATTTTCTCTTACCTCTTGAAACAGCCTCGAACTAACTGAACCCCCTAATAAAGTATTTAAAACTTCTAATGCGTAATAATTTTCATCTGTTTTTTTTATCCCATCTAGACCGATAATAAAATGGGTCTGCTCCAAATTCTTTTCCTGAAAAAATTCGCCGTACTTCTTATTCGTTCCAGGCTTATCAGGTAAAATACTTTTACCTCCGTTTACCGAGGCGGCGTCCATGTACCTGTCTATGCACTTAACGATTTCTCCATGGTCAAAATTTCCGGCAACTGAAATTACCACATTTCGAGGGTTGTAATTTAAATAAAAGTAGTCTAATATTTTTTTTCGGTCGAGATTGTTGACGGTTTCCTCGGTTCCGAGTATCGGATAGGCAAAGGAAGAATTTCCATAAAAATTTTTATGGAAAAGCTCCATAGAATAATCAAAGGGGTCATCCTGAACGCCGGATATTTCTTGCAAAATTACCCCCTTTTCTTTATTTACTTCATCGGGCGGAAATAATGAATTAAACATGAGGTCTATTAAAAGACTAATTGCATTATCATAATTTTCCGAAAGAACGCGGGTATATAAACAGGTGAGCTCGGTTCCGGTAAAGGCATTTAAAGCCCCGCCCATCAAGTCAATCTCTTTATTTATGTCTTTATATGTTCTGGTTTTAGTCCCCTTAAAAAGCAAATGTTCTATAAAATGCGATATTCCGTTTAAATTTGCAGGCTCATAAGCGCTGCCTGTTTTAACCCACAATCCTATGCTAACGGAATTAAAATACGATTTTTTTTCGGTTATCAGCGTAATGCCCGATTTTAATTCTTCTTTTTGAAAGTTTCTCATAAAGTTTCTTTTCTGGAAAGTTTTATTTTTCCAGTTTTATCTATGTCTATAACCTTTACTTTTATTTCTTCCCCCTCTCTTAAAACATCCGTCACCTTTTCGACCCTTTTGACATCGATTTGAGAGATATGGACAAGCCCGTCCGTTCCGGGAAATATCTCCACAAAAGCTCCAAAATCCATTATTTTTCTAACCTTGCCATAATAAATTTTGCCAATCTCCGCCTCTTGCACTATATCGTTAACCATTCCTATTGCAAGATCCAACGCATCCCTGTTTGCCGAAGAAATCGTAACCTTTCCTGAATCTTCGATATCGACACGCGCGCCCGTTTTTTCGATTATTCCTTTAATAACCTTTCCGCCCTGGCCGATGACCTCCCTTACCTTTTCCGGTTTAACCACTATTGTAACGATTCTGGGAGCATTTTGCGCCAGCTCTTTTTTTGGCGCGGAGATTGTCTTTAGCATAATATTTAGTATATGTAAACGGCCTTCTTTGGCCTGTAAAAGCGCATGCCTTAAAACCTCTTTCGTAACGCCCGAAATTTTAATATCCATTTGAAGCGCCGTAACCCCGTTTTCTGTACCTGCCACTTTAAAATCCATATCTCCAAGATGGTCTTCGTCCCCCAAAATATCGGAAAGAATCGCAACTTTATCCCCTTCTTTTATAAGCCCCATGGCAATCCCTGCAACGGGAGCCTTTATCGGAACGCCTGCGTCCATTAAAGATAAAGTTCCTCCGCAAATCGTAGCCTGGGAAGAAGAACCGTTAGATTCAAGTATCTCGGACACAACCCTTATGGTATAAGGAAATTCCTCGAAAGAAGGTATAATATATCTTAAAGCCTTTTCCCCCAGAGAACCGTGACCTATCTCCCTTCTGCCAGGCGACCTTAAAGGCGAAACCTCGCCGACGGAGAACGGAGGGAAATTATAATGAAGCATAAATCTTTTAACGGACTCTTTTTCAGGCGCATCGACAATCTGTTCGTCAAATTTTGTGCCAAGGGTTGCAACAACAAGCGCCTGTGTCTCTCCTCTTGTAAAAACGGCGCTTCCGTGAGCCATAGGAAGCTCATTAACGGAACAACTAATCGGCCTGATATCCCTTAATCCCCTTCCGTCAACCCTCAGTCCTTCATTAAGAACCCTGCTTCTTAACAGATCCTTTTGGATAGATTCGAATATATGGTTAATCAAGGCTTCTTGCCCCGGGTGTGATTCTTGAAGCAATTCGATAACTTTTAAATTAAGACTTGCTACCTTCTCGCTTCTTTCCTGTTTTGTAGATATTTGCAAGGCTTTCGACAAGTCATCATTGACAATTTCTTTAACCTTTTCGTATAACCCATCAGGAATCTCTATCGGTTTTAGGCTTATTTTATTAACGCTGATTTCCGAAAGGATAGAGTTTTGAAATTCTATCAGCTCTTTAATTTTATTATGTCCAAATTCTATTGCCGAAAGAAGTTCCTCCTCGCCAAGCTCGTTAAAGCTTCCTTCCACCATTGTCACGGCATCTTTTGAACCGGCTATTATAAGAAATGTGTCGCTGCTTTCAAGTTCTTTATAAGTAGGATTTGCAATAAAAGCGCCGTTTACCCTTGCTACTCTCACGCCGGCAGTGGGTCCGTTAAACGGGGATTCGGAAATCATCAATGAAAACGAAACACCGAGCATGGCAGCCATATCGGGGTCATTTTCCTGGTCCATCGATATTACCGTGGCAATTATTTGGGTGTCAAAAAAATAGTTATCGGGAAAAAGCGGCCTTATCGGCCTGTCTAAAAATCTCGATGTTAAAACCTCCTTTTCGGATGGCCTTGCCTCTCTCTTAAAAAATCCTCCGGGAATTTTTCCCGCGGCATAAAATTTTTCCACATAATTTACCGTCAGAGGTAAAAAATCAACCCCTTCTTTTATATTTTTATCGATACATGTCGTAACAAGGACCTTGGTATCCCCAATAGTAACTAAAGCACTGCCGGAAGCCTGTTTTGCAAGCCTTCCCGTTTCAATAGTTATTTTTTTTCCGTCAAGCGTAAAACTCCTCACCGCATCATAACTTGCCATCGTATCTCCTTTGCAAATCTAAAATCGTTAAAACCGTTAAAATTGAATTATTTAATTAAATTAATTTACTATTTATAAAATATATCTATATTATTTATTTGCGAAGTTCAAGAGAAGTTATAAGAGCTTTATACCTTGCTTCATCTTTACTTTTTAAATAATCAAGCAAATGTCTTCTTCTCGAAACCATTTTTAAAAGTCCTCTTCTCGAATGATGGTCCTTGGCAAATTTTTTAAAATGTTCGGATAATAAATTAATGCGATATGTGAGCAACGCAACCTGAACCTCAACGGAACCTGAATCCCCTTTGTGCGTCTTAAACTTCTCGATTATTGTGTTTTTTTCGTCTTTTGAAATTGGCATTTAATTAACCCCCTCCAGATATTATATATTAAATATTATTATACTTTGTTAAAGGCATATCATCAATATTAATCCTATGGCTGTGGAAACTGCACAATATTTTCTATCATAAAATCTACGCCCTTTGTCAGCGATTCAAAAGGCAAAGCCTCATAAATATCAAAACCGCCCGCGCTCGTTCTTCTGAGGCTAAACAAATGGGCAGGAACATTGAATCTATCTATTATATCCTGCGCTATGGCTCTCACATAGGTTCCCTTCGAAACACTGCATTTAAAATATATGAAAGTGTTATCGTAAGACTTTACTTCAAAATCATAAATACTTACAACCCCTGTCTTTTTATCGCCATATATACTGCCTATATCGATATTTTTTCTCGCATATTTATATAAAGGCACACCCTTAAACTTTTTTGCGCTAAACATCGGAATCTTTTGAGTAAAATCTCCTTTTAGCCTGCTTAAATAATCGGCTATATTTGCAACTTCGGAAACCGGCACCTGTTTTTTATCGGCTTCTATACCCGAAACATCAAGGGTGTTTGTGCTTACGCCGATTTTAAAAGCGCCTTCGTATGATTTTGGAATATTAATAAGATTATCCTGCAGCCTTGTCGCTTTGTTTATAAGAACAGGAAGCACGCCAGTTGCAAAAGGGTCAAGCGTCCCCGCGTGACCGACCTTTAAGCAATTAAGCTCTTTTTTAATCAGGGAATCCACTTTAAAGGAAGTCATATCCTTTGGTTTATCTATTACAAGAATGCCGTTAATATCGCTATTTTTAACTGCTTTCATACTTTATTTACAAAACCTCTTCGCAATATTTATATACCTCTTTTTTAATCTCGTTTAAATCACCGCTGGCTTTGCATCCGGCAGCAAACTTATGTCCGCCGCCGCCAAATCTTTCGGCAACTTTTGCAACATTTGCATAACTTTTAGACCTGAAATTTAACCTGTATTCATTAAAGGATACTTCTCTAAAAAATATTGCTATCTCTACGCCCTGGATCGACCTTGGATAATTGACAAAATTTTCATACAACCCGTTCACCCTGTGTCCATCGGCCTTCTCAAGAACATCGTTAATCATCTTTTTAGTTCCAACCATCATTTTACTAATACGCGCTTTGGGCATTTAAACCTTGTAATACCTGATGCAAGTTCAACGGGGGAGATTCTTTTTTATCTTTTTTTATCTTATGCCGCTTATGAAAATAAAATCCCTTATTCTCCTTATGACAGCTTTCTAAATGGAAGATTAAACGAACCCGTATCCGTCAATATCGATGTGTATAACGCTAATGCAATTTCGCCGTTTATCTTAGACAAAATTTTATTTCTTTCATCTAAATCGCATGGCAGCGGCTCGTTTAATCTTCCATTTAGAAAGCTGTCATAAGGAGAATAAGGGATTTTATTTTCATAAGCGGCATAAGATAAAAAAAGATAAAAAAGAATCTCCCCCGTTGAACTTGCATCAGGTATTACAAGGTTTAAATGCCCAAAGCGCGTATTAGTAAAATGATGGTCTATATTAATTATTCTATTTATACCTGAAAGCTGTTCAAACTTAGCTCCGATACGGGAAAACTCTCCGCAATCGACGACGATAAGCAAATCGATAGGCTCTCTTGGAAACTCATTTAAAAATTTCTCTGCCCATGGCAAAAATCTCAAGTTATTTGGAATAGAATCCTTATTGTAAAGAAACACCTCTTTATCTAACGAACGAAGAAATAGGGCTGCGGCAATAACGGAACTTATAGCGTCGCCCTCAGGATTTTCATGGGTTGCGATAAGAATCTTTTTAGATGTCTCTATAATATGAAATATATCATTCGTCGAATTTTTTAAGTCTATTATATCCACATTTGAATATTCTTTTATTTCATGAATCAAATTTATTCCCCTGCTCTTTTTATTATTATACTTAATTTTTAGGCCGCATAGGTTTCTCATTTGCCAAATTATGCTCGTTTATTATCCGATTAATCTCAAAAGCCTTTTGTAACCCGCCGTAATACTCGAATGTGATTTCTGGAACAACCCTTAAGAGCACCTTGGAAAATACCTCTTTTTTTATAAAATTTTTGGAACTCTTAAATCCGCTAAGAGCTTTATTTACTTCTTTTTCTGTTCCAATGACGCTAAAAAATATTTTACAAAATTTTAAATCTTTTGAGGCTTCGGCGCCTATTATCGTAACATTTTTTAACCTGTTGTCATTAACCTTAAATTCAAGCGCCAGAGATACTTCCCTGGCAATAAGCTCGCCAACCCTTTTATTTCTCTCTATCAAATTCTTATCACCCTCCTCCACCATAAACCATTATAACTCATTGGAAGAAGACTCAAGAGTTTGCTTGATATATTCAATCTCGTAAGCTTCTATTATGTCTCCAACCTTAATATCGTTAAAATTTTCGAGAAGTATCCCGCATTCAAAATTTACCTGAACCTCCTTAACATCCTCTTTGAACCTTTTAAGTGAATTTATATGGCCGGTATAGATTACCACATTATCCCTTAAAAGCCTGGCGTTAGAAGACCTTTTAATAACCCCGCTCAATACAAAAGAACCGGCAACCGTCCCCACTTTCGGAACGCTAAATACGTCCCTTACCTCGGCTTTGCCGGTTATCTTCTCTTTTTCGACGGGAGTAAGAAGGCCTTCCATGGCATCTTTGATATCTTTGACGGCATCATAAATAATATTGTAGTAGCGTATTTCTATGCCTTCATTTTCGCTTAAAATCAATGCTTTTGGCTCGGGGCGAACGTTAAATGCTATTATTATCGAGTTTGTCGCTTTTGCAAGCATAACATCGCTTTCGGTAATTGCCGATGCGCCGCTATGGATAACATTGACTTTAACTTTAGGGGTCGAAAGCTTATTGAAAGATTGAATTAATGCCTCCATCGAACCGGAAACATCCGTTTTCACAATCAATCTTAATTCTTTGATGCCCCCCGATTTTATCTTTGAATAGAGTCCTTCCAGTGTCGTTTTGGCAGTAGAAGTTAATTCAACCTCCCTATATTTTAACTGTCTTTCTAAACTAATCCTCTTAGCCTCTTTTTCATCCTTTAACGCGATAAAATTGTCGCCGGGAGAGGGAACCCCCTCAAGACCAAACAGCTCGACAGGCGTTGACGGCCCTGCTTGTTCAATCTTAGCCCCTTTGTAATCTACCATAGCCCTGACCTTAACATAATATAGGCCGCATACGGCGCTATCATTCGCATGCAAAGTCCCGCTCTGTATCAAAACGGTGGCAACGGGTCCTCTCCCTTTGTCGAGCTTTGCCTCGATTACCGTCCCTCTTGCCAGTTTATCGGGATTTGCCTTTAATTCTAAAATTTCGGACTGAAGTATTATAAGTTCAAGAAGTTCCTTTAACCCCTCTCCTGTTTTGGCAGAAACATTAGCATAGAGGGTGTTTCCGCCCAGGTCTTCCGAAACAAGACCGAATTCCATCAGGCTATTTTTTATTTTAGCTGGATTTGCGCCGGGCTTGTCTATTTTGTTAATTGCAACTATTATAGGAACATTTGCCGCCTTTGCATGATTAATCGCTTCCACGGTTTGGGGCATAACGCCGTCATCGGCGGCAACGACAAGGACAACTATGTCGGTGATGCTTGCCCCCCTTGCCCTCATCTCCGTAAAGGCCTCGTGACCGGGGGTATCTAAAAATGTTACCATAGAGTCATCGACTTTAACGCTATAAGCGCCTATATGCTGGGTTATCCCTCCCGCTTCGTTCGATGTCACATTTGTTTTTCTGATAGCATCGAGCAAAGAGGTTTTACCATGATCGACATGCCCCATAACCGTAACAACGGGAGCTCTATGCATAAGGGATTCGGGAGAATCCGGCGACTCTTCCAACGCAAAGGCCTCATTAAAGCTGACATTTTCCACAGTATAGCCGTATTCCGTGGCAATAAGCGATGCCGCATCGATATCGATTGCTTGATTTATAGTGGTTATAATACCGACATCCATTAATTTTCTAATAACCTCCGATGCCTTAACCCCCATTGCCTGTGATAAATCGTTAACGGTTATACCTGTATTTATCTTGATTACCTTTTTGGAAGCTCTTTTTTCGGGTATAACCTGCTGTAATTGCGAAACCTGCCCCACCCCTCTATTCGACTTAAACCTTTTTTTATGCCTTCTGCGGGCAAAATATTCACTCTCTTCGGATGTATCCACGAATTTTTCGTTTTTGTTATACTTTATAGGGGATACTTTCTTAAATTCGTCTTTTTTTCCTATTTTTTTTTGGGATACCGGATTTTCTAAGCTTTCTTCGGCTATATGTTTTACCTTATCTATATCTAAAGTCTTTACCACGCTTAATACATCGCCTGCGCCGACTGCGCGCGTTTTGGGTTCTTTTTTTTCATTACCCTTTTTAAACGCGGCAACATTATCTTTGGCAGGCTTTTGTTTTTTTAAATCCTGTTTCGAAACCGGACTTTTATCCGCCGCAGACATGGCTGCGGGTTCCTTGGCAGTCTCAGGTTTAACGGCTTTTTCTGTTTGCAACGCGGCTTTGGACGCTTCCTGCGAAACCTTTTCAGCGGAAACCGAAGGTTCTGCGGAAATTGTCGGTGCGGCAGGGGAAACTGTAATTTCAGCTTCCTCAACCTTGCTTGCCCTTCTCCTGATTACGCCTTTTGATACCCTTCTTTCTTCCATTTTTTTTTCTTCCGCCTTTACTACATCCTTCATATTCATAATATTTTTAATTAATTTCCTTATCTATCTTTTCTTTAAGCTCCATATCCGATTTTATTCTGGCAAGAAATTCGCCGGCAGAATTTATAATTTTTTCAGCCTTCTTTTCATCTACCGAAATAGCCTTGGCCAATTCGGGAACAGAAGCATTTGCTACCTCTTCAACAGAACCATAGCCGCTCTGATATAATAGTTTTGCTATAATATCGCCAACCCCCGGTATATCCATAAGAGCCTTGTATGCCGACTGGTCCTTTTTGCCGGCCTTCGATTCGCTGTTAATATCTATCTTATAATCGGTGATTTTTGTTGCAAGCCTGACATTTTGTCCCTGCTTTCCAATCGCAAGAGCAAGCTGGTCATCGGGAACTATAACGGTAATTGTTTTTGTGTCCTCGTTAACGGCAACTTTGGAAACTTCGGCAGGGCTTAACGCATTTACTACCAATTTTGCAGGATTATCGGAATAAGGAATAATGTCAATCTTTTCTCCCTTTAATTCATTAATTATGCTCTGTATTCTAAACCCCTTTATGCCGACGCATGCGCCGACAGGATCAACATCTTTATCCGATGTAGAAACCGCAATTTTAGACCTGAACCCCGGGGCTCTCGCTACCCTGACGATTTTAACGACGTCGTCGTAAATTTCCGGCACTTCCAATTCAAAAAGCTTCATTAAAAATTCATCGGAAGCGCGGGAAAGAATAAGTTTTGGTCCCCCTTTTTCCATTTTAATGTTCGATAATACTGCCCTTATTCTATCGTTTGGCTTGTATGTTTCGCTGTATATTTGCTCTTGTTTGGGTAAAATCGCCTCCGTTTTTCCCAAATCGACTATTATCATCGATTTTTCAACCTTTCTGACAAGGCCGCTTACAATTTCACCTTTTCGTTCATTAAACTCGTCAAAAATATTTTTATGTTCTATTTCTTTTATTTTTTGAAAGATAACCTGCTTTGCGACCTGCGCTTCTATCCTGCCGTAAATATTTTTTTCTACTTTAAGTCCAAGACTGTCTCCAACAATGGCATCGGGGTCATTTTTAACCGCATCTTCAACAGAGATTTCTGTTCTGGGGTTTTTAACCTCATCCACCACCTGCTTGAACATAAACACCTCTATTTCTCCCGTCTCTTCGGTATAATGCGCCTCCAGATCATATCCTGTACCCAGATTTTTTCTGGCAATAGCAAGTATTGCTTGCTCTAAAGCCTCGATAACTAAAGAGCGGTCGATATTTTTATCTTTGGAGACCTGGTCTATTACCAAACTAAGGTCATTTATGACAAGTTGAGACACTTCTAAACTCCTTAAATATTAAATAATTAATTTATATATTTTATACAATTAGTAAATTTCCCTTTTTAATTTGAATGAAGGGAACAATTTGTGTTTTATTTTCGATTTCGTCGAATATTTTTATGGAAGAGCTTTCATCTGATCCGCTATTTTCCACATCGATTATTTTTCCCATCAAATTTACCCTTCCGCCAATTTTTTTTCGCAGGGATATTTTTACTCTTTTCCCCTTATATTTTTCATAATCGTTAAACTTTAAAATGATCTTGTTGATGCCTGGAGAAGAAACTTCAAGGGTGTATTTAAATTTTATCAAATCTTTGACATCTAATATCATACTTAATTCTTTTGAGATATCGGTCAACTGGGATATGTTAACCCCTTCTTCGGCATCGACATAAACCCTTAAAATTACCCCGCTATCCCTTCTTGCCGGAGCAAACACAATGCCGACAAGATAACATCCGTAATAAATAACGATATCCTCTGTCAGTTTTTCGATATCTTTTATCAAATTATCGTGCATAAAACAAAAAAAGCGGGTAAAACCCACTTTTATATAAAAAACAGTAAAATATAAAAATAAGACAAATTACAAAATTTGTATATACTTATCTAATAAATTATAAATAAAATTTAATAAAATATCAACAATAATTTTTATGCCTGTATTTTACCGAGTATAAAAAAAGCCCGTAAGGCGGGGCATTAAGCGCCTCTCCCGCCAAACTTTTTCCATTCAGCATATCTGCTATATGCCCCGTGTTTGCCTTGCCGCTGCCGCAGGCAATTATAGCGCCGACAATCCTTCTAACCATATGTCTCAAAAAACCTTCTCCCTCGACAAATATATCGAAACCGTAATTTTTTTGACATATTCTTATATCATTGATTACCCTGTGATAATTAACTGAATGTCTTTCTTTTTCTTTTTTGGTAAAATTAATAAAATTGTTTCTGCCTATAAAAATTTTTGCGGCTTCTTTCATAAGTTCCAAATTTAATTTTTCTTTAACGAACCACGAATAACCGGATAATAAAGAGCTCTTAAACCCCGAATTTATTTTATATAAATATGTTTTGGAAACGGCATCGATAGTCGAATGAAAAGAATCATGAACAATCTCTATGTTTTTTATGGATATATCGGGCGGAAGAATCCCGTTTAGAGATGCCTTTAACTTAACTATATCATAATAAAAGGGGAGTTTAAAATTGGCAACTTGATTCAGGGCATGAACGCCCGCATCGGTTCTTCCCGAAACAAACAATTTTGGATTAAATTTTGTTACTATATTGATAGCCTCTAAGAGTTCGCTTTCGATGGTCTTAACATTCCCTGATTTTTTGGGATTATTCTGGCTCTGCCAGCCGTTGTAGTTTAAGCCGTTATATTCGGCAACGATTAAGTAGTTCACGGTTAATCCATTTTTGATAATATATACCTTAAAGACCTTAAAGACAAACCAAGGCTCTTTGCGGCATCCAGCCTGGAATTATCCTTTTTTATCCTGTCTTTTACGATAGTTTTTTCGATATTTTTAATGAAATTAGGCAGTGATAACTTTTTTTCATGATTAAGAT
This sequence comes from Deltaproteobacteria bacterium, assembly GCA_023489335.1. Taxonomy (GTDB): domain Bacteria; phylum SZUA-79; class SZUA-79; order Acidulodesulfobacterales; family Acidulodesulfobacteraceae; genus Acidulodesulfobacterium. The sequence goes on along the minus strand of JAMDCP010000018.1, from coordinate 148,474 downwards.
GGTCAAATATTTCGATTATTTTTGCAAGGTATTCGCCTTCGAAATCGTTATTTATGTTTTTATTATTATCCTTTTTAAAAATATAATCGGGAAAACAATTTTCGCCTATCTCCATAGGCGAAAGGTTTTTATCGCCGCCTTCACAGTAAATGCATGCCCTTTCTATAATATTTTCAAGTTCCCTTACATTACCGGGGTAATCGTAATCCATAAGTAATGATACCCCTTCCGGCGATATAGAATTTATCGATTTTGAAAACCTCTTTATAAAATATGACGCTAAAATAGGAATATCCTCTTTGTGCTCCCTTAACGGAGGCATTTTTATGTTTACCCGATTTAACCTGAAATATAAATCATCCCTAAATTTACCGGAAGAAACCAAAATATTCAGGTCTTTATTTGTGGCGGCAATTATCTTTGTAGTCATAAATTCTTCTTTGTTCGACCCTAATTTCCTATACGACTTCTCCTGCAAAACCCTTAATAACTTTACCTGCAACGGCAATGACAAATCTCCTATCTCGTCAAGAAAAATAATCCCGTTATCGGCATATTGTATCAGGCCGATTTTATTTGTTTCCGCACCGGTAAAAGCGCCCTTAACATAGCCGAATAATTCGCTTTCGACAAGATTTTCCGGAATAGCGGCTAAATTTACGGGGACAAATGGAACATTTTTTTGTGTCCCGTTATCTTTAGAATAAATCTCATGAATCAGCCTTGCGGCTAATTCTTTTCCCGTGCCGGATTCCCCTGTGATAAGAATGGTATTAAAATTTAAAGAAACGCGGGCTATCTCATTTAAAATATTTTTTATAATTTTAGATTCTCCCTTTATCCCTCCCCTTATAGTTTCAGCGCTTTTGATGGCGTTCAATTCTTCAAAAGCCCTGAAATAATCCAGCGCCCTCCTAACGATAATTTTAAACTCTTCATTATCGAAAGGCTTGGTTATGTAATCGAAAACCCCTTGTTTAATAGCCTCTACCCCGGTTTTGACATCGGAATAGGCGGTCATCAATATTATCGGCAGCAGTTTAGAGTTTAAATTCTGCCTCGTTTTTTTAAAAAACTCAACAAAATCTAATCCCGATATTCCAGGCATTCTTACATCGGAAACGATAAGATTAAAATCTTCTTCCTCTAAAAATTTTATAGCCTGGTTCACGCTTTCGGCGGCGGCAACATCATAGCCTTCAAAGGTAAGCAGTATCTTTAAGGAATCCAGTATCGATTTTTCATCGTCTATGAGCAATATTTTTTTCTTTGGGCTATCCAAGGTTATAAACCGTTCGTTCATATTTAAAAATTTGAATACAGGTTAAATAGGTATCGTTATTTTTATTAATGTTCCTTTATTGGTCTTGCTCAGGGCTTTTATTTCGCCGTTAAGATTTTCAAGTATAGAGTAAACAATGGATAGGCCAAGGCCATACCCGTCTTCTTTCGTTGTAAAAAGCGGCTTGAATATATTTTTTAGCGTAAAGTCATCCATCCCCTCTCCGTTATCGGCCAAATATACCAAAAGTTGCTTTTTCCCATCCTTATTTTCTATTATTTTAGAACCGAATCTTATAATGCTTACCCCATTTTTAATTTCCTTTTTTTGCACGGACTGCACGGCATTTTGGAAAATATTGACAAATATCTGGTGAACCCTGTGCTTTTCGGAAAAGACAGCTATGTCAGAGTTAATCCTATTGTATATATTTATTTTCATTTTATTGCCCGCATTATTTTTCGATGAATCGTAAAACCTGGATATTAAATCGTTAACCATTGCAAAAAGATTAAAATTCTCATAATTGCCTTTATTGCAGCCGATATTTTTTGATTTTATCTTCGCAAAACCTAAAAAGTCATTTACTAAGTTATTGAGCCTTAGCGCTTCCGTCTTTATAATGCTTATTAATTTTTTATAATCATCGCCATTATAATCCAAAGTTTGCGAATTTAAAATATCTACCGATGTATTTATGGCAAAAAGAGGGTTTCTTACTTCGTGGGCGAGCCACCCCGCAAACTTGCCCGCGGTCATTAAACCCTCGTTTATTTTTGATTCCATTTCCACCTGCTTCATAAAGGTAATATCCCTGAATAACAGCATAAATTTTCCCGGAAAATTTTTATAATTAGCAAACTCCGTATAGGCGAACCCTAAAATCTTACCTTGATGCCTTACCTCAAATCTTTTTAGTTCATTGTTTTTATTTGCATACCTTATATCATATTTTTCATTGCCCCCATTTAAAACAAGGAGAGGAAAGTTATCTAAAATATCCCTGATATGGAGATTAAAATTAAATAAAACACCCGCCTTATTTAAAAATACCTGATTAAAATGATCTAAATTTAAAATCTGGACAGCCGCTTTATTTATAAAAACTATCATATAATTATCGTCAAGAACAATGACCCCCTGGGAAAAACCGTTTATTAATTCCCTGTTAAAATTTTGTGAATTTTTTATAAATTCATCTCTTTCCACTATCTTTTTACTTAAAATTCTCATTCCCCCTGAAAAGTGATGTAAAAGCGAACCGAATATTAAAACCCCCAGTATGTTAATGCTCGTCAAAAATAGCAGTTTATCTGGATTGGCTGCAAAGAAAAAGTGGTATCGAAAATTAAAATAATATTGAAGGTCTGCCAAAAGCCCGATGGCAATCGAAGAGGCGATAGAAAATACCAACGCTCCAAGCCTTAAAAAAATAAATCCGCCGATTAATATTAATAAATAATATAAAAAAATTAATTTACTGTTTAACCCCCCGTTAAATAATACTATTATGGATATAAAAGCAAGATCGATAAAAAGTTGAATAAAACCAAAATATTTTAAAAATTGAAAGTTTTCTCTTTTTTTTAAATATTGCAATATTCCAAAATAAAGGAATGATAAGCAAACTAAGGTAATTACTAAAAAATATGCAATATTTTTATAACTGTAAAGATTATTAAAGCGGGTTAAAATATACGCGAGTATTATAACGGAAGAGGCAAGCGGCCTAAATATTATTATAAATTTAAGTTTTTCATAAATTTTTTCGTAATCATCTAAGATTGAACCTGCCATATAAAGCTAACCGTATGCCGGTTAATTATTTGTTACCCTTTAATAGCTTTTCCAAGATTAAATATAGGCAAATACATTGCAACAACAAGCGTTCCTACGACTATTCCGAGAAATATGATTAATGCCGGTTCTAACATCTGGGTTAAATTGGTAACGGCATTATCAACCTCTTCATCGTAATAATCGGCAACTTTGGCAAGCATGGCGTCTAAGTTTCCGGTCTTTTCGCCAACCATAATCATTTGAATTACTAACGGAGGGAATAAATTGGTTTTATTTAAGGCTGTCGAAAGAGGAGCGCCTGCGGAAACATCTTGTTTAGTTTGCATAAGCGATTCTTCGATGATTTTATTTCCGCTTGTTTTGGAAACAATTTCTAATCCTGCCAATATTGGAACGCCGCTTTCGACCATCGTGGAAAGAGTCCTTGCAAATCTTGCTATCGCAACCTTTTTGAGCAAAACGCCGATGAGCGGTATCTTGAGGAAAAGACGATCTATATTTCTCCTTCCGCTTTCCTTTTTATGGTAAAACCTTAAGCCAAATATAAGCGCTCCAATGGCTATTATTATGTATAAAATATACGCCCTCATAAAGTCGCTAAATGCTATCACATCCCTTGTCAGCGCCGGAAGTTTGGCGCCGACGCTGGCAAAAAGATTGGCAAATACGGGAATAACGAATGTCATTAGTATGATAATGACGGCCACCGCAACGCTTAATACGACTATAGGATAAATCATAGCCCCTTTTATTTTCCTTTTTAGCCTGAGTATCTTTTCGAAATATACCGATAATCTTTTAAAAACCCTGTCTAAAACACCGCCCTTTTCGCCTGCTTCAACAAGATTTACATACAGGTCGTTAAAAACCCGGGGAAATTTTCTAAGGCTATCCGATAAAGATGCGCCATTCTCGATACTTTCTTTTATCTTAAGCAGTATCCCTTTTAATTCTTTATTTTTTTGCTGTTCTATCATTATAGTTAAACCCTGAAGAATTGGAACGCCGGAGTCTATCAGCGAGGAAAACTGCCTTGTAAAAACAATCAGGTTATTATCGCTAATTTTGGTTTTAGGACTGATTTCTTTTGTCCCTTGAAGGCTTAGGGTAAAAAACTCATTCTTCTTTCCGATATTTATGGGGTAAATATCCATTTTTCTAAGTTCTTCGGCGACAAACCGGGGGTCTGGGGCGGTAATTTCCCCTTTTAAATACTCTCCTGAACGCCGCTTGCCTTTCCATTGATAGATAGCCATTTTAAATTACATCACCTTCATTATCCCTGTTCAGATATACTGATCGAAGGGTTTGATTATAAATACCCCGTCATTTTGCCTTAAGGCAAAATGACACCCCTTTTAAAAAAAGGGGAATTTAAAAGCTTAATAATTCAGAGCGTTATTTATCCACCTACTACCACCCCTTAAAAAAGGGGAATTTAAAAGAGATGATAATTTTATTATTATATATTTATATATTATAGTTTACTAAAATCTATGCCTGCAAACGGTTTGTCGAAGGCTTGCCCATGCTTGCCGCCTCCGGGGGTGCTTATGAATGCTTCGCCTTTGGACATACCCATATTTGTCCCGTTAATACCCGTTTTTGATGTGAGCCCCGAAGTTATCGCTTGTTTTAACTCTTCTGTGTCCGATGACCTGTTGTAAGCATCCTCTTCGCTTATAATCCTCTTATTTACCAATGAGGCTAATGCCTGGTTCAATGTCTGCATTCCATATTTTTCTTGCCCGAGTTGAAGTTGAGAGTATATCTGGTGAATTTTATTTTCCCTTATCAAATTTCTGATAGCAGCATTCGGTATCATTAGCTCTGCGGCCAACACTCTTCCTGCACTGTCAATTCTGGGAATAAGCGTTTGGGATAAAACTGCCACAAGCGAAAGCGAAAGCGACGATCTGACCTCGGGCTGCTGATTTGGTGGGAATATATCTATAACCCTGCTTATTGTTTGAACTGCGGAGTTTGTATGCAATGTTCCAAATGTAAGATGCCCTGTTTCGGCAATTGTAAGAGCCGCTTCCATTGTCTCCATATCCCTGATTTCCCCTACAAGAACAACATCGGGGTCTTCCCTTAATATATGTTTTAAAGCCTCGGCAAAACTACTCGAATCCTGGCCTATTTCTCTCTGGTTGACAAGGCAGCCTTTGTGGGGAAAAACATATTCTATCGGGTCTTCTATCGTTATTATGTGCTCGTGCCTGCCCAGGTTTATCGCATCTATCATAGCGGCAAGTGTGGTTGTTTTACCCGAACCGGTCGGACCGGTTACAAGCACGAGTCCTCTCGGCGCTTTAATAATTTCTTTAACCATGGGAGGAAGGCCTAATGTATCCATGGTGGGAATTTCATGCGGTATAACCCTAAAAGCGCCTGCAATGGCGCCTCTGTCGTAATATAAATTTCCCCTGAATCTCGAAACATCCTTCTGGCTAAATGAAAAATCCAGTTCATGAGTTTCTTCGAACTTTTTCTTCTGTGAATCCGTTATAACGCTATAGCAGATACCCTGGGTATCGGATGGGGTTAATATGGGGTAGTTCAACGGAACCAGCGATCCCCTCAGCCTGATTTGAGGAGGGGTTCCCGCAGCTATATGAAGGTCTGAAGCGCCTTGATCCACAGTCGTTTTTAATAAATCCGCAATGGACGGCATAATTAACCTTTTAAATTTAATTAATTAATATTATACAAATTGAAGAGTTTAATTATAAATACCCCGTCAGTCCGCCCACGGCGGACTGACACCCCTTTTAAAAAAGGGGAATTTAAAAGCTTAATAATTCAGAGCGTTATTTATCCACCTACTACCACCCCTTAAAAAAGGGGAATTTAAAAGTATGGGTTAATCATTAAATTATTATATATTATATAATAACTATTTATATCAATTTATGTCAATTTATGTCAAGCCATTTATTTATTCCAGATTCTCTCCTTCCATATATTGAATAATCTCCGAAAGCGATGTAGTACCATCCAAAAACTTTTCTTTTGCCGACTGCCGCAGTGTCTTCATCCCCATTTTTATGGCAAGTTTCTCTATTTCAAATTCGTTTGCATTTTCATATATTAAATTTTTAATTTCATCCCTGACATTAAGGACTTCATAAATCGCTATTCTTCCTTTATATCCTGTTTTATTGCAAACGGAACACCCTTTTGCCGCATAAAAACGCTTACTCTGGATTTCGCCGTCCGTAAACCCTAATCCTTTTAAAACATTTACTTCCGGGTAATAGGCCTCTTTACACTCATTGCATAATTTTCTTATAAGCCTTTGGGCAATTATAAGATTTAAACTTGAAGCAACTAAAAACGGTTCGACTTTCATATTTATAAGCCTCGATATCGTGGAAGACGCATTATTCGTATGAATCGTGGAAAGAACCAGGTGGCCTGTCAAGGCGGCTTTAACGGCAATCTCGGCTGTTTCCAAATCCCTGATTTCCCCAACCATAATTACATCCGGATCCTGCCTTAAAAAAGACCTTAACGCCTGAGCAAAGGTTAAGCCTATTTCTTCGTTTACCTGTACCTGATTGATTCCTTGAATATTATATTCGACAGGGTCCTCCGCCGTCGAAATGTTGACATCGGTTTTATTTACATCCGACAGCGCGCTGTAAAGGGTAGTCGTTTTACCCGAACCGGTCGGTCCGGTTACTAATATCATGCCGTAAGGTCTATGGATGGCGGTTTTAAAATCGGAAAGCTGCGGTTCCGAAAAGCCCAGCTTTCTCATATCGAGTTGGAGATTAGATTTATCGAGTATCCTTATAACAATTTTTTCGCCAAATAGCGTCGGAAGACACGACACCCTCATATCAACCTCTTTACCATCCATTTTAGCTTTTATGCGTCCGTCCTGCGGCAATCTTCTTTCCGCTATATCCATCTGGGACATAATCTTTAATCTTGAAATAATAGGATTTTTGAGCTGTCCGGGAAGCTTCATCTGTTCAATTAGCTTACCGTCTATTCGATATCTGAATCTCACGACGGATTCGTACGGTTCTGCGTGAACATCGCTTGCGCCGATTTTTACGGCATCAAAAAGAACCTTGTTGACAAATTTAATAACGGGCTGGTCCGAAGACGACCTCTGAAGTTCCGATATATCAACCTCTTCGTTAGTTTCTTCGATAGCTATCGAATTTAAATAATCTTTATTTTCCGTCAGTATAGTAGAAGCATTGTAATATTTCGATAACGCCTGGGCAATTTCGCTTTCGGAGGAAACAACGACCTCAACATTAAGGCCGGTTAAAAACTTTATATCGTCGAGCGCTCCCACCTTTGTGGGATCAGATACCGCGAGATACAGCGTATTCCCCTGTCTTTTAAAGGGAACAACCTGATACCTGACGGCTAAATCCGGCGGGATGAGTTTTACGACGCTTTCGGGTATTTCCCCGTCAAGCAGGCTGACCGTTGCCGCGCCAAATTCTTTGGATAAAAAAGAAACTAATTCGGAATCCTTTAGGAATCCCAACTTTGTAAGCTGTCTGCCGATGCTGCCTCCGACCCGCCTCTGTTCGTCAAGAGCTTTGCTTAATTCATCCATAGTTATAACTCCGTTTTTTACAAGAATCTCGCCCAGTTTTAGATCCTGAACTTTTTCGCCTTTTGCAAGGCCTGAGCGTATTCTTTCTTGTATTAATAAAGCATTGGATACATCATCCCTTTTTGCAATCCCCCGCTTTATTAAAATTTCGCCAAGTTTATCGCCGGGATATTTGTTAAGCGGCATAAAGTCGTTATCCATACCCAAACCTTTTTTTAAGGTTGAATTCACTGTTTTATTTTACCATATAAAATACCATATAGAAACAAATTTTATAATGCGCTTTTAAGCGCGCTCAAATCAATCCTGTGTCCCGTCCATATGTAAAAACTTTCTATCGCCTGAAGAAGCAGCATGGATAAACCATTGGCAGATTTTACGACCTTGCCGTTTAAAAGCTCAAGAAACGCTGTTAAAGGCGGGTTATAAGAAATATCCATAGCAAAAGATTTGCTGCTTAAAGATTTTAAGGGAAGGGACTTAATTAATTCAAAGCTGCCCTCCGACGGCGTTATGGTATTAATAATAATATCACACTTTTCAAAACATTTATCACCCGAAATCCCCGTTAAGTTAAAACCTGAATAAAAAACTTCGGAATTCGACTTTAAAAGGCCTTTCCATAAATTTGCTTCCTTAAAGAGTTTTTTTGCATTGTCTTTATTGCGGTTTATTATTAGAATCTCTTGCGCGCCCTCTTTTATCAGCGAATATAAAACGGCTCTCGAAGCCCCGCCCGCACCCAAAATTATGGCATTTTTATTTTGGAGTTCTATCTCAAATTCGTATCCGACGCTTTTTGTAAAGCCGGTTGTATCGGTATTATAACCCTTGTAAAAACCGTCATCCTCAAGATTAACGGTATTGACTGCCCCGATCAGTTCGGCCTCAAAGCTTAAATGCTCTATATAATTTAATACCTCTATTTTATAAGGCTGGGTAATATTGGCGCCTTTGAATTTAAGGCTTTTAAACCCGTTAAATGCGGTTCCGAAGGTTTTTGGGGGAATATCGAAACTGCCGTAACAGAGGTTTACATTTGAAAGTTTCGACATTCTGCTGTGTATTAACGGGGAAAGGGAATATTTTATATTATAACCGAAAATACCTGCGAAAAGCGGGCGGACAAAAAGATTAAAATCTTTTTGTATTTCCATATCAAATGCCCATTAATAACTGCTTCAAAAGATAATCGATTTTTGCGGCCTTTTTATCGTCTATAAACATGTAAACATACCTTTCGATATCCTGCACCGCCTTCGTTAAAGATTCCTTATCCAGCTTTATGCCGTTAAAATTTACGGGTATTTTATCGGCCTTATTGCCCAATTGTTCCTTTAATATTTTTTTTATGGAGTTGATAACATCGGTGTTTTTAACTCCTTCATTCTGGGGAGGCTCAAGCTCGATGTAGCCGCTTTGCAACAGGTTATAAATGGTTTTTAAAACAAAAAAATCATTTTCGATAGATAATGCAATAATCTGATTTATGCTTCTTCTCCCATCGACAAGGGAAAGTATGTTCCAGAGAGCGGGGGTTAATGAAAGCGGCCTTAAATTACCGCTTCTATTCGGCACAACGACGGGAACATAATTTTTGGACGGAATAACCTTTGTCATCACCGCAAGTTCGTCTCTTCTTTTTTTGCAGCCGGTAAGGACCGGCAAAAAATTCATCGGGGAAGCAAAATTTATAACATCGGGCAAAGTCTTTTCGTCAAAAGCAAATTCTCCGTTGGTTAAAAACAGTATATAATTCAAGGTTTCCGATATGTAGTTAGATGTGAATTCATGCTCTTTGCCCTTGGGTATCGCATCCGATTTAAAAAAATATATATCGAAGCCCGCGGTTGTCTTGTAATATGTTCTGTATTTTTCAAGCATCTGCAGATAATTTTGCTTATCGAGATTAAGTAATTTCATAACCAATTTTTCCAGGATCGAGTTGTCGGAAATTGAAAGAAAATATAACATGCCGTCTTTTATGAAAAGTTTGGAGGCAAAATTTTCAAAGCGAAGGTTTAACACTCCCGTTTTTTTGGAAATCTCCAAAAACCTTAAAACATCGAAGAGTTCAAGATTTGTTATATTTCCCTTTACATCCATAATAATCCGTCCCTACCTTAAATGGTCTCTAAAGTTATAAGTCATAATCCTTAATGCCGCCTTTATTTATCTAACGCCAATTCTTTAATTAAATGGTAAACAAATCTATTAACCACTGCCACAAAAACGGAACCGAAAAATAAAACTAAGCCGATAAGAAAATAAGATAAATTTATGTTATTAAGGGAGGTGATAAAAAAGAACGCGCCCGCTTCCGCCAAAAAGAAAAAAAACATAAAGAACCACATTATCAGAAGCCATTTTCCTACAAATCCCCCTGGTATTTTGTTCTTTAAAGAGGCCGCTATAAGCATATTCGAGAACATTATTACCGCGCCAAGCAAAACCAATACATAAAAAAGATTTTTAAGAGTTATAAAAGAGCCAAGCGTTAGCATTTTTGCCCCCTAAGTTTATTTAACCGTTTACTTGCTTTACTTATTTAAAAAATTAATATTAATTTAATAATACAAAATAGATTTATTTTTTTCAATATCTTTTTTATTAAAAGTTTTATTGATAATTTTTAGCTTTTATTTTATAATTATTGCTATGGCAGAAAAAGATATAAATGGTTTAAATAATTTGACTTTCGAAGAAGCCCTTAAAAAATTGGAGGGTAATGTTTCAAGTCTGGAAGGCGGCGATCTTGGCCTCGAAGAGGCGATTAAAGTCTATGAAGAAGGCATCAAATACTCCAATTACTTATTGAAAAAGCTTGAGTCGGCAGAAAAGAAAGTTGAAGAACTGACCGCAAAAAATAACGATACGGGCGAGCAGTCTTTGGACCGGCGAACCGCGGCTCGCGCCCCGCTCACCTCATCCTTATCGGCAAAACCCCTTGAAATAGACTAAAGAGATAACTATATACGATTTACCTACGAAAAATATGACCGACATAGAAAAATATATCGAGGAAAATAAAAATTTAATTAACGGCTTTCTAAAAACTCACTTCGATAAAAAAGCGTATAATAAAAAATTTCCCCATAATAAATTTTCGCTTAACGACGCAATGCTATATACTTTAGCTACGCCCGGGAAAAGAATCAGGCCCGTGATTTTTTTAATTACCGCAGAAAGCCTTGGTTTTTTAGACAAAAAAAGACTTATTCCTTTTGCCTCGTCCCTTGAATTAATACACTCCTATTCTTTAATACATGACGATCTTCCCGCAATGGACAACGATAATTTAAGAAGAGGAAAACCCACAAATCATATAGTATTCGGAGAAGCCTCGGCAATACTTGCCGGAGACGCTCTTCTTACCGAAGCATTCGTTATCCTTTCCGATATAGAATACACCGAAGGATTTGATCCAAAAAAAATTGTCGAAATAATACGGGAACTTTCTTATGCCTCGGGCGCCGGGGGTCTGGCGGGGGGGCAATTTCTCGATGTCAATTCATTTGGAACGCCTTTAGATTTCGAAAATATTGAATATATAAATAAAAGCAAAACGGCAAGCCTAATCGGAGCAGCTTGCGCAATGGGCGCAATTCTGGCTGGGGGGGATTATTCGATTATCGATAATTTTAAAAAATTCGGCTCATACTTAGGTCTTGCCTTTCAAACTATCGACGATGTCCTTGGCATTACCGGGGATAAGGAAATTATTGGAAAAACGACAGGCATAGATAAAACAAATAAGAAATTCACCGTCGTTGAAAATATAGGGCTCGAAAAAACCTATGAATTAATTAAAGAATACAATGAAAAAGCGCTGTTTTACCTTAATAAAACCGGCGCTAAACCCGATACTTTAATAGAATTTACATATTATCTCACAAATAGAATAAATTGACTGCCATGATTTTAGATAAGATAGAAAAACCAGGTGATGTGAAGGCTTTACACATCGAAGACCTTAAAGTTCTTGCTAAAGAACTCAGGGAGGAAATAATATCCACTTGCTCGAAAAATGGCGGACACCTTGCGTCAAGTTTGGGGGTCGTGGAACTTACCCTTGCCCTTTTGAAGTCATTCGATATGGAAAATTCCGATAAAATAATATGGGATGTAGGGCATCAATCATATTCGTATAAGATCCTTACCGGCAGAAAAGATAATTTTGCAACTATCAGAAAATTGGGCGGCATCTCGGGATTTCCGTCCATAAGCGAAAGCAAATACGACTTTTTTGGAACAGGGCATGCGGGAACTTCCATATCTGCCGCCCTCGGCATAAGCGTCGCACAAGATTTGTCAAAAAAAGACGATGCCGGCAGGGTTATAGCGGTAATAGGCGACGCCTCGATATCTAACGGCATTGCCCTTGAAGGCTTAAATCACGCAGGAGCGTTAAAAAAAGACATCGTGGTAATTTTAAACGATAATGAAATGTCCATTTCAAAAAATGTCGGGGCAATTTCAAACTATCTTAACAAAATAATGAGCGGAGATTTTTATCAAAGTTTTAGAAGCGATGTCGAAAAATTATTAAAATCCATTCCGCTATTCGGAAGCCAGGTTGCAAGGCTTGCTTCAAAATTAGAGGAGTCTTTTAAAAACTTGATAGTTCCCGGAATTATATTCGAAGAACTTGGCTTCACCTACATAGGCCCGATAGACGGACATAATATACCTAATCTTTTGGACACATTCGAAAATATAAAAAAAATAAAAAAACCGATACTCCTGCATATTATAACGCAAAAAGGAAAGGGCTATGAACCGTCGGAAAAAAACCCGTCTTTATTTCACGGAATCTCGGCTTTTGACAAAAATACGGGACTGACCCTTAAAAAGACGGGTAATATTACTTACGGCGAGGCTGCATCAAACTTTTTAGTAAACCTTGCAAAAAATGACGATAAAATAATAGCTATTACTGCGGCAATGCCGGATGGCACCGGTCTTTCAAAGTTTTCCAAGATTTTCCCCGAAAGGTTTTTCGATGTCGGAATAGCCGAAGAGCATGCGGCGACCTTTGCCGCGGGTTCCGCCACATCCGGATCGAAACCTTTTGTATTTATATATTCAACCTTCCTTCAGCGCTCTTTAGACCAGATAATACACGATATATGCCTTCAAAATCTTCCCGTGGTATTCTGCATCGACAGGGCGGGCATTGCAGGAGAAGATGGGGCAACGCACCAGGGACTATTCGATATTTCTTTTTTAAATTATATCCCGAATCTTATCTTTATGTCTCCAAAAGATGAATATGAACTTATGCAAATGGTTAAAAGCGCACTTTTATACAATAAACCTGTTGCAATAAGATACCCAAAAATCGAAATCCCCTATTTTGAAGCGCCGGATATAGACAAAGTTGCAATAATAAATGAGGGTGAATTCGAGGTTCTGCAAAATTACGGCGAAAACATTATAATCAGCCTTGGCGCCCCTCATACCGAAATTATAAAAAATATACTATGCAAAATAAACGAAAATATAACGGATGAGAGCCGTAAGATAGGACTGATTAATGCAAGGTTTATATCTCCAATCTCTAATAAACTGATAAATAAAATAAAAAAGGCTAAAAAGATTATGACGGTGGAAGAAAATGTCGAATATTCGGGGTTTGGCTCTAAACTCCTGACCATCCTGAGCCAGAATACTTCCATGTTAAATATGGAGTACAAAATATTATCGCTTAAGAATAGCTACATCCCGCACGGTTCAAGAAAAGAACTTCTTGCCAATGCCGGGTTTTCCTATGAAGGACTTAGCAATTCTATAAATCTTTTTTTTAATATAAACAGTGAAAAAATTACGATTAGATATTCTTCTTTCTGATACCTCGCCTGCGCATTCTTTGACCAGAACCAGGGCATCGTCATTAATAATGGAGGGCAAGGTATCAGTAAATGGAAATATCTGCACAAAGCCCGGAACATTAGTCGCCCCCGAAAGCAGTATAACTATTAAAGAAACAAACCCTTATGTCTCAAGAGGCGGGTTAAAATTAAAAGGCGCGTTAACCGACTTTAACTTAGATGTAAAAGGTAAAAGGGTTATAGATATAGGTGCTTCAACCGGGGGATTCACGGATTGCCTTTTAAAAGAAGGAGCGGATTTTGTATATTGTATTGATGTAGGATACGGGCAGCTCCACTATTCCATTAGAAATAACAGTAAAATTAAAAACCTTGAAAATATAAATATAAAATATCTCCCATTTGAAGAAATAGGCGAAAAACTTGACTTAGCAGTATGCGATGTATCGTTTATATCGCTAAAAAAAGTTTTTCCCCATATTCCGAAATTTTTAAAAGACGGCGGCTTGATACTTTCATTGATAAAACCTCAGTTTGAAGCAGAAAATAAAAATATCCTTAAAAAAGGTATCGTAAAGGATGAAAACATACACAAATTAATTACGGATGATATAATAGAATTTTCAAAAAAATTAAACCTCACGACTATTGGAGTAAAAAAATCATGCATAAAAGGGAAAAAAGGAAATACGGAATTTTTCATTCTTTTATCGAAAGACTTAAAAGCAAAAGATTTAAAAAAGTGAAATGGCTGCTTTTGTTTGTTGTGAGCGTATTTCTATTTTCATCTTTTACGGAGGGCATCTTTAATTCTTCCTTCGGCGCAGAGGCAAAACCGGCGCCTTTTAAATCTTTAAATTCAAAAAACATTAATAATCTGGTTACCGGCTTTATTTATTATAATAACGGCGATTATGTCCGCGCAATAAAATATTTTAAAAAAGAAACACAAAAAATAAATAACGATTACTGGAATTACATTCTTTCGAAAGCTTATTTTAAGAATAAAGAGTATGAGAAATCTTTATCCCGCATTAACCTTGCCATAAAATTAAAAAAGATTAAATTAAGCAAAAATTTAACAAAAAACGATGCGCGGTATTTAATGCTTAAGGCAAAAATATTAGCCGAAAATAACAGCCTCGAGAAATCTATAGAGGTTCTTAAATTTATTCTTAAAAAAGACCCGTTTAATTTAAAAGCCCTTTTATTTATTTCAAACCTTTATATTTACAAAAAAGAATTAAAAACGGCAATACTATACCTGAACATAATAAAATTAAATTATCCCGACAATATGAATGCTTATTATATATTGTCTAAAATCTATATTGCCGAGAATAAAACGCAAAAAGCCGAAAAAAATCTGCTGCGACTCATAAAAATAGACCCGTATTTTAAAAAAGGATATTTTCAGCTTTCCGCTATTTATATACTTTCAGGGAAAGAAGAAAGCGCTATTAAGATATTTGACAGATACTTAAAAATAGACCCGTATTCCAGAACAGCGCTTTACCAGTCTGCCGTGCTTAATTATGCAATAAAAAAATACGGCGCTGCCAGAAAACATTTTTTTAACTTTCTCGATATTACAAAGAAAAATAAAAACATGCTAAATTTTAGGAATAACTCCCTTTTTTTTATTGGACTTTCTTATATACTTCAAAAAAATTACGCAAAAGGATTGATTTATTTGGACAGGCTTAAATTTGGAAAACATTATCTCGATTCAAAACTTGAGGAAATAGAAATTTATTTAACTTTGTATAGAAAGGACAAAAGCGATAAATATAAAGCAAAGGTAAAAAGCATCGTAAGCGCCCTGCTAAACAATCCAAAATTAAAGAAAAATTTAAAGGTTTATTACTTTCCGGCAATTGCTTTAGCCGAAATAAAAAACTTTAACGAATCAAAAAATGTTATACAAAAGGGGCTTAAATATTTTCCGGACAATACTGCCCTTTTGTATGAGCTTGGCTCGGCATACCATTCTTTCAAAGAAGAAACAAAAGCAAACATGGTAATGCAAAGAATTTTAAAAATAGACCCGCTCGATGCGGAGGCTCTTAACTTTATCGGATATTACCTCGCGGTAAAAAATAAAGATTTAGGAAAAGCAAAAATTATGGTAGAAAAAGCCTTATCTATAGATAAAAATTCGCCTTATATCTCAGATAGCCTTGGCTTTGTATATTATAGATATAAAAAATACGATAAGGCTATGAAGTTTTTTAAGCTTGCGCTTAAAAAACTCGGCAAATCATCCACCGTCCTAAAACACATGGGAATGGATTATTTTATGCTAAAAAATTATAAAAAAGCGCTAAAATATTTTAAGGAGTCCTATAAAATAAAGAAATCGAAAGAGGTTAAGGATTATATCAAAAGAATCGAGATTATTTCTAATGCCAAATAAAACCTTTTATCCCTATGATACATCGTTAAGTTTTCTATAAATTGTCTTTAATCCGATATTTAAATCCTTTGCGGTTTTTAACTTATTATATGAATTTTTCTCCAGAGTTTTTTGTATAATCAAGTTTTCCGCTTCTTCAAGGGTTAAACCGAAAGGTATTTTAATATAACTTTCGGTGGAGGTATTATCTAAAAAATCGCCTGCATTTTCGTTAAACTTGTGCCCCGGGTACCTTTCTTTTAAGTAATTCGGAAGCATATATTCATCTAAAATTTCGCTGTCCGAAATAGCCGTCATAAATTCTATTGCATTTTTTAACTCTCTAACATTGCCAGGAAAGTCATACTTTAATAAAATATCGAGCGCATTCTTATTTAACCCCTTTATGTTTTTGCCGTTTTCTTTAGAAAAATCCTCCAGGAACTTTTTTATCAAAAGCGGTATATCTTCCTTTCTTTCCCTGAGCGGTATAAGTTTCAGATTCACCACATTTAATCTATAATATAAATCCTGTCTGAATTCCCCTTTTTCTACCTTTTTTTCGATATCCTGGGAAGCGGCAATAATTCTTATATCTACCCTTATAGTCTTATTCCCTCCAACCCTTTCGAACTCTTTTTCCTGAAGAACCCGTAATATTTTTGACTGCGTCCTTAGCGGAATTTCGCCGATTTCGTCAAGAAAGATGGTCCCGCCGTCCGCTATTTCGAACCTGCCTTTATAAAGCGAATCCGCCCCCGTGTAAGCGCCCTTTTCATGCCCGAAAAGCTCGCTTTCCAGAATAGATTCGGAAAGCGCGGCACAGTTCACCTTTATAAAAGGTTTACTTTTTCTATGACTGTTATTGACGATAATGTTTGCGAGCATCTCTTTGCCCGTACCAGATTCCCCTTCTATTAGCACGGTAGAATTTTTATCCGCCACCGCCACAGCCGTGTTTACGATATCGATCATCTTCTTTGACGAAGTTATTAAATTTCCAAAATTAAACCTTTCATCGAGTCTTGTCTTTAAAATATTTATTTCGTCGATAAGCCTTTTATTGGATATTATTCGCTTGATTATTAAACTAAGTTCATCGAGATTTATAGGCTTCGTTATATAATCATAGGCTCCAAGCTTAATAGCTTCGACGGCGCTTTTTACCGAGCTGAACCCTGTGGTAATGACAACCTCCGCTCTTTGAACCATGCCTTCATTTATGCTTCTTAGTAAATCCAGCCCTGTTCCATCGGGAAGTTTAAGATCGGTAATAATAATATCGATATTATTCGAATTTAAAATATTTAAAGCGGCGCTAACGGTATCAGCCTCAAAAACACTATAGCCTTCAAGTTTCACAAACTCAAAAAGCCCCAGGCGCGAGGCTTTATCGTCTTCGACTATTAATATTGCGGTGGCTTGAGACAATTTTTCCATTTTCTATTTGGAGGGATGCTAATTTTCTAAATCTTTAAATATGACGGAAACCTTTGTTCCTTTGTTGTAATTAGATTCTATATTCATTTTAAAACCGTGTGCATCTAAAATCTTTTTCACTAATGCAAGTCCCAGTCCTACCCCATTTTTCTTTGTAGTAAAAAACGGTTCGTAAATTTTTTTAATTATTTCTTGTTTTATGCCTTTTCCGTTATCTTCGATAATTATTAATACTTTCTTAAGGTAAAAAGAAGAATATATTAAAACATCCCCTTTTTCGCCGTCATAAGATTCTATGGCGTTTGATAATAAGTTAATAAAGACCTGCTCCATTAAATCCCTATCCATTTTAACGGAGATGTTTTTATCTAATGAGATAAGAAGGTTAATTCCTTTATCTACGGCTTTCGGCTTTAATGTTTCCGCAACGAAGTTCAACAAATCTAAAAGGTTAATGTCCTCAAGATTAAGATGATAATCTTTTGTGAATTTAAGGATGTTCTCCATCGTTTGAGCTAACTTATGCGTCTCTGCCTCTATAGCGCCGCTAATCCGGGTTATTTCCCCTTTTTCCCCTTCAAAATCCTTAACCCCCGCAACCCGCGCACCCAATACCCTTGAGTTTATAGACAACGAATTAACATTGCCTTTAATTTCGTGTAAAATAGTTGACGGCATTTCCAGTATGCTTTTTTCGACGGATTTTAAAGTTGAAAGGGTTCCCTCCTGCTTGTCTATAAGCCTGTAAAAATAAACAAACATAAAGATAATCAGGGATGCCGATAATATTAAGGAAATTGCGAATATGTAATAAAATGCGCTATTATGAAATGCAAGTCCGGCATAGCCCAAATTATTAAAAAGATTCGGATAAGCAAGTTTAAGCCTGTCATTGCCGCCGAAAAAAACCATATTGGACTGTTTAAGCGAATAAATTGCGTTGTTTGTTGAATATAATGAGGAAAACAGGCTGTATGTCTCCGAGGCATAAAACCCTACTATTAAAATAAGCAAAAATGTAAAAAGGCTCAATAAGAAAACTCTGAATTTTTTAGTCTTAAAAAATTTTCTTATCATGATAATTCATTTTATTACATTTTTTTACAAAAATCAATCGCCTAAATCGGGGCAGCATGTTCTTTGCTTAAGATAACGGTTGCCAGAGCTATATCCTTTTTAATCCTATTTTCAAGGGATGCGGGATTGTCAAATTTTATTTCGGGTCTTATTCTTGCGACGAAAAATACCTCTATCTCTTTGCCGTATAAATCCTTATCGAAATTAAATATATAGGTCTCTATTCTTCTTAATTCTTCATTAAAGGTAGGGTTTGACCCGACATTAGTCACCGAGTCGTGAAACTCGTTATCTACTTTTACAAGGGTGGCATATACCCCGTCTTTAGGAAAAAGTTCCTCTTCTGGAATAATGTTTGCCGTAGGAAACCCGAGGTTTTTTCCTCTCCCGCTTCCCTTAACAACCTTTCCGTGGACGGAATAGTGCCTTCCTAAAAATCTTTTCACGGCACAAACCTGGCCTAATAAAACAAACCTCCTGATAATGGTGCTGGAGACTATTTTTTTGCCCATTTTAACAGGACCGACGACCGTAAGTTCAAAATGCAGTTTATTTGCCAATTTCTCGAGAAGAAGGGTATTTCCCGATTTTCCAACGCCAAAGCCAAAATCATGGCCTACTATAACCTTAACGGGATTTAATTTTTTAACTATGATATTTTCTATAAAATCCTCCGGCGACATTCTTGCAAACTCCGGCGTGAATGTAATATAAATCAAATAATCTATGCCGATCGCCTCTATAAGCTCGATTTTTTTTTCAAAAGTAGTTATTAAATGTACTTTTTCCTCCGGATGAAGAATCTTTAATGGGTGAGGATGAAAAGTAAGAACCACCGAAGGTAAATTTAATTTTAAAGCATAATCTTTTGTTAATTCCATTAATTTTCTGTGTCCCAAATGGATGCCGTCAAAACTCCCTATAGTAATTACCGAACTTATAAATTCAGGATTAAATTTGCTAATTTCGGATATCTTCAAGTCTATGTTTACCCCCTTCCCCCCTCTTCTAATACACCTTGGGTAAGTTTAATTTATATTTATTTTTATATGTCTTTATTTTAATCCTTTAATTAATAAAATCAATATATATAAAAACCCAAAAATCCATCCGATAATGCCCATTACTAATATCCAGTAATGCAATAATGCCCCCCCTACAAACATAAGAATACTGGAAGATATTATAAGCGCGGCAATCAAGAAACCCCTCATAAGCCGTTTGCTGGATTTTTCCATCTCGCCTATCAGCCCTTCCAATCCCTTATGAATAAAATCTATAGAAAAATTATCCTCGGACATTTTTTTAAGGATTTTTTCCGCCTTCTTCGGAAACCCTCCAAAAAAATCTCTATAATTTTTTAATTTACTTATCACCTGTTCTTTAATATCTTTTGCCTTTTCTTTTTTATTTATCAAAACATCGAAATCAAAAAATTCGTTCCCCGAGCTGACAAAAGAAAAATCGGGGTCAAGAGTTTTTGCGATGGACTCTATGGATAACAATGCTTTGAATAAAAGCGATAATTCGGCTGGAATAACAAGATTATGCCTCTGGCCGATTTTTAATGTTTTCAGAAGAATCTCTGCGCTGTAAATATCTTTAAACGGCCTATTGAAAAAACCTTCTATAAATTCCGTAAGCTCAAATTTAAATGCTTGTTCCTCTTTTTCGGTAAGGTCTCCCATGCAAATTTCAATAAATTGGACGGACATTTCTTCATAATTGCCACTAAGAAAATTAATAAAATATTCGAGGGACATTCTTTTTAAATCTTTAGTGAGAATGCCGACGGAACCAAAATCTATTAACCCGATCTTTTCTTCATTTATTACAAAAACATTGCCGGGATGCGGGTCTGCATTAAAATACCCTATTATGAATATCTGTTTAAAATAATGGTTTAAAAATATTTTAAGGATATTTTTAGTATTATAACCTTTTTTCAAAAGTTCCCCGGTATTCGATACCTTTATTCCATGGATAAAATCTTCCACTAATAAATTATTTGATATGTAATTCCAGTAAATCTGCGGTATTATGACGGAATGCTTATCCATATTGCTTCTTCTAATTTTTTCCGTATATCCCGCCTCAGTTAAAAAATTAAGTTCACAAAGTATATTTTTTTCGAATGCCCGATATAATTCATCCAGATTATCTATGTAAAGCAATTCCTTGACCGGCTTTCTTATAATATTTACGATAAAGTAAAGAACATCTAAATCGTTTTTAACGATTTTATCGATATCTACTTTTTTGATTTTGACAGCCACGACGGTTCCGTCTTTAAGAACGGCCTTATGAACCTGGGCAAGGGAAGCCGATGCGATTGGGTTTTCATCAAAACTGCTAAAAATCTCGTCCAGATCCTTTCCCGTTTCCCTTTTAACGATGCCTTTGATTTCGTCAAATTTAATATAATTTAGCTGAACGCTATCCTGAAGCTTTTTTAATTCATTAACATATTTAAACGGAAGCATGGTTACTTCCTGGGAAAATATCTGTCCTACTTTAATAAAAGTAGGGCCAAGCTCTTCTAACGCATATCTTAGCCGTATTTCGGGGGGAACATTCAGATAATCGTCAACAGGATAGGCTACTTTAAGATATTTTTTAAAAATAAAAAATTTAGATAAGCCGATATTCGTTATGACTTGATAAAAACCATGCTTGGCAAAAATCATGGTTATCCGCCTTATCCTTTTAACGGCCCTTATAAATTTAATAAAATCAGTTATCTTCATAAAATTTGATAAACCTCAAATCTATTTCATGCTTCAAAAGGTCTATGGAATATACGCTTACCGCCACCCTGTCACCCATTTTAAAAATCTTTTTGCTATGCCTTCCCTTAAGTATTTTTGCATTATCGTTATACTCGTAATAATCATCGGCTATAGTGGAGACATGGACGAACCCTTGAATAAAAAATCCCGTTATATCGACAAAAAAGCCGAAATTTATAACATTTGTAATAAATCCTTCGTAAACCTTCTGGCTGTTTTTCTTTAAAAACTGCATCTTTTTGAATTCTGAATATTCCCTTTCCGCATCCGTTGAAAGTTTTTCCCTTCGGGAGAGGGCATTGGAAATCATTTTTAAATTATCCTGATTAAGCCATGAAGGCATTTTACCCGCATCCCTATTCTCCTGGTTCCCCTGAACCTCTTTATCGTTATTGCTATTATTAAATGCTGCTTTGCCATTGTCATTATACAATATCCATTTAAGAATTCTATGCACCATCAGATCGGCGTATCTTCTAATCGGGGATGTAAAGTGGGTATAAGATTTCAGGGCGAGTCCAAAGTGGTGGATGTTGACGGGCGAATACACCGCAATTTTCATAGACCTCAAAAATGCCTGTTCTAAAAAAGACGAAAGCGGCGTTTCTTTTAGTTTATTCAGCATTGTCTGATAGTCTTTAACATTGCCCGGCAGCTTTTCCGGAAAAGAAAATTTAAAATATTTCAATATCTTTAAAAATTCCTTCACCTTTTCCTCATCGGGTCTTTCATGTACCCTGTAAATAGATGGAACTTTTTTTGACTCTATGAATTGTGCCACGGCGCAGTTTGCGGCAATCATGAAATCCTCGATTAAATCGTGGACAAAATTCCTTGGCTCTGGAATGACCGATATAACTTCACCGTTTTCGTTTAATATAACCTTGCCCGATAATGAATCAAAATCGAGACCGCCGTTTTTGATTCTTTTATTCCTTAAAATTTTGGCAAGCCTTTTCATGTTAAGCAGCATATTTTTTATAGGGAACAGCCTGTCATGCAATTTATTAAATTCATCCGTCCGCGCTTTGCCCGGCTTCAAGGCCATCGTCAAATATTTGTAAGTCTCGTTATAAGTGAGCCTTCCGAATGTTTTTATCAACCCTTTGTAAATCTTTGTTCCGGTTATTTTTCCCTTATTATCGATATCCATTTCGCAAACCATCGTAAAACGGTTTTTTTTCGGAAGAAGACTGCAAAGGTTGTTTGACAGCATTTCCGGAAGCATCGGATAAACGGTTTTAGGAAAATAAGTGGAATTGCCTCTTTTGAACGCTTCCTGATCTAAATAACTGCCATCCCCGACAAAACAGGAAACATCGGCTATGGCAACATAAAGCTTATAGTTATTGCCTTTTTCCGAACCTTCCAGATAAACCGCATCGTCAAAATCTTTAGCGTCTTCGCCGTCTATCGTTATAAACGGCAAAGCGGTTAAATCGGTTCTCTCCCCGCTTGTTGCCGGATTTTCTTCAAAATCTGCGGGTATTTTTTTAAGTTCCTTAACGGCGCGCTCATCAAAAAATTCATATATATTGTATTTATTTATAATAATATCCTCTTCCGTTCCCCTTGTTTCGATATCGCCCAATATCTTATCCACTAATGCCATTCGTGAAGAAAAATCGTTAGTATCCGGCAAAACCGCATTTACTATAGCCCCGTTTTTTAATTTATCCCTATCTTTAAATCTATGTAAATCAAAATAGAACGAACCATCGAATTCCGGAGCAATAGGGGTTAAAATTGCTATGCTTTTTTCAACCCTTGCAACTGCTTTAAAATTTTTTAGTTCCCTTTTTATTATCCTTATGACCCTTCCACGCCTGCTTTCAAATTTACCCTGTTTACCCTGCGCTTTTAATTTTTCCCGCTTTCTCTTTTTTAAATAATAAGAATTATCGGGTATTATTTTTAAGATAACGGTATCTCCATATATTGCATCGCCGATATCGGAATTTTTAACAAAAATATCCCCCCCTCCGCCGGAATCATCGCTCACAAAGGCATAGTTACGCCTTTTTGAAAGAACTTTTCCCTGAATTAAATGCAATTTTTGGGGGTACGCATATTTCTCACCTTTGGTAAGTATCAGCTCGCCGTTATTCACCATTAAATCAAGAATATTTTTTACGGATAATAGTGTTTTAGCCGATGTGATATTTAGATTATGCTTAATATCGGTAAATGAGAGCGGAATGTCGGATTTTTGGGAAAATAGATAAACTATATCTTCCTTTGTAACGGTTTTCATATATTTTAGTGTGTTTTTTATTTAAATTATGATAAAATAAAAAATCAAAAAGTTTTAAATAAATAAGTTTTATAATAACACTAAGTAATTATTTTTTCATTAAAAAAGATTTTCCTTTAATCCTGCATTAGGGAAATATTTTCCAATTTTGCTTATGCCGGAATGGCGGAACTGGTAGACGCGCACGGTTCAGGGCCGTGTAAGATTAATCTTGTGGGGGTTCGATTCCCCCTTCCGGCACCAATGTAAGTAAAACATTAAGTAATCACGGGAGATTTTATGTTAAAAAAGGGTATAATATGTTTGCTTCCTCTTTTATTGTTAATTAATTTTATAAATATTAACGATTCTTTTGCCTATAGGAATATTGAATCCAATAAATCCATTAAATCCAATAGTTCATCGAAGACCCTGCTTGATTTCACAAAAGAAAGGATTACAAGAAATTTTGAAGATATCCTGACGGAACATGAAATAATAAAAATATTAAACGAAAAGGGCATTAAAAAATATTCCACGCTGAGTTTTCCTTTTTCTAAAAAAAATCAAAAACTCAAGGTATATTTCATTAAGATTATTCAACCTAACGGCAATATTATCAATATAAATTTAAGCAGTTTAAGGATAGTTACAGCTCCGTTTAACCCCGAAGCGCCAATCTTTTCGAATCAATTATTAAAAACGGTCCAGCTCCCCGGACTCGTCAGAGGCTCTATTATCGATTACAAATACAAAAGCACGGTTATAAAGCCGTATATGAAAAATAATTTTTTCACGGAGGATTACTTCGGCGGGCTTGCCCCGTTAAAAAAATCTGTTTACAAGTTGATTATACCAAAAGGCATTCATTATCAATATGCCGAATATAAATTCAACGAAAAACCGCGCATAATTAACGGCAGTAAGGACACCGTGCTTATATGGACGATGCGGAATAGGAAAAAGATATCCCCCGAAGAATTAGGGCCGCGCGAATCCGTTATAATTCCACATGTTATGGTATCATCGGTTAAATCATGGGATGAAGTGGCAAGATGGTATTCGCATCTTACTAAAGACCAGATAAAACCGGGTGTTAATCTTGCTAAATTTATAAAAAGATTGACCGAATCTAAAGAAAGAAAATTAAAAAAGATTAAAGCCATATATAATTTCGTGGCAAAAAGAATCAGATATGTCGGATATGAATTCGGCATCGATGGGTATAAGCCAAGCAATGTCAATTCTATTTTTAAAAATAAGTTAGGCGACTGCAAGGACCATGCAACCCTGTTCGCATCGATGTTAAACCAGATAGGCGTTAAAGCATACCCCGTCCTTATTCCCACAACCGAAATTCCGGATATGAATCCCGTTATGCCGACGCCGTTCGTATTCGACCACGAAATAACGGCAATAAAGATTAAAAACGGTAAATTTATGTTTGCGGATACAACATCCAATGTAACAACCTTTGGCGATCTTCCCCCCATGGATCAGGGCAGAAATGTTCTAATAATTGCTAACGGCAAGGGCATAGTGGCAAAAACCCCTGTATTCCCCGCCGAAAAAAATAATATATCTACAAAAGAATACGCAGCCGTCAAAAACGACGGAAGTTTAGCCGCAAAAACAACCCTTATTTACACGGGGGCTTACAATATGTATAAAAGATATTTATATTCATCGACATCAAAAAGGAAGAAAAGGGACGGCATTTTAAAAGATATTCTTAACATAACTCCAAATGCTAAACTAACCGGATATTCTTTTGAAAACGGCAATAGCCTTTCCAAACCGTATATCGAAAAAATTTCCTTTTCCGCCAAAAATTACGCGGAAAAAAATGCCGGCATCATTATAATAAGGCTCCCGCTCAGAACAAGGACAACATTATCCCGGTTAACAGCCCTTAATCATAGAAAGTATTCTCTAAGGATCGGGTATAATTTTTCGGAAAACTCTGTCGTAAGTTTAAAATTTCCAAAAAATTACAAGCCTATTTTTATTCCTAAGGATATAGAAGTCAAAAACACGGTCGGAACTTTCAAAACAAGTTATACGGTTAAACAGGACAGGATTACATTTAGATCGCTTTTCAGCGTCAACGGCTATCAAATTACTAGAGAAAACTATTTAAAGGCAAAGCATTTGTTTAATATGACGATAAAAAACTTAAAAGATCAGATATTGATATTTAATGAATCCGAACGATAATACAGGCAATACCGGCGACCATAAAACCAATAACAAAAATCTATCGGTTTATAATAATTGGTTTAAGGAAATTTCTACCCGAAAAGCTCTTGAGGTTGGTTTAGTTCAAGTTTACACCGGCAACGGCAAAGGAAAAACAACGGCTGCATTAGGGCAGGCCTTGAGGGCAAGCGGACATGGTTTAAAATCGGTAATAATCCAGTTTCTAAAAGGCGGTTCGTATTCGGGCGAGTTTAAAGCAATAGAAAAATGCTCCCCCCTCATTAAGATTTATCAAGTCGGAAGGCCATTTTTTATCGATAAAAAAAATATTCCGCAAAAAGATATAGAACTTAACAGGGAAGGTTTAACCCTTGCCATAGATATTGCCACGGGCAAGAACGATATAAGCATTTTGATTTTAGATGAGATAAATGTCGCTTTAAATTTGGGGATAATAAAAACAAAGGAAGTTATAAACTTAATAAAAAATAAAAGGCCGGATATAGAATTAATACTGACGGGAAGGAATGCCCCCAAAGAAATTATAGATATAGCTGATTTAGTTACAGAGATGAATGAAATCAAACACTACTATTCTAAAAACATTCCGTCGAGAACGGGAATAGAAAAATAACAAAACGAGCGTTCATTTTTTTATTGACAAATTATTTTTAAATGATTTATAATTCAAAGAAATAAAAACGAGCGTTCATTTTAAAAAATAGGAATGGGTTCAGTAAAGGAAAGCATAACAAAAAAGAAAATATTTGAATTTTGCATAAGGGAATTTGCAAGGGCAGGTTATGCAAATGTAAGCATTCGAAATATATCGAAAGGCGCCGGCATAAGCATAGGAGCTATATATTACTATTTTTCTTCCAAGGAACAGATAGGACAGTTTTTATACGATAAGACGACGGAAATTATTCTAAATAAAATTAGATTAGGCATTAAAAAAGCTCCGAATGACAAAGAGGCATTAAGGTCAATTATATATAACTTATTCGATATGTCGGAAAAAGAGCCCCATCTGATGGAATTCATTCTCTATGTTAAGCACAAAGAATTTTTGCCCGATGCCCCGCCGATATGCTCTTCAAAACCTTTTGAATTTATAAAAAATTTTATCAAGGAAAAGATTGAAAGCGGGGTCTTCAGGGATATGGATATCGTCATTGCATCGGCTTTAATAATGGGACCGGTTATCAGGATAATCCAGCTGAGGATGGATAATATTTTAAATAATGACATAAGATTATACACCGAATCTTTATTAAACGGCATTGTTAAATCTTTATTTAAAGAACAGTAATGAGATTATTGTAAAGTAATATATCCGGATATACAGCGAATGTAAGGGATAATAAATGAAACCTCTCAAATATTTTTACGGCACGGCCAGAATTAAGACGCAATATTCCCTGTTTTTCCTTTTGTTAATTATATTTTTAATCAATATCGGAACTGCTCGTAATGCAAGCGCATTAAATTTTAAAGCCGGAAGGTCGCCTTACGGGCTTGCCATAGGAAAGAAAGATAATATTTATGTTGCCATAGGCGGATTTTTAAATGTGGTCAAACTTGACGAAAACGGAAAGATAATCGGGAATATGAAAGCAGATTTTGCTCCGTCCGGGGTTGTAATAAATAAGGACGGCTATATTTATGTTACGACAGGCATCGGATATGTGGTAAAGCTCGGCAGAACCGGAAAAATCATTAAGAAGGTTAAGGTTGGAATGATTCCTGCCGGAATAGCGATAGGTCCGGATGGAAATATTTATGTTGCATCGATTCACTCTAAGACCGTCACGAAATTAAACCCCGCCCTTAAGATATTAGGGGTCTTTTACGCCGGAATTGCCCCTTACGGTATAGCTTTAAGCCGGAACGGCGATATTTATGTTACAAATTTTTTAAATAAAGGAACCGTTACCGTCTTAAATAGGAGCGGAAAGATAGAAAAAGTATTCAAAGCTCAAAGAAAACCCGAGGGTATCGCGATAGGCCCCGCGGGAAATATTTATGTTACGAACGGGTTAAGCGACAGCGTATTAAAATTCGATAAAACAGGGAAAATTTTAAAGATATTTCATGTAAAAGGCGCGCCGTACGGAATTGCGTTAAGCACCTCGGGAAATATGTTCGTATCCTGTATATATTCCAATAATGTCGTCAAGTTGAGCCATGCGGGAAAAATTCTAAATACTTACGCAACAGGAATGAATCCTAACTTCATAGCAATAGACAATAAAGGCAATGTCTGGACGGCAAACTGGGGAGACGGCACGGTGACTAAAATTGCGGGCGCAACAAAGGGAACGGAATTTTTCCCGTATAAAGGACCAATCTGGCAGGAAAGTTTTTAATCTTAATATATAAAATTATAAAAGGAGGTTTGAAATGGCCGAAGAAAAAAATTTAGAAGATGTAAAACCCGATGAAACATTAGATGTGCTGGGCGAAACATGTCCTATTCCCGAAGCTATGGCTCATAAAAAGCTCAGTAAAATGAAAGTGGGACAGGTGTTAGAGGTTTATACCGACCATGCGGCGGCGGTTGAAAATTCATTTCCGTCCATGCTCAATAAATTAAACTACCCCTACTGTGTAACAAAAACAGGCCCGGGTGAGTTTACCATTAAAATTAAAAAAACATCGTAATTAATTCATTAATCTTTCTTTATTACTATATTACTATAATTTTATTTTAAGCCGGGGGAGGGCATTATATTATGAATCCTTATTTTCTCGAATATACCATAATAGGTATTGCAGGATTAATTTTTGGCGCTGCGCTCGAAAGGGGAAGAATGTGTTTTGTTCTTGCCACAAACAATATGTTCATGGCAAGAGATACGAAAATATTGGAAGGTATTTTATGGGCTTTTGGAATTTCTATTCTTGCTTTCGGCATTATAGAATCGCTTGGAATCGTTCCGATACAGGCCGCCGTTGAAGGCGTATTTCCTTCGGGATGGTATGATTTAGTCGGCGCCCTTTTGTTTGGGTTCGGCATAGGACTTTGCGGCGCATGCATGAGCGGCTTGATATTCAGGGCAGGTTCAGGATTTACGCAAAATTGGATGCAACTATTTGGAATACTGGTAGGAACGATATTTTTCGCGTTTTTTATTTTTCCATTAACTAATTTTCTTTATTGGATTTTACATACTATACCCTGGCTTACTATAAAACCGGGCCTTTCCGATTATATTCCTCACCAGTGGTTTGGGGATGCCGTCTGGGGACCGTTTGTCGTAGCTTTAATTTTTGGCGTTTTTTTTCTTGGCCTGGGGCTATATCTTACCAAAAGAAGATTTGCAAAGATTAGCAAGGAACGCGGCGAGAATTATAAAGAACCCGTCATAACATGGGATATGTTAAAATTTAAAGAGGCTTATTCCCCGAGATTGGGCGGATTATTGTTTGCCGTCGTTGCAATAATAGTCTTTTTAGTCTCATATTTTACCGTACATAAAGCGGCTTACATGGGGGTTACCACTCCTTACGGCAGTTTCGACGCTTACATTTTAGCTCCTTTCATAAATTTATTTACCACGGTCGGACATTATAAAGCCTCGTTTTTACCGAAAGTATCGTCAAACTGGTTTCAAATAGTCCCCGTAGCTATTCCGATGACCTTGCTTGTTATAACCACATTTGCAGGAGCTACGGCCACCGCTATTTTAGGAGGGGAATTCAAATGGAGGGTGCCGAAAAGGAAAATAATGTTTCTTCAAAATTTTATCGGCGGCATTCTCACAGGCGTGGGCGCAAGAATAGCATTAGGGTGCAATATCGGAACCCTATGGTCCGGGTTTTTGATGTTTTCATGGGCAGGCGTGTTGTTTTTACCGACGCTTGTTCTCGGAATGTATCTCGCGTTGAAGTTTCAGCAGGCGATATGGTAATAAAAAATATTAAATATTAGCGCTTAAGGAGGATTTAATGGCTGCGGTTAACATGAAAAAAAGAAAAAATCATAATTGGTGCGGAATAACATTTTTAGCTTGCTACGGATTATTTACTATATATGCCTCATTCTTCTTATCTTCTTTAAATAAAGACAAGATTATAGGAAAGTTATCCAATGAAGCCATTGCCGGAATAAAAGAAAGTTTTATTCTGTGGGGCATAATTATGATTATAGGCGCAATTCTTCTTTTGATAAGAGAATATGTCCTAAAATCCGGTCAGGAAGAGGTTAAGGATACGGAAAGAGGCGTGTCTCCGCATTATTAAAATTCCCTTTATGAATACATTTTCTTTTCTTATCGGGGAATTTTATAATTAGAAAAATAGATAATATAACATTCGAGGATTTTTAAATGAAGCTCGCAATTTTAATCACATCGGATAAATATAAAGGCCATGTCGAAAATATTATAGGCAGCGCCAAACATTTAGGTTATGAAATAAAATGCTTTATAATGGATGACGGGGTAAATTTATTAAACGATAAAGATTTTGTCGGCAAATTAAAAGAAGCCGGTTCGGATGTCTCGCTTTGCGAATATTCATGCAGCATTAGAAGCATACATGAAAAGGTTGATGGTTTCCTGTATGCTTCCCAATACGAAAATGCAAGCATGATAAATGCTTTAACTAAGGAAGACAGGCTTTTGATTTTTTAATGCAGGAGGTAAATAAAATGACTAAAAAGATTGCGGTTTTTACCCGCGACAGACAGGCTGAAGCGCTTAGGATGTCGGGAGGGCTTACGCTTCTTGACGATAAAGTCGAGGTGTATGTTCTTGATAGAAAACTTGAAGATAATAAGGCTATAGCCAAGAATCTCGATATGGTTCAAAATATGCTTGAGCTTCCCGTTTTTACGAATTGCAGGGATAACCCCTTCGAGTATTTGACAAACGAGGAATTGGCAAATAAAATGCTTGAATTCGATATAGTTATACCTTATTAAAAATTAATTCTAAGTTTTAATATTTCTCATTGCTAAACAATAAATGTAAAAGGTTAGGGAGAATTAAATATGAAAATACTTCATGTATTTAAAAGAGAGCCGTCGAAAACAGAAATCGAAATTGTAGGTATCCATTCCAAATCCCATGATACAAGCGTTATTAAGCTTTACGAAGGCGGCATCGATTACAACGGCCTCTTAAAGGATGTATTTAAATATGACAAGATATTCTGCTGGTAGCTGATAAATTGAAAGATAATAATTATAATATATAATTATTATATATTATAATAAATTTAATGTAACACGATTAAAAAGGAGTTAAGATTATGAAAAAGATTATTATCTTGAGCGTGATTTTCTTGCTTTCATCCGTGGCCGTCTCTTATGCCGGAAATTTTAATCAAGTGTTAGCGCAAAAGGCTTACGAAGCATTAAACCCTCATCATGTCGGTCCAAAACCGAACGCAGTCGGGGTGGTGGGCGTCCCCCAAATTATGGCGCCGGCGCTTTACAAAGAGTACGTCGTGGAACACAATCCGAAACACTATTTTCTTTTAGATGTGAGGGAGCATGCCGCATTTGTGAAAATGGGCCATATTGCAGGCGCCCATAATATTCCCCTGCAGGTGCTTTTTACTCCAAAATATTTAGCAATGCTTCCAAAACATCATACCATTATTAGCATCTGCTATGTCGGACAGTGGGAATCTATGGCCGCATCGCTGTTAAAGGTAATGGGTTACAATGTTAAAATATTAAGATTCGGCATGTCTTCCTGGAACCCCAAAATAGACTTGCTTCATTGGAATAAAGTAGTATTTGGAAAATTTCCGCTTGTTCATTAATAGGGAATAAAGTATATACAATCCGATATGCTTATGTTATACTATTTAAAATAGGTTAATATAAGTACGATTATTATTGAAATTAATTTTAAAAAGGTTAAAGAAGGAGATGAAAATTACAATGAAAAAATCCATCATCGGCATCGTTTTTACCGCCGCTATAGCGTTGCTCTTCACGGTTAGTTTTAGCATGATTTCGGGCGTAAACAGCAGCTATGCCTTGCAAGGCAGCAATTTAACAAACGGCCATAAGGTAACGGCTAAAAAGGATTCAAAAAACAAAAAAAATGACGAAAATAAGTCAAAAAAGGATTTAAATAAAATGGGCGCCGGCTGCTTATAATCATCTATAGATAAATATCTCATATATATTGCACCCCTGCCCCAATTATTAATAAAGGCTCTGATAAATAATTTTTATTGGAGCCTTTTGTTTTTTTTAGGCATTAATTATTTATTGATTTTTTAGGCAGTTATATTATATAATTTACTTTTTTCAAATTAAAATTAAAACGGCGTTTACAATCCATTATTCAGGAGGCAATTTTTAATGAAAGTTAGTATAATTGGAGCAGGCAGGTTGGGAGCAACCCTGGCTTACACTCTAACCCTTAAAGATATTGTGAGAGAGGTTACCCTGATAGATATTAACCACAATTTATCGAAAGGCGAAATGCTTGACATCTCTCATGGAATATCGCTTACAGGATACACAAGGGTTAAAACTGCGGATTACGATTCGGTCAAGGATGCCGATATCATCGTTATAACAGCAGGAATTCCCAGAAAACCCGGTGAATCAAGGCTTGATTTAAATAAAAAAAATGTTCATATATTAAAAGATATCGTCGCCAGCATAACTAAATACAATAAAACCGCTATTCTATTCGTAGTTTCCAATCCCGTCGATATAATGACATATGTAACTTATAAGGTTTCGGGTTTCGAAAGAAAAAGGGTTTTTGGCATGGGGACAATGCTTGATACGACAAGGCTTCGCTCCGCTATAGGCTCATATTTCGATTTAAATCCCAAAGATGTCGATATAATGTTTCTGGGAGAACACGGGGACAGCATGACACCTGTATTTTCTCTCGCAAGCATTAATAGCATACCTTTAAATGCAATTCCAGGATATAACAAAGAAAAGCTTGAAGAGATAGCCGAATATTCTAGAACTTGCGCAGCCGAAGTTATTGCCCTTAAAGGCGGAACAATATTTGCCCCCGCAGTCGTAATGGCTGAAATTATCGAATCTATGGTAAAAGACAGAAGGCAGATAATGCCGCTTTCCGTTTATCTTGAAGATTACTATGGAATTGACGGGATATATACCGGCGTTCCGGCTATTCTTTCAAAAGACGGGATAGAAAAGGTGATAAAGCCGCCGTTAAATGAAAAGGAAATAGAGGGATTAAAGAAATCCGGAGCAGTAATCCAAAATGCAATAAAGGATTTATTAGACGGCGGGTTTATAGGCTAACCGCAGGGCGTAGAAAGGCATATCGTTAATCCAGAAAAGTGTTTCTAATAGTTGCCATGTTTATAATATCTGTCGCTTGTAAGCGCCCCTAATACACTTTTCTTGCTTTTCGTTTTAGTTTCGACTAATGATGTTATTTTAAAACTGCCGGTATGCATCTGTAAACTGTAAATGCTTAAATATGCGGCATAATCCCCCATAAGACGCAAACCCTTAAGAAACCTTCCGCCGGAGGGCATCATCCAGATATAAATATGCCCGCCTTCAACCTTTATGGATTTAACATAAGTTAAGCCAAATCTATGTATTGACAAAAGATACAATAAATTTGAAATATTTATCTGATACTTATTTACCTGTTTAAAAAAAATAAGGTTATTCTTAACTTTGTTATATCTTAATGTATCCCCTTTTAAATTTAAACTTAATCTGCTTAAAATGCCGTTATATTTTTTTGATGAATTTACATATGACAGATAATAAAAATACATCGAAAGCCAGGTGATAACGATAAGGGTGATAAGCAATATGATTACAAACAGGTTTAACGCATCCCGTTCTTTATTTGTATTTTTATTTTTATTAAAAGGAATATCCCTGTCATCTTTAAAAAGATTATGCAAATCGGATCCGCTAAGTTCAGTCATGCCACTTACCCTCATTAAATTAATTATATTTAAAGCCGCACTTTTATATTTATCGGAATAATTTTCGTATTGGTGAACTACCTATCAATAAATTGATAGGCTTCCTGTCTCATCGTATGACGGCTATATCCGGTATTATGGATACCCGCCGGAGCATACTCCGCAGGCGTTAATTCGGGCAATACCTGCCCTATTTTTAATCCTTCGAGAAATAGGTTAATACTGGCATTTATATCCCTGTCGTGTTTTGTGCCGCATACGGGGCATGTCCACTCACGGTCGGATAACTTTAAGTCTTTATGGATATACCCGCAACCCGGAGTAGAACATTTCTTACTTGACTGATAGAACCTGTTGACCGTGAAAATATCCCGTCCATACCAGTCGGATTTATATTTAAGCTGGCCGGTAAACATACTCCATGATACATCGGATATAAACTTAGACAAATGCCTGTTCTTAACCATTCCCTTTATATTTAAGTCTTCAAGAACGATAACTTGGCTATCGTTTACCGTTCTTGAAGACAACTTGTGTGAAAAATCCTTTCTTTGATTGCTTATATGCTCGTGTAATTCAGTTAATTTCTTGC
Organism: Deltaproteobacteria bacterium; assembly: GCA_023489335.1. GTDB lineage: Bacteria > SZUA-79 > SZUA-79 > Acidulodesulfobacterales > Acidulodesulfobacteraceae > Acidulodesulfobacterium. The sequence goes on along the minus strand of JAMDCP010000018.1, from coordinate 114,343 downwards.
CGCATTTCTTATAATTGTTTGACGCTTTAGTCTTATCGTTCTTAGTTTTCTTATGTTGTTTTTTGTCTAACCGACGGGACAGCTTGATTATTTTTTCCTGCGATTTAATCAGGTATTTAGGATTGTCTATTTTTATACTTTTCTTATCGGCAATAGACGCGCCGGTAGTTATAACGGCAAAATCCTTAATGCCCAGATCGGCGCCGGATACCGTATTTTTAACTCTATCCTGCATATACGGCGTATAGTCGTATTTTTTTACAAGTATATTTACGTAATACTTGCCGGACGGAGTTTTGGTTATCTTGATGGATTTTGCTAATTCATAGAACCGCCTATGGAGTTTAATTTTAATAACCGATTTAAGTTTAGGGATACACAGGAAATTATCTTTTACCGCGAAGTGTTGCGGGATTTCGATAGAATTGGTATTTATCTTTTTCTTGAAGTTAGGGAACTTAGCCCTGCCTTGAAAGAAGTTCTTAAAAGCGGTATCGAGATTCTTAAGGCTTGCCTGCAAGGATTGAGAATTTGCTTGCTTTAAGAACGGAAAACCTTTTTTGAGTAACGGTATTATTTTTTTAGATTCATAATAATTAAATTTAATATTATGAATTTTAAATAGATTCGTAGTTCTTTCAAGAAAGAAATTATAGACAAAGCGGTTATATCCTATTTGTTCATCAAGAAAGGCTATTTGGTCTTTGTTTGGGTATATCCTGAATTTGTAGGTATAGTTTTTATTCATTATGTATATAGTAAATCATAATTCCAATAATAGTCAAATAATAAATACCTTTATTTAATATACATAGTCTGCCATTTTTAATATATATAAAAGACATGCTTTTATAAAAATATATTAAAAATATATCTCTCCTTTAAAAAGGAGAGGATTTTGCAGTTTGTTCCTAAATATAAATTTTCATACTTTTAGGTTTTTTCTTGAATTTTAATAAATTCTAATGTAAAATTTTACAATACTATATTACAAATAATCAAGCCTATTTTAACGAACACATGCCGAAGTGGTGGAACTGGTAGACGCACCGGACTCAAAATCCGGCGGGAGCAATCCCATGGGGGTTCGATTCCCCCCTTCGGCACCACGTATTTTATGAGGTTTCCCGGTTTTCACTTCTTTCCATATTTAATCAAATACTATCATTTTTTACCGATTTTTGTCCTTTTTATGGCGAGATTTTCACATAGGTGATATAATACATCCGTGGTAGTAAAACGCCTGTAAAATAAGGAGGTGCGCCATGTCTATCGTGAAAAACGGCAAATATTACTTCTATGACTTCGTCCACGAGGGGAAAAGATACCGGAAAATGCCGGACTACCGATAAAAAACTTGCGGAACAAATAGAAATATCCGTCAAAAACGATATTATTAAAAGGGAAAACGGTCTGCCGAGCGATAAAAACAAACGTCTTTTATTCCTTACGGCATGGGAAAATTACCTGAAGAATATTGCGGGCAGCAACACGAGAAAAACAATCGAAAGAAAGAAAAATAGTGGTCGGCATGCATTTCCTTCCAATTTTAGAAAACAAGAGATTATCGGATATATCTACCCTTGATATAAAAAATTACCAGGCGGAAAGACGTTTGGAAATTCTGAATGACCCAAAAAACAGCGGAAAGAAAGAATCGGAGATAAATTTTCGGTCGATTAATCTTGAAAAGGCGACTTTATCACATTTTTTTAACTTTTGCATCGAAAACGGCTACGCTCAAAATAACCCGGTAACAAGGATTAAAAAACTTAACGAGCTTAAACGAGTAAAAACACTATCTGACGACGATATCCATAAGCTCATCGAGAGTGCCGCTAATTAAACTCACAAGGGATTTAATCTCGTTCTTAATTTATTCCGGCCGCCGGAAAGGCGAAGCGTTAAACTTAAAATGGGACGACGTGGATTTACAGAACGACGTTATAGCGATAAAAGGAACCAAAACAAATATGACAGGCATATTCCCGTTTCAAAGCCGTTAAAAGAGCTTTTAGGCGGCATAGACAGGAAATCGGAATACGTTTTTACCGGCATAAACGGCAAGGTAAAAGATTTTAAGGATTCTTTCAAGGCCGCCTGCCGGAACGCCGGACTTAAGGATTTGCGCATCCACGATTTACGGCATGTATTCGCGAGCAAAATGGTTATGGGTGGAACGAGCCTATATATTACTGGAGAGTTGTTGGGACACAGAACGCCGAATATGACGAAGCGATACAGCCATTTGGTGCCAGAAACTTTAAAAAGGAGGTTAATGATGTATGGGGGAATAAGGAATAATAAGCTTTTTTAATTAAATCAGAGATATTTATTGACATGTGCTTCGGCATTGTCAGTTTAATATAAAATTGTAAACATTTCTTTTTTTAAATTGGAGGTAAAAAATATGTCAAATTTTTATATATTTGCAGCCAGCATTATAGGAGCACTTATAGGCGGTTTAATTACAGGGTATTTTATGATATTGCAAGCTAAAAAGGAATTTAAAAATCGACAAAATTTAATTAATCAAGAAGATGAAAAAACAGAAAAAGCCGTTTTGCAGGCTCTTAAGACCGAAATAGAAACCATCTGGGATAGGTATAAAGATAATATAAAACCTGATATAGAAGAATTATTAAAAGATGATTATAGCAGATATTTCTCAGATATTAACAAATACCAAGATGACTTACTTTATTTTCACAATAAATTATTACCTTTTAGATTTTTAATTTCCCAGGATTATTTTTCTATTTATAACGGCAATGCTTCTTTCATTGGTAAAATTAAAAATAGCGAACTCCGAAAAGAAATTGTTTCATGTTACATAAATATAAAAGGTTTTTTGGAAATAATCATTGCCTTTGAAAGAAACAACCAAGACGAAAAAAAAATCATACTTGAGAAAAATTTAAAGGAAATTTCTAAAAATGAAAACTACACCAATGAAGGTAGAACCCCAGTGATTATGATTTTCTATAAGGACGTATTAAATCGAATAATAAATGATTTGACAATTATTAAAACAGAACAAGATAAATTAACGGATCAAATTTATAATTTAATTAATTTTCTCGAAAATGAAATAAGCCAAAATTATATTGAAATAAAAGAAAAAAACCGAAGAAATAATAAAGATGTACAAGAAAAACCTACATATTTTGAAAAGTTTCTAGATATGAATAATGGCGAATTTAAATTTGATTCTATAATGAAAATAATTGAAAATTCGATAATTCTTGGTTTAGTTCTCTATATAGGGGTAATAAATGGAGGAATATTTTTCCATTCTTATTTAACAAATCATCATAAATTTCTCTTTGAGGATTTAATATCCGGAATAGTTCTGATTTTATTATCCATGATACTTCTTGCATTTAATTCTCTAAAATTATCATCATTATTCTTTATTAATAAAAACAGACCGTATAAAAAACCATTTTGGCAAAAAGAAAATTGGCCATTAATAGCATTATCCGTTGTATCTTCTCTTATATTTATCTTTTTTATTCTTCCAATATTTAATTACAAATTACAGTTATATGATTATCATTTCTATAATACAAAAAAACAATCCAAGGTCGGAAGCCCAATAAAAGCTAAAAGTGGCTTACCGCCTTTAAATGTCAATAGCAAAATAAAAGTTCACCAGTAAAGTTATTTTACAAGCCGAGCGCAATCGGTAATGCATCATCAATAATATCCATATTTGTGCTTGCGAGTTACCAACAACACGATCTATTTCCCGTTTTATAATGGTTGTCATCAAATATTTTCTATCGAAAAACATTTTTTTCCATATCTATTCGTTGGCATATTGTTTGTATGTTATCGCCTGACAACAGTTTAATCTAAAGTAGCACTGCATTTTTTCGCGGCAGTATTTTGAGATTTCCCTGGCTAATCTTTCGTCCGGCATTCTTTCGACTTCGGCTAACGAAATATGTCCGGGATTACGCTTTAAGACTTTAATGGAACCGCCTAACAGCTTTTTAATCTCGTTTTCAATAAACTTTTTTGTCGCTTCTTTTTTTAAGATTGCCCGCATTGTTACCCCAGATACCTGCTTGTTATTTCGATTCGTTCATGTCCAAGGTCGCGGGATATTTCCTGCCGTATTTCTTTATCCAACACCGCAAACCCGGTTTTAGTCAATCCGGTTTCGCTTAATATACACCCTTGCCATGCAGGTTTAGTTTCCCCGGTTCTTGCCCTACCTCTATATCGTATCCTTTGGCCTGCCAGGCTTTTTTGTATGCCTCGTGTGCCTGCCAGTGCCTTTCGCCGTGGTAATGAAAATATATTCGTTTCGTCCCGAAATGCTTTTAATGTGTTGTTCGCAAAATCCCGTCCCTGTCTGGTTGTGCCGATATTGAGATTTTTAAGATTGTTCTCTTTTAGAAAAGCTCTTGCTTCTAAAAGTGCGCTTTTTTGTTCGGGGTTTAATTTAATTTCTCTTGCCTGCTGCTTTTTGAGCCGTCGCCTTTTGCCGATATTTTTAAAATATTCTGGGATAGGTCTTTATTCCGCAGTTTGATTTGCAGGCTTTCTGAGCCGTAGATTTACTGATTGAATAGAAACCGTATGCTTCAATGCTTCATATCGTAAGTCTTTTGTCTGTTCGTATTTTTGGTTAAGCCAATCTTTGTAGGCTTGTGCCGCCTCCCTCGTATTTTCTTTATTTATTCCGTCTTTTTCGGATATATTCCGCGATAATCCGTGGTCGTCTGCCTTTATTAAATGCAATTCGTCGTTACCGCTATATCTAACGATGTTATTTATAGACGAAATATATGAATTGGCGGCGCTTGTTGACAAAGTTCCGTTTTCTACTTTTTCCTTTAAACCCGTAATAATGGTATTTATATTCTCTGTGGTTAAATTCTTCAGGCTCTTTATTCCGGTTTCCCTGATTAAGCGCAAAGTGGTTTCTAATTTCTCTTTTGTTGCGCTTCCCCTGTGTAAAAAACCCTCAGAAATTTCCTTTGACAGATACATAATCTTTGAATCGTTTTTAATGCTTAACGCTTTTCCGTTAATTTTAAAATCTCCTCTTTTATTAATTTGACTTTGAAATGCCTTTTATAAAATTCCGCTATCACTAAAAAATACTTCCGGCGGGTTTCATGCGATTTACTAGGCATTTCCGGCATATTAAAAAAATCTATTATTATCCGCTTCTTGCGTATGCCGTCTGTGTGAAAGATGCCTTTAGATTCGCAGTATTCCAAAAATTTAAGCATAACTGCGTCTTTAAATTTCTCCGTCTGGCGTGTGTTTTGATGTTTTTGCGCTATAAACAATCGCCGGTGTTGTTTATAAAATTCCGTTAATTTCACCATATCTGCCTCTATATTTATTTTTTAGTTCCGATACACCGCCGAAGCGATTGTTAAATACTGAACCTGTTTTCGCAATATGCGACGGAAGGCAACTCCAAATTTCGGAACTACTTATATATTTTTCGTGTTCGTTAATACCGCTTTTAGTAGCGCAATCAACGAAATTTTCACGACGAGCCTTTTTCTATGTGCCTGACATAGAAAAAGGCGGGTAATTGGAACTTCAAAACCTTATCCGACAAGGCGGACTTGCATTTTGTAAATTCGGACTACCCATACACTTTCTAAAAAAACCGGAAGCACAAAAAAGTTGACCATTCCTGCATTTATGTAATAATATAAATTGTTAAAGAAGGTATTATATGAAAATAAAAAATCAGTTACTTAAAAACCTTGATTCCTTAAACTCTTCCGAATTAATGAGGGTTTATGAGTACGTCTTAGAATTAAAACAAAATAAACCAGAACATTTAAGACCGCAAGGCGCCTATATGGATATAAGAAAAGCCCTGTCTTCCTGCAAGGGCGCTTTAAGCGACGATATAAAATCGTTAAGGCAAGACAGAATATGACTTTGTTTCTAAAACACCTTGTTGTAAAAGATATTTTTATCCATAAATTTTATTAAGCAGGATAAATAAAATTGTAGGATAAAATTTTTTATGCTATAATAATAAAAGAGGTGATTATTAAATATGCAGGCGATAAAAGTTTTACCCAAAGGGCAGATTACGCTCCCGAAAAATATCAGAAAAAAACTAAAGATAGAAGTGGGCGATCCGCTCTTGCTCGATGAAAAAGATGGTGAAATAATTTTAAAAAAAACCAGGACAATTTTCGATTATGCCGGTTTTTTACCTGATATCGGCATGAGCATTGAAGACATAATAGAAAAAGCAAATACCGAAGCCGCAAATGAGAGCAAATAAGGCATTTATAGATACAAGTGTGATAATACGCCTGCTTGTCAGAGACGACGGGGAAAAAGCGGCCAAAACATTGAACTTTATAAAAAATGCAAAAAATGATGGAATAGTTCTGCATGTTTTGCCGGTTGCCATTATAGAAACCGTATATGTTCTTGAAAAAGTCTATAAAATTCCCAAAATAACAGTGAAAGAATTAGTAGAAGCCATATTGAACACGCAGGAATTTAATATCGAATACGAACAGGTTTTCAGGGATGCTATATCTTTGTATTCAAGTGAAAATATTAAATTTGGAGATGCGCTAATGTCCTGCTGGGCTTTCGAAAGAGGAATATCTATTGTATATACGTATGACAATAAAGATTTCAAGAGAATAGAAGAGCTTGAAGTAAGAAAACCTTAAAATCTTAATTTACAAGGTATCCGATTTATTTTTAATTCCCCTTTTTTAAAAGGGGTGATATATTCACCTGTACGATTGTCAAGGCATGCCCTTGACGCAGGTGAATATGCCGCCTAAAGGCTGTATCTTTGCCTGCGTTTATAAAACCAACGGTTTTATGCAGGCAAAGATGGACGGAGTATTTATAAATAAATCGGATACTTTTTGCCATTTTGCCTTTTATAATTTTGCCCGTAAATACTGCTTAGGCCATTCTATATCGACGCCGAGCTTGTGAGCGGCATTTAACGGCCAGTAAGGATTTCTTAATAACTCCCTGCCCATCTCGACCATATCGGCAGTTCCGGAACTTAATATAAAGTCGGCAAATTCCGGCTTTGTAATAAGCCCTACACCCGAAACCGCAATCCCCGCCTTTTCCTTGATTTCTTTTGCAAAACCGAGCTGGTAGCCGCTGTATATATTCATTTTTGCGGCTGGCGAAATTCCGCCCGAAGAACAGTCGATAAGGGAAACTCCGTTGTTCTTAAGCATTTTAGCTAATGCCACGGATGATTCCAGGTCAAAGCCGCCGTCCACCCAATCGACCGCTGAAATCCTCACAAAAATAGGCTTGTTTTTTGGCCAGCTTCCGCTTTTTATAGCCTCTATTATCTCTAATAAAAGCCTTGTCCTGTTTTCAAGGCTTCCGCCGTATTTATCTTTTCTTTTGTTTGAGATAGGCGATAAAAACTCGTTTAATAAATACCCGTGCGCCGCATGTATTTCTATGACATCAAACCCCGCCAGGTCAGCATTTTTAGCGGCGTTTGCAAAATCTTTCACAACCTTTTTAATATCATCCCCATCCATTTCTTTTGGAACGGGATAACCTGCATCGAACGGGATTGCGCTTGGCGCAAGAACCTGCCACGCCCCTTCTTCCTGTTTTAACGGCCTTTCCCCAAGCCATGGAGCATTTGTGGAAGCCTTCCTTCCCGCATGAGCAAGCTGAATCCCCATTACCGAACCGCAAGACTTGCAAAATTCAACTACGGGTTTAAAAGCCGTGGCCTGCTTTTCGTTCCAGATGCCGGCATCATAGGGGCTAATTCTGCCTTCGGGACTAACACCCGTCGCTTCGACTATAATAAGCCCGACACCGCCCACGGCGCGAGCCCCAAGATGAGCCATATGAAACGGCGAAACAACGCCGTCTTTCGCCGAATACATGCACATAGGCGCCATCATTATTCTATTTTTAATTTTAATCCCGCCTAAATCGACAGGCTCAAAAAGCATTTTCATAATTAACATGCCTCCAATTTACAATCATTTTTCCTGATAAAAATTATTATACCATAATTTTTATTAATTATTGTTTTGCTACGGCTTGAATACATAAAACACGCCGATAAAAAACAGTAAAACTATTAAGGTATATTTTAGCCACTTTTCGTTTAAACGCTGGGAAATTTTCGGTCCTAATACCGAACCCAATATAACCCCCGCAACTGTCATTATAAGAACCGGAATTATAACATGAACCCCCATTCTAATATAATTTGATACGCTGGTTATAGACGAAATTAAAACCACCAATATGCTTATGCCCGCGGCTAAAAAAACAGGAAGTCCGTTTATATCGGTTAAAAACGGAACAATCAAAAAACCGCCGCCTACGCCGAATATGGAAGATATTACCGCTATTATAAACCCGGCAAAAAACAAAAAGGGCGGGCTGACCGAGTAGTTTTTAGATAGGCATTCAAAGTCTATCCTCTTAAAAGAAACCCTGCCGATTGACGGCAATTTATTTAAATCTTCAACGGGGGTATCCTTCTGCTTTATTTTTTTTCCTTGTTTTAAAATATTGTAAATCATCAAGCCCGCTACCAGAAATGTCAGATAGCCGAACAGGTACTTAAAGGATTTAAGTTCGGAAAGATATTCCTTAGAAAACCACGACCCGAAAAGAGCTCCGATTATGGCGCCGAAGGCTATGATAAAACCGAGATAAAATAAAATATTTTTTATTTTTTTAGTCCTATCCTGCCGCAAATAAACGGGAAGAGCAATTAACGGGGAAATAATAATTAAAATTTGGCTCATTACCTTTACCGAATTTGCAACGGTAATATGCAAAACGGTTATAAATCCAAAGCTAGCAAGTATTCCGCCGGCAGCCCCAATTGATGAAAAGATAAATCCGGTAAATATAGCCCATAAAAATGCGATTAAATAATAAATTAGACTATGCATGGGTATTCCTCCATTTATAAATTGTTATTTTTATATTTATATAAGAAATAAAATTTATCTGGAGAAAAATGAAATGTTTAATGCAGGTATTAACAGGAAATAATATGGGAAGTAAGATAGCCCGGGCGGGCAAACAGTTAACAGGCGATAATAAAAGGAATAATAAGAAAAAACCATCCTGGTTTCTTGTATAAAATCTTCATCCGCAATCCATAGTCATTAACCTCCTGCTCATATTTGTACGAAATATTATATTATAACTTAATTATAAAAAGCAATAATCGTAAAAACTTTGACTGTGGATGCCTGGTTTATTTATTTGTTTGCTCCTCAACTTTATAATTCTTCATATGAGGATTAATAAAAAATGCCCCGCTTTTTATAGCGGGGCACGTTATAGCGGGGCAAAACGATAATTCTAAAGAATCCATAAAATTAATTTTATTAATATTTTTACACCTTCTCCACCTTAACCGGCGCATAGTAATATACCATGGAGCCGCCAACCGGGTCGGTTAAGACGGTCGTCCACCCGTCTTTTGCCGCAATGGAGTTGTCTAAAAGGAACAGGGCATTCGGATGAACTCCCTGGTTCCTTGCGGGGTCTCCCGTATATTTTTTCCCGTCTATATACCACTCTCCCGAGCCGTAAAGCCACCTTCCGAAAGCGGTGGGAGCGGTAATCACCCCTGGCCTTACGGACGGCAAAATCCTTACCCTGTGGGTAATCCCTTTTTCATAGGTAGGAGATATTACCCTTATAGTATCCCCGTCGGACAAGCCTAATTTCTTAGCGTCTATTTCCCCTATCTCCCAGAAGGCGTCGGGCAATAGCTCGACAAGCCACGGGTCGGCCATAGTCCTGGATTTTGAATGTATCGGCTGCCTGTGGGTGGAAGCCCTTAAGGGATATTCGCTTTTGGGGTATAACTTATCTAAAAACTCCCCTTTCATGTTTCTATGCGGCAGTAAAATAGTGGTTCCGTTAAACCTTTCTCCCGTTATGGCGTTGTGCGTTGTCGCGACATCCTCGTTATACAGGTTGACGGGTGTCTTGGGTCCCCACAGGTGCGTTACCCATTTCGGCTTTCCCCAGGGGAGATAGGAGACATCGTAGTCCTCGAACCTTCCTCCCCTTGCAAAAACATAGGCAACCTTTTTCCATTCGTAGGGACGAAGGGCATGCCCGTATTTTTTAATATAGTCCTTTACGCTCAGCATCTCGTTAGGGTTGGCATCCGGAACAGGCCCCAGATGAACAAACCCGTCCCCTTTTTTGGCAAGGAAGGTCTTGGAGTCGTAGGCTATGTTTGCGGCCATTTTAAGGTAATAGTCTTCCCTTTCGTTAAGGCTTCCGCCTTCCAAGAAGGCGTTTTCGCCGAATCCGGGCAGTTTAACAGCCTTTGCCACGTCTATTAAGAAGTTCTCCACGCATACAGGCCTGCCGTCCTTGGTGCGCTCCGTCATAGGCTCTATGACCGGCTGCCTGATGGAAGTCCTTGCGGTGGGATATGTCGGAAGGTTTCCGAGGAATCCCCAGCCCTCTAAGTAGGTCGTATCCGGAACTATGTAGTCTGCATAGGCGGAAGACTCCGCAACCATGATGTCCGAGGCTATAAAGAGAGGCACCTTGTCCAGGTCCTTTATCATGCGCATCCAGGGCTTTGTTTCGTCGTTGACCCCGCCCATTGCCGGCATAGACCATGCGGGGTTTGCCATGTGCTGAAATAATATCTTTACAGGATAGGGGTACTGGAAATATGTTCCGCCCCAGATCTCCTGCCACATGCCGAAGCTGAAAGGAAACCAGGGCCTTTGCGCCGGATACGGGGAGACGCCCCTTCTAACCTTATCTCTGTACTCCATGGTTTTTTCGTAAAAAGAGCCTTCCCTTGAAATCTTGACCCCTTTTGCGGGAACAAAGCCCGGCCACTTTCCAAGATTATAGGGATAGCCCTTGCCGCCCATTATGTTTGCGCTTCCCCCTCCGTTGATATAACCCCCCTGCCAGTTTATATTGCCCACCATGACATTTAAAAGCTGGATAGCCCTGCCGTGGTAATAACCGTTCGTGTGCTTAACCGGGCCCCTGTAATAATCCGCAACGGCAGTTTTGCCGTGGGAGGTAAACTCCTGCGCAAGCTCCGTTATTACCCTCGGTGCAAGTCCGGCTTCCCTGGCATATTCGTCTAAACTATGTTTAACGAGTTCGCTCCAGAGCATCTGCATAGAAGTCATGCAGTTAACGCCGTTAACCAGAACCGGGCTTAAGGATAAAAACCCGGTAGGCCAGAGTTCGCCTTTTGTAGAAACAGAGGTAAGAACGGGCTTTTTGGTAAACTTATCCACGGCATAAAAAGAGCTTCCGCTCTTCAGGAACTTTGCAAAGTCCTTGTTCCCCTCATCGGCTACTACAAGGTAGGACGCATTGGAAAAGTTAGGCTCTTTGTTCATATTTGCGGAAGCGTGGTTTAAGTTTTCAAGGAAGTTCCCGTCGTATCTTTTGTTTTCTATTATCCACCTAAGCATGCCCATCGCTAAAGCTCCGTCGCCCCCGGGGACTATGGGGATATACTTATCCGCATGGGCTACCTGGTTGCCTGCCCTTACGTCTATCACCACTATCTTTAACTTGCCCGAGGAGGTGGCCGCCACAGACCTTCTCGCTAAGGTCTGCATGGGGAAATTGGCTTCGAGGTAGTTTGCCCCGAAAACCAAAAGGTATTCGGAATTTGGCAGATCGGGCTTAAGCATGTTGGTTCCCGGGAATGTCCTGAATGTCGAAACATGGTGGGACAGTTCGCAGATGGAGACATGGGGCAGGGCGTTCACCGAACCAAGCGCATTGGCAAACCTTGCCATAAGGTTGGACACCCCACCCTCGCCCCTGCCCCAGTAAGAAACATACTGGTTGGTTCTGGGTCCGAAATCGGGGTATTTTGGGTTTGCGGGAATAAACCTGTTTGCGCCTTCGTTCCATAAGTGCTTAAAGCCTTCCACGAACCTTTTCTCCTCCCCCGGCACATCCTTAAAGAGATAACCGCCGTTTACCACTTCGTCTATAAGCTGTTCGTAGGAAATGACTTTAAATTTCTTGGAGCCCCTTTCTCCGACCCTTTTTAGGGGCATGTATATGCGGTAGGGGTCGTAGGCATCCTGCCTCCCGGCCTGACCTCTCGGACACAGGGAATGTGCTCCGTCAACGAAAGGCTTAGCTGTGTCAAAATTTGTTCCCACATACGTTATTGCCTCATTCGCGGGCGTAGAATAAGGAATGCTGGGCTGGGTAGTCTGAATATCGTAAGGATTGCCGTCCAATTTAATGACCGTTCCGTTAAATACCCTCGACGTAACCGCGCAGTCGCTATGACACTGCTTACAGGTTGTAAATTTTACATCTACTTTTGGCCAGTTTTCCGTCCTACCGGGGAAAACATAATCCCCCTCGTAATAAAACATCCCTCCCGCCCACTGGCTTAAACCGGCCCCGGTTGCCACGGCGGACACTCCAAAAACCCCGTACTTAAGAAAATCTCTTCTATTCATAGACATTATAAAGCCTCCTTATTTTTATTTCCTTTAGCTAATTCCGGAGTTAATTCAGGCCTATCTTCCCATCCCAAAAAATAGCCGAAAACGAACATTAAAAATATGCCCAACGCAAATAACCCTATTCCCGTTATATATCCATCATAGCCTAACACTGGGATATTAAAAAGAACCGTTCCCTGTCCAATTTTTGTCTGAAGCTGGGCTCCTATAACGGTATTGAACCTCATTGCCCATACGCCTATTAATACCATGGCAGAAATTATTACCGTCCATGCCTTTGAATTTCTTACTTTTTTTGAAAGAAGGAGTATCCCCGGCACTATAAGGCCAAGGGTCATTTGCATAAAATGATAATTAAAAGACAGCACGCCTCCCCCTCCCGCGCTGAAGACGGAATGCCATCCCTCGTATATATCTTTTGGCGCATAAGAGCGCACCGAGTAAAGCCACTCGATTAAATCAAAAAAAATATCAAACCCTATCATTAATAACAAAAATTTATTAAGCTCCGACAAAGTATCCAAATTTACCTTATTTTTGTCAGAAAAATACGAAAAGGCTATAACATATAATAAACCCATAAGCGCAATGCCCGAAACGATAGCCGATGTTATAAATAAAACCGGTATAAGAGGATTCGACCACAATGGCCTTGCTTTTATGGCGCCGAATAAAAATCCTACATAACCGTGAAATAGAAAAGCCAGGGCTATACCCGACCCTGCTATGATTTTAAGCGCCTTATTATCCCTTTTTTCCGCCTTTTCGGATAAATCTTTATTTCCGAGCGTAAAGATGCCTGCCAACTTTCCCCTGAGCCCGCTATCTCCTTCTGCCCTCTTTATATTGGAAATCCTGAACAGGTAATACATTTCAAAAAGCATAAGGATTATATAAAGGCTCCATATTATAATGAACATCCCCAGGGGCGAATAAGGGAAATGGTCCCTGAAATATAATTCCCATATAGCCCTCGAAGGCTGAAGCGCGTCTGCCAAAGGCGCCTGGGCGGCAAGTATAAGCATTGCAAAACTGACTATAGCCGCAAGTTTAGCTAACGGCTTGAACTTTTCCATCCCAAAAAGGTGCGATAACGATGCAACGACAAACGACCCTGCAACAAGGCCCGACAGAAACGGATAAATCACTATCGGCAAGCCCCACACCGGATTTTCTAAAAAACCGTTTAATAAAGTCATAATATTTACTCCTTGCTTTAAAATTTTAAAATGATATTAGAGTTAATCTTTATAAGGGTCTTCCATTTCTTCCACAATAGGCAGCACGGCTGTCCCGCCTAATTTTTGATACGCGGTAGTATTAAAAGACATTGCATAAGTATAAACCATCTTGACCTCTTCCGGGTTAGTCGGATCAACTAATCTTCCGTTTAGATCTATATAGAAAACCTGGGGGTCGTTTCCCGTGGAAATTTTAAGCTTCGAAGTCGGATATTCGGCTATCAGCCTCGAAACCTCGCTCTTGGGGTCGTTTAAATCTCCAAATTTCCTCGCCCTTCCAACGCATGAAGTTACACAGGCAGGCATAAGCCCCCTATCTATTCTATGAACGCAAAATGTGCATTTATCCGCCGTATGTTGGACTGGATTAAAAAAACGCATATCGTAAGGACATGCTTGAAGGCAGGTTCCGCACCCGATGCAAAGATTATAGTCTATTAAAACTATGCCGTCCTGCCTCTTGAAAGTTGCTTTCACCGGGCATACCTCGACGCACGAAGGGTGGTCACAATGATTGCACATCCTCGGCAAATTAAATCTTTTTACATCGGAGGTAAAATTTCCTTCGTCCGTAACTACCGTCCCGTCCTTATCCGGAACCATATGTCCCGTCTCCATCACCTGAACCACCGTTCTAAAAACCGTAAGAGGAACATTATTTTCGCTTTTGCATGCTATAACGCAAGCCTGGCATCCGACGCATTTTCTTAAATCCATAACCATTGCCCAGTGGTGCTTCGGTTTGGAATCCTTAATAGTATAAAAATTATCATGCCAGATAGGAAGGTTATGAGGGTTTTCTATCGTCCTCATCCACTCGTTCCATCCGTCGTTTACATCCTGCGACGGGTTCATCCACCCCATCCATCTCATATTTTTTAACGGACCCGTTATAACGCCCGTCCCTTTTTCCGGCGTATTTAATCCTATTTTTTCCCGCGCCCTTTTTTTTAAAGGAGATGCCAGCGCCGCTCCCGGTTTTGATAAACCGGCGGCTCCGCCTATTGCCAGGGTTAGCCCCCCTAACCCGAGCATTTTAAGAAATTTTCTCCTTTTTGATTTTTCGCTCTTTCCCTTTTCTCTTATCTTTTCCGCTTCTTTCGCCTTTTTGTTTTCCTTATTATTTTCTTTTTTCATTAATTTACCCCCTCATAATATTAAAATTATCCTGCATGTAAATTATAATGCGGTTATTCGAAAAAACAATTTTATAAGAAACTTAAAATAAACTTGCATTATTACTTTTATCACGAGGCATATTTATTTTAAATAATATAAAATATGATTTTTGTAAGAAAAAATCGGAAATGTAGTGAAGAAAAAAGATTATAGCGAAAACTTTAATTGCGGATTTATTGAATTTCTGAGGATTTATAAGAATTTATAAGGCTTTTATTACTTTTTCGGGAGTTTAAGTTTAAAGAAAATTAAATCGACAAGGTCGGATTTGTTTAAAAAACCTAATTTTTCCATCCCTCTTAAACGGTGGGTGGCTACGGTTTTTTCGTTAATAAAGAGCTTTTCGCCAATCTCTTTATTTGAAAAGCCCTCGGCAACGAATATCAAAACCTCCTGTTCTCTTGAGCTTAAACTATCCCATAATGACCTGTCCCTGTTTAACGAGCCGTTATCGCCATAACGATATTCGCCGCCCTCTTTATTAATCATGCCTTTGACTAAAGACGGATGGATATATAATTCCCCTCCCGCAACCGTTCTTATGGAATAAATCAAATCATGTTCCGCCGCTTTTTTGGGTATATAACCAAGGGCGCCGTTTTCAAGAGCTTTATAAACATACTGCCTGTCTTCGTACATGGTTAAAATTAGTATTTTTGATTCGGGAGAAACACTTTTAAGCTGGGAGAGCATATCGAGTCCGTTAGATTTAGGCAAAGAAATGTCAAGAACTACGACATCCGGCTTTTTTGTTTTAACGGCCTCTATGGCAGATATTGCATCGCTTGCCGTTCCGACTACCCGCAAATCCTCCTGTCCGCTTATTATCATTTTCAGTCCGGAAAGCATCAGATGATGATCATCCACCAAAACTATTGTTATCATTATGCTAATTACCCTTAGTTATTTGCGCCGCAGGCACCCAAAACTTGACCGCGGTTCCTTTACCGGGCAACGATTCTATTTCTAAATCGCCGCCTAAAAGCTTTGCCCTTTCTATCATTCCGAATATTCCAAAACTATCTTTTTTAATAATATCATATTTAAAACCAATCCCGTAATCTTCGATAGCGCCCCTTATCTTTCCGCCGCCCTCTTCAAGGCTTATTTTCGCATAATTAGTTTGCGAATGAAGTATGACATTCGACAATGCTTCTTGAATTATTCTGTAAACATTAATTTCGGTATTAGGATGAAATCTTTTATCCTTAATGCTGCCGCCCGTGTAAAAATCCACTTTAAAATCCGCGCTTTTTTTATTAATATCGTCGATATAACTGGAGGCGGCGCAGACTAAACCCATTTCGTCCAATATTCCGGGCATTAAACTTTTCGCTATATCGCGGACAAGGTCAAGCGCTTTTGTTAAATCTTCGCTAATTTGAATAATGCTGCTCCTGGCCTCTTTAAAATCATTTAAATCTTTAAGCAGCCCAAATCTTATTTTTATGTAAGCAAGCAACTGCGCAAACTGGTCATGCAGGTCCCTTGCTATCCTTTTTCTTTCCTCTTCCTGAGCCTTGATTACATTTGTAATGAAATTTTTTCTTAAGTTATCGTTTTCGATTTGTTCAGAATTTGCCTTTTTTAAACTATTTACCATTTCATTGAAGCCGTTTGTAAGTTTTCCTATTTCGTCATCCCTTTTAACATCTAATTTTACATCATAACTGCCGTTTTTTACTATATTAACAGCTTCCGATAATTTAACTATCGGGGCCATAACCCACCAGGCGATTGCGCCTGAAAGTATAATGGCTAAAACGGCCGCAAATATCATGGAAAAAAATATGGATCTTATCAGCGAATAAAGAGTCAGATTCGATCTTACGGATGAAATCCCGACCCGCACCGAACCAAGCCTTCCTTCTAAAATAGGAGCGGATGTATCATATATCATCCCTTTGTTAGTTTTAATTTTAACGGTGGATAAACCTTTCGGTTTAAAATCGTTAACTTTTAGCAAGCCTGCTGGAAATCCGCCGTTAAAAGTAGATGCGATAACCTCGCCTCTTTTATTTTGAATAAAAGCATAAACCACATCGGGATCGTTTTTAAGCGAGTTTTTCAATAATCTCGTCAGCGCATATATATTATCCTCCAGGATATAATTCACGGATTGGGATGATAACTGTTTGCCGATAGAGTTGCTCATTAATCTTAATTGCATGTTATTTTGTTGCGAAAAGTCTCTATTTACAAAATATATAACGGGCAATCCAAGTATTAAAGTAGCAAATATAACAAGTCCTATAACTTTAATCCTTAAAGAAACATTATAAAATCTTTTAAAAATATCGAATACGGAAAAAAATAAGGGAAATCTCATAAAATTTAATTTACTTGTATTTACTTATATCTGGAATAGCAAAACCGTCGATATTAAGTTTTTTTAAAATTATTCTTCCTTCGGGATTTTTTGGCATTTCCAGAAGAATTTTCCTTACTTTGTCTCTTAACCTTTTGTTGACCTCATCGGGCATAACTATAGGCGGAATAGGAAACAAAGGGGATTTGAATATAATTTTGGTGTGAAGCCTTACGCTTTCATATTTATTATACATATAATTGTACACAATCCCATCCACCGACGCTCCGCCGGCGATATCCGCCGCAACCGCCTTAATCGAATCGGTATGATTATAAGTAAACATTACCCGTTTAAAATATATTTTTGGATTTATGCCTTTATTCTTAAAAAAACGCATTGGATATTCGTAGCCCGTATTAGATAATGTTTCCGTGAACGCAAACACCTTGCCTTTTAAATCCTTTACGGATTTAATTTGTGAGGGCTCATGCGCAATTATATAAGCCCTGTATGTTGTTTTTCCGTCTATAACGGGAACAGCTATGATTTTTACCTTATTTTTCAATCCGCCGTACACGTATGCCCCGGTGCATATAAAGGCTAAATCTATTTTATTATTTATCAGCAGATTATTCACGGTTAAATATGTGCGCTTTTGAATAATCTTCACCCGCATATGGAGGGCAAGTTGAAGATATTCCGCAAAAGGTTTGTAAGCGTTTATGTTGGCAACGGGAGACATCATCGAAGCTATGGCAAGTTTAAAGGTTTTTGGCTGTTTTCGCAATAAGGGGAAATTAGGGGTTTTGCCTATAGAAGGCATCGGATATAATTTGTTAAGATTTATTACCCGCCCCGCCGCCTTATAATAGTTTGCTTTATAAATTACTAATAATGAGCCTCCTATTATTGCGCCGGCTAATAAAATAAACAATATTAATTTATTTTTCATAATATTTTCTTATCGAGAACTTCAAAGCAATTTTAACGCCTATTCCACTTTTATTCTAATTCTTTTAAAGGGCAATTATCGCACGCCGGCATTCTTTTGCAAAACATTTTTCCTGCCGTTACGATTAGGGCATGGTATTCATTATATACTTTTACTTTAGCATTTACTTCACCCAAAACAATATTTGCCATAAAAAGCCTTTGCAGATTTTCATATTTTTCTTTCAAGGCGCCATTGACTATATTATGCCTCTCAAGTATTCTTCTGGTATATGTATCTATAACGAATACAGGCTTTTTAAACGCATACAAAAGTATGCTATCGGCGGTCTCCTCCCCTATTCCGAAAACATTTAACAGTTTTTTCCGCATAACAAATACATCTTCTTTGCGCATTAATTCAAGGGAAAAATCATAACCTTCTTTTGCAAAGTTTACAAATTCTTTAATTTTTTTTGCCTTTTGGTTATAATACCCCGAAGGCTTTATATATTCTCCTAATTTTCTTATATCCGCATCGTAAAGCGCTTCAAATGACAAAAGATTATTTGTTTTTAGATTAACTATTGCTTTCTCGACATTTTTCCAGCTTGTATTTTGAGTCAATATTGCGCCGATTATAACCTCAAAGTCCGATTCCGCAGGCCACCAGTTCATCTGCCCGAATTTGCGCCGCAAGATGTCGTAAACCTTTAATAAAATATCGCTTTTATTTTTGCTTAAGCCGTTAACCATTATTTATATTTGCAAGCCCGATAATTTCATAAATACTGCTAAACCCGTTTTCTATCAAATAGCCCCTTAACCCCTCGGTTATTTCGGGAATTATTTTGGGATTTATAAACGAATAAGTTCCCACCGCAACCGCTGTAGCGCCGGCTAAAAAAAATTCCACCGCATCTTCCCACGAACTTATTCCGCCCATCCCTATAACGGGAATCCTGACGCTATTATAAACATCGCTTACAAGTTTTAAGGCAACGGGCTTAACGGCGGGGCCAGAAAGACCCCCGAAGCCCCTGCTTAATTTAAAACTTTTGGTTCTTATATCGATTGAAGCGGAAGGAATCGTATTTATTAAAGATATAATATCCGCCCCCGCTTTCTCGCAAACCTCGGCAATCAATGAGATGTCGCTTACCATAGGGGGCAATTTTACTGTCAAAGGCAATTTACCGCCTATAACTTCCCTTACGGATGAAACCAGCTCATAGACAATCTCCGGATCGGATCCGAAAGACCTTCCGCCCTCTTTTATATTGGGACATGAAATATTTGCCTCTAAAGCGCTAATTCCCTGAAGCCCCGACAACTTTTCCGCAAGCAGGACGTACTCATCTACGCTTTTTCCAAAAAAATTTACAATTACGGGTCTGCCAAAACGGCTTAAAAATGGCAGCTTTTCATCCCTAAATCTTTCGAAGCCCACATTTTGAAGCCCGATAGAGTTAATTAAACCGCAGGATGACTCGCAAATTCTCGGCATTTCGTTTCCTTTTGACGGATTTAACGAAATCCCTTTCGTAACAAGCGCTCCGAAATATGTATAATCTACAACATTTATAAACTCCTCGCCATACCCGAATGTCCCAGATGCCGGCATAACCGGGTAATCGAGTTTTAAATTTCCGAGTTTAACCGAAAGGTTTATATTTTGATTTTTATTTAAATTTTGCCCCTGGTTTTTTTCTTGAGAAACTGTTTTTGAATCTTTTTTGCCGGTAAAGTCGTGTAATTCGCCGGCGTAAAAAACAGGACCGTCATGGCAAACCCTTTTATAAACAAAATTTGAACCATTACGGGCATCATCCCTGCACTTTACCACGCATCCAAGACAAACGCCTATGCCGCATCCAAAGCTTTCCTCCAAAGATAACTGTAATTTTTCTAAAAGTTTGGCTTCTTCAAACTTATTAACTAATGCCGAAAGCATCGGTTTGGGACCGCATGAATAAAACGAAACATGAAAATCTTCAACTTTATTTTTACCCAAATATTCGCCGATATTTTGAAACAGTAATTCGACCGCGCTTCCCTTAAATCCAAATGATCCGTCATCCGTTGCAAAGTAAACCTCGTCAAACCTCGAATGAATACTGTGCCTGAAGTAAAGCTCCTCCGCCTTCCTTGCGCCGTAATATAAAACTATCTTATCCTTCTTATTCTTGCCGTTCTTATTGTTGCCGTTATATTCATTGTCTAAGCCGCCGTCCACGCTATTGTCGTCAAATCGGTAAGTATTAAGTATATGCCCCGGAATGGGATATAAAGGAGCAATGCCTATGCCGCCGGCAATTAAAACATGAATTTTATTTTTCTCTAAATCCGCATTAAAATTGAATCCGTTTCCCAGCGGACCGACCACATTTAAAAAATTCCCCTTCGGAATTTTGCTTAAAATACCCGTTCCCTTTCCGCAAACCCTGTATAATACCTCAAATTCATTCTCGTTAAATTTGTTAAAAATCGAAAACGGCCTGCTTAATAACGGGTCAAAGCCATTGCCGCCGCCACTGATTTTAATCATAACAAACTGGCCAGGGCTATAATTTGACGCTATGAACCAATTTTTAAGCCTTAAAATATAAGTTCCTTCGGTATCTTTTATCTTTTGGTTAACCGTTATTTCGCACTTTTCGCTTATAATGGGCGGAGCACATATCGACGCACGCCGTCGATGGGCGCCGCTTTTTGAATTGTCAATGTCCGAATTATCCAAATCTCTTAAACGGCCTCCTTTACCATGCATAAAGCGTCCTCTTTGTTATCATCGTAATAACCTTTTCTTAACATAAATATTTTAAAGCCGAATTTTTTATAAAGATTTATCGCTCTGGCATTCGACACCCTTACCTCCAGATAAAAATATTTTATACCCAAATTTATATATTTTCTCAGGATATAATCCAGCATAAATGTTCCGATTCCTTTCGATTGCTCATTTTTAGCAACCGTAATATCAAGGATATGCATTTCATCCAAAATGGTGTAAAAAATAAAGAATGCGATAATTTTTGATTTTAGATCTAGTTTCATATTGTCCACGCAGATAAAACCCTTACTGGCTGTTTTATCCAATTTTTTATGTTCATCGTTTGTATAACAGACAATAAAACCTGATCCCTGCCTTTTGAACTCGCTGTCAAACATCTTCATATCCCATATTGTTTGAGAAGCCTGCATATGTATATTAAACATTTCCTTAATTGCATAATCCAGTATGGGTTGTAAATCTGGCGTTATTTCTGCGGCATGGTTTACACCTTCTCTATTTTTTTCTTCGTTTTTGTCTGAACCTTTAACTTCGGGCGGGGTTGGGTTAATAATATCCTTAAGGTTTACGCAGTTTAATTCCATATCCCAAAATATTACAAAAATTATACAATATCTTTATATGCTTCTTTAAAGCGGTTCTTAATAAAAGGCCAATTCTTCCTGGCTTTTTCTACCTCTTTTGTTTCGATATTATAAATAATGGCGCATTCATTAAGTCCGGCAAAATCATCAAGAATAGTTCCGTCGGGAGAAACGCAAAACGATTTTCCGTAAAAATCGAGCGCTTTATCTCTGCCCACCCTGTTGACTCTTAATATGTAAACTCCGTTAACAAAAGCGTTTGCAGAAATGGATAAAAACCATTTGTTGTTAGTGTTAAAAGCAGAGGCGGTAGGGGCAAAAATAATCTCCGCTCCTTTAACGGCTAAAATTCGCGATACTTCGGGATAAAAGTTATCCCAGCACATCTGAACGCCGATCGTTCCAAACTTGGTATTAAAAACTGGAATATCTTTCCCGTTGGAAAAATATGACTTTTCGTAATAATATTCGACATTGGGGATGTGAATCTTGCTATAAACTCCCAAAACCTCGCCCTTTTCGCTTATGACGGCCGTGCTATTGTAATAATGGTCGCCCCTTTTTTCAAAAAAAGGAGAAATAATAACCATATCAAAATTTTTTGCCTGTTTTTTTAATAACTCTAAAGTCGTTCCGCTAATATCCTCAGCTAATTTAAAATTTTCATCTATTTTATCCGCTTCCTTATCCTGCGGAAACCAATTGGTTGCGAAAAGTTCAGGGAAACAAACGATATTAGCTTTACTTTTTGAAGCCATAGACAAAAGATCTATTGCCTTTTTAATCGATGTATTCTTATCAGCCGAGGAAGACATCTGCACAGCGCAAATTTTAACTCTCATTTTAAAGGCACCTTTCCTCCTTTTTACGCTTTATACCTTAAGGAGTCCTCTTGATTCTTTTTTACGGTCGTTTTCGGACAAAAGTTTTTTTCGCAAGCGGATAGACTTCGGGGTAAATTCGACAAGCTCGTCGTCTTCAATAAATTCAAGCGCATATTCTATAGTAAGCTTTATGGGAGGGGTTAATGTAATCATTTCATCCGAAGCCTTTGACCTCATATTGGTAAGCTGCTTTCTTTTACAGGGATTGACGGCGATATCACCCGGTTTCGAATGAATTCCTATTACCATCCCTTCATAAACCTCATCCTGAGGGCTCACGAAAAGACTGCCTCTATCCTGTAAATTAAATAAGCCGTATGAATTAGCCTCCCCATTTTCCATAGATATCATTACGCCGTTTTTTCTTGGAGAAATATCGAAGGCGTAGTCGTCAAATTTATAAAAGTTATGGTTCATTGTCCCTGTCCCCTTGGTAAGCGTCAAGAATTCATTATGAAACCCCATTATGCTCCTCGAAGGTATAACGAACTCGAGATAGGTATTCCCCTTATCGTCTTTAGTCATATCTATAAGACTGCCTTTCATAGACGAAAGCCTTTCTAAAATTGCTCCCGTGAATTCGTCTTTAACGGTTATATATAAAAGTTCGTAAGGCTCCATCTTTTTGCCGTCAATCTCCTTTATAACACCCCTTGGCTTGGACAGCGCAAATTCAAATCCTTCCCGTCTCATCTTTTCGATTAAAATAGATAAATGTAAAAGCCCTCTGCCGTAAACATCAAATACCGTTTCGTCGCCTGTGTCTTCAACCTTAAGCCCGACATTATTCAGCGCCTCTTTATAAAGCCTTTCCCTTAACTGCCTTGTCGTTACAAGTTTCCCCTCCTTTCCAGAAAAAGGGCTCTTATTAACTATAAAATTAACAAGAATAACAGGCTCGTCTATTTTTATTCTTTGCAGGGGAGATACAGGCTTATCTTTTACTATATAGTCCCCCGCACCGACACCTGTAAGGCCGGATACTAAGGCGATATCGCCTTCATTTATTTCGCTCGTCTCTTGTTTTTTTAGTCCGTCAAATAAAAATATCTTCGTCGGCCTCGCTTTAACCAGCTCGTCCTTGACATTATATAAATATACCTGATCCATAACCTTAAGTTTCCCCGATTTAACAATACCGATGGCGGTTGCGCCAAGAAAATCGTCATGGCCTATGCTTGTAACTAAAAATTCGAGATTAGGATTGTTCAGTATAGGGGGATGCGGTATAAAATCCACAATTGCCTCAAAAAGCGGATTAAGCCTCTCCTTGTATCTATCTTCGGGGAGGATGTCCGGGTCTTTTATTGCATAACCTTCTTTTGCAGAAGAATATATAACGGGAAAATTCAAATTGATGTTTTCTCCGCCCAACTCGAGAAATAAATCATAAACCATCTCGAGAACCTCTTTAGGTCTTGCTCCGGGTCTGTCTATTTTATTTATTACAAGAACAACTTTAAGGTTATATTCCAAACATTTTTTTAAAATAAATCTGGTCTGCGGCATAGGCCCGTCAAAGGCGTCAACTAAAAGTAAAACGCCGTCAACCATAGCAAGCACCCTTTCCACCTCGCTTCCAAAATCCCCGTGCCCGGGCGTATCGACAATATTAATTCTATAATCCTTAAATTTTATGCCCGTGCATTTCGACAAAATGGTTATTCCGCGTTCTTTTTCGAGATCGTCGCTATCCATTGCCCTTTCGGGCAAAGCCTCGAAATCTCTTTTGCTTACGCTTTCTTTAAGCATTTTGTCTATTAATGTAGTTTTGCCGTGGTCAACATGGGCAACAACCGCAATGTTTCTAATTTTTTCCTGATAATTCAATTATTTTGCCTCCAAATATTATCCATTCATTAAAATGAATAATATATATATGTATTAATCTTAATATTATAACACACTTATTTTTATTGTTATAAACAATAAAAAAACCCCAATAAATTAAATTTATTTACTGGGGTAAATGATTTTAAAACTGGCTGAACCTTAAAACGGTATATTTTTAATTGCTTGCTATTACTTTATTATTTATTTCTTAGCACCACTTTTCCGCATGGGATAGTGAACGAATCAAATTATGAATGCAAGTAGAACATACACCGCTTAATTCACATGCAAAGATTAAGCCTTGGTTACATTGATAGCTTGTGGACCCTTTGCGCCATTGGTGATTTCAAACTCTACTTTTTGTCCCTCTGTTAAGGTTTTAAAGCCGTCCTGCGAAATCGCTGAATAATGAACGAAAACATCCTGTCCGTTTTCTTGTTCAATAAATCCAAAACCTTTGCTGTCGTTAAACCATTTCACTTTCCCTTGGTACCTCATACTCTACTTCTCCTTACTCCTTTAACAACTAATAAAAATAGCCGTTAAATGTTAAAATTAGACCTTCATCCAAACAAATAGATAAACAAGTCAATATAAAGAATATAATACTAAGCAAATAATGTCAAGCTATTTTTTAGCCTCAAAATTGCCGATAGTATTATTACTATTTACGGCATCACCTAATAGTAAATAAAGAAACTTCCTGTTCCTTTTTAAATTTATCAAGCCTATATTTATCCGGTATTTTACCGCCCTTTTCTAATCTTTCCAATATCATATTATAATAAATGGGGTCAATTTCTGCGGAAATATAATCTCTGCCAAGTTTTTTTGCCAATAATATTTCGCTGCCGGATCCGCCAAAATGGATTAAGACTAAATCTCTCGGCTGTGTAGATGCTTTTAAAAGTTTTTCAGTCAATCCGAGCGGTATTTGGCAGGAATGAATTGTCTTATCTTTAGAAATATTTTTTACTAAATTATAATAAAGCCACGAATAAGGCATTCTTCCCTTTGAACCGTTGATAATATTCTGTTTAATCCTTTTATCATTAGGATTTAAATACTCTTCTGCGACCGCCTCCTTAAACCATTTATTATCCTTAGATTTAGTGCAGTGTAAAATTGTTCTATGAGCAGTGGTAAATTTTTTAGGCGAATGTCCAACATTAGTGTTGTATATCCAAACATACTCGTGGACATTACGGCAAGCCCTATCTAAATATTTAACCCATAAGTAAGCATTCTGCTTAGGATAATTAATAAAAAACATGTTCCCGTCGTCTTTTAGGACTCTTAAGGATTCTTTAGCAAGTTCGATATACCAATCGATATATTCGTCGAATTTTTTAGAATATGATTTATTATTGTATTTAATACCGACATTATAATCAGGATCGCTATAAATCATATCTATAGAACTATCTGGTATAACATTTAACACTTGCATAATATCTTGATTAAAAACTTTGTTAATAAAATTATCTTCTACTATTGCGGATTTAATCATCATTTAGTTGCCTCCTTTCAAGTATATACTCATTTTTTTTAACAAGCTTTATTGATGTTATATCAAAAGGATCTTCAAAAATATAATTAAACAGTCTGATTATTGAGTTGCCGTCATTTTTTTGCCTTACTAAATAACATGCCGTAAGTTTTTTTATCTTAATTTTATTATTCTGTTGAAGTTCATAGTAATATCTAAAAGGATTGTATAATTGGAAGATATTAAAATTTTTTATCCAACTATCGGAATTTTTGGTAGAATTTTTTGTATTCTTCCCTTCAAATACGGTAACGAATCCATAATTCTCGGATGTCAAATCTATTTCTATCTGAAGATTTTCAAAACTCATTTCTACATCGCCAATCCTATATTTAAAAGAAATTCCTTTTTTTCTTTCACTATTATAAATCTTTGGATTTGACACAATATCCTGATATAAAAAATCATGTATTATTCTATGGTTAAAACAAAGTGATAGAACGCTGCTTTCCGACTCGGAAAAATCATTCAAGATGCTTGGCCTGTAAGGCCATTTTATAATCTCGTCTTCTTCTATTTTTTCGAACTCGTGAAACACTTTATTTATACCCTTAACAAACTGATGAATGCCATCTCCGATATGTGCAATAAAATAATCTTCTTTTAATAAAATGTCTGGAAATTTATCGGTGTTATCAAGTTTAGTCATATCAGAAGGATTCGTATTGGAGTTAAGGCGTTTTAATATATCTTTTATTAAGTTGTTATCAAAAATTAAGTTATTATTGCGTTTACAGATATGAAATATTTCCGTTATAATTTCTTTTTTGGTTATTCTATCGTTCATAATGGCCATATATCTTATAAATCATTATATTATTAGCTTTTAAGAACTTATATTTATTATTTAATATTTTCTTATCAGCCCCGCAAGTTCACCTATTATCTTAACTTTATCGGAATCGAGTATAATAGGGTTATAATTTGGATTTGAAGGCATAAGTTTAATCTTGCCATCCATAATCTTATAAAATCTTTTAAGGGTAGCCTCGTAACCGTCCACTATCGCCGCAACTATCTTGCCGTTCGGAACTTCGCTGCATTTTTTTAATATTATTATATCACCATCCATAATCATATCTTCTATCATAGAATCGCCTTTAACTTTAAGAGCAAAAACGCTTTTACCGGCAGATCCTACCAAACTATCGGGCGCATCTATGAATTCTTCAATCTGAACGGCTTCTATTGGATAGCCGGCGGCTATATAGCCGTATAAAGGAATACGACTAATATTATTTATATTATCTATATTTTCTACGCCCTCGTCATAAAAACCGTTAGCACCTCTTATTAAAGGAATAACCTTGCCGGTTTTATTTTTATTAAGGAATCTAATAGGATAAATAGCCCTCTTTTTACCCTGAATGGTCATTATAAATCCTCTTTCTTTGAGAGACTTTATATGTTTAAACACCGTAGATTTCGAAGACAACCCTAATGCATCGCCTATCTCTTCATACGAGGGGGAATAACCCTTGTCGTTAAAGTGTTTTTCGATAAAATCAAAAACATCTTTTTGTTTTTTGCTAAGCATTTTTTATTTTTATAAATATTTATTTATAGATAACATAGTGTAGCGAACAAAAGGCGAACTTGTCAAGCTATTTTTTTAGCCCTATTTTTTACCCCCGCCGTATTTCCTCTGGCGCAAAATTTCATATGCTGCAACGGCAAAACTTATAGACGCGTTTAAGGAGTTTACACCAGATTCCATCGGTATTCTTAAAATCTTATCGCAATTTTCTACGGTCAATCTTCTTAAACCTTTGCCTTCCGAACCGACAACGATAGCTAAAGGCATGTTATAATCCATATCGTATATCGTATCTTTTGCTTCGTTGGAAAGTCCCACAACCCAGACTCCCCGTTTTTTTAAATCCTCGATGATTCTTGAAATATTGGTTACCCTGACGGCGTCCACATAAAATAATGCCCCTTGCGAAACATAGGCAACGGAAGAAGTTATAAAAACAGAATTGGACTTCGGCATTATAATTCCGGAAATGCCAGAGCAGTTTGCCGTTCTGATTATGGAACCTAAATTCTGGGGGTCGGTTATTTCATCAAGAATCAAATATAGCGGCAGGGGCATAGAAACGCCTGCCGCATTTAAGTTTGCTCCGGTATCTGTATTTTCCAATAATTCTTCGTAGGTTTTTTCTCTGTAGTCGACATTGGCGGCAATGCCTTTCATGAGAGCTTCTTTGCCGTAATCTTTTAAAAAAATATTATCGTTTTTAGTAAGAATATCGATATTTTTTTCTTTAAGGAGTTTGATAAGGCTTTTATCGATTATTCCGTTTTTCCATTTTTTTTCGCTTGCGTAAACCCTGCCTCCTCTTTTAAGATACCCGGAAAAAACCGCTTCCCTTATAGTATTCACGCCGTAAATGATTAATTGCATATTTTATATTTTTTATTTTAATGTTAATGCGTTTTTCTCTATATCGGAATAGATATTTTGCAAGGCATCCGCAGGACTGTCCGCTCCAGTTATTTCCCTCCCGATTACTATATAATCGGCGCCTGAGTTAAAAGCCGCGGACGGGGTCATTATCCTTTTTTGATCGTCTATTTTTCCCGTTTTTAGCCTGATTCCCGGAACGATCGTCTTAAAGTTATCGCCTAAAACCTTTTTTATTTCAATGGATTCGTATCCGGAACACACAACCCCGTCAAGACCGGAAATTTTAGCTAATTCTGCCAAATGTAAAACCAGATTCGAGACATTACCCTCGTTGCCCGATTTTAGATTTTCGGAATTAACGCCGTGCCCCGAATAATAAAAAATATCCCGCAAATCCTCTTGCGCTAAACTGGTAAGAATTGTTACGGCAATAACATCTATATTTTTACCCGTTTTCTTTGCCGCCTCTATTGCCCCTTTTTTTGCCGATTTCATCATATCCACGCCTCCGGAGGCGTGGATATTTATTATATCTGCGCCTAATTCCCCTGCGGATTTAACGGCATTATAAACGGTATTCGGGATATCGTGAAATTTAAGGTCTAAAAATATCCTGCACCCGTAATCCCTCACTAGTTTAACACTTTGAATGCCGCAGGAAGTAAAAAGCGCGGATCCTATTTTATAAAAATAGGCTTCTCCTTTAAGCCTTTCCAATATATTTCTTACCGAATCAAGATTATCATAATCTAATGCGATTATGACCCTTTCTTTAAAATTTTTCATATAAAGGCTGTTCATTTTACCTTAAAAATTCGCATAGCGGAACAAAAAAATATCCTTCTTTCTTAAGCTCCGGTATCTCTTTCATCAAGGCTTCCACCGTGTCTTGTCTTGGGTGTCCTATAACTATAACCCTCTTAAATACATTGGCTAAAGATGCGGCAATTTTAATTTGATTTTTTATATATTTAACCGACGGTTTATCATCGATAAATACATCCCTCTGCGCGGAAGGAAGCCCCTTCTTCAATGCACACCTATATGCAAAACTATCCGGATCCGTCAGGCTGTCCATAAAAAATAAACCCTGTTTTTTGAAAACGGAGATTGCATCGCATATTTTGTCTCTATCGGATGTAAACAAAGAACCCTCGTGATTATTTGCTCCATCGATAAAAGGAAGCCTGCTTATATCGGTTAAAATTTTATTTCTTATCTGTTTTTTATTCATTGAAGTAAATAATGCCCCGTCGCCCGGAAAAAGCATAGTGTTAACCGGCTCCATCGGGGTATGCATTATGGTTTCGTATCCCGATTTATGAAGTATTAAATCTATCTGTTTAGAAAAAGGGGCATAGGGGAAAATTGCGAAAGTTATCGGGGTATGCAGCGAAATTAAACTGTTTATAAAAGCCGCGTCATAACCTACATCATCTATATCCAGCGCTATTTTAGGGGAATTCACATACTGCCAGGTAGAATTAAACCCGCTGTGAAGAGGCCCCCTCACTATAAAAACCGATTTGAGAAAAAGACGGGATTTATAGTAAAAATAAAGACATACGCAGTTATGTTTTACTGCGTATAAATAATAACTAATCGGTTTTTTAGATGGTATTACATATTTTTCAAACTCGCTTTTAAAAATATTTTTAATTAAATTAAAATCAAGATCTTTCGATATTAAAATATTATATTTAGAGAAGTCTATATTTATATCTTTTAAATCATTTTGACGATTTACCGGCGGCTTAACGCTTAAAGCGATATGCTGCAATATAATGTTGCGGCTGGGAATATCCAGGTCTTTTAATGTTTTTTTAAAGAAATCGGTTAAAGTCTTTACGGGATGTTTTTTATAAAGAGCTATTCTTAAAGCCGTTTTGTTTAATCTTTTAAAGCCGATATGCCGTTTTGGAGGTTTGCCGTATTGCGCTAAAAAGAAAAATTTATAAATAAAAATAGAAAAAAGGATAATGATGAAAAAACCGGATAATAATAATAAAAAATTATATTTTAATCCGTCATTTTTGCCTTTCTTATTTTTAGCCAAGTTTAATTTGCCCCGATACTTTTAATGGAATTCCAGCTTTTAAGAAGTTCATAAGCAAACCTGAACTGATCGTCTTTTTTATAATAAACTTTAAATGCCTTATAGTTATGCTTTTCTTTTATTTTTTTGCTTTCCGGATTTTTAAAGTGATGCCTTAAATCGACCTCCCTTAACTTGGGAAGGGGCTTTACAAATATAAAATCCTTTGAACTGTGAATGACAAAATTAGGTATCACGCCAGTATCCTGAACCGAGACGCCGTTCGGCAAAAAATAAAAGGCCGTCGTCAGGCCGATACCTGTGCCGCCCGGAAGGGTGTATATCGTCTGAACGGAACCCTTGCCGAATGTTCGCGTTCCAACCACGATGGCCCTTTTATGCGCCTGAAGGCTTCCCGCGGTAATTTCGGCGGCGCTGGCGGTTCCGGAATTTACAAGAACAACTACGGGAAATTTAAAAGGCGGCCGTTTTCCTAAAGCAAAATATTTTTCATCCTGGGATTTTATTCTTCCCTTCGTATAGACTATTACGCCGCTTTTTATAAAATCGCTGCAAACCTTAACCGCTTGATTTAAAAGTCCCCCAGGGTTATTTCTTAAATCGAGAATTAACCCCTTAATTCCGCGCTCTTTTAAACTTATAAGCCTTAATGCTTTTAAAAGCTGGCTATTTGTGTGATACTGAAAACTTGAAATCCTGACATAACCTATATGATGAGGCAGTATCATGTATTTCACGCTTTTTAATATTATATTCTTCCTGACAAGTTTAAAAACCTCGGGCTTTTTAAAACCTTTGCGTTCTATCAAAAGGTTAACGCTGGTTCCCGCCCTGCCGTGCAGAAGGCCCACCGCCTTCATAATATTCATATTATAGGTTGAAATATTATTAATTTTTTCGATAATATCGCCGGCTTTAATACCCGCTTTGGCGGCAGGCGAACCGTCGATGGGCGATATTACGACGATGTAACGGTTTCTGGTGGAAATTTTAACGCCGATTCCGACGAACTCTCCCGATGTTTCCGATTTCATTTGCCTGAATTCGCTCGGGGTAAGAAAATATGTATGCGGATCCAGCGTGGACACCATACCTTCCACTGCGCCGAAGATAAGTTTTTCAGAGCTTTCTTTCTTTATATAATTATTTTTTATTAAAGTGTAAACTTTTGAAAAAAGCCTCAAGCTTTTAACGGTATTTGCGTCCAAGGCGGCTTTATTGTCTTTTGCAAAGCAATAACCCTCGTTTGCAATACTAAAAATCAGAACTAAAAAAACGAAAAACAATACCGGCTTGATTAACTTCCCGCTTAAAAACTTACCCATAGTTTTGCTTTACCTCATTATAATAAATTTTATATCGCCCTTTTTAGGTTTGCTATTTATTTTGTGTATTAATTTTATAACCTTATTCTTTAAAAGTCTATTATTTTTATTCATATATTTTATCTTTATTGCTTTTATATAATTTTTAATTCCTTTTATTAAATTGCTTAATTTTTGGCGCGATGCCCCGAGGCTTTCCAGCGTTTTTTTTAAATCGGCTTTTTCCTCCTTAAAATAATTTTTTATCTTTAAGAATCTGTTCCTGCGGGCTATTAATGCAGCTAATCTAAACTTTTCCTTATTCAAAACCGTTTTTAATTGATAAAATGTTATAAAATAATTGGTATTATTCTTTATGGATGTTAATTTTACGGCATCTTTATCTCTTTGGATAATAAATATCCTTCTTATCAGCTTTCTTAAAATGAAATTATCCTTATTAATTTTATCTTTTAACCGTTTTATTTTAGCCCCCGCAATCGTGATTTTATTTTTTAAGTCACCCGCATCTTTTCTTTTTTTAAGAATTTTTAACGATAAAAGATTAAATTCTTTTTTATATAAAGCAAGTTTCTTTATTATAACGGAATATTTTTGATAAATCCTTTGGTCCGGATGGTTTAAAGCGTGAGCGAGGCGCGAAAGAATAAAAAAAATAGAAAAAAATAGAAAAATGGTAAAAAAAATAATTTTAAATGACACGAAAGATTCTTTCATTGAAATAAATTAAAAACCCGCCTTCCCATTTTGTATTATAGTAAAATAGAAAGGCGGGATAAAAATTTTAAGTTCTAAACCTTAACTCTTTGCTTTTGGAGCTGCAGGAGCTTTTTTGGCTGCCGGGGCCTTTGGAGCTGCCGCCGCTTTTTTAGCAGGAGCCGCTGGTGCGGGTGCAACCGCAGGAGCCTTAGGGGCAGGTTTAGGAGTCGGTTTTTTTGCGCAACCGGAAAACGCCAGGGTTGACACAACTAAAAACATTCCTAAAACTAATACTGTAAGCTTTTTCAAAATTTATCACCTCCTTTAACATTTTTTATTCTATTTTTAGCTATACCTTTTGTCAAGAAAAATTTATAATCGTATTAAAATTTAAATATTTTTTTTAAAAATAAATTAATAAAAAATTTTATAATATAATATTATAATGCAATATAATATGAATAGATTTAATTTTCAAATAATAACTAAAGACTTCGATATAACCGAGTATAAAATATATTTGGGTGAATTGTCAAGAATAGCCGTAAAAAGCCACGCCGATGTACTGCAGTTGAGAAATAAAAAATTAACGGCCAGAGCCTTTTACTATGCGGCTCTGTACATAAAAAGCCTTTTAAATGAATTCAGCTCTGACAGAAAACCGCTGTTAATTGTGAACGATAGACCCGATATTGCGGCCGTAGCAGGAGCGGACGGCGTCCACATCGGACAGGATGATTTTCCCTTAGAAATGATAAAAAAAAATTATCCAAACTTAATTACCGGCGTAAGCGTGGATAATCTGAAACAGGCGCTGGATGCTCAAAATAACGGAGCGGATTATATCGGGGTGGGGCCGGTTTACGGCACTACCTCCAAAATAGACGCCGGAGGCACAATAAGTCCCGAAAACCTAAAAACAATATGCCGCAATGTAAAAATTCCCGTTATTGCCATCGGCGGTATAAATACTTATAATATTAAAGAGTTGTCCACATACGGCGTGGACGGCGTCGCGGTTATAAGCGCCATTTCGGATTCGGCGAATCCAATGGAAACAGCTGCCGCCTTCAGGCGGAATATAGATAAAATGGCGGGGGTAAAATATTGATTGAATTTAATCATGTATATAAATCTTATGACAAGAATTATATATTGAGAGATTTAAACTTTAATGTTAATAAGGGCGAATTTATTTTTATAACCGGTCCGTCCGGCGCCGGCAAAACTACAACTTTAAAAATGCTGATAGCCCTTGAAAAACCCACCCATGGGGCTATAAAATTTATGGACACGGAACTTCAAAATATAAGGCCGAAAGATATACCGTTCTTAAGAAGAAAAATCGGTTTTGTATTTCAGGATTTTAAACTTCTTCCAAACAGAACCGTTTTTCAGAATGTAGCCCTGGGGCTTGAGGTTTCGGGCATTTTTGGGGATGTAATCGTTAAAAATGTCACGGAAATCTTAAAGGCGGTCGAATTATTCATAAAAAAAGACGAATATCCGTTAAGCTTATCGGGCGGGGAGCAGCAAAGGGTTGCCATAGCAAGGGCTCTGGTTCAAAACCCTCAAGTATTGCTCGCCGACGAACCGACGGGTAATTTAGACGAGGACACATCGAGAATCATCATCGAAATAATAAAATCGTTTAATAATAAGGGAACTACGGTAATATTAGCCACGCACGATAAAAATCTGATAAGAATGGGGAGGGCCCGCACAATTGATATCACAAAGAGTTAGTTACCTTATAAATTATTTTAAAATGGCTCTTTTAAATATTAAATCCAATATTGCGGGAAACTTTTTTGCCTTTGCGATAATGTCTTTTTCATACTTTATAATGCTGTTTTTTCTTCTTTGTTATGCGAATATTTATAATTATATGAGGCTTTTTCAAAAAAACAACATAATGATAGTATTTCTAAAAAATGGGGTAAAAAAAGATAATGTTATAAATTATATTAAAACTATTAATGGGGTAAAAACCGTTCATTATTACAGCCATAAATCTTCGTTAAAATTTCTGGAACGCAAAGTAAGCCATATACGCTCAGTTTTAAAAAATATAAATCCAGATTTTTTACCTTCTTTTATAAAAATAAGGTTTAAAAAAGATACTATCAGCAAAATATTTCTATCGAATATTTACTTGCGGATAAAAACATTTAAAGGCGTCAGCATTGTTTATTATAATAAATTACTGGAAGATAAAATTATTCAATTTATGTTCTTTACAAAGGTTATAGGGCTTATTATATTTTTATTCTTATTTATATTATCTATATTTATATCTTACAGCGCCATTAAGCTTGTCATATTAAGAAAACAAAGCGAAATAGAGATATTAAAACTGATAGGCGCTACCAATAATTACATTAGAATTCCAATGTTTATAGAAGGGGAAATTGGAACGATCCTATCTTTTTGCTTGTCTATCCTGCTGCTTTTCGTGATATTTAAAATATTTCTATATTATCATTTTAGCGATTTCCTGGCCTATTTTCATATAGGCATAATATTTTTAAGCGGCTGGCAGATATTTTTAATTTTTATAATAGCTTTAGTCTCGGGGTTTTTTGGGACATACCTTTCCTCCAAAAAATTCTTTTACGAATCAAAAATATAAATTAATCAAATTCCAATAAAATTTTTTATCATATCTATATCGATATATTTAGCTATATTTTCCGATAATAAATCATAATTGCGGCTTTTA
Source organism: Deltaproteobacteria bacterium (assembly GCA_023489335.1). Classification (GTDB taxonomy): domain Bacteria; phylum SZUA-79; class SZUA-79; order Acidulodesulfobacterales; family Acidulodesulfobacteraceae; genus Acidulodesulfobacterium. The sequence goes on along the minus strand of JAMDCP010000018.1, from coordinate 79,353 downwards.
ACCATATCATACGGGTCGGCTTCTAATTTGCGGGAGCCTTTTTCCGTATTAGAATTGTAAACCGCACCGCCCTGTTCTTCGACAATATCCACTATAAAATCTTTAAATATCTCGTTTCCGAATAATCCGTGAATGTATGTCCCTATTTTTTTCTTATCCTTCGATAAAATGCCATTTTCGGCGGAAGAGAGATTATCCTGAGTTTCGGCAGGCTTAAATAAACCAGTGTAAATGTTTTCACCCGAATATCCTTCGGCAAAAAAGGTTCTCCCGTTATGTATTTCGTATCCCCTTATAACCTTCCCATGCGAACCGCTTTTTGAATCAAGCAGGTATCTCCGGTTTAAAACCTTTTTTTCGTTTTTTATTATAGTCTCTATGTCGAAAAAACCGAACCCATCCGTTGCGTCTATTTCGGACTCGATATGAAACGGATCTTTAATCCGCTTCCCCATCATTTGAAAACCGCCGCATATCCCCATTATAACGCCGCCATTTTTTTCGAAATCTTTGATATAATCAAAAATTCCGGTTTTCTTCATGCTTAAGATATCGCTAATAGTGGATTTTGTGCCTGGAATAATGAGCATGTCGAATAGCAAGGCGCGTGCCGAAGATGTTCGCTGATTTGAGCCTGGCCTTTGCCGCCGAAGCACGGACGGCGTCTCGTCGTAAGTTCTGTTTAACTCCGCCGGCGCCTCTTTAAAAAATCGCGCATCGAACCTGTCGTCGAAAAAAAGCGGGTCAAATTCATTGAAATTAGATATATGGTCCAGATGAACAATTCCTATCCTTAATTTACGGGATTTAGCCGAATTATTTGAACCCATATCCCCGGAATGGTTTATTAAATTAAGGCTGTCTTCGGCTTCCAGGCGAAGATTTTTAATATGGGGGAGAACCCCTAAGCAGGGAATTTTAAGCATTGATTCAATGGATTTTATTCCCGGGTCCAGAATCTTTAAATCGCCTCTAAATTTATTTATAATGAAGCCTTTAATTAGTTTTCTCCATTTTAACGGAAGCAGCTTAACCGTTCCGAAAATAGAGGCAAAAACGCCGCCTCTTTCAATGTCGGCGACCAAAATTACAGGAATGCCGTAAAGTTCGGCAAAACCCATATTTGCAATGTCAAATTTGAACAGATTTATTTCTGCAGGGCTTCCGGCGCCTTCAAGTATTACCAGGTCATTATTCCGGACTAAAAACTCAAAGCTTTCTTTAGCCTTTTTAAGAAAATAATTCTTTTTCTTATTATAATTATTAAAATCCATATTCCCATGGAACTTTCCTTCTACAATCAAGTGCATATTATAATCGGACGAGGGTTTTATTAAAATAGGATTTATCTGCCTTATAGGATTTTTAAAAGCCGCTTCGGACTGGACAGCCTGGGAAACCGCAATCTCGAAGCCATCATCCGTAACAAAACTGTTTAAGGACATATTTTGAGATTTAAATGGGGATGAATTATAGCCTTGCGTCGAAAAATACCTTAAAAAACCGGCGGTTAAAGCGCTTTTTCCTGCGGAGCTTGTTGTTCCCTGTATCATAAAACATTTGGCTTTGCCTGAAAAATTAATATTTTTCATTCAGTCTCACGAAATCCTGTAGAACTTTCTTTTAGCGGGTTTAAATCTTGACCGACAACTTTTAGAAACGCATTTACCACTTTTGGGTCAAATTGGGTTCCCGAATTTTTTTTCAGCTCGTCTAACGCGGCCTGAATAGGAATAGCTTTTCGATAAGGCCTGTCGGTGGTCATGGCGTCGAACGCATCTATAACGGCAATTATCCTTGAAACGATCGGTATGTCTTCGCCTTTTAGTTTATCGGGATAACCGTTGCCGTCATATCTTTCTTGATGGTGCAATACCTCGTTTGCGATAGGGGTTAAAAATTTTATCTTTTTTAGCATATTATACCCTATCTCCGGATGTTTTTTCATCTCTGCGTATTCCTCATCGGTCAGCTTTCCCCGTTTATTTAATATCGAATCTTTTATTCCTATCTTGCCGACATCGTGAAGCGCTGCCGCATATCTTATATTTTTAATATCGTTGTCGCCCAAATTAAGCTCTTTAGCAACCTCTATTCCGTAATTAATCAATCTGTCGCCATGCGTTCTTGTGTATGCGTCTCTCGCCTCAATGGCTTCGGACATTGAGTTTATAGCGCCAAAATGGGCTTCTTCGATATAATCCACCATCTGGGCATTTGAAATCGCAACCGAGACTATGCCTGCAAGGCTGGATATAAAATCCACGGTTTCGACGGAATAATTAATCTCTTTATAGTCAAAAAGAAATATTATTCCCAGAAAATCTTTATCCGTCCTGATAGGTATCGCAATGAATGTCGAGCTGGGGTCAGCCGTGCCTGCCGCCATGCCGTTATTCGAGCGCTTACCTATAATTTTTAATATACCGCCGGAGGTATTATCCCTATCTTGCTTGCAATGGATAATGGCGGGATAGCCCGTGTTTAAACTTTTTACGCAGGAACATTCTTTTAATTTAAAAGAGGTTGAAATGTTTTGCTCTTCCCCTATTCCGTAACTTTTGAATAATTTAAGGGTTATATCGAGTAAATAAGGGCATTCAACACATTTCCGCAATATTTTGCTTTCGGGCGGACATTTTACAAATGGGCATTCGAAATTAGCCTGGGTATAACAATTTATGGAGCCGCCGTAAATTGAACACCCCTTCATATTGCAGTTAAAAAATTCATAACAGGGCAAGATTTGCGCTTCATCCTTAAAATAGGCCAGAGACATGCTTGTATTGGTGAAGCTCATCAAGCTCTTAACGGAATGGTCAAGAACGCTGGCAAGGTCTAAAGATGAGGAAACAAGCCTTGAAACCTCAAGTAGATTTTCAACTTTCCTGCTTTCCTCTTTTTGCCTTAAGTATAGGAAATTCGCATTTTCGTATAATGTGAGACTATATATAAAAACCCCGCCCATTAAGGCTATGAATTTGGCTATTTCAATCTCTTCTTCGGTAAATTCGTGCGGGACTTCGGTGTATACATTTAAAGCGCCTAAAACCAATGAGCCTGCATATACAGGTACGCTTAAAATAGAAGCCATTCCGGAAAACTGCTTTTCCAATTCATAATATATATCCGATAAGTCGGACTTAAGGTCTTTGCTTATTAATGGTTCTCCGTTTTCCACGACGGAGCCTATAATTCCTTCCCCGAGCATTATTTCAAAATCCTTTTGTATAAAATTGCCATCCCGGTAAAATTTAATGCATTTTATGGTTTCGGTCTCCTCGCTGAGCATAAATATAGTAGCAAGATCGCACTTTATAAAGGTATTAGCTGTAATGGCTATTTTTTCATAAATTTCCCCAATCGAACTTTTAGAAATAAGGTCTTTTGAAATAAAATAGGCAATATCCGGGTATTCTACCATCGTTAATAAATAAACTAAATTTTTCTAATGTTCCATTGAAATTATATTAAAGTAATAGTTTTATCGACAATTTCGGGAAAAATCTTTAATCTTATGTTTGCTTATTTTTATAATGATTAATATAACAGGTAAGTTTATATCATACTTTCGGGAGGTTTTCAATTAATATTTAATCCCTAAATACCTAATTTGAATAATTAATATTCCGTGAATTTCCTGATCCTGTCGTTTCTCAAGGTTTCACCGTCATATTTTTTAAGGTAACCCAGGTTTTCAATAATAGCCTTTCTTATATTATCGGAAGCTAATACCTTATTTTTATGCGCCCCGCCAAGCGGTTCGGGGATAATGCCGTCAATAACCTTTAAGCCGTAAAGATCTTTTGCGGTAAGTTTTAGCGAATTGGATGCCTCCTCGGTTTTGGAAACATCTTTATATAATATCGAGGCGCAGCCTTCGGGAGATATTACCGAATAAACCGAATATTCAAGCATCAATACCTTATTGCCTACTCCAAAAGCAAGCGCTCCGCCGCTTCCGCCCTCGCCTATAATAATGGATAAAACAGGCACTTTGACATCTAATAAAGTATAAATTGTTTTTGCGATAGCTTCCGATTGCCCTCTTTCCTCGGCTCCAAGCCCGGGATAAGCCCCTGGAGTATCGATTAAAGTTACAATCGGAATAGAATATTTTTCGGCCAATTTAAAGAGTCTTTGCGCTTTCCTATAGCCTTCCGGATGAGGCATGCCAAAATTCCTGCACATCTTATCCTTAGTATTGCGCCCCTTTTGATGCCCGACTATCAATACTCTTTGCCTGTAACCGCCGCTGCTATCTTTAATAAAACAAAAGCCGCCTACAACTGCTTTATCGTCCATAAAAAGCCTGTCGCCGTGAAGCTCTATAAAGTTTTCCGTTATCAGCTCTATGTAATCAAGGGTATACGGCCTTAAAGGGTGTCTCGATAGCTGGGTTATCTGCCAATTACCGATATTTTTAAATATATCTTTAATAAGTTTATCCCGCTTGGCTTCAAGATTTTTTATCTCGTCGTCAACATTTGTAATACCGCTAAGATTAAAGGTCTTAAGCTCTTCTATTTTCTGGTCTAATTCGATTATCGGCTTCTCAAAATCAAGATATTGTAATGCCATAAATTAATTCCGTTTGTTATAAAAATAAAATATCATTATTTTATTTTAGATTTATTATTTATGTTTAGTTATGCAATATTCAAGTACCTGCATAACGGTTTAGATTTAAGCAATTCCTTATCGACGGCAATATTGCCGTTTAAGATAACCTCATAACCTATCGCCTTCAAAATTACCTTATTATTCCCTTTTGAGTTATACAGGGCATCCTTTAACTCAGCTAAAAAGTTCCTTAATGCATCGTTATCATGCGGAATTTCTTTTTCGGTTATTTCGATAACGCATATCGGGCATGGCTGGACTTGCGGGTCAAAAGTTCTTGCCGGCGGCAAAAGGGTATTATTCTTTTGTTTAATTTTATAGCTATCCAAAAACTCAATCTTTTCCCCGATAATTTTAATGTTAAGTTCTATATCCCCTTCGCTTATATCGCCTATTTTATCGTTTGACGCACGCCTGCCTCCTTCGCCTTTGTAATTTTCTTCGTCGAAATTGTCGTCCATATCGCCGGGAGCCAAAACCTCCTTAGCAATCCCGTTTTTCTCGTTGCCGCTATTTGCCGTTAATCCCGAGAAATCAATCCTTCCAGTCAAAACCACCGGTTCGTTTGTATTAAAAATGTCTTCATATTTTAAGTAATTTTTGGGGAAAAATAGAACCTGAACATTCAATTTTTTATCATTTAATACAAACGAAGCCATTTTTTCATTATTTTTAGTTTTGTGAATCTTTAACTGATTTATAACCCCGCAGATTGTATATATCTCGTCCTTTGTTTTTCCTCCCGAACTTAAATACTTGTTCACAATCTCCACAACCGAACCTTCGCCGACAAGTTTAATTTTTTCCTCATATCCGTCTAAAGGATGCCCGGAGAGATAAAATCCTAAAGACTCTTTCTCATAGGCAAGCACCGATTTTTTATCATCCTTCTTATCCTCCGCCTTAAAAACCGTATCCCCGTTCCCGTTCCCGTTTTCGACATTCTCTCCCAAAAAAAGGGGGAGTTCAAATTGGTCGGAGTTTCTTTTTTCTCTCAGAAAATTAGCTTCTTCCATCACGCTTTCGAGACTGTCCAGCATCCATTTTCGGGATTCCCCGTTTATATCGAGAGCGCCGCTTTTTATTAAGTTTTCTATCGTTCTCTTGTTTACCTTTCTTGTATCGACCCTTGAACAAAAATCGAGCAGTCCTTTAAATAAACCGTCTTGCCGCATTTGCAAAATGGAGTCGATAGCGGACTTACCCACATTTTTAACGGCTCCCAGGCCTACCCTGATTGCAAGCCCGTTACCGCTGCCGCTAACGATTGTGAATCTTTCCATTGAAAAGTTAACCGATGGAGGCAATATCTCACAGCTATAGAAACCTGATTTTGCTTCATTAATTATCTTTGCCAGCTTATCGGTATTGGACATTTCGCTCGATAAAAGGGCTGCCGTAAAATGCTCTTTATAATTTGCCTTCAAATAGGCAGTCATATATGCAATATATGCGTAAGCCGTCGAATGCGATTTATTAAAACCGTATTCGCCGAACTTCGTAATTAACGAAAAAATCTTTTCCGCTTTGTTTTTATCTATCCCCTTATTTTCACACCCGCTGATAAATTTGTCTTTCATTTGAGCAATAAGTTCAGCCTGTTTCTTGCCGACGCCCTTTCTTAAAACATCCGCCTCTCCCATAGAAAATCCCGCAAGGGATGTCGCTATTCTCATTATTTGCTCTTGATAGAGTATCACGCCGTAAGTGTCGCTCAGTATGTCCTTTAATAAAGGATGGATATAGCGTATTTTAACCCTTCCGTGCTTTGCATTGATAAAATCATCGACCATCCCGCTTCCGAGCGGTCCTGGCCTGTATAAAGCAACGAGAGGAATTAAATCCTCAAACGATTCCGGGGCTAATTTTTTTATCAGCTCTTTCATGCCGGAACTTTCAAGCTGAAATACCCCTGTAGTGTCTCCGGAAGACAAAAGCTTATAGGTTTTTTGATCGTTTAGATCTATATCGTATATATTAAAATCGTTCTCCTCCCTGACGGGGGCAGGAGACGCAAGCGGGGATGGGTGTTCCTGGCCGGCATGCTTACTTGCCAGCTCTGTTTTTTTATCGTTTATAAGCTTAATAGCCTCATTCATTACCGTAAGAGTTTTTAAGCCCAAAAAATCAAATTTGATAAATCCCAATTTTTCTAAGTCTTGTCCCGTATATTGGGTCGTTATAACATCGGTTTCCTTTGAGCCCTTATATAAAGGCATAAAGCGGAGGATAGGTTCGCTGGATATCACAACGCCGGCGGCATGCGTGCTGGCATGCCTTGCCAGCCCCTCAAGCCTTCTGGCTATCTCTATTAATTTTTTAACTTTAAAATCGGTCTTTATTAAATTTTGAAGTTTCGGCTCTTCTTTAATAGCTTCTTCGAGTGTAATGCCAAGCGTATTCGGAACAAGCTTGGCTATTTTATCGACCTCGGCGTAAGGCATATTAAGCGCCCTCCCCGTATCCCTTATGGCGGCTTTTGCCTGCATTGTTCCAAATGTTATTATTTGAGAGACATTTTCCTCTCCATATTTTCTGGAAACATATTTGATTACTTCATCCCTCCCGTTTATGCAAAAATCTGAATCTATATCGGGCATGCTGATTCGTTCGGGATTAAGAAATCTTTCAAACATTAAATCATATTTAATCGGGTCTATGTCCGTAATTTTTAAACAATACGCGACAAGGCTCCCAGCGGCGGAACCTCTTCCGGGTCCAACGGGAATATCGTTATCCTTTGCATACCTGATAAAATCGGAAACTATTAAGAAATATCCTGCAAAATTGGATTTTTTAATAACTTCTATCTCCATATTCAGCCTTTTTTCATAGGCTTCCGTATTGTTTAAGTATGATTCTTTTGCCATAGCGGTTGGATTCTTTATAAATCTTTCATCGAACCCTTCCTTTACTTTTTTTTCAAAAAAATCAAGAATAGATATGCAAGGCTTAAGCACGCCGTCTTGCGCTTTAATTATAAACTGCGGAAAATAATGGCCTCCTTTAAGTTTAAAAGAAAAATTGCATTTGCTTTCTATTATTTTTGTGTTAGAAATAGCTTCGGCAGGATACCCGCTAAACAGGTCTATCATTTCTTCCTGCGATTTAAAATATAAATCCTTTGTGGAAAATCTCATCCTATCTTTGTCTTCTACCGTTTTTCCGGTTTGAATACATAAAAGGACATCATGGGCTTCGTAATCGTCTTTCAAAAGATAATGGCAGTCATTGGTAGCCACAAGCGGAACGCCGTATTTTTTGGATAATTCGACTATTCCGGCATTTGCCCTTTTTTGTTCTTCTATGCCCTGCATCTGCATTTCTAAATAAAAATCATCGCCGAATATCTCTAAATAATATTGAAGGCTCTTTTCTGCCAAATCCATTTTGCCTTGAATTAAATTATAAGGTATTTCCCCTTTTAAGCAGGCGGATAACGCAATCAAGCCGCTATGGTTTTCTTTTAAAATATTTTTATCTATTCTCGGTTTATAATAAAAGCCGTCGGTATAAGATTTTGATATAAGCCTTGAAAGATTTTGATACCCTTCTTCATTTTTGGCAAGTAAAATCAAATGATAATATAATTTTTCATTTGGATTTTTAAGCGTCATATCCGATCTAGAAACATACATTTCGCATCCGATCACGGGTTTAACGGATTTTTTTAATGCCTTTTCATAAAATTCGATAGCGCCAAACATATTCCCGTGGTCGGTAATTGCCGCGGCAGACATATTAAACTCTATAGCCTTGCCTATAATATCGTCGATTTTAATAGCGCCGTCTAAAAGGCTGTAATGCGAATGTAAATGAAGATGAACGAATTTATCCATAATATCATTACTCCCACTCGATTGTCGAAGGCGGTTTCGATGTAATATCGTAAACCACCCTGTTTATTCCCTTTACTTCAGAAATTATCCGCGCCGAAATCGTTCTCAGGATATCGTAATCCAATTTCACAAAATCAGCCGTCATACCGTCGGATGAACTTACTACCCGAAGCGCTATAAGGGATTCGTAGCTTCTTTTATCCCCCATAACGCCGACTGTTTTAACCGGGATTAACACAGGGAAAGACTGCCAAACCTTATCTTCTAATCCCGATTTTTTTATCTCTTCCGTAACAATGGTATCGGCTTGCCTTAATGTGTTAAGTTTATTTTTATCGACATCTCCGATTATCCTTATAGCAAGACCGGGACCTGGAAATGGCTGTCTGTCGATGATTTCCGCAGGAATTCTTAGATTCTTTCCTATTATGCGAACCTCGTCTTTAAATAATTCCCTCAACGGCTCGATTAGTCTTAAATTTAATTTTTTTGGAAGGCCTCCGACATTATGATGGCTTTTAATAATACTTGAAGCGCCAAATACCCTGACGGATTCGATAACATCGGGATAAAGCGTACCCTGCACAAGAAAACGGACATCCGCTATTTTTTCAGCCTCTTTTTCGAATATCCCTATAAAAAGTTTTCCGATAATTTTTCTTTTCTTTTCGGGATCTTTAACCCCTTTTAAGGCTTTTAGAAATAAATCGGATGCATTTACAAGTTTTACATTTAATTTTAAATTTTCTTTATAGAACTTTATAACGGCTTTTCCCTCGTTTTTCCTTAAAAGGCCGTTATCGACAAATATACACCTGAGTTTATCTCCTATGGCTTTATTTGCAAGAACGGCTGCAACGGTGGAATCAACCCCGCCCGAAAGGGCGCATATAGCCTTTTTACCGTCTGCAAGATTTTTAATCTCCCCCACTTTATTATCTATAAAATCTTCGAGCTTCCATGTTTTTTTAACTTTTGCGATATTAAATAAAAAATTATTTAATATTTTCCGTCCGCAAGCGGTGTGGGCAACCTCGGGATGAAACTGAAGTCCGTAAAGCTTCCTTTCGCTGTTTTCAAACGAGGCAACGGAACAATTTTCGGTTTGTGAAGTGATAACAAAATCCGGCGGGGTTTTTACGATAATATCCCCGTGGCTCATCCATACAAGGCTTGATTTTTCACACCCCTTAAAAAGTTTGCTTTCTTTTATTATAGCGAGTTTCGAATGTCCGTATTCCCTGTTTTTTGCGGGCTTAACCTCTCCTTTCAGGAGATACGCCATAATTTGCATGCCATAGCAAATCCCCAAAAAAGGGACGGGGATATCAAATATTTCCTCTGTTATCAAAGGAGCGTTGCGGTCATAAACGGATGACGGACCGCCGGAAAGTATAATTGCATCCGGTTTAAAATCCTTTATCTTTTTGTAGGATGAGTTAAAAGGGTATATTTCGCAATATACTTCGCTTTCCCTTATCTTTCTCGCGATAAGCTGGGTATATTGGGACCCGAAATCGATTATTAGAATTTTAGAAAATACTTTTTCCATATTAAATTAATCAAGCCTGTAATTGGGCGCTTCCCTTGTAATTATGACATCATGAACATGGCTTTCTTTAAGGCCCGATGAAGTTATCTTCATAAATCTTGTTCTGGTCCTAAGTTCTTCTATAGAGTGAACGCCGCAATATCCCATTCCAGCCCGCAATCCGCCGATTAGCTGATTAACGGCCTCCGAAAGCGTCCCCCTATACGGCACTCTTCCCTCGATTCCTTCGGGAACAAATTTTGATTCTTCTTTTACATGGGATTGAAAATATCTATCTTTTGAGCCGCTTACCATTGCACCCAAAGAACCCATGCCCCTATAAACCTTATAGCTTCTACCCTGGTAAATCACGGTTTCACCAGGGCTTTCTTCCGTCCCTGCAAAAAGGTTTCCGATCATCACGCTGCTGGCTCCCGCGGCAATAGCCTTTGAGATATCGCCGGAAAATTTAATACCTCCGTCCGATATAACGGGAACGCCATATTTATTATAAACCTCTGCACAGTCCATTATTGCCGACAGCTGGGGGACGCCGACCCCCGCAACAACCCTTGTGGTGCAAATCGAACCTGGCCCTATTCCAACCTTCACGGCGTCAACGCCTGCCTTAACAAGAGCTTCCGCAGCATCAATCGTGGCTATATTCCCCGCAATAATATCCAGATTATAATGCCTTTTTAAATATTTTACCATTTCTATGACGCCTTTGGAATATCCGTGAGCGGTATCTATAACGATTGCATCTACTTCGGTTTTCACAAGCGCGCTGACCCTTTCTTCCGTGTCTTTGGAAATACCGACGGCTGCGGCAACCCTGAGCCTTCCAAGCGAGTCTTTGCACGACTTAGGATATTTTTTAATTTTTTCTATATCTTTAATTGTTATTAAACCCTTTAAATTGTAATCTTTATCCACCACAAGCAGTTTTTCTATCTTTTTTTCATGAAGGGTTTTTTTTGCTTCTTCTAATGTAGTCCCCACCGGTACCGTAACAAGGTTTTCTTTTGTCATAACCTTATCTATCTTTTCACTTAAATTTACGGCAAATCTTAAATCCCTATTCGTAAGTATTCCGACGAGTTTGGTTCCTTTTATTACCGGAACACCCGAAATCATGTATTTTTTCATAAGGTCGAGGGCATGGGATATTTTATCGTCGGGATTAACCGTCACAGGGTTGGTAATCATCCCGCTTTCGGATTTTTTTACCTTATCGACCTCGATCTTTTGTTCTTCTACCGTTAAATTTTTATGGATTACACCGATTCCACCTTCGCGGGCTAAAGAAATCGCGGTTTTTGCTTCCGTAACAGTGTCCATTGCCGCGCTAACCAATGGAATATTTAAATTTATGTTTCTTGAAAATTTGGTTGTTAAATCGACATCTTTTGGAAGAATATCGGAGTAATCGGGAACTATGAGAACATCGTCAAAACTTAGCGCTTCTTTAATAATCTCCTTCATTTTACTTCCTCCAATAATTATTTACTTTATTTATCATATACCTGATATACCCGCCGTTATAAGCCCTTCAAGCAATCCGCATTCCGAAACGGTAAGCCTATCCGTTTCAAAAAAATCGATGCTTTTTAACATTATAGCGGTTCCTGCTAAAACGAGGTCCTCCCTGCCGCTTTCAACCCCAGTTATATTAAGTCTTTCATGCGCCTTTTTTTCTATAAACTTTTTGTAAATCTTTAAAATATTTTCTTTTTTTAAAACATAACCATGCACTTTAAGCCTGTCATAAGCGCTTAATTCCAAATCGACCATGGCAAGAGTCGTTGCTGTTCCAGCGGTTCCGAGCAAATTTAAAGGCTCAAATTTATAACCGCTTTTAAGTATCCTTTGTTTTAATGAATTAAGGCTGTTATCTATTTCTTTTTCCATTTTTAACAAATCATGGGTGGATACAGGGTCGGATTTCAATATTTCTTCCGTTAAATGAACAACCCCCATATTCAAGCTATATTTCCAGAGAGGCTGCCCGCTTTTAAAGCAGGAATATTCCGTGGAACCGCCGCCGATATCCAGCGCATAAAATTCCTTTAAATCTTTAAAACATGAAGCAATTCCCCTAAGCGTCACGGATGCCTCTTCGTCTCCGCTAAGAATATGAACCTTTAATCCAAATTCTTTATAAATACTTTTCAATATTTCCGCACTGTTGGGGGCATCCCTTAAAACGCTTGTGCCTGTAACAGCTACTTTATCCGGTTGAATTCCGAATCTTTCAATCTTTTCAGCATAATAACTTAAGGCATCTTTTAATCTTAAAATGGAAGCATCTGTGATAATTTTTTCCTTTGTGAAGTTTTCACCCAATCTGATTATTTTCATATCCACATATTCCGGGGTTAAAACATCCTTGCCTGCGGAAACAATCAAGCATCGTATCGTATTTGTTCCAATATCAATAGAAGCAAGCATTATCGACCTTTCCGCGTTCCGAACCCCGTTTTATGAATATACAAAATACTTTACCTTCCTCCAAATTAAATTACCCTCCTTCTAAAATTTTTAACATACTTTATATAATTATTTGCCGATTCCTTAATAGAATTTATTTCGCTTTCGCCAAGGCTTCTTTTTACCGACCCCGGGACACCTGCAACTAAAGAGCCATCCTGAATAACGGCATTTTCCTTTACAACCGCCCCTGCGGCGATTATGCAATTCTTCCCGACACGGGCGCCTGTTAAAACTATTGCCCCGATACCGATAAGGCAGTTATCACCTATCTCACAGCCGTGGAGATTAGCGCTGTGTCCCACAGTGACGCCGTTTCCTATTATAAGCGGACCCGTGTCATGCTGCACGTGAAGAACGCTATTATCCTGAATATTGGTATTTTTGCCGATTCTTATGTAATTCACATCGCCTCTTATAACAGCCCCAAACCACACGCTTGACCCTTTTTCTATTTCGACATCTCCGATAATGGCCGTATTGTCGCATAAATAAACCGTTTCGTTAATCCTGGGATACTTACCCAAATAAGGCAATATTATCATAAAGTAGCGCTCCTTGTAATATATTGCATATTTATTTAATTTGCGGATATTTTAGGTATTTAAATTATGTTGTTATCTGTGCTATTATATAACAAATATATTAAAATTGGAAAACATTTTACGATGGAATTAAACAAAATTAAGGATATTTTAAATAAGGATTTGTCGGAAGAAAATATAGTTTCCGTTTTGCCGGAACTCCTTGTAAATATGGAGACGGATCCTTTTATGATTTATACATTAAGATCGGTGCTCTTGGATATTCTTTCGCTATATAAAGAGCAGGAAAAACTAGGGCCGTCCGCATCCATCGGGGAAGAAAAAATACACAATTTATCGGATTTCATGATAAAACAAAAGGTAAACACTTACTTAAAAAAGGGAATTTTAAAATTAATAGATTTAATTATTATAGACGTCCCTTTTGATGTTAAATATAATGAGGCTTCAAGGCTTATAAAAAGATTAATCAATCTTGAATTTAAAGAGTTTTAGAGAGCATAAACGCCTGTTTTTTTGCTTCGAGAACATCTTCTATTTCATTAATATCGAAAGGACTGTGTCTTTCCATGACCTTTTGGACATTAGACGCTATATCGGTAAAAGAAATCTCGTTGCGCAGAAAGGAATTTACAAAAAATTCATTAGCCTCGCAAAAAACGGCGGGCATGCTTTTTCCAGCCCTTAAAGCCTCTCTTGCGGCATTCAAAAGGGGAAATTTTAATGTATCAGGTTCAAAAAACTCAAGTCTGCCAATTTGGGAAAGACTGAGCGGCTTCATTAAACCATGAAAACGATCCGGGTAAGAAAGAGCGTAGCCTATCGGACCCTTCATATCGGCTTGCGCCATTTGGGCTATAACGGAACCGTCCATAAACTCTACCATAGAATGAACTATAGCCTGCGGATGTATTAAAATATCGATGTCCTTTTCGCCTATGCCGAATAAATAATGGGCTTCTATTACCTCAAGGCCTTTATTTGCAAGGGTGGAGGAATCTATCGTTATCTTTTTGCCCATCTTCCACTTTGGATGGTTTAATGCCATATCTCTTGTAACACCGCATAGCGCCTCTTTCGGCAAATCATAAAAAGGACCGCCGGACGCGGTAAGAATTAATTTCTTTAAATCGGACTTATTGCCGCAATTCAAACACTGAAATAAAGCGGAGTGTTCGGAATCAACCGGAATTATATCCGCCTTATTAAATTTTGCGGTCCTATTTAAAATATCCCCCGCCATAACCATAGATTCCTTGTTTGCGAGGGCTAAGTTTTTACCCGCTTTCACGCTTACGTATGAAAGCATAAGGCCGGAAGAACCGCTAATCGCATTTAAAATAACATCTATATCTTCATTAAATACTAATTCTTTAAAACCGTCTTCGCCGTAAAGAAATTTCGTTTTAATATTAGGCAGGTTGCTTATTTCCGATTTTGCCTTATCCATTTCGGCCTTTAAGGAAAGAATGCAATATGACGGGTTTAACTTAGCAATCTGTCCCTTTAATTCTCCAGTAAAATGCCCGGCGGCTATAGCTTTTACCGACAATTTTTCGGGATATGAAAGCGCTACTTCAACCGCGCTTTTCCCTATCGACCCTGTAGAACCTGCAATAAATATATTTTTCATTTAATTTTTATGGCTTAAAAAAAACAATATAATATAATAAAAAAATGGGGCGGCCAATATCAGGCTGTCAATTCTGTCTAAAATCCCGCCATGACCGGGAATTAAAAATCCGGAGTCCTTTTTTCCGCCGACCCTTTTTATTAAAGATTCGGTTAAGTCGCCAATCATTCCAAAAATTACCGTTAAGGCGGATATGGCAATAAACGAAAAAATGGTAAACATTCTGTAGTCCGTTACAAAAATTCTGAATACAAGAGCTGTTAATATGGCAAGGAAAAGCCCGCTTAAAGCGCCTTCCACGGTTTTTTTAGGACTTAGCGAAAAAAACAGCTTGTGCCTTCCGAAATGCCTTCCGCCGTAATATGCAAATATATCGGATGCCCAAACTAAAATAAACAGGAGTATCAGCAATAATCTCCCGTTATTTAAATCGAATATCTTTAATAAATAAGAAATAAAAAAACCTGTGTAAAAAATAGAAAATACATCTAAGAATATGCTTTTGCCGCCATCGTTTTTAAAAAAAAGGACATTTTTAAACAGAATCAAAAAAATGGACAAAAATACCGCAAAAATAAATACGGGCGGAATTAAAAAAACAAAAGCAAAGGCAACTAAAATGGAAAGAATTTCGGGAAGGATAAAATATCTATATTGATTTAAGTCAAATATCAAAAATAACTCGTAAACCGATAACGCTGTTAAAATAACACAGATGAAGAAAAATTCAAGTTTATTAAGCAAAAATATAGAAAGGATTATAACGATGCCAAAAAGAATGCCGAATATAAACCTCTTAAAATCGAACTTAAGTTTTTCCAAATCTTCTGACCCGCTTTTCATAATTTTTTAATGCCCTGATTAATTCTTTCCTGCCAAAATCAGGCCACAAAGTCTTTGTGAAATAGATTTCGGCATAAGCAATCTGATATAACATGAAGTTGGATATCCTTTTTTCTCCGCTTGTTCGAATAAGGAAATCAGGGTTTGGCATATCTTTAGTGTACAGATAGGATGAAAAAAGATTTTCATCCGCGTCTTCTATTTGAACTTTACCGTTTTTTGCATCCTTAGCCATTCTAACCGCGGCCGTCAATATTTCTTCCCTGGAGCCGTAACTTAATGCAAGTGTTAAATGCAAGTTGTCGAATTCTTTTGTCTTATCGATAACCCGCAAAAGTGTTTTTTTCGAGTTTTCCGGAATCCTCTCTATGTTGCCTATAAAATTAAGCCTGATTTTATTTTTTATAAGGGACGGAAGTTCCATATTAAGGTATTCTTCCAGCAGGAACATTAAGGAACTTACTTCTGTCTTCGGTCTTTGCCAATTTTCGGAGGAAAAAGCATAAACGGTAAGATATTTAATTCCGTATTCCATTACGGCTGAGGTGACGGCTCTTAAAGATTTTATTCCCTCTATATGTCCTTTTATCCTGTCTAAGTTTCTTTTTTTTGCCCATCTTCCATTTCCATCCATAATAATTGCAAGATGGTTTGGAACATTTTTAAAATTTATTTTTTTAATCATTTCAAGAAATTTTAAACCGCCATTATTTCCTTTTCTTTGCGCTTTGTTATTTCATCCACCTCTTTAACAAAACCATCGGTTAATTCCTGAACCCTTTTCTGAAATCTGGCAGACATATCTTCCGATATTTCTTTTGACTTTTCGGATGCCTTTATCTTTTCATTAAAAGTTCGTCTGTGATTTCTGAGCTCTTGCTTTATAGACTCGGCAAGCTTATTTAATTGTTTTATTATTTCCTTTCGCCTTTCTTCTGTTAATTGAGGTATTATAATACTTATGCTTTTACCGTCATTTGACGGATTTAGCGAAGGGTCGTATTTTTGTATCGCCTTTTCTATGGCTGGAAGCGAATTGACATCCCACGGGTTTATCATTATGGTCTTGCTATCGGGAATGGAGATAGAGGCGAGCCTTATAAGCGGTGAAACAGAGCCGTAATATTCAACATTGATGCTGTCTATAAGCCCTGTGGATGCCCTGCCCGTTCTAATCCTCGATAATTCGCTTTTATAACTTGAAATGGCATGGGTCATCTTTGTTTTTATTTCCTGCACGATATCTGTTTCATTCATAATCCCACCTTAAATTGAAGGCTAAAAGTTAAGGATTTGTGATTATAGTTCCGATAGGTTCACCCTGAACAACCTTTAATAAATTACCGGGAATCAACAGATTGAAAACTACTATCGGAAGCATATTATCCATACACATGGAAATTGATGTGGAATCCATTACCTTTAAATTTTTGTTTAATACATCTATGTATGAAAGTTTATTATATTTTATCGCATCTTTATTTAAAAGCGGATCGTCGCTATAAACTCCATCTATTCTGGTTGCTTTAAGTATCACATCGGCATGTATTTCCATCGCCCTGAGAGAAGCGGCGGTATCTGTCGTAAAATAAGGGTTTCCGGTTCCAGCGGCAAATATGACAACCCTCTTTTTTTCCAAATGCCTTAAAGCCCTTCGCCTGATATAAGGTTCTGCGACCTGCTGCATGGCAATAGCCGTCTGAACCCTTGATATAACCCCTTTATCTTCTAAACTTGACTGTAATGCCAGCGCATTTATAACCGTTGCAAGCATGCCCATATAATCGGCGGAGGACCTCTCTATGCCAAGGCCTTTCGACGACGAGCCAAAACCCCTGAATATGTTGCCCCCGCCGATAACGATAGCAACCTCTATACCCATATCTACCACCGATTTTATTTCATCGGAAACGAAATTGATAACGGCGGGATCGATACCGCACTTATTCCCGCCGGCTAAAGCCTCTCCGCTAACTTTAAGCAATATTCTTTTGTACCGGAATTCGCCCACTTCATTCCCCTAACTGGTATCTTACAAATCTTTTTAAAACTATATTTTCTCCCAATTTTGCCACTTCGTTATCTATTATTTCGGCAATGTTTTTTGAAGGGTCTTTTATAAACGGCTGCTCCAATAGGCAAACATCCTGATAATATTTTTCGAGCTTGCCGTCCACTATCTTTTCTTTAACGGCTTGCGGCTTATCCATTGCGGCAAGTTGTTCTTTATATATCTCCCTTTCCTTCGATACGAGCTCGGGTGAAACAAGTTCCCTTTTTATATAAAGAGGGTTTGAAGCGGCTATATGCATTGCAATGTTTTTAGCAAGCTCTTGAAATTCGGAAGTTCTTGCGACAAAATCGGTCTCGCAATTAATTTCCAATAAAACGCCGATTCTTCCTCCCGCATGAATATAAGAGTAAATTAACCCCTCTTTTGCCTCCCTGTTAGCCTTTTTTTGCGCCTTTGCAAGCCCCTTTTTTCTCAATATCTCAACCGCTTTATCCATATCTCCTTTAGTTTCGACAAGGGCGTTTTTGCAATCGACAAAACCGGCGCCTGTCATGGAGCGCAAATTTTTAACCAACCCTGCATCGATGTTTGATGATTTTTCCAATTATTTTCCCCCTTCTTAACTTTTAACTTTAAAAATTAAACCTTTCCTTTATTAAGTATAATTATATTTTGATTTATATGGAGATATCCGCATCTTCATTGCCGGAATTTGAGCCTTCTTCTGCGGCGACGGGTGCCGCAAATGTTTCTTCGCCGATACCCTCTGCCATATTTTCGGTTGTTTTCCCTTTGCTAAATCTTTCTTCGTAAATTTTTCTCCCTTCTATGACCGCATCCGCCATTGTGCTCAAAATTAGTTTAATCGCCCTGATGGCATCGTCGTTTCCCGGAATTAAATAGTCGGCAAGCGCGGGGTCGGCGTTTGTATCCGCAACGCCTATGATTGGGACATCAAGCCTCTTTGCCTCCTTAGCCGCAATTATCTCATGGTGAATATCGACAATAAAAACGGCATCGGGAATTTTCTCGACATCTCTAATCCCGTTAAGGACTTTTTGAAGTTTTAAAATCTCTTTATCCATTTTTGACATTTCTTTTTTTGTAAATTTAGAAAATTCTTCCGATTCTTTTAGCCCTTCGAGTTCTTTTAATCTTTGAATGGAAAGCCTAATAGTGGCAAAGTTAGTAAGCATGCCCCCAAGCCACCTCTCATTGACATAAGGCATATTACACCTTTTTGCTTCTTCCGCAACGATAGGACTTGCCTGCTTTTTTGTGCCTATAAAAAGAATTACCCCTCCGTCTTGCGCGATTTCCAGCAACTTATTGTACGCCGATTGAAAATAAGAAATAGTTCTTTGAAGGTCAACTATGTGTATCCCGTTTCTTGACCCATAAATATAAGGCCTCATCTTTGGATTCCATCTTTTCGTTTGATGTCCGAAATGAACCCCTGCTTCTAATAACTGCTTAATTGTAACATTAAATGGCATTTATTCTCCTTAAGTGCTTTTTTCTCCCCGCCTATAAGCTAAATAAGCACTTATTGATAGACGGGTACGATTTTGGTTAATTTAAAATAAAAAGCGAACATTACAAATACTAAATTTAACTTTTTATCATTTTTACACTTTTATTGCAAGAAAATTATTTTATAAAGAAAATTAAAAATGGTGTTATACCCGTTAACGGCTATCCTTTTTAATTCATAAGGGTTATCCCCGACGCCGACCTTGCCTTTTGCCGTCGTAAATGCCCCCGAATAACCCGCCTTTTTAACGGCCTTCATGACATTATCATTATAAGCCCCGAACGGATATGAAAAAAAATTTATGTCTGTTTTTAGCAGGTTTTCCAGATATGCCTTTGAAAAGGTTAATTCGTCTATCAAAACGCTTTCGTCTAATCTATCGAGATAATAATGGCTAATGCCGTGCGAGCCTATCGAAAAACCGCCATTATACATTGACTTAATCTCGTTTTTATCCAAAAAATCTTCTGGAACGCTTTCTCTCTCATCAGGCGCTGATTTTTTTTTTCCGATAAATCCCGTGCTGATAAAAATTAAAGAGGTAAAGCCTAAATTTTTTAATACAGGATAAGCATTGATAAAGTTATTTTCGTATCCGTCGTCAAAGGTAATTAATACAGGTTTTTTTACGCCGGGTTTGTGCCCTTTAATGAAGGATATAAGGTCTTCCGGTTTTATGGCGTTATAACCCAGGATTTTTAATAAAGCCATCTGCCTTTTAAACTGCTTTGGAGTTACATATAATCCTTTATATACCGCATTTTTTTTTGGAAAATCTATTTTATGGTAATATAAAACGGGTATTTTCATAAATTTAAGTTGGGGGCTAACTTCTATACGAAGCGTTTATGTCTATGTACTCCTTCGTAAGGTTGCAGGTCAAAACCGTCCTGGAAGCCTTGCCGCATTTCAGGTCTATTTTTAAATTTATTTCTTTCGGGGATAAAATCGTTCTTTCGATATTTTTGTTCAGTTCTTCAGATGCGGCGGAATTTTCGACTATTATTTTATCGTTTATATAAATATCGATATCGTTAGGTTTTATCCTGGCAAAAGACCTTCCTATCGCCGCCATTATTCTACCCCAATTTAAATCCTCTCCCGTAATCATGGTCTTAAATAGGGGAGAATTTGCAACGGTAAAAGCAACCCTTTTTGCTTCGGTTTCGGTACGGGCATTCAGTGCGGTAATTGTTATAAGTTTTGATGCGCCTTCTCCATCTTTCACAATCATTTTTGCCAATTCAAAACATATCTCTAAAAGGACTTTTTTTGCGGAAGCGTAATTTGCATCGGTTTTTCCGATTTGAAATTTGCTGGAAATTTGCTCCCCGTCCGGATAAAAGAATGCGGCGGTATCGTTTGTCGATGTATCGCCGTCAACGGTGATAGAATTAAAAGACAAATCGACGCACTCTTTAAACATGGCATCTGCTAACTCTTTCTTAATTGGAATATCGGTAAAAATAAATGCAAGCATCGTTGCCATATCGGGCATTATCATACCAGACCCTTTCGCAACCCCTGTTATTTTATATATAGAATTGTTTATTGAAACATCTTTAGAGGCTATTTTAGGAAATGTGTCGGTTGTCATTATGGATTTTGCGAAATCATCAAGCCCGTCTTCCTTTGCCGACTTAACCAATTCGGGAATACCGCTTTCTATTAACGAGGCATTAAGCCTTTCCCCTATTACGCCTGTGGAACAAACAAAAATGTTGCTTTCCATAACTTCAAGTTCTTTTGAAAGCCCATGTATAACCCTGCGGGCATCGTCCAAACCGTAATCGCCGTTGCAGGCATTTGCATTTCCGGAATTTACGATTAATGCCTTAATAACATTTTTGGAATGGCTTTTTGAGATAATAACTGGCGCCGCTTTTATTTTATTTTTCGTAAAAACCGCGCTCACCCTCAAAGGAATTTTAGATACCATTAATCCGACATCTAAATCCCTGTTCTTTTTTAACCCGCAGTATTTTCCCGAAAATAAAAAATTTTTAATATACATTCTTTACCCTATAGATTTTTTCCATGACAATTTTTATATTTTTTTCCGCTTCCGCATGGGCATGGTTCATTTCTTCCAATCTTTTTAGGTTTTACAATGGGCTTCTGTACCGCTTCATTTTCGGGAAGCATTCCATCATGCGATAAAATCAAGTTGCCGCCGTAAAGACCCGCTCCGGCAAAAATATCCTCAGCCGCCAAATTTTCTTCCAGTTGAACGGTCATAATAGAATTTATAGCTTCTTCCTTCATTCTGAATTGCATATTAATAAATAATATATACGCCTCTTTTTGATATTCGATTAACGGGTTTACCTGGGCATATCCCCTCAGCCCGATGCCCTCCTTCAAGCTCTCTAAGGATGTTAAGGCATCTTTCCAGAGGCTGTCGACCGCCTGCAAATATAATGCTTTAATTATATTTACCCTTTCCTCTTCAGGAAACCCGGAAATTTTCAAATCGATTTGCTTTTTAATCAGCTCTATAATATTATTTAACAATTCACCTCTATTAAGCCTTTTAAACCTCTCCGTCAAAGCTGTTTTTGCCGCGTCAAAATCCTTATCCTGGGAATCCCGAATATTTAACTCTGGAGCCCCTGCAAGCAATGATGGAATATCCACATCCAAATTAACTTTAATAACATCCATAAGCCCGTCTATATCCCAATTTTCACTGTGGGATTTTTCGGGAATATAAGTTTCGAAGTATGATTCTATTAAAGATTTAATGTCAAATATTATCTCGTCATAAATTTCGTCAAGCTTAAAGGTATGGAGTATCCTTTTTCTGTAGGCATAAATTAGCTCCCTCTGCTTATTCATAACATTATCGTAATCTATAAGATTTTTTCTTATATCGAAGTTATGCCCTTCAACCTTTTTTTGAGCGTTTTCTATGGCCTTCGAAATCATCTTATGCTCGATTGCCTGCCCATCCTTTAACCCTAACCTTTCAAGAAACGGGGCAAGCCTTTCGGAGCCGAATATCCTCATAAGGTCGTCTTCCAGCGAAACATAAAACCTTGAAGAACCGACATCGCCCTGCCTGCCGGCCCTGCCTCTGAGCTGGTTATCTATCCGCCTCGCTTCATGTCTTTCCGTTCCTATAACATGCAGGCCGCCTAATTCCACAACCCCATCGCCCAGAACAATGTCTGTTCCCCTGCCCGCCATATTTGTCGAAATTGTCACGGATTTTTTTTGGCCGGCCTGGACAATAATGTGCGCTTCTTTCGCATGGTTTTTTGCATTTAGAACGGAATGGGGGATGCCCTTTTTCTTTAAAAGAGCGCTGAGCCTTTCGGATTTCTCGACGGAAACCGTTCCAACGAGAACCGGCTGGCCCTTTTTATAATTTTCTATAATTTCTTCCGAAACGGCGTTAAATTTTTCGGCTTCGGTAGCAAAAACAAAATCGGGATAATCGCGCCTTATCATAGGCTTATTGGTTGGAATAACGACTACATCGAGATTGTATATTTTTTTGAATTCTTCCGCTTCGGTATCAGCCGTTCCCGTCATTCCCGCAAGCTTATTATACATCCTGAAAAAATTCTGGAAGGTGATAGTGGCAAGGGTCTGGTTTTCACCTTCGACTTTAAGGCGCTCTTTGGCTTCCAGCGCCTGATGAAGCCCTTCCCCGTAACGCCTTCCGTTCATAAGGCGGCCTGTAAATTCATCGACTATGACAACCGAGTTATCCTGAACTAAATAATCCACATCCCGAAAATAACATGCGTGCGCCCGCAAAGCTTGGTTTATGGAGTGAAGGGCATCGAGATGCCTCGGATCGTAAATATTTTTTATATCCAATGCCTTTTCTACGCGCTCTATCCCTTCTTCGGTTAAAATCGCGGTTTTTAACTTTTCATCGACGGTATAATCGACATCCTTACGCAAATGCGAGACAACCTTATCGGCTTTATAATATAATTCGGTGGCTTCATCGGATTCTCCGGAAATTATAAGCGGGGTCCTTGCTTCATCAATTAATACCGAATCAACCTCATCTATAATCGCATAATTAAGCTCTCTCTGGACGTAGTCGTCTAAAGAAAACTTCATGTTATCCCTTAAGTAATCAAAACCGAATTCGTTATTCGTGCCGTATGTTACATCGCAATTATAAGCCTTTTTTCTGCCGTCGTCGTCTAAATCATTCGTTATTACTCCTACGGAAAGACCTAAAAGATTATAGGCCTTGCCCATCCACTCCGAGTCCCTCTTAGCAAGATAGTCGTTAACCGTTATGACATGAACGCCTCTTCCTGTTAAGCTGTTAAGATAAACGGGAAGGACGGCCACGAGCGTTTTACCTTCCCCCGTTGCCATCTCGGCTATTTTACCCGAATGCAGCACCATTCCCCCGATAAGCTGAACATCGAACGGGCGCATATTTAACGCCCTTTTGGCGGCTTCCCTTGCAACGGCAAAGGCTTCGGGTAAAATTTCTTCCAATCTTTTATCCTGCCGGTCATTTGAAAGCCCTTTAAGCTCCTCTTTAAACTTAAAGCTCATTCCTTTAAGTTCCCCGTCTGTAAAACCCGAATATTTAGCCTCTAAGGAATTAATCTTTTCTAAGACGTGTTTTAATTTTGAAATCTCCCTTTGATTGCTTGTTCCAAAAATGCTTTTTAATAACTTAATCGCCACTTTATCCTGCTCCGTGAATTTTATAATTTATTTGCCGGAAACCTCGACATTTTCAAATAAAATCGAAGGCGAACCTGTAGAACCGAAAAATCGGATATCGTTTGCAATGCCGGCTATGTTATTAAAGAGTTGTAATAAATTACCGCTTACGACAATCCCTTTAACCGGAAATTCAATTTTACCGTTTTTAATATAAAAACCCGATGCCCCAAGCGAAAATTCGCCTGTGTAAGGTTTGGCCATATGGAGCCCCATAAGTTCATTTATATATAAGCCTTCTTTTATTGACATAATAATATCGATGAGAGGGGTTTCCCCGTTTTCTATAAAAAAATTGGTTGAACCAATCTCGGGCGGAAGCGCATATGATTGCATAGCGGAATTTCCGGTAGATTTTGTATTAAATCTATTTGCATATTCGATGTCGTAAAGAAAAGAACTTACAATGCCGTTAACGCATAATGGTTTTCTTTGCATATTTACCCCGTCGTAGTCAAAGATGTCGGTCAGCCACCCGCCGGGCAAAAGCCCGTCGTCAATAATGTTAAGTTTGCTCGAAAAAACCTTTTGGCCTAACTTCCCCTCCAAAATAGACTTTTTCTTATAAATATTATTGGCATAGAAAGACTGTTTCAATACCCCCAGGAACTCCGATGCCGTAAAATTATCGAATAGTATATTATAGCTTCCGCTGCTTATCACCCTCGCCCCAAGCTGATCTACGCCCCTTTTTGCGGCATTCATGGAAACCTTTTTAAATTGCAGTTTATCGAACTCATGGGAAAAATCAAAATCAAACCCTGAACCGGTGTCAGCGCCTTGCCTTGCGGCAACCGATAAGAAAACTTCGTAAGAAGTTTTTCTGGATGATAAATTTAAGCCGTTTGAATTGCAAATCCTTTTTGTAATTAAGGCTTCGGAATAGGTCGGCTTATCGACTTTATATATTTTTTTATCATAGGAATACGCAGTTTCTTCCATTTCCACTAAGCATGCCTTTTTTTTATCCATATCTATTTTATCCGATTTTGAAGAATAAATTCCCAATTTTTCTTCAAAATCCGGCGCCGGAACGCCGCCCTGTTCATGTAAGCAGAGGGCTAAATCCGCATACTCGTTTTCTTCCATAAAACTTAACATAGATAGCCCGTTATCAAAAGTATCCCTTATCTTTTGCTCTTCAAGCCCCAGGCAATACGAAAAACTCATCTTTTTATTGCTTAATAATCTTAAATTAAATCCATTTGTTTCGGCATTGATAAAATTTGATATCGAACTATTTTCCGACTCCATCTTTAAAACCTTTGAATTAAAAAGATACACCCCGTATTTTATCCCCTTTTTCTTAGAATAATCGTCTATTAATGAAATTGCATCGTCAAAATTCATTTAAAATTCATCCCTTTTATTCAATTTATTTTTATTTTATTACTTAATAAAATTTTTAACAAGCATTCGGCGAGTTCTTATCTATTATTTATATGGGAGATAATATCTGCGGCAGCTTCCTCGATAGATTTATCGGTAATATCGATAACAAAAGCATTTAGTTCGGCATATAAATCTTTTGAATGAGCCAATTCCTTTTCTATAGATTCTTTCGAGATATAATCCGTCGAAAAGGGGAGCCCCATTCTTTTTAATCTTTCCTTTCTCAGATTCGAGATTCTAACGGCATCCGAAACTAAGCCGAATATCTTTCCCTTAGGCATTTTATAGACAACATCGCTGATGCCCTGTTCATCTATTATGGGAATATTGGCGGCCTTAAATCCCCTTTGGGCAAGAAATAAACAAAGAGGAGTTTTGGATGTTCTGGAAACCCCTAAAACAAGTGCATCGGCTTCATTGACCTCGTCTATTCTCTGTCCGTCATCATGTTTTACGGCATACTCCAGCGCGTCTATCCTTCTAAAATATTCATCGTTTACTCGATGGATTAATCCAGGTTTCCGTTCAGGAGAGAGGTTCAGGATATATGAAATGGAGTTTAATACGGGACCGATAATATCGATACTTGTAACGCCTTTTTCATTCGACTCCTGAAGCATAATATTTCTAAGGTTGTCTTTAACTAAAGTAAAAATAATCAGGGCCTTTTTTTCCGAAGCTTCGGTGATGATTTCCCTTAGCTTTAACTCGGAATCTACCAATAGAAATCTTTTTAAATGGGCATCCGGAATGGAAAATTGTGAAATTGCAGCCCTTGCGACCTTTTCTGCGGTTTCACCCGTGGAATCGGACACCACAAAAACATAAAAATCCCCGCTTTTAGAATCTATTTTATGATCCATGTCTTATGCTATTCAATTGATTAAATATGGGACTTTAACCCGTTTTTTTTCCACAAAAGCATGCCGCCCTTTAAATTGCGGACTTTATTAAAGCCGTGCCTTTTAAGCATCGCGCATGCCGAATAACTTCTGGCGCCGCTATGGCAAACAGCGATAATCTCTTTATCTTTGGAATGTTCCAGTTCTTTTATTTTTAATGGTAAAAGCCTTAAAGGAATCAGCTTTGCATTTTCTATATGTCCCAAATTGCCGTTAAATTCATGCGGCTCTCTGACATCTATTATTAAAACCTCCTCTCCTTTATGCTCTTTGGATATTTTTTTAAACGCCTCTTCGGGAGTAATCTGTTCTATTTCTTCGGACAGTCCTCCCCCTCTAAAAATATTAAACAATTTGTAATGCCTCCATTTTTATAGAATATATATGTATATTTCATAACATTATAATATATAGTTTTTATTTTGTCTATTAAATTACGCCGTCAAATTTATCAAACTCGAGCATCACGGCAGTCTCGTCGCAATCGGGGAATTTAACGCAATTTATGCAATCGCTCCATATCTTATGCGGAAGTTCCGATTTGTCTATTATTTTAAAGCCGGATTTCTGAAAAAATTGCGGTTTATAAGTAAGGGCAAATATTCTCGTTATCTTAAAAAATCTTGCTTCTTCGATACATTTTGCTATTAACTCTGTCCCGATAAGTTTCCTTGTGTAAGGCCTTTTAACGGCCAACGACCTTATTTCGGCAAGATTTTCCCATACTATGGTTAAAGCGCAGGCCCCGATTATCTCGCTCGAATCTTCTTCGTCAAAATGTTCGATTTCCGCAATATAGAAATCCCTTAAATGTTCATATATATCGCTCATCGAGCGGGGAAGCATCTCCCCCGCTTTTGAATATTCCGAAAAAAGATTATAAAGGGCTTTGACATCGCACATTAGCGCCTTTCGCAGAACTACCTCAAAAATCTCCCCATCTGCCTCAATTTTTACTTTTGATGGATAATATATAACATTTCCACCCTTTTCGTACCTCTGTCTGCCCGATTTATACAATAAAACCTCTCCTCTTTAATATTTCCTTCGCATGAGCGGTTGCGGCCTCGCTTTTTGCATAGCCGGAAAGCATCCTTGCAATTTCATTAACCCTTTCTTTAAGTGAAAGTTCTCTTATTTTAGTATATGTTTTCCCATTTATTACTTCTTTATAAACAAAAAGGTGCCTCCCCGCAAACGAGGCTACCTGCGCAAGATGCGTAACAAGAATAACCTGATTAACATTAGATATGTTTTTAAGCGCCTCTCCGACAAAATTGGCAACATCCCCTCCGATTCCGGAATCGACCTCGTCAAATATAAAAGAAGACGAGCCTTTTTTTACATTTACAATCTTTAGCATGCAAAGGCTAAGCCGGGAGAGTTCCCCGCCTGAAGCAACCATGGAAAGCGGTTTCGGATCTTCACCCGGATTAGCCGAAAACATAAATTTACATTCATCGAGTCCCGTCTCGGAAAAACCTTCCTTAAAATCCAGTTTATTTAATTCTACCTTAAAGACAGGTTTAATCCCCAAAGATAAAAGCTCCGCTTCTATTTTTTTTTCAAGGACGGAAGCAAAGTCTGCTCTTCTTTTATGTAAAACATCCGCCGCACCGAGAAACCTGTCTTTTAAACCGTTAATGTTGTTTTCAAGCTCCCCTACCCTTTCTTCGAGACTTGAAACATTTTCCAACTCGATTTTAGCTTTATTATACAGGTCTATAAGTTCCTTCAGGCCGGAAACGGAGTACTTATTTTCCGTGCTTATTATCCTATCTATTTTCAATCTAATTTCGTTTAATCTCTGTTCGTCAAATTCGAAACCTGCATATTTTTCCAAAGATAAAAGTATGTCTTCTATTAAAATTTTAGCGCTTTCGGCATTTTTAAATTCTTCCTTTTTCTTAAAATTGGAATCGACATCCGACAATTTTAAAAGATTGGATACTAACGGGGTTAAATTTTTTAGTATGCCGTATTCTTCATTATCGATTAAATCTATCGACGATGAAATGTACTCTTTTATGCTATTGATGTTTTCAAGCCTTCTAAGTTCTTCCTGCAATATTATATCATCATTTTCAGATTCGATTTCAAGTCTTTCCACATCGTCTATAATGTATGAATTAAGGGCTTTGAGCATCGATATGTCGCCTATTTTTTTCTTAACTTTTTCCCTTTCGCTTTCAAGTCCCCTAATATCGTTGTATAGGCCTTTAATATCCGATAATAGCTTGAGATTTTCGGCAAATTCGTCCAAAAAAGCCAGCTGGCTGTCATTCGATATTAAAAACCTTTTATCGTTTTGTCCAAAAATATTGACAAGGCTCCCCTCTATCCTTTCGGCAACAGTTTTATTTACAGGTTCATTATTTATAAAATATTTGCTCTTGCCTGTTACAGATATTACTCTCTTTACGATTATATCTTCGCCCTCTTCGAAGTTTATCCCGTTTTCCTCAAAAATCTGCGCTAAATTGGCTTTAACCTTCCCGTTAAGGGCATCGAATACGGCGCTGACATACCCCTCTTTTTCACCCGTCCTTATAACATCCGTTCCTTTTGTTTTTCCAAATAAAAAATTGATAGATTCTATTATAATACTCTTGCCTGCGCCTGTTTCTCCGCTTAAGACATTTAAATTTTCGCAAAAACCGGCCTCCAGAAAATCTATCGTAGCAAAATTTTTTATATATATCTTTTTTATCATCGCGTACCTGTATTAAATAAAAATAAATTGTTTTACCAATTTAGTTTTAATCTCAGTATATCCCAATAATTAAGACTTAAAGATGCGGAAAGATAGACCCTGGAAGGATGTTTTTTGATGATTATCTCGTCGTTATCGCAGAGTTTTATGCCGTCTCTTCCGTCAGCCGATATAAAAATATTCCGCTCCTGCGGCGCAATTTTTATCTTTAATTCACATGGGTTTATTATTACAGGCCTATTCGTAAGGGTATGGGGGCAGATAGGCGTGAGAATAAATGCCTCGACGTCGGGCTGAACAATGGGCCCCCCGGCTGACAGCGAATAAGCGGTAGAGCCGGTTGGGGTTGCAATAATGAGGCCGTCGGCCCTAAAATCATTCAACCATACATCGTTGATATGAACGCTTAAATCTATAATCCTTGCATGAATACTTTTTTCTCTGGCGATGGTCGCTTCATTTAACGAAACGAATTTGGAGATTGATTCGCCATTCCTTATCACATCGATATCTAAAGCCATTCGCGGGTTAAATTCCAAAGAACCGTCGAAAATCTTTTTGAGCGCCTCATCTCTTAAGGACTCCGAAACCTCGACAAGAAAGCCGAGTTTTCCAAAATCTATTCCTATAATGGGAACCTCTAAAGGAAAAATCTTTCCAAAGGTAATTAAAAGAGTTCCGTCTCCGCCGCAAACCACGACAAGCCCGACATTCTCGGTATCTGCGGCGGTTATGTTCATACTCGGCTTCACCGCCGCATCGATGCCCTTTGCTTTTATAAATTCATAAATATAGTTCGCAGATTTAAATGCTTCTTCGGCGTCTTTTTTATAGGAGATAAGAACTCTTTTAATATTTTTATTGAATTCGGATGCAAACATTAAAATTGTTAATGCTATCAAATGACAAATGAATTAATTTGAATTTTTCGTCTCGTTTAGCAATCCGCCCTCTTTAATAATTTTAACCTGTCTGTCGGTTAAATTATACTTAAATTTATACTCTTCGTTATTCTTAGTCTTATTAATAAATGTAACAGGTTTATGCTCGCCAAGCTCTTTTAGAATATTCGGCGCGTAAAGCTCGTCTCCCTGTCCTATTTTATCATAATCCGAAGGATTTTCAAATGTCAAAGGCAAAATTCCAAAATTAATAAGGTTTGCAAAATGGATCCGTGCAAACGATTTTGCAATAACGGCCTTCACCCCCAGATACATCGGCGCAAGCGCGGCATGTTCCCTGCTTGAACCCTGGCCGTAGTTTTCTCCGCCTATTACAAAGCCCCCTTTTTCTTTTAAAGCCCTTTCGGAGAAAGAGGCATCGACAGACTCAAAGACATACTTCGATATTGCAGGTATGTTTGACCTTAACGGAAGTATTTTAGAACCGGCAGGCATTATATGGTCGGTCGTAATATTGTCTCCAACTTTAAGAAGGACCTTTCCGGTTAAAGATTCCGGAAGTTTCTGTTGAATCGGGAGCGGCTTAATATTTGGTCCCCGATAAACCTCGACCTCGTCCGGATTCGTCGACGGGGGCAATATCATGGAATCGTCTATATCAAATTTTTCGGGCATTTTAATATCCGGAGCCTTGCCCATCGTCCTTGGATCCGTAATATATCCCGTTAATGCGGAAGCCGCAGCGGTTTGAACGGAAACAAGGTAAATTTTTGCGTCTTTAGTTCCGCTTCTCCCTTCAAAATTACGATTAAATGTCCTCAATGAAACCGCACCCGATCTTGGAGCCTGCCCCATGCCGATGCAAGGTCCGCAGGTGGATTCAAGTATTCTGGCGCCGGATGCTATTAAGTCTGCAAGCGCCCCGTTTTTGGCTATCATTTCATAAACCTGCTTTGAACCCGGAGATATTACAAGGCTCACATCGGGATGAACCTTTTTGCCTTTTAATACGCTTGCAACAGTCATTAAATCGACATATGAAGAATTGGTGCAGCTTCCGATAGCAACCTGGTCAACTTTTATGTCTTTTAGCTCGCTAACCTTAGCCACCTGATCCGGCATATGCGGTTTAGCAGCCAATGGTTCCAAAGAGCTTAAATCTATTTCTATAACTTCGTCGTAGGCAGCGTCACTATCGGCAGCGAGCGGCGTATAATCGGGGGTCCTGCCTTCGGCTTTTAAAAATTCAAGGGTTTTTTCATCGCTTGGAAAAATAGATGTGGTAGCCCCAAGTTCCGCGCCCATATTCGTGATAACAGCCCTTTCGGGAACGGTTAAGGTTTTAACGCCTTCTCCGCCATACTCAAAAATCTTTCCGACGCCGCCCTTTACCGTTAATCTCTTTAAAAGCTCAAGAATCACATCCTTAGCGGAAACCCACTCCGAAAGTTTTCCCGAAAGTTTTACTAAAACAACCTTTGGGGCGGTCATATAAAATGCCCCGCCGCCCATGGCAACGGCAACATCGAGTCCGCCGGCGCCGATGGCAATCATGCCTACGCCGCCCGCCGTGGGGGTATGGCTATCGGAGCCTAAAAGGGTTTTTCCGGGAACGCCGAATCTTTCAAGATTAACCTGATGGCAAATCCCGTTTCCTGCCTTAGAATAATATATGCCGTATTTT
Source organism: Deltaproteobacteria bacterium (assembly GCA_023489335.1). Classification (GTDB taxonomy): domain Bacteria; phylum SZUA-79; class SZUA-79; order Acidulodesulfobacterales; family Acidulodesulfobacteraceae; genus Acidulodesulfobacterium. Next base: position 48,001 of record JAMDCP010000018.1, on the reverse strand, counting down.
GCGGCAACGGTTTGTAAAAACTTATGGTCATCCGCATTTTCGAAACCGGTTTGGAGCGTGTTATGGTCGATAAAACTGACGGATAAATCGGTTCTAACGCTTGGAACGCCAATCGCTTCGAACTGGAGATATGCCATAGTACCTGTGGCATCCTGGGTTAATGTCCTGTCGATTTTAATTGCGATTTCCTCTCCGGGTTTTAATTCGCCTTTTACAAGATGCGCTTTTAAAATTTTGTTTGTCAAGCTAAGTCCCATAAATTAATTTCCTCCTGATTAAATATTAATATTATTGCAAAAAGTTATCAACAATTTTTTAATAAATAAACCTATTTAAAAAAGTTAAACAGGTGTTTTATTTTTAAGTATTGCTTTAATTATACGCAAATTTAATGTTTAAGGTGTTTTTTCGGGTTAAAACTAAAAAGGTTTAAAAAAATTTCAGTTATTATAATATTATTTTTTAAAAAAGTAAACAGGTTTTAAGCAGGTTTTATAACCAAATTTTAGGATAACGATGCATTGCGGCTGGCTAATATATCGCCCTGTAATATATTTCTTCTATCGCATTAAGGATGGAAGCGCCTATTATTCTTTGAAAGAACGGTTTTTTTATGCTCAGATAAACGGTTCTCGACGGATCGACATTAACCTTTTTGCAGAGGTCTTCAAGGGCTTTATCGAAATCCGATATTTCATCGATTAATTTGTTTGCAAGGGATTTTTTGGATGAAAATAGCTCGCCCGTTGCAAGTTTTAAAATATCCTCCGGAGGAATTTTTCTCCCGCCCGATACTATTTCGATGAAGCGCGTATAAATATCCTCCTGAAGTTCGTCAATGCTCGCTCTTTCCTCATCCGAATATTTTCTTGTAAAAAGCCACATATCCTTGTGTTTTCCCTTTTTAATCACTTCATAACCAATGCCTAACTTTTCCAATATCTCTTTTAACACAGGCTTCATGCTTATAACGCCGATGGAACCTATAATAGCCGAGGAAGGAGCATACAACCTTTCTAAAGCGCAAGCAATCATATATCCGCCCGAAGCAGAAACTTCGAGATAGCCGTAAAGCTTTTTGCCCTTTTCCTGAAGCCTTTTAATGGCAAAATATAAAAGCTCCGAATGTATGGCGCTGCCGCCGGGGCTGTCTATTATAAATATTACTCCTTTTATGGATTTAATTTTTTCTATCTTTTTTAAGATATTAATATAAGGCAGTACGCTTTGCGATGTAATAGCTCCTGAATAGCGGATTACCGCCACCTTATTCCGTCTAAATATGGACATAATTGTGAACCTCCTTAACGATTATAGGCGCAGAGCGCATTATATCATAATGCCCCTTTAGCAAACAAAACTGCGGGAACAGTTTTCAAAAGAATTATAAAATCAAGTTTTAATGACCAGTTATCGATATATTTTAAGTCCAGTTCAACCCTATCGTTAAAACTGAGCCCGCTTCTTCCGCTAATCTGCCAGAGACAGGTGATTCCCGGCTTCATGGAAATTCTCCGCCTCTGCCTTATCGAATATTTTTTAACTTCGTCGGGCATCGGCGGGCGGGGACCGACAAGGCTCATATCTCCCCGTAATACATTATAAAATTGGGGAAGTTCATCGAGGCTGGTTTTTCGTAAAAACCAGCCGACCTTTGTAATCCTTGGGTCATTTTTAATCTTAATTTCTATTCCGTCCCTGCTATACTTTTTTATCAGCTCTTCCCTCAGTTCATCGCTTCCCGCATACATCGTCCTAAACTTATAAAATGTAAACAGCCTTCCGTTTTTGCCGACCCTTTTGCTCTTATATAATACCTTGCCGTCAGATGTTAGTTTAATCAAAATTGCTATAATAACGGCGGGTATAAAAAATATTATTACGGCAATAATAGAGCCAATAATATCTAATACCCTTTTTGCAAAAAGCCTTACATCGTCTTCCGGAGATGTGTGGAAGGAAATAATGGGAAAGCCGCCTAATTTTTCGAAGGAAACCTTTGAATTTTTAAACGGAATAAAATTGGTTAATATTTTAACCGTTATCCCTTTTTCCTCTAAGAGAAGTATCGTATCCTTAATATCCCTTAATTCATCGCCCTTAATGTCAAATATAACCTCATCTATCGGATTATTTAAAACAAAATCCCCCAGCTCGTTTAAACCCTCTTTGTTTATTTCTTTGACCAATTTTATCCCGAGGTACTCCTGCGATGCAATCGCTTCTTTAACATCGGCATTAAAATTACTACCTCCGCCGCTTACAAGGAGAATATTCCTAATGGAATAACCGCGCCTTTTTAAGCCTTTTGCAAGTTTTCTCCCTATGTAATCCGCCAAAACAAGCGATAAAAACGAATAAACCGCAAAATATCCTATAAAAAGCCTTGAAATGTATGTTATCTTAAACATAAATAAAATTGCGTAAATTAAAAATACAGCTATAACCGTTACCTCTAAAAGATTTACGGTATCCGACTTAAAATCCTTAATATTTAAGCTCAAATACATTCGAAAGGCGAAAAGGAGGAAATAAAAAATAATGCCGGTAGGAATCAGAAGCCAGATATAATCCGTTATGCTATATAACTTATAACCGATAATTAAAGGGCTTATCGCATTGTAGGTTATAAATGCAAGGAAAAAACTTCCGCACACAAAGATAACGGATAAAACATAAAGATATTGCGCAAGGATTTTACTTCTATGAGATAACATCGTTTTGGTTTTGAAAATCTTTTGATTTTGGTATTACCCCGGGCATTAAATTTGCTGCCGCAAATAAAGCCAAGAAAAAAAGCCAGAGGTTGGCAAGCTGGTCGTTGGACATGTTCGATACCCCCGCAAATGAACCGTAAAAAATTATGCTAACGCCTATCGTCATTGCGGCAATTTTTCGTTTAAATTCGTCATCCGTGCCAATAAAGAGCTTAATCGGCTGCTTTAATGCAAGGAAAAAAAGCCACATCAATGCCAAAAAGCTAAACAACCCTGTTTCAGCCAGGGTTTGCATATAGCCGTTTTCCGGCCAGTTATCATACAGGTCGTAAATTTTTTCCCCCGTTTTAGGGTTGTAATACCACGGGAAACGAACCCCTTTATGCTCGTCAAAATATTTCGAGAATGCCCCGACTCCTACACCGGTTAAAGGAAATCTCTTAAAAACAGTCCATGCGGATTTTATTAAAGCAAGATGGCTTTCTATGTCTCCGTGGCTTTTTAATTCCATTTTATAAATTTTTGGATTAAACATTGCCAGCATTCTGCTTTTAAATGTTTTTGAAATGGAAAACATTCCGATATTTAGCACTAAAAGCAAAACCAAAGCCGCCAAAAAAAGTTTTTTCGACTTTAAATACATCAAAACAAAAATGGCCGGTATAATCCCTATCCATGCGGATCTCGCCTTGGAAAATATGATATCGAAAAATCCCGCCAATATTAATATCCCAAACAAAAAAGACTGTGTACAAGACGGTATTTTTTTAAAACCTGCCTCTTTATTTTGTTTTTTAAAATTTATCAAATAATATGCCATTATAACAACCAAGCCGTAAGAAACCTGGACAGGAAAGCCTGTCCAGTTGCCTATAAGTCCCGTTAACCTGTTTGTAGAGTGAAGGGCGTTTATAAAAATTCCCTGAAAAAGGCCGTAAATGATAGCAATGCTTATCGAAAATGTAAATGTATAAACCATAAAATCTATTCTTTTTTTTGTGTTTAATAAAGTTGCGGCGGCAAAAAAGAACAGGACAAAATAAATTATCTCGCCGCCTTCATTAATGCTGTCTTTAATGCTGTATGTCCATAAAAAAGAAGCCGCCACGATAGCCGTGTAAACCGCGATAGGCATATTAAAACCCGTCTTGGGGATAGAGGCATCCCGCTTCGCAATTTTATATGCGATAAAGAAACCGATAGTCACAACCATACCGAACAGGGCAAATCCATCTTTAATGGGTATGAAAAGGGCAAATAAAAATATGCCGAAAAGCCCCGCCTTTTCAAAGAAACCGGCTAAATCCGGCCTTTTTACGGCCATTGCAATTAAAATAATGCCTGCTCCGGCTATTACGGCTATTTTAATAAATAACAGGATGTTCAATCCAAAAACCTCAATTTTGGGTTATTCCTTTAATCCGGCTTTATAATTTATTTTATGATATTATAATACAGGTTTTCATAAACTTTGGCTGAATTATCCCATCCAAAATGCTTATTTGCAGAATTAATAACCAGATTACCCCATATTTCGTCATTATTACTCATATAAATATTATATAACTCGTTAAGCGCCCACGAAATACCGTTTGCATCTATATGTTTAATGAGAATGCCCGACGGTTTCTTAGCATTTGGAGCCATTATATCCGAAACCGTATCATGAAGCCCGCCTGTATCCCCCGCCGCAATGACGCCGCCATATCTCATAGATATCATTTGGGATAATCCGCACGGCTCGAATTTTGACGGCATAACAAAAATATCCGAGGCGGCATATATTTTATGGGATAATGCTTCGTCATATTTGCCTGTCTGGGAATACACCTTATCCCTGTAAATTTCCGACAGATATAATGCCTTCCCCTCGATGTAATCTTTGCCGCTTCCCAATATGATAACCTGGAACGGAAAATCGTCCCAATTAAAAAGCGAATCCAAAAATATATCTATGCCTTTTTCTTCGGTAAACCGGCTTACAATACCCAAAAGAGGCAAGGGTTTGCCATTCCTGCCTATTTTTAGCGGCAGGGAAACTTCCGAAAACAATGCTTTTTTATTTTTAAGTTTAAACTCTTTCCACTCCTTATAATCCTTTAGTTTATAATTATTTTCTTTTAAATTCAAATTATACGGTATAAGATTATCGGTTTTTGGATTCCAGTAATCTAAGTCTATCCCGTTAAGTATTCCGTTTAACTTACCGTTGTTATAAAGATTTTTTAACTCGCCGTCGAGCCCAAAACCGAAGCCGGGGGTCGTAATCTCGTTTGCATATGTGGGGCTGACGGTTGTAACGGCGTCGCTAAGGAGCATCCCTCCTTTCAAACTGTTTAAGGTTCCAAAATGTTCGTAAGCGGAAGAAGAATTATATCTAAAATCTATTCCGATATCGTAAAAATCATCGATGCCGTAAACCCCCTGATACCCAAGGTTATGGATGGTAAGAATGACGGCAGGCCTCAAGCCGCCCGCGCTTATATGCTTGCTTAACTTTGCATTTAATATGCCTGCGCCTGCAAACCGAACTTTTTTATCGCCGAATGTTTGCCTTATGACGGCGGGAACAAAGCCGCCCGACCAATCATGCGTGTGAATTATAAGTGGAATTCCAAAAATTCTCATTGCGTAAGCTGTGCCATGGGCAAGCATGGCAAACCGCCACAAATTATCCTTATAACCGCAAATGCCGCCATGGGGACCGTAAACTTCTTCGCGATTAAAAAAATGATTTTGCTCGATTAATATTAAAGGTATTCCCCCGTTTGCGATTCCGGTTTTAATTCCGAACTCGAAAGGAATTTCTCCAAAATTAACCTTGCCGGCAGGATAGCTTTCTTTAATTTCTATAAGATTTTGCGGGATTAAATTTTTATAATACGGGATAACGACTCTCACATTTATACCCGCCTTTAACAGCACCCCCGGAAGACTGCCCATTACATCGCCTAAACCGCCGGCCTTAACCAAGGGCGCCATTTCCGCCCCCACAAACCATATTTCATTATTAAATTGTCCCATATTTCAACCCATCCTCATTCCATTCACCTGTTAGGCAGCTCAATCTTTTCTATATCCATTATTATTATACTCCGAAAAATCTCTTCGGTAACTAAATTAAACCGATACTTAATTTCTATGCCCTGAAAAATCCTTTCAAATCCGCTTTCCGACAAAGAAATTGTTGTTATAGGGCTGAAAACAAAATTATATTTTTTGGAGAATTTGCCGCCCGCTTGCTGTTTGATAATAATCTTTCCGCCCCAGAACGAATCGCTGATGTAAACCGGGCTGTCAACGCCCACGCTTAATTCTTCTTCGAAATAATCGCTTAAACCTTTTATGCCCCCTCCGGTTTTAATATTCGCGGCGGGTCCGTTTCCACCGGGAAGCGCAAACCTTATAATTATATCTAAATTGCCGTTTACCCCTGGCTTAGAATCAATAAAAAAGCCGATAGATTTAGCTATTTCTATCTTTAAACTTGCTAAAATCTCATTTTCATTACCATTTTCATAACTGCCATCGTCGGGATGATTATTGTCCGGAAAGCCTGAGGTTTTAATTGTAATGGATTTTTTGTCTTTATTCTTTTTAACGGACTCACCCTTAAAATAAATCTGCCTATCGTTAAACTTAATTTCAAATGCCGGCAATAAATTCGGGCATATTATTAAATCCTTTTCCGACAATTCCGCCGGGTATTTTACATCTTTATGGATAGTTTGCGGCGGATTTTCATTGTTTTCTTTACTATTATACAGGTCATTGCCGTCTTTTTTAAAATTATTTTCTTTTAATTTCATAATATCATACTCGTTATGAAGACAAAAAACATCGCCTAAAGATTGAATTAAACCCTTCTCAAGATAATCTAACGCCAAAAAAGAGCCTGCGGACGGTTTATATATGATAAGCCAGTAATTATTGGAAAGCTGGATTTCTTTTTCCCCGTCCATGTCGAAATCATACTTTTCTATTTCCATGCCTTCTTTAACCTTATTCCTATACAACAAATAAGATGAGATAAGGGCTTTATGAACGGCTCTTCTAAGGTGTGGAAGATAAATCCCGCCAAAAACGCCATGCCAGTATGCATCGTTAGCCTGAGACTTTAGAAGCTCGTTTAAAGCCTCTTTAAAATTTTTATGGCGGGTTTTAATTGCATAATTGATTTTATAACTTAAATTCGCCATTCTTTTGTGAAGCAAATTTGCTTCGGGATACCTTGTTAAAAAATTATGCCATATACCTCCGCCTAACGGCGCAGAAGGATTTTCCGACTTTATAATTTCATAATTATGCCTCTTTTCCACGGGCAATGTCCACTCCCCCATTTCCCTGTAACTCGAAATAGGCAAATATACGGGGACCCTTTTGGACGTATTATTTAAAATATTTGAAGGAAGCTCAAATTTCAACGGCGGCTCGCTATTATTCGCCAATTTTATAAAACTATCGAGCCATCCCTCTTTGCCATCTTTGCCGTAAACCCATTCATGGGTATCCGGCCATCCCCCCATTTTTTCGCCGTCGTCAAACATCACGGAAAGGTTTGAATCCCGTCCGTTTAAATATAAAACCTCTTTCAATGACTCGTCCGGGTTTGCGAAGGGAAGTTTATATCTCAGCCTTTCGTGTATGGGAAATATATCCAGATACGCCCCGCCGTATTCCGTCCTGAAAATATTATCTATATCGTCAAGAGGTACGCCTGCCTGAAAAAATTGAAAATCGTCCAAAAAGGCGTAACTTAAACCGGCTTGCCTTAAATCCTTGATTATATCGGGCTGCCATATTCTTTCAGTAATCCATGCGCCCTTCGGATATTTCCCGAAAAGCCTGCTCAGGCTTTCGTTCAACATTTCAAGCTGGGCTATTCTGTCCTTTTGCGGTATCATTGCAAGTATCGGCTCATAATAACCGCCGCCCATTAATTCGATCTGGTTTAATTCGACCGCTTTTGCAATTATGCTTAATAATTCCGGGTCATTTTTTTCCCACCACTCAAGCAATACCCCCGAGGCATGAAAACAAAATTTTACATTATATTTTAAAAGGGTTCTGATAAGCGGACTATAAGACTTTTTGTGAATCTCTTTAAAAACGGAATCAAAATTTCCTTCGGGTTGATGGCAGTGAAAACCTAAAATAAAGTTAACCATGGCGAATTTTCACTTATGCCCCCTTTGCATTATTCCGCCCATTTCCGCAATGGTCTTTTTTGTGGATGCCAGAGAATGAAAAAGGCGGTTTGGCACAGGCTTGTCCATTATTATATAAATATTTTTTAAAAAATTCCTGAAAATTTTCTCCATAGAGTATTGAGAAAAAAGGGGGCTATCCTTCCCGAGCCACCAGAACCAATCCGACCCTTCCGCCGCCATAAGCTGCCTTAAGGCCGAATCAATCTTTTCTTTGATTATTTTGTTGTTTCTATTTTCCTCATTATCCATCAAACCATTAACCCAGTTTAAAAACTCTTCTTTTGCATTGCAGAGCAAAACCCATGCCTTATTTTTCTGCTCTTCCCCGACCCACATGCCAAGATTGCCGTTTACCCATGAACCGGGATATATATAATCAAGTTTAATGCAGTTATCCTCATCGTAATTTTTATAAATATCGCCTATAAGTAACGGATTTATTTTAATTGACGAGGAAATTAACGAATATAAATCATTTAAAAAATAAAAACCGTTTTCGTGATAATATTCCCAGGCATTTTCGCCGTCTAATATAATAGCTACGACGGCCTCTTTATCGAAATCATCTATAGAATTCAGCTTGCCCGCCAGATCGTTTGCCGCATCGTCCCCCCTCCATTTAGCATAAGTAAATCCTATTAAATCGGAAAGCCCGGAGTCTCTAAAAATTATTTTAAGATTCGTGTTTTTCCATTTGTAAACCTTGTATAGAGGTATAACATTCCTTCCGTAAGTTGACGCGGGCTTGCTGACATCTATTCCCATGGACATGGAAAGAAGTTCTTCCCCGCTTGCGCAAATATCTATGCCGTATTCATCAAAAAGGTCAAGCGATTGTGAAGACAGCGCCCCTTCGGACGGCCATAACGCCCTGACATCCCTGCCAGGCCCGGTCCAGTAATCATTTAGTATGTCAAGGTGCTTTTTGGCGCTGTCAAGACCTTCGGGGTATTCCTGAATGTTGACGGGTTCATAATTTATATCGGTCATTTGAGCGGAAATGGCTCCTCCGTGAATATTGATAAGGAGGGGAATAATCGGGTGATAATGAGGGGAAAGTGTTACGGAATACTCGCCCATTTTTTTTTTATTTAATTCGTTCAATTTATTTTTCCCGATAAAATTTGGATATTTTGGGGGGAAGGTCGGATTTTTTTCACCTTTAACAGCGGGAAATCCATATAAAGATATGCCATAATTCATCCACTCCGCCAGTCTTTTAAGAAGCAAGCGCCTGTCGTCAATTGTAAAATTATGCCCTTTCTTAAAAAAATAATTGATCACGGGGTCATATCTTTTCATCCATTCCCCGCACCAGGCAAGATGAAACCAGACGCACAAATCGAAGTAGTAGGAATCGTTAAGATAAAAAACATTGAAAGCAGACAATGATATATCAAAAAGCGTTTTATAATGTTCAAACCGCTCCACCATTCTTTCATAATTTGCCCATTTATAATGCACGAGCATCCATGATTTTGTTTTATCGTCCAATTTTTGAAGAAGAAGCGGCCTTAAAAAGGGGTCGGGTATTATTTGAACGGCTTTAATTGCGATGGTCTCGTTCAAAGCCTTTTCTAATAAATAATTATAATCCTGCCATTCGTCTATTAAAACGGGGGTAATATTTATATTAGCCTTCATGCCGGGGTTTGCCATTATATTTAAAGGCATATCGATATAATCTTTTATGGCATGAAGATAAACCCATGGAAGCATAAACTCGCCGTTTAGGTCCCTATAATCAGGCTGATGCATATGCCACCACAGAACTAAATCCATTTAATTTATATTCTCCCGTAAAAATGCGCTAACAAATACTTTTGCCGTATAGAGCCCTGGCATTTATCCATGGAAATATATTGTCTTTACCTGCTATATCCTTAAACCATTTTTCATCGTACGGTTCTTTGCCGACGGACATTAAAATACACCTTTTGGCTCTTGCCAGATGCGCCTTGACCCGCCTTTCCGCATAACTTACCGCCTGTCCGGTCGTAAGTAAAAACGGCCAATCGCTGGACTCCGCCAAAAGAAGTTCTCTTGCCGCCTGGTTAATTACCTCCTGATATTTTACATCATCATATCTGTTTGCGCAAATATCGATTAATTCCATAACTAAATCAGTCAAAAAAGGCTGTATGATGTCGTTTTTCCCGTTAAGCCACACTTCCGCATACCCGCCGCCGCCCCATGAGGATGTTGCAGGCTCTGCGACCCAAATATTATTCCTGCCGTAAACACTGGCGGCAAACTCCGAAAAACTTCCATTTTCATTGTTTCCGTCTTTTTCGCTTCTACGAATATATTTTACCGCCTCATCGTATCTAAGTAATGAAGTTTCCGCGACATCTTTTGCCTTAGCCCCTTTTATAAAATTATTTTCGTGCATTCTTCTAAACACGGATTCAAACCACCATGGCCCTTCAAACCACCAGTGCCCAAAGAGTTCGGCATCATACATAGAAACAATAATAGGTTCATCGATAAACTCCTTAAGATAATTTGATTGAAGTTCCCTGTGATACACAAACTGGGCGCCGTGTTCATAAGCCTTTCTTTTTGCGGCCGAAGGCCTGTAAGCCTCTTTATATGTTCCGCTTCCGGTAATGGCATAATATTTAAGCCCCGTAAAAGTCTTAATGCCGCCATGCCTTAAAGGGGTTAGATGCGGCAGGTCTAAATCAAATCCGACATCTCTATAAAACTCGCGATAAACAGGAGTGCCGGGGTATCCTTCTTTTGAAGACCACACCTGCCTTGAGCTTTCAGGGTCCCTGCCGAACATTACGACATTAAACGGAGAGATAATAGGGGAAAAACAGCCGTTAGGCGGCTCAGGCTCGGCTAATTCGATTCCGTGCTGGTCGAGAAATGTGTATTTTAAACCATACCGCTCAAGAATTGCATCGAACCCTGCGGTATAGCCGCACTCCGGAAGCCATATGCCAGTTGGGGTTACGCCTAAAATATTTTTATGTGTTTCTATTCCGACCTCTATTTGGGCAGTTATAGCCTCGGGTTCCCCCACCATGGATATAAGAAATCCATGGGTGGCGGCAGAGGTTATAATATCTAAATGCCCTTTTGTGTAGTGGCTTAAAAACTCGTTTATAAGATATTTCCCGCCGCCGTTTTTTATTCTTTCGTACCAATTTTTATACCTTTGCCTGTAAAAAAGGGTAACGGGGTGGAAATCCGGGTCGCCTTCCGTTCTGAACGCCTCTTCATCCAAAACCTTTAAGCGAAGCCTGATATATTCCCCTAACCGTTCGGAAAGCAAATCGTCGTTCATCATGCTCAAAAGCGTCGGCGTCAAAGACATTGTGAGACAATAATCCACATTGTCTCTTTCAAGATTTTCAAAAACCTCCAGTAAAGGAAGATATGTTTCGGTAACTGCTTCGAAATACCACTCCTCTTCCAAATATTTCGGGCTTTCCGGATGCCTGACGAACGGCAAGTGAAAATGCAGGACGGGAATCCATTTTCCTGTTTTATTGTTCATATATAAAATTATTACCTTACTTATTTTCCTGCCCCGGGGACAAAAAACCCGCCCCGGAACCGCCGGATAAATTAACTGGAAGGTGCCTGCCCCCTGGGATACCTTCCGTTGCGCCTATTAAGGCGACCCCTTTAGGAATTCTTTTTTTGGAATTTATTTTCGGCGGCCTTTTAAATAAACAGGCAGGCGGCCATATAGGGCTTCTCGCTATAAATATAAATTCTCCTTTTTCTAATATATATCCAATCTCCACCCATGTCTTAGCTAATTCATAATCATCGGGAAAAATAATATACCTGCTTCCAAATTGATTATCTAACAGCTCATACCAGAGCATTTTATCATCGACATAAACTCTTAAGATAGGTCTCGCAGAATTTGTTTTCGGTTTATCCCTTAATCTCCAGACAACCTGTCTGACGCCGGGTTTTTGAAAGTAAATCCTTACCCAGCTATTTTGCCTTATCTCCGCAGGCTCGCCACTTTCAAGCACGGGAAGGCTTTCCGACGGGCTTAATAAGCTCCAGTTCAAAGAGATTAAGCTTACCTGTTCGCGGGTATCTACTTTAATAACTTCTTCGCTAACTTCTACTCTCCCGGCAGCCTGTTCTTCGGGAGCTTCGTAAACCCCGAAAGCCTCGACAGGCGCATTTTCTTTTATTGCTTTACCGCGGACGGCTTTTTTATTAACGATTTTTTTAAGTTTGGGTTTTAATTTGGGTTTAGCAAAAATAGTTTCTGCAAGTTCGTTAGCTTCTTTTATTCTGCCTGCTTTAGTTAATTCGCTCTTTATAGCCCTGTGCTCATTAAAGTTATAATTAAATATCTCAAAATCAAGCAATTTTAATTTGTAATTTTCTTTTATAGCGCCTTTTTTGGCTTCTATTAAGCTATAATTTATGACATTTATTCCAAAATTTTCTTCTAATCTGTCAAAAAATATATTTGCAAAACTCTTAAGAATTTCGTCGCTTAATTTTGTTTCCCCTGAAAAAAGGACATATCCCTTAAATACGGGTTCAAACGACTGAGGAAGCTTTCTTTTCTGAAACCGGATATTTTCATCTAAAGCCTTTGCTTTTAATTTTTCAATTAAACCCTGTTCCTTTTTCTCGTCGGAGATTTTAGCATAAATTGTCTTTTTTATTTTGGCTTTATTTAATAAATCCTGATTGAATATAAGAGTAACCTTCAGGCTATTTTCCATTTATAGAAACCCCCTTAGATAAAACCGGATTTTAAACATTGCCGCCGTCTTATTTCTTTTTTACCGCATCTGTTTTAAGTATATCCTGAAAATTTATTTTTTCAAGGATAAGAAAAAATATTCACGCTATTTTTCTTCTTTATGTCTCTCCGCCAATAACTGAACGGCTTTTAAATAGCTTTTTTTAAGCCTGTTAAAGGATTTGGCAAGGGCGCCTATTTCGTCGTTTCCTCTGGCTTTAAAATCCTCGTTCGATTTGCCGACCGAGACATCCTCGGCTAATTTTGACATATCGTGTATAGGCTTTATAATAACCCTGTCTATGAATAAAAGAGCTATTATAAATGCTAAAAACGGCAGGACAAAAATTGCAATGCCTATTATAATAGAATTTTTCATAGCGGACTGGTCGATATATTTTGTTGGAACCCAAACACTCAGGGCTCCGACTACCGTCCCGACCCTCCAGTGCCAGCCGTGCGTATCTCCGTATCTTTTAACAATGGCCTTGGTTATAGGAGAATTATTTTCGGGATTGCCGTGGCAAACCATGCATCCCTGTTTTGCCACAACGGGCTTCATCACATAAAAATAAGATAAACCGTTAAATCTGTGATAGCCGCTAACCGATTTTAAAAAGGGGCTTGATTTAAATCTGTCTATAATTTTTTCCTGAAATGAATTTGCCTTATTTTTTAAATTTAAAGGATTAAGCGTCGGTTCTGAATATGTATAATGAGGCAGAAACTTTTTAATCAATTTTGCAACGCCGAGAGATAAAAATGTGGCGGATTCGGCCTGAATGACAAATTTGTCGGTTGCTTTCATAACAGCCGGCCTCAAGCTGTTAGAATCGTAATCTCTTGCCGCCTTTTCCGCAAAAAGAACCATTTTTGCTTCATGCATCAACTCGTGTTTCTTAAATTTTTGAATATAATAAAAAGCGCCTGCGGCAACGGTTAAGTTTGCAACGAATCCCACAATTAACATAATTATGGTAAATTTCATTTTCAAAGAAAGATTTTTAAACATAAGTCCTCCTAAATTCCGGTCAATAGAAGATATAGCCCAATCGATGCAGCCAAAAAGATTTTTAAACACAAGGCATCCCTATTCCCATTTTTTATTTTTTGTCTTTATTTCTCTCCGCCAATAATTGAACGGCTTTTAAATAGCTTTTTTTAAGCCTGTTAAAAGATTTGGCAAGGGCGCCTATTTCGTCGTTTCCTTTAACTCTAAAATCTTCGTTGGACTTGCCTACCGAAACATCCTCCGCCAATTTGGTCATCTCGTGTATCGGCCTAATGATAGCCTTATTAATGAAATAAATTGCGATTATAAAAGCTAAAATAAACAGGATAAGGAAAGCAGTTGTTATTATGATAGCATTGTGCAATGCAATATTTGCCCTGTGTTTAGTCGGAACTAAGACGCTTAAGACTCCGGTTGTCGTTCCAACTTTCCAGTGCCAGCCGTGGGTATCCCCATATCTTTTTACTACCGCCGCGGTTATAGGCGAAGGATTTGACGGATTTCCGTGGCAAACCATGCAGCTTTTCTTGACAATAACCGGCTGCATTAAATAAAAATATGATTTCCCGTTAAAAACATGAAAGCCGCTGACAGATTTTAAAGACGGATTAGATTTAAATTTATTGATAATACTGATCTCGAACTGGTTTGCCCTGTCTTTTAAGTTTAACGGATTCGATGTCGGTTCCGAATAAATAAAATGCGGCACAAACTCCCTCATTAATTTTCCTACATGAATGGCAACGGATGTCCCTGAATAAGCGTGTATATTAAAATCGTTATTTTCGCTTATTATTCTTTGCAGTTTTGCATTTGCGCCCATATCGTCGGAATCAAAATGTATGTTATTAAAATTATTATTTCCATTTATCGCCGCCGGTCTTAATTTTTGGGAAACATAATATCTGGTGGAATTTTCAAAATTTAATATTATGTGAGCTTCATGGATAAGAACTTTCCTGCCAAAATAATGAAATAAGCTTAAAGTCCAGATTAGGCTGGCAAGAATCGCCGCGAATCCGACAATCGCCATAATCAGGGTAAATTTCGTTTTTAAAGAAAGATTTTTGAACATAAGACCTCCCTAACTCCATTTTTTATTTTTTAAAATTCAAATTAAAATTACATGAAATCTTTAGGAAATTATTCGAAAAAAATATTGTCTATCAACCTTACTCCTTTAAATCTTGCGGCGGCAAGCAGAATATCGCCCGCCTCTACAGATTGTTTTTCTATATTTAGTCCTTTATCCATAATTTTCAAATAATCTATTTTAAATCCGCTTTTAATCAATTCTTTTATGGTTGAAACGGTTAATTTTTCTCCCGATGTTTCGCCAGCCTTAAATAAATCTGCCGTCTTTTTTAACGATTTATAAAAATTACAGGCAATTTTTTTATCGTCTTCATTGAAATATGCATTTCTCGAGCTCATCGCAAGCCCGCATTTTTCCCTTACGGTGGGAACAGGCATTACCTCTATATCCAGAAAATAATCCTCAACCATTTTTTTTATTAAGATATATTGCTGGTAATCCTTCAGTCCAAAAAAAGCAAAATCCGGATTTATTATGCAAAATAGTTTCATTACTATCGTAAGGACGCCCTGAAAATGGGCCGGTCTGAAAACGCCTTCGAGCCTGTTCGAGTATTCAGGGTCTATTAAAAATGTTTCCGTATTTTTGACGATATCCGCTGCCGGATGAAAAAGATAACCGATATTTAAATCTTTTAATATTTTAGAATCATTCTCGAAGTCCCTCGGATAATTATTAAAATCCTCATCAGGACCAAACTGTGCGGGGTTGACAAAAATGGAAACAATAACATCGCCGTATTCTTTGCCTTTTTCTATAAGTTTTACATGTCCGTTATGAAGTTTGCCCATCGTAGGAATGAAAGAAATCCGCCTCGACGATTTCTTTAAATCCTTTGAAATTTTTTTCATTTCGGCAATATTAGTTATAATTTTCATTTTATAATTTAATTAAATATTCATATATTTATATTTATTATAATTATTATAAATAGTATTACCTTATTTAATTAAGTTTATTATAAACAACATTTCCGTTTATTACAACCTTTATTATGTCCCTTTTTTTAAACGATAATATATTATCATAGATATTGTCTTCGTTCACTTTCATGGTTTTATCTATTTTAAAAACGGTAAAATCCCCGTAGGAATTTGGCTCCAGCGTTCCTGTAGTATTTGGAAAAGACAGGGCTTTGGCGCCGTTAATCGTTGCCATGGCAAATAAGTCTTTAGAGGAAACATCGGGATGTATTTTCTTTGCATACCTGAGTTCGTCAAGGATGCTCAGTGTTTTATTCGAATACAGGCTATCCGTCCCCAAGGAAACCGTAATGCCTCTATCCAATATTTTTTTTAACGGAAGTTTTTTTGAATTAAAAAAGGCGTTGCTTCTCGGACAGTGGATGATATTTGCGCCTGTTTTTTTTATAATCTCGATATCCTCGTCGTTTATTTCATTCGCATGAATGAGCGATGTATTGTGGTTCAAGATTTTTAAATAATCCAGATAAGATATGGGTGATGAAAAAGTTTTAAGCGGTTTTGAAAACTTAGATAAATTGAATGCGGATAAAAGATTTGTTGCGATATTCCCGCCCCTTCCCGATATAAACCGAGTTTCGGCTGAATGTTCGGAGGCATGGATTGCTATTTTAAGCCCTATTCTTGAATTTTCTCTTATTATCCCTTTAAATAGCTCCTCCGATACGGAATAGACGGAATGGGGAGAAATGCCCAAAGAAAAATAATTTTCATTTTTCCTTAAAATATCGTTGTATTCTTTATAAAACGCTTTAAATTCATTTAATACTTCAGGGGCGCGGGCGGGGTCAAGACCCCTTAATTCGATAAACCCCTTAACCTTAGGGACAAGCCTGGTTTTTAAAAGCGGGGCGTTTATATTATAAAACGAATCTATCGGGATTATATCCCCTATAAGCGTGGTTCCGCTTTTTACAAACTCCTTAAAGGCTTTAATCCTGAGGCTATTTTGTTTATCGGGGCTGAAGGATTTCCTTTTTTCCATTAAAGAAATAACCCATTTTGAAAAGACCCGGGGTGTTTTATCATCGGGTTTAATAGTAAGGTCGGTATGCGTATGGGAGTTTATAAAACCGGGAATAATTATTGTTCGGAGATCTCCGCTTCCTTCAAGGGACGGATAGTTTTTTTTATTGCTTTTCAGAACGGATAAAATTTTGCCTGAAGTTTCATCTACGATTAACTCTCCATTTTCGATAAATGGAGGAGAGGCTGCCTGAGATATAAGAATATAATCCGCAAAATACTTTTTAATCAATGTTTCAGGTCGCTTCAGTTTTGATTAAGTATATAAAATTATTTAACCACATCGCTTATATGGTTTTTTTCGTCAACATAAACCAGCGTGGGTTTAAATCCGTTTAGCTCTTTTTCGTCATAGAACCCGAAGGTTGCGATAATTATAATATCGTTTACCTGAACCATTCTTGAAGCAGCCCCGTTAACAATGATATCCCCGGAGTGTTTTGTAGATGGAATTGCGTATGTCTCGAACCTGTTGCCGTTGTTTATATCCCAAATATTAACTTTCTCATACGGCAAGATATCGGCTTTATCCATAAGTTCCTCATCTATGGAAATCGAGCCTTCGTATTCGAGATTGGCATCGGTTATCTTAACCCTGTGAATTTTTGATTTTAGTAAAATTTTATACATATATTGTTTTCCGTTTTATTTTTCGTTCTTTTTAAAAGGCAGAGATATAAATGTGAAAGCGGCGCTATTGAAATCCCCGCCCCCGTTTTGGCTTTGATATGTATAGGAACCGTTAAATTTATTTTTAAAATATCTAAAAATTAAATACATTAAATAATAGTTTAAAAATGGGATTAAAAAAAGTATTGCAATAAAATCGGTAATAAATCCGGGCATAAGAAACAGCACGCCCGCTATAAAAAATCCGGCTGTTTTAACTAAATTTTTGGACGGCGATTCGCCCTTAGAATAATCCGCTGCCGCTTTTTGAAAAGAGATGCCTTTTATCCTTTTTGTAATCGCATATCCTATTATGCTAAAGGAAATGAGCAAAATAGCGGCGGGGAAAAAGCCGAGCCGGATAGACACCTCCACAAAGACATAAATCTCGATAAATAGATAAATTAAAATAGAAAAAAATATTTTTGCCAAAACGCCCATTTAATAATTATATAACATATTATATCTGTTTTGCAAAACAGATATTATCCCTGCAAAGTTTCTTAACGCAATCTTTAATTTCTTCTTCCTTTTTTATAATAACCTGCTTTTGCTCTTCGTATAATATATCTAAGTTATTTTTTAATTTTAAAACATCGCTTGCTTTTTTACCTACTATTTCCAAATAAATCTCTTTCGAGATAATTCCCTCGTTTATTTTAAGCATATAATCTTCGAATTCTTTATAAACAGGGTTTCCCTTAACCATGAAAGAGAACTGTCCGCTTTTAATATAATTCTCGAGCAAGAAAAGTATCCTTAAGGAATTTATTGCCTCTTTAATGTCATACCCGTGAGTCTCTTCGTATTTTAATGTGTTTGATGTGTACAATCCTTTAACGATATTTAGTTTTTTGTTATTTGCGATTCCGAGCATAGCGTTAAAATTCTTTTTATAATTAATCAAAATAAATTTTCTTATTTTTTCTAATAATCCGGAACCTCTTGCTTTTACGGCTTTAAAACCTTTAAGCTCAAAAACCGTCCCGCATATGATAGGCTCTATAAACTTTATATTACCCTTCATTGCGTGGCTGATGTATTCATGAACCGGGGTTATAAAATAGTCGTACTCCTTTTCTATAACCGAAAATCTTTCAAATCTATTAGTATAAAAATTATCGAACGAGGGGTAGTAAACAATAAAAAAATCGTAATCGCTTTTGCCTGTTTCAAGGTTATAATTTCTTGATCCGTAAAAACAGACAAAAGCAATATTGAGACTCAAAGCCTTTTCTTTAATGATGTTTTCGAATACGCCCGACTTTGCAAATTTGTCAAAACCGTCAAAAGCCATTTAGTTATCTTTTTGAAGAGGCAAGGTATTCTTTTAATTTAATTTTTGCCCATTTGATATTTGGATCATATTTTAAGGCCTTTTTAAGGCTGACTATGCCTAAAGACGGAAACCCGAGTTTATATAAAGCCACCCCCATATGCGCCCAGGCTAATGCAAAATGCGGTTTTACAAGAATAGCTTTTTGAAAATGTTGAACTGCGGTATAGTAATAACCCCCTTTCATTGCGCCAAGGCCTTTCTCGTATTGAAATTTAGCGCTGTGAACATTGGCAGGACCTGACATTTTGGCTGCCAGGGAATCCTTTGAAAATACAACCAAGGATAATATTAAAATTAAACTCAAGATAGTGATTTTACGCATTTTACCCCCTTCTTAAATTTAGGTTAAATTATATCATATTGAACACTGCATGTCTATCCCCTAATCCTGATCGCCTTGTCCATAAATTATGCCCATTTAAGAGATTTTAACACAGCCTTTTTCCATCTGTCATAATAGTCATTCCTATATTTATCGTCCATCTTTGGATTATAAACATGCTCTATTTTTTTAAGATTGTAAAATTCATCGATTGTCCAAAAACCCGTTGTTATTGCGCTAAGCCCTGCTATTCCAAAGGCCGTCATCTCGGTAAAAACTGTTTTTTCGACAACCATATTTAAAATATCCGACTGAAATTGCATCAAAAACTCATTTTCACTTGCTTTTCCGTCAACCCTTAATTTATACGCAGGTAAGTTTAAATCTTTTTTTAAAGCATTTTTAAATTCCAAAATAACATCTTTCGTCTGGTAAGCCAGTGATTCTAATGCCGCTCTGACAATATGATTCTTAGTGGCAGCCCCTGTCAGGCCGATAATCAAGCCTCTTGCGTCCGGATCCCAGTACGGCGCGCCGAGACCGGATAAAGCCGGAACAAAATATACGCCGCCGTTAGAATCTAAGCTTTTTGCCGCATCGGAAGATTCGCCTGCGGAGTTTATAAAATTCAAATTATCTTTAAGATACCGCATAATCCCGCCGCCCGTAAAAATGCTTCCTTCCAGCGCATAATACGGGAGGCTGTCTATTTTCCACGCAACCGTTGCAACCAATTTGTCCGAATTATAAATTTTATTTCCGGTTTCTACCATTGCAAAAAGCCCCGTTCCATATGTGTTTTTTATAATGCCTGTTTCAAAACCGCCATGGGCAAAAAGGGAAGCCTGCTGATCGCCCAAAATTCCGATTACAGGAATAGATTTGCCTGCCGCAGACTTAACCGTACAGCCAAAATTGTGATTGCTGTCATGCGCCTCCGGAAGAATCGACCCGGGGATATTAAATATTTCGAGGAGTTCTCCATCGTATTTTAATGTATTAATGTTATATAAAAGCGTTCGCGAGGCATTTGAAGCGTCTGTAGCGTGAACTTTACCGCCCGTCAAATTCCATAAAATCCAGCTGTCCACGGTTCCGAAAGCCAGTTCTCCTTTTTCAGCCAGGCTTTTAGCGTCGTTAACGTTGTCGATTATCCATTTAATCTTTGTCGCCGAAAAATACGGGTCTAAAAACAAGCCTGTTTTTTCTTTGATTAATGCGCGATATTCCGATAAATCTTCGCAGGCCTTGGCAGTCCGTCTGCATTGCCAGACTATGGCATTATAAACAGGTTTCCCCGTTCTTTTATTCCACAATATAACGGTTTCTCTCTGATTGGTAATTCCCATAGATGTTATCTCATGCGAATCGCATTTTTCGATAGTTTCTTTAAGGGCTTTTACGGCGGAATTCAAAATATCGTCCGGATTTTGCTCAACCCATGCAGGTTTCGGATGAATTTGCGGAAATTCATAATAAGAACTGGCGATAATGCCGGCATTTTTGTCAAAAGCTATAGCCCTGTTGCCCGTCGTACCCAAATCGAGGGCAATAACTGCCTTTTTCATAAATTTATCCCCTTTATTTCTTTTATTCCCGTTTATCCGCTCGACCTAACCGTCAACCGTTAATGTTATTATTATACCGTTTTTCCGCAATTTTCAAATAGTCGTCATATTTTTTCGCCGCTTTTATAAACTCGGTTGTCGTTAATTCCTGCGGCCTTTTATTTAAATCGATGTTTAACTCCGTAAATATTTTTTCCTTTATGTCTGGAGGCACTCCAAAAAATGACGCATATATAGAGTTTTTAAGTTTTTTTCTTCTCAGCTTAAAAATTTGATGCACAAAATAGCTAAAGAATGGGGAATTTACCGCCCAAATATAATTATTATCCGCATGGTATTTTGGGATTATCCTTAATACCGTCGAATCGACCTTTGGCGCGGGATTAAAATTCGATTTGCCCACATCGAAAAGTTTGACGATTTCAAAATTTATATCGGCAATAATGCTTAACGCGCCTCTTTCAGAGTCATTTTCTTTTGCATAAAGCCTCCGGGCAAATTCTTTTTGAAACATAAGCGTTAAATCCGAAAAAGCATCTTTTTCCCTTATAAATTTTTCCATAATAGGGCTTGAAATTTCATAAGGCAGGTTTGAAACAACCCTTATTTTAGAGGAAAGATTGCGGCTTAATCCTTTATAATCAAATTTAAGGGCATCTTCGTTGACGATATTAATTCCGCTAAATTTGTTTAAATTAAATTTTCCTTTAATAAAATTATAATAAAAGGGGTCTATTTCGATTATAGTGTAGGTTTTTGTATTTCCTATAATTAATTCGGTCAGTATCCCTTCCCCGGGACCTATTTCAAGTACATTGTCGTTAAAGGAAAAATTGCATGAATCTATAATATTGCGGGCTATTTCCTTATTTATTAAAAAATTTTGCCCATAAATTACTTTGCGGTTTTTAGGTAATTTTCCCATTATAATTTACAACTCCCATGAGGAATCGGCATTAATATTTAAAAATTCTTCCTTATTTTTAACTGGGTCCACCGGAGGTTTAAAAAAACCGGCATAACCAATCATTGCGGCATTGTCGGTCGAAAGCGAAATGGAAGGAAAAATTACTTTAAAACAAGGGTTTTTCGCAGGTTGCTTAAAAAGAGACCTTATTCTTGAATTAGCCGAAACCCCGCCGGAAACCGCCACCGTATTTATTCCGTAAATATTACATGCATCTAAGGTCTTTTTATAAAGAATCCTGGCCACTGCTTCCCTTATGGAAGCAAAAATATCAAAAACTGTTTTTTCTTTAATCTTACCCCGCCCGCCAAGTCTATCTATCAATGCAATAACGGCCGTCTTAAGTCCGCTAAAACTCATATCCAGATTATGGCTATGCGCCATCGGAAGGGTAAATTTAAATTCATTCTTATTGCCCTTTTCGGCAAGCTCGTCTATAATCCTGCCGCCCGGATAACCAAAGCCAAGGTAATTAGAAACCTTGTCGAATAGTTCTCCGCAGGCGTCATCCCTTGTCTTCCCGATAAGTTTTATATCGCTGTGGGATTTTACTAAATATATATGGGTGTGTCCTCCTGAAATAACTAAGGCAATAAAGGGAAATTCCTCTTTATTTTCCAAAAAGGGGCTGAATATGTGCCCTTCGATATGATTTATTTTGACTAACGGAATATTTAGCGCATACGATATAGTTTTTGCCTCCATAAGCCCTATTAATAAGGAGCCGACAAGTCCCGGACCGGCTGTTGCGGATACTAAGCCGACATCTTTTAGAACGATGCCCGCTTTTGACAAAGCAAACGATAGGGCGGGCAAAGATGCTTTTATATGGTTTCTTGAAGCAAGTTCCGGAACGACGCCGCCGTAAATATCATGCACAAAATCCTGCGAATATACTATATTAGAAAGGATTTTTATGCCTTGAGCATCTTTTAAAAGCACTGCGCAGGAAAAATCGTCGCAACTTGACTCAAATGCCAGATTAATAATATTTTTGGAATATCCCATACCTTTATTTCGAAAGTTTTTTAAGCTCTGCCGCCGAAAGTTTTGAAGCCTCCGTATCCGGGTATTTCGAAACAACCTGTTGAAATAAAATCGATGCGTCGGACTTATCGGAAAGCTTTAAAAACCCCATTCCCTGTAAATATATCGCCATAGGAACATGGGAACTTTTTGGATAAACTTCGGAAAATTTATGAAACTCCAATATGGATACGGGATATTTTTTAAGATTGAAGTTTGACACAGCTTTATAAAATACGGCATCAGGGGTGTCTTTTGACTGCGGATATTTACTTATAAATTTATTGAAAGCTAAAACGGCGTTAGCGTAATCTTTCTTTTTATATAAATCCATACCCTTGTTAAACCCCTTAAGTTTGGGGCTTACGCTGACAACCGCCTTTTTGGATGGGGTGATTTCTTTTACGGGCGGCTTAATTTGGGCATGCTTAAGCAATTTAATAAGCTCTTTATTGACAATTAAACGATACTGCCTAAACCTTTTTTGAAGCATATGGAGATTGTGGGATTCTACTTCATATTTTCCGTAAACATCCTTTATTTTTGAATCTAAACCTGCTATATGAGCACCTTGATTAGCCAGATGCAACTGTATCTCATGAATCTTTTGCTCTAAATAAGCATTGCTTTGGGATAATTTGTCAGTTTTTTTATTTAATTTTTTAACCTGAACCTTTAAATTGTGTATAGTATCAGGTTCCATCTCGGCGCATCCAGATAAAAAAGCCGCCGTAAAAAATAAAAAAACAAAAAGCAAAAGAAAAACTCTAAAATATTTTTTATTTTTCATAATGCAATGCCCTCGTATTATATTATAAATATTACATTGACTTTATCATATAAAGCGATATTTTTCAATAAGGCGGGTAAGATGATTTTAATGTCCACTCGGGACTGTAATAATTTTGCATTTCTGGAAACAGGCGGGGCATCAGCCTCATCATGCCGCTTTCGTTCACATCTATCATAAATAATTCCTGTCTTCCGGCAATCTCGGTATCAAAGGTAATTATTCTTGAATCCCTTGTCCATGCAGGATGCTGGGCGCTATACGGCGTATCGGTAATCTGCCTTTCATCCGTTCCGTCCGTATTCATAATGCACACTTGAAGAGCGCCGTTTACGAATGAGGCAAAAGCTATCTTTTTCCCGTTAGGCGACCATGCAGGGCTCGTATTATAATAACTATTATTATAAGTAATTCTATGCTGGTCGCTTCCGTCAGAATTCATTATGTAAATTTGAGGGCTTCCTCCCCGGTTTGACACGAAGGCAATTCTATTTCCGCCTGGGGAAAACGACGGAGATGTGTTAATGCCGTCAGTGTAAGTCAGCTGTTTAAGATTCCCTCCCTTTATATTAATAGTATATATCTCGGTATTGTAATGGTCAGGAGTAAGCGCTATGGCCAGCTTATTTCCTTTAGGCGACCAGGAAACATAATCGGCAGGCCCGGGAAGGCTAAGCCTTGCAGTTCTGCCGGTATTTAAATTTTTAATAAAAATTGCGGGATTGCCGTCTTTAAAAGAAATATAGGCAACCTTATTGCCGTTAGGTGACGGATGCGGAAATATATTAATCGACGGGTTATTTGTAATTCTTTTAACCCTGTGTCCGCCGAAATCCATCATAAAAATATTTTTTGCGCCGTCCTGTTCCCCGACAAAGAATACTTTTGTCGTAAACGGCCCCTTGAGCCCCGTTAAAAATTTCAATATACCGTCGGCAAACTTATTTGCCAGATACCTGTATTGTTTATTATGTCCTTCTAATTTCTCGGTAAAAAGTAATTTTTGAGAATAGATGCTTATAAGATTTGCTTTAATTTTTATAATGCCGTTTTCCGTTTTATATTCGCCGTTTATCAAATATTGCGCATTTAACACGCTCCAGTTTGTAAAGTCTATTTTATTAACATTTATAGGGGCATCTTGGGAGTTTTCAAGATACGAAAGCGGATTTACCACATGAAAATATCCGATAACGGAAAGGTCGTGCCTGATTATGCGGGCAGCACTTTTTGCAATCTTTTGATGCTGCCTGTACCTTGAAATATTTTTAAAGTTAGGAACGGCAACCCTGACTTTTTTAATTCTTGCGGCATAAATATTTATATATATCTTTGCGTAAGAATTTACCGGAAATAAAAATAAAGAAAATAAAACCGTCAAAGATGCTAATATGGCGTAAAAAACCTTATACCCGCAAGAATCGTTAAGTTTAAATTTAAACATTTTTGCCCGCCTTATTCCTCCATTATATTATAATATTACTTATTTTTTAGAATCTCTCTTGGATTAAAAACTATTAATGCACCCTCGCCTGCGTTCTTAGAGTTTATAAAGCTCATAAATCCTTTGGGCGGCGGGGGTAACGGGCTTGATAATTTTACAGCCTCTATCGATTGGGAATCGAAATAGCCGTTACCAGAAGATTTGGCAAGCCTGACGCCGTAAATCCTTCCCGAAGCAGATATTTGAATGGCGACCACGGACTTATAGCGCAAATATTTGGAAAGAGAAATATTAAAATGGGACATGATAATCGACACTATCTTATTGACATAACCTTGAAATTTATGGATATTTCCCCTGATCAAAGATTCCTGAACCTTGCTATACGCATTATTAAGGCTTACCATGTTATGTAAATTCGTATAGACGCTGGAATTAACCGCGGGAACGGGGACTTGCCTCTTAACATACCTTTTAACCGGAACGGGCTTCGGCAGAACCTTTTTTGGATAAACCATAGAAGCAGGCGTTTTGGTAACGGGCAATTGCACAGGTTTTTTTGCCGGAGCGGGCTTGCTTATAATTTGCCTTTTAACCTTTGGCGCAGGCGGTTTTAATATCGCTTTAATAGAAGCGGGCGGCCCCGGAACGCTGCTTACTACGCTGACAACCACCTTCGAGCCGATGGACTCTATTTCCGGTCTAAACCTTATCCCCAGATAAACTATTAAACCGATTAAAACTGCATGAAATAAAATTGAATATATATAATATTTTCCGATTCCGCTTCGATTTTCATTAAACATTGAGCGCAGCACGATTTTCACTTCATTTAATATGTTAATTATTTAAGATTTGCCGTTACCATGCCGATTTTTGTTATGCCCGCATCTTTTATTGCAGACATTATCCTTATTACATAGCCGTAAGGCAGGGCTGAACTTGCCTTGAGAAATATCTGCTTATCTCTCCTGTTTCTGTATAAAACGCTTAACTTTTGGGTTAAAAGGGGAAGGCTCACTCTCAAGTTGTTTATATAAACCTCCCTGCCCGAAGTAACCGAAACTACTATTGTTTTTTCCGGAGCTTTTAATGCCCGCGCCTTTGCCGCCGGCAAATGAACCTTTATTCCATGGACCAATATCGGCGCAGTTACCATGAATATAACAAGAAGAACAAGCATTACATCGACAAATGGAGTGATGTTTATATCCGACATAAGCTTATAGCCGGAAGAAAAACTTTTTTTGTCGTCTCTACCTTCAAAAGATGTAAACATAATTATTTACTATAGAATCTGCCTTTCGATTATTGTCATAAATTCATAGGCAAAATCGATTGTCCCGTTAGCTATCACTCTTACCTTGTTTGAATAATAGTTATATGCAATAACGGCGGGAATTGCCGCAAAAAGACCTGCCGCAGTCGCAATAAGCGAATCCGCAATACCGGGAGCGACAATCGCCAAGCCGGCTGTCCCTGCCTTTTCTATGCTTTCGAATGATGTCATTATGCCCCAAACCGTTCCAAATAAGCCTATAAACGGGGCGGTGGAACCGACCGTCGCTAAAAATGGAAGGGACATCTCGAGTTTTGCAATGGACGAGAGTTGCGATTTTTTTAAAGCCCTTTCTATATATGCTTGATTCTCTCCGTTATTTTCTTTACCAAAAAGCTTATCCTTCTCTTCCGATTTTTTTTTAATATCCACAAGCTCTTTGTATGTAGCATTAAACATAGAGGCTATCGGACTATAATTAAAATTTTTGGCAGCCGTATAAACATAATCCAATCTTTTCGATTCCCAAAATAAATCGAGAAACTCTTTGTCTTCTTTTTTTGCTTTATTAAGATAATTTAATTTATAAAAAATAATTGCCCATGATGTTAAAGAGAAAAAAAATAGAATTAAAAGGACTAATTTTACAACGATGTTTGTGCTTAGAATGTGGGTTAAAATATTCATACCATGCAGGTAATTTAAGCTATGCATTATTTTATTTTAATATCCCCCTTGCAATTTTTATGTATTTCTTATTATTTATTATTTTATTTATTATTTCTTAGCCATATTTTAAAATTATAAAACTTTTTTTAATGATTTACAATTAAAAACGGTGCTTAAAAAAAGATAAAAAAAGATATTGACAAAAGATAAATTACAATATATTGTATAGAAATAAAAAAAATATCTACATATTGTTAATTATAAAAATTTTTAAAATTAAACATTTATTAAAATAAATATAAGGGGAGGTAGAGATGAAAGATAAAAATGACCTGCTTAATGACCCGCTTATAAAAAGCTTTTCCGAAAATGGGATAACGGTTTTAAAGAAGAGATATCTGGCAAAGGATGAAAAGGGCGAAATTATCGAAACGATATCTGGAATGTTTAAAAGAGTGTCAAAAAACATCTCCGAAGCCGATTTAAATTACGGCAAAACCAAAAAGGATATCGATAAAATAACCGAAGAATTTTACGAAGAGATGTCAAGTTTACGCTTTTTACCTAACTCTCCCACGCTTATGAATGCGGGAAGGCCGCTGCAGCAGCTTTCCGCCTGTTTTGTGCTTCCAATCGAAGATTCTATGGAATCGATTTTCGAAACAATAAAAAATACCGCGCTAATACACCAGAGCGGCGGCGGCACAGGTTTTTCTTTTTCTAATTTAAGGCCAAAAAATGATACGGTTCACTCCACAAAAGGCGTGTCAAGCGGCCCTGTTTCATTTATGCAGGTATTTAACAGCGCAACGGAGGCGATAAAACAAGGGGGGACAAGAAGAGGCGCCAATATGGGCATTTTAAGGATAGACCACCCGGACATATTGGACTTTATCTCTTCTAAAAAAGATACCTCAAAACTTAACAATTTTAACATATCCGTTGCAATCACGGAAGATTTTATGGGCCGCGTTATTAAAAACGAAGATTATCCGTTGATAAACCCGAGAAACAATGAAATCGTTAAACATCTTAACGCAAAAGAAGTTTTCGATTTGATTGTAGAAATGGCATGGTCCAGCGGAGAACCCGGAATTATCTTTATAGACAGGATAAACAAACTTAACCCTATTCCTAAAGCCGGCAAAATCGAGGCGACTAATCCATGCGGCGAGCAGCCTTTAGTTGCTTACGAATCCTGTAATTTGGGTTCCATTAATCTTAGAAAATTCATAAAAGGAGATGAAAACAAAAAAGGCAAATTTAATTATAAAGAGGCGTTAAAAAGGCTTAACGAAAAACCTGAAGTTATCCTGCCTTATTACCTCGATATTATCGACTTTGAGGCGCTTAAAAAAACCGTACGCACGGCGGTTCATTTCTTAGACAATGTAATAGACAAAAATCATTACCCAATCGAAAAAATAAAACAGATGACGCTTTCCAATAGAAAAATAGGACTGGGAATTATGGGATATGCCGATACGCTTATAAAATTGGGGATACCCTATAATAGCGACCTGGCGCTTAAAGTAGCCGAAAAAATAATGGGTTTTATAGATAAGGAATCAAAATTAAAATCGGAAGAGCTGGGAATGATCAGGGGCAGTTTTCCTAATTTTAAAGGCTCCGTCTGGAAAGAAAAGGGTTATAAAGCCATGAGAAACGGAACAACCACAACTATTGCCCCAACCGGCACAATAAGCATAATTGCCGGGGCGTCCAGCGGAATAGAACCGTTATTTGCATTGGCTTATGAAAGGCACGTCTTAGACAATCAAACTTTAATAGAAACCGATAAAAATTTTAAAAATATATTGGAAGATTTAGGCGTTTATTCAAATGAACTTATAGATTTTGTCGTTAAGAACGGTAATCTTGGACACTCTTATAAGGATTTACCACCCAATTTGCTAAACCCCGAAACCTATGAATATTTAAGCCGCATATTTATAACCTCGCACGATATTACGCCAAAATGGCATGTTATGCTTCAAGCGGCATTTCAAAAATATACGGACAACGCTGTCAGTAAAACCGTAAATTTTCCAAACTCGGCAAAAAAAGAAGATATTAAAGAGGTATATCTGCTTGCGTATAATCTCAATTTGAAAGGTATTACTGTTTACAGGGACGGATCGAGGGAACAGGTTTTAACGACGGGTCCATCTGTAAACGGCAAATATAGGTGCCCGGTATGCGGTTCTCCGGTACAGGAACCTATCGACATCAAATCTATCGTTCCTATCGTTGAAAACAAAAGCGCCGTAGATAATAATGCAGGTAAAGAAAAGAAGGAAGGTGAAAAAAGGATCGAACCTAGAAAAAGGCCAGATATTATACATGGAGTTACGATTAAAACAATAACCGGCTGCGGCCCTTTATATGTAACGATAAATTATGACGAAAACGGAAGGCCTTTTGAAATATTTAACTCTATCGGCAAATCCGGCGGCTGCGCACAATCTCAAACCGAATCAACCGGCAGAATGGTAAGTTTAGCTTTAAGGTCTGGAATAGACACGGAAGAAATAATAAACCAGTTAAAAGGTATTAGATGTAATATACCGCACGGCTTCGGCGATAACATAATATACTCATGCGCTGATGCTATCGGAAAAGCGCTGGAAAAAAGCCTGTTGGAAAATGGAAGCCTGAAAATATCCCATAAAAACCTTCAAAGCAGTCATACGGATACATACAAAATTCAGGGAAGGGGCGCCTGCCCAATGTGCGGCGGTTCCAATTTAAAACATGCGGAAGGCTGCACGGTATGCCTCGATTGCGGATACTCGGATTGCGGATAAGTTTATAATCACAAGAGCCCTGCCGCCCGACTTATTATCGGGAGGCAGGGCTGATATATTTGCGTAGCCGCCTCAAACTCCCCTGCCGCATGGCGAGGGAATTAAAGCCCGTTTCATAAAATTTTCATAAAATTTAGTATGCCAATCCGTATAAAATCATCTGTTTTAAAGAACCCTGTATGGAACCCGGCATTCCCATATGAGTCATAAATGCCAGCATTCCCGCATCAGCAAAATAATACTTCATTCTCCACATCTCGCCGAGTATCGACACATCGGTATAATTTCCATCCCTATAAACAAGTATCTCTATTGGAAAAGATGCGCCATGGTCTATTCCAGGAGTTTTATATGTAGAGGTTGCCCTTGCGCCGCTATCAATCTCTATAGAATGCCTTTCGGTCGAATTCCTTGTAACGCCAAATTCTATAAAACCTATCTGTGGTTTACTTATCTCGTAAACTAACCGCCACCCGCCGTTATTATGGCTAATTCCCGTTTCTACTAATTTTGCGACGCCCCTTAAATTAGAATCGGTACTGCCCGAATAGTTCGATATCTGGTCAATACTGCCGGGAAAAGAACCGCCGCCGATACCGCCGGGAAATCTCCCGCTTCTCATCGGGCCGTATTGCAGATTTGAAGGGGTGCCGCCTACCGCGCCCCTTATGGTATGCTTTAACATATTATTTACTTCAATTGCATAATCTACATAAGAATTCCCTGAAAATGTCCTTGCTAAAGCAGGTAAATTTACCATGCTGACGACAGTGCCCTGTGCCGGCGTGGTATAGACCTCTACCCTTAACGGAAGTCCGAAAGCGGCCGCCGGATTGTTGCCGTTATCGACCATATATTTATCATAGACGCTGTTCGTTGCGGCTATGACGATTGCTTTATGAGTATCACTTTTTGGAAGAGATATATTAGTCGTTCCAACAACCTTCCAATCCGCATGATTCAAGGCAGATTTAATATTATGGACAACAGATGAAAGGCTTCCTGGAACATTGACGGCAACCCGGGTAAATACGCCGTAGGTCGCCGCGAACACATTAACCGAACCTATAAATATGAATAAAAAACCCAAGGCCAGGGTTAACAATAGTTTTCGTTTAAAAAATCTCATAATAACTCCCTCCGTTTAAGTTTAAAATAAATTAATTTTGGTTTTGTTTTAACATATTAAAACAAATAAATCAATTACAATTTTTAACTATTTTACACAATAATATATTATAATATAAATATATGGATAATCTAATAAATGAAAGGCGGGGGTATCCCTATTTTTTGAGGGTTTTCATTTTTATTTTTCGATAAATCAAGCTAAATTGAGCAGTTCATTGGCATCTTCCTTGGTGGGAATTCCGACATAGGAAAGTTTTCCATCGATAACGGTGGACGGCACGCTTCTTATGTAAAGTTCGATGGAAAGCCGTCTTCCCTCAGGCTCGGAAACATCTAAAGACCTGTAATTAAAGTCCTTGCGTTCCTCATATAATCTCTTCCATGCATTATCCGCAGGCACGCACTCTTCGCACCACCTGGAGACAAGGAGTATAACATCATGCTTTGCCTTTATTTTGTTAATTTCATCGGCCATAATTTATAATAATGATAATTTAATAATTTTAATGAAATATTTATTACTGGCTTGAACACCTCATGCATTGAATCTGTTCCTTTATTATTTTTTCCCTATATTTTTCCACCGCTTCTTTGCCGGTTAAAAGATTCTTTAATTCGCCCAAGTCGGATGCTTTCACTTTACTCACCCATGCGTCTTTATACGGAGATATATTTAAAAGGAGAGGGTCTTTTAACAGGGCTTCGTTAACCTCGACTATTTCGCCCGCAACGGGGGACGGAATGGGACCGACCCATTTACCGCTTTCGATTGTTGCGGTATTGCCCCTTCTTTGAACAAGACTGCCTATTTTTTTAAATGTTACATGCAAAATCTTACCTGCCTGGGTTTGAGCCACATCGGTCATTCCGAGCATAATTACATTATTACCTATAGGCTTTGCCCATGTGTCCTTTTCGACATCATAATACAAATCCTCGGGAAGTTCGCAACCCTGTACTTCAGCCATTTACGCCCTCCTTTTTATAATTAATATTTGCAAGTAAAATGCCTGCGATAATTTTAATTATATTTTAATATAATTTTTTTTATATTTTTGTGATATTTATCACTGCGTAAAATTAATTATATGATAAAATTATATAGTGTTGTATTATATCACTCTTTTATTAATTTGTTAAACAGTTGAAAATAAATTAAATAAATTAAAATAAATAAGGAGCTGTTAATTATGGATACAAATCTTGACCCGATTATGTCTTTAAGAAGCGACCACGAAATCGTCAGGGGAGTTTTAAATAATCTTTCCGGGTATTTAAAAAAGATCGGGGGGGACTCCTCGGATAACTTAAGAAAAAACCTTATAAATCAACTTAATGAAATAACCGCATTTATCGACAAGGATTTAGAAATTCATTTTAAAAAGGAGGAGGAGGCTTTATTTCCCGTTCTCGGAAATTATATAGGTCTGGAAACAGGTCCTATACATGTTATGCTGATTGAACATAAACACAGCAGAGAGCTTTCGGAAGATTTTAAAACGAGTATCAAAGATTATCAAACCAGCGGCAACTATAAAGCCGTCGTATCCGCCGGCAACTCGTTTGCCTCCCTTTTATCCGAGCATATCGACAAGGAAGACCACATATTATTCAACATGGCGGATATGCACTTAACCGCAACCGAAAAAGAAAGCATAATGGAAAAGATGAGAACAATCAAGTAAAAATAAAAGGAGGCCATAGTTATGGAAAACATAAATAATTTAAAACGAATTAAATTGGATGTTAGGGAAGATATTAAAAGTGGCGCAGATCCATTTCAAAGAATTATGAAGGCGGTTAACGAATTAAAAGAGGACGAGGCTTTGGATTTAACAAATAGCTTCGAACCGTTTCCGCTTTATTCCGTCTTAAAAAATAAAGGCTTTGAACATATCACGAATAAAACACGGGAAGGGTTCCAGATAATATTTTTTAGGGATAAAACAGGCAAAAAACCCATTAAAGTATCGGATGAAGCAGATGAAAAAAACTTCACCGATGAAGACCTTAAGGATTTAGCCCACAAAAAAGGCGTAGAAATCGATGTAAGGGGGCTCGAACCGCCGCAACCCCTTCTTAAGATATTTGAAACATTAGAAAATATTAAGGCCGATGAAGCCTTATATATAACCCATGAAAGAAAACCCATACATTTATATCCAAGGTTAAAAGACGCGGGTTATAAGTTTTTAACGGAAGAAACAGGCGAAGACCTTTATACAATAAAGGTCTGGAGGTAATTAGTCGCCTCCCCTATCCCCTCCCTTTATGGGAGGGGAACCTAAACATTTACCATTCCATTGATATTATATGAATCAAAAGCGATACGGAAGAAATTAAAAGAATAATAGCGGTTATTTTAATCAGAACTATGTTAATAAATAATAATGAGAACATGCCGCCCGTCCCGCCGATTAAAAAAAGACCGAAGATTAAATATTCGAAATATTTGGCTTTCATGTTGTTAAAAAGTTTGTTATATGCGCCTTTTTTTGCCTTTTCAAATACCTTCAGGCTAATCAAAAACGGGAATATTTTATGCAAAAATCCAATGATAATCATGCCTGCAAAGCAAAAAAGAGCGGTAAATCCAAAGGAATAATATATGCCGTAATTTAAGTCTGCCGTTCTTTGCGGCATAATGATTAACGATAAACCGATAATAGCCGCTAAAACTAAAAATATAATTCCGCTATATAAATAAAATGTAGTGATATCAAGTTTCTTTTTAAGCCTTTTTAGCATAAGGTTGAAAAATATAAAACAATATAACAGCACCCCAAGGCCTAAAAGCACCCCGCCGATATCATTCAGATAAAAATAAATATAATCGGTTCCACCGCTAAAAAATGACGAGATCAATATGGCGATTATACCCGAGTTAATAATTATTAAATCCGTTTTCCAAAAGTACTCGGCAGGCGTTTTTGTCATGTAAAACATCGGAAGAAGCCTGTATGAAATAGCTATAAAAAGCATAACGACAAAGCCTGCAAACATCAAGTAAATATGGTCCTTCAATATATCGTAAAGATTAAAA
The DNA here is from genome assembly GCA_023489335.1 of Deltaproteobacteria bacterium. Taxonomy (GTDB): domain Bacteria; phylum SZUA-79; class SZUA-79; order Acidulodesulfobacterales; family Acidulodesulfobacteraceae; genus Acidulodesulfobacterium. The sequence goes on along the minus strand of JAMDCP010000018.1, from coordinate 14,168 downwards.
CCTATGTTAAAGTAAAACGATAATGCTAAATATAGCCCTATCGATAAACCTATAAAAAGGTATGAATAGGCAAAAGCAATTCCTAACGCCGAATAGTCCCATTTTTTTACTTTTTTTAAGCTCAAGAGTATATTAATGTTATAAGTCAAAATAGAAATGAATAAAAAAAGCCCGCCAAGCGCTATTAAAACGGAAATCAAATAATGCATTCCTATAACGAATAACAATAAAGATACGACAAAAGCGTAATAAACCGGAAAAAAGGACTTTTCATAAGCAATTTTTACGCCAAGCGCCACCGGTAAAAGCATATAAGAAGCACCCATAATTACCATCATCAAAAACCCGAGGGTAAATATATGAGTAAGGGAAATTATTTTTGTGTTCATAAAAAAATAGTCGCTAAAGCTTTTTGAGTCGAGGAACATCACGATGAAAAAAATCGGTAAAAATATCAGGGCTGTCTTAATATGCCTCAGCGCTATATTAATGGAGCTGTCGGTTGCGTTCATTGTATTAATCGCCCTTTTGTGTTTTGGTATTGTCCCAACCCGCTTCAGCGGGAATCCAGTCTTTATAAAATAGAATTAATGCAACTTTAATCTTTTTAATGCGCCTTCTTTTATCATCGATGGGCTCCATTCCGGCTCCCAAACAAAATTGACGCTTACGGCATTGACACCGGCAATGCTTTTAAGCGCTTCTTCCACCTCGTACTTTATCACATCGCTTATCGGACACCCTTTAGCCGTTAAAGTCATATCTATGCCGACATTTCCGTTATCATCTATATTTACCTTATAAACCAGCCCTAAATCAATTATATTAACTTCAAGTTCAGGGTCAACTATACCTTTTAATTTTTCTAAAATATCGTTTTCCTTAATTATAACCATGATAAACCCCCGATTTAACAAGTCTTATAAATTTTTGCTTTAATTTTAATCTTATAATTAATATTAATTATAAGATACCCTTTCTTTTAAAGCTCTAAATCTAAGTTTATCAAATATATAACTCAATTAAATTGACTTAAATCACAATTTTACCTATTTATAATTGGATTGCGATTTCTGAAGAAGCGATATTACCTCTTCATCGGTTGTCTGACCAAAGTCCTCATAAAATTCTCCCACGGCATAAAACTCTTCCGGAGCATCCAGAACTACAATATCATCTACGGTTTTTTTAAATTCGCCCAGGGTGTCTTTCGGAATAACGGGAACGGCAATAATTATCTTTTCCGGTTTTTCTTCCTTTAAAGCCTCTATTACAACCCTGATAGAAGCGCCCGTTGCAATACCGTCATCTACGACTATTGCTATTTTACCGTGAACATCTATCCTTTTTCCCCCTTTTCTATAAATTTTTTCCCTTTCCCTGATTTCTTCGAGCTTAATCTTTTTAACCCTATCGATATAACCTTCCGGCATTGCGATGCGCGATATTAAAGATTTATTAAGATAAACCTTCGGATTTTCACCGTCCACTATCGCCCCTATGGCTAATTCTTCTTGATCCGGGGCGCCGAGCTTTCTTACTAATGCAACATCTAAAGGCGCCTTCAATGCCTTTGCAATTTCATAAGCAACGGGAACTCCGCCCCGTAATAAACCGATAACCACGGTTTTTTCCGGTTTATATTTATGCTTTAATAAACTCTCCCCTAAAAGCCTTCCTGCTTCCAGCCGATTTTTAAATATCATACGCCTTTCGGATAATCTTTTTATCCGCCCCCGCTTATGCCTTGAAACTTAAATTATTTTTATCATTTATCCTTCCCGCTCCCCGCCCTCGCCGCCCTCGCCCCCCTCACGGTAAATGCTTAAGCTTAGTCTAAAAATGCAGCCCTTTATCCTCTTATATAGAAGTATATCACTAATTTTAATTAAGTTTATTTTTTAAATTTTCCGTATGCTAAATTATAATTTTTTAAACGCCCTTAAAAAATTTTCTTGACTTTATACCCGACTATAAGGTTTATAATTAATTTAATAAATACAAGAATTACGAAAAATAACCAATACCAATATGAAGAAAAAAGGAGAATATGTCATGAATAAAATCGTTTCCGGTTTTTTGATTTTTTTGGCTATAATTTTTATATTAACAATTGCGTACTTTACCAAAGGCGTGTTTGCAAACAAATTAGCCGCAACGGGGCTTAATGCTATGAATAATACAAAGCTTGCGGGAACTTCGTTGGCGGCTTCCGGCAATGCGAATAATATTAGCACGGATAGATTTAAGGTTTATGGTTTAGTGTGCGGCGATACTTACTGTGTAACGCAGGTCCAAAGGGCGCTTTATAAAATTAACGGCGTTATTTCGGCGACGGTTGATACGGAAAACCAGGAAGCAATCGTGAAATTTCGCGGAAACATTTCTCCCAGGGTCTTTATAAATGCGATAAATGGAGCGTCCAATGCCATGTTTCATTATGATGCGCATTATATAAAATAAATAAAATAATCGTAAAAACTTTGTAGGGGACTCTTTTGTTTAACGGGTTTATCGGGGACTAAATATAATGAAAGATAAAAAAGATAATGCTAATGCCTTAAGGAGCGGTTCTATAATATCTTCGGTATCTTCGGGCTTTTCCTCCCTTTTTGCAATTTTAGGAGGGGTTTGCTGCTGGGGTCCTCTATTTTTCAGCATACTTGGCGTTGGGGCAAGCGGAGGAGGAGCGCTTGGAGCTACTGCATCTTTTTTTGGGTTTATAGCCCCTTACAGAAATTATTTTCTTTTATTAAATATTATCGGCCTGGTTATGTCCTTTTACTTTATATATTTATATCCGTATTATGCCAGAGCAAAGGGGTTCGGAAAAGAACCCGCTGCTATAGGTTGCGAAACATGTGATCCTGCAGTAAGCCGTTCATTTATTCTGAACAAGATAATATTTTTTATTTCGTTATTAATTACAATTGGGATATTTTTGTATTTGTATATAGATACCGGACAGATTTTTACTTCATGGTTTCCGATATAAATCTAAAACAAATACCATAACCGGACCGAAATTTAATAACCCAGGATAACAACACAAGATAAAACTAAAATTATTATGAAATATCTTAAAATAGGCGAACTTGCAAGGGAGACGGGAATTAAGGCTACGACTATAAGATACTATGAAAGGATCGGCGTTTTTCCAAAACCGACTATAAGCGAGTCGGGCTATAGGCAATATAACGAAAATTCAATTAAAACTGCCAAATTTATAAGGCATGCTAAGGATCTTGGATTTTCATTAAAGGAAGTTTCGGAATTGTTATTGCTGCGAGTAAACGAAAGGCAGTCCTGCAATAAAGTCAAAATTATGGCCGAAACTAAGATTGCCGATGTAGATAAAAAAATTAACTCTTTAGAAAGTTTAAAAGAAAGATTAATAAAACTGAAAAATTTATGCGAAAATAAAAGATATAAAGATGCCTGCCCGATTATAGACATATTAGATGAATAACAAAAAAATTTAATTAAATTTATACTTAAGATGGGAGTATTTTGAAATGAAAGAAGTTAAGATTGAAGTAAACGGAATGACCTGTGAACACTGCGTTGCAAGGGTTAATAAATTTATAAAAGAAGTTAACGGCATCCAAAATGTAAATACCGTTTTAAAAGAAAATATGTCGTATATTCTGGCAAATGACGACGCGAGTATTGATGCAATAAAAACCGCGATTGAAAATGCCGGTTACAAACCTGGAAAATCGGAAGTTACGGAAAAAAAATATACGCAAAGCAAGCCGAAAAACTCATATGACTACGACCTTATTATTATAGGAGGCGGTTCCGCCGCTTTTTCATCGGCTATATATGCCGCCGAAAAGAACTTAAATGTTTGCGTAATCGAAAACCGGCTAATAGGCGGCACCTGCCTTAACAGGGGCTGCGTTCCGTCTAAGCACTTTCTTGAAGCCGCCAGGATATTTTATGAACCCTTAAATAATAGATATAAAGGGGTGTCATTGGAACAAAAATCTATCGACATAAAAACGCTTGTCGAAGAAAAAAATAACCTTCTTAAGGCTTTAAGGCAGATTAAATATTATAATGTTCTTGAAGGCTATCCGCAGATAAAATTCATCCAGGGGACAGCCGGATTTATATCCGGAAATGCGGTTGAGATAATTCCTGCGGGCGAAACCGTAAAACCATATATCGTTTCGTCGGATAAATTTATTATAGCTACGGGTTCTAAAAATAGAATTCTCGATATCCCTGGTCTTGGAAATACGGGTTATGTGACAAATGCCGAACTTTTAGATATCGGCTACATTCCGAAAACCCTGCTTATTCAGGGAACAAGGGCCCTGGCTCTTGAGTTTGCCCAAATGTTCGGCAGGTTTGGTTCTCAGGTCGTTATGGTCGGCAGGGCAAACAGGATAGCATTGAACGAGGAGCCCGAAGTTTCGGCGGAGCTTAAAAATATTTTAAGAAACGAGGGCATCGAAATCCTGTTAAGCTCTGAAATTAAGAAACTATATAAAAAAGATGGAAAAAAATTTGCCGAAATAAAAACGGAAGACGGCATTAAAATTATTGAATTTGACGAATTTTTGATGGCAGCCGGCATTGTCGGAAATTCTACCGAACTTAATTTGAAAGCGGCAGGTGTTGAATCGGATAAAGACGGTTTCGTTATCGTAAATGGCGAATTAAAAACTTCGGCGGATAACATTTATGCGGCAGGCGATATTACCGGAAAGTGGTTTTTTGTAACCGCAGCGGCTTACGAAGGTAAGGTCGCTGCAAGCAACCTTTTGGACGGAACACACATAAAAACGGATTATTCATCCATAGCGCATACGACATTTACTGATCCCGAGCTTTCTTCGGTCGGACTGACGGAGGAACAGGCCGTGAAAGCGGGCTACTATATAGAAAAGGTCTTATTTCCAATAAGTTATACCCCAAAAGCGCAGGCAATATTTAAAACGGAAGGCCTTATTAAAATGATTGCCGAAAGGGACACCGGAAGAGTTTTAGGAATACACATCCTTGCCCATAACTCCTCTGAAACTATTCAGCAGGCTTCGTTGTATTTACAAAATAATTATACCGTCGAAAGAATCGGCCAGGAGATAGGGGTTTATCCCACCATGGCTGAAGCCTTGAAGCTTTGCGCACAGACATTTACCAAAGATATAAGCAAACTTAGCTGCTGCGCTTAAAGATACATACGTTATACGGCCAGATTATTCATAATACAACAAATTAGCCTATGGCAAGCCGAATGCAGAAAATGTTTCCCAAAATTGCCGATAGAAATTATTAAAGGTATCGCAATATTTTAAGAACACCGGATTAAAATTTTCTATCGGCAATTTTTGGATGTTTAAAAAGAATTGACTAAAAAAATAAAAATAGTATATAATTACCCAAGCATAATATATATTTATAATACCTTGCCTTTTTATTTATTCAATTTATGCGGGCTGTTAGCTCAATCGGTAGAGCAACTGACTCTTAATCAGTAGGTCCCCGGTTCGATCCCGGGACAGCCCACCACGTATTATAAGGCTTTCCGAGTTTCCATATTTTCACCATTTATACCTTCTATGCCCGAAATATGCCTTTCCTGATCTAAAACATCGACGGCTTTCCGGATATGTGCCGGCGCCAGATGAGCATACCTTAAAGTCATTTTTATATCCTTGTGTCCCAGAAGCTCTTTAACCGTGGTTAAATCAATCCCCTTCATTACCAGTCTGCTCGCAAATGTATGCCTTAAATCGTGAAATCTGAAATCGATTATATGAGATTTGCTTAAAGCCTTTAAAAAAGGCTTTTTGAAGTCATAGAACGGTTTTAGCGTATTGCGGTTGCAAAAAACATACTCACAGTCAAGCCTTCTTGCGATTCCTGATAACGCTCTATACAAAGTATCGTTTACCGGAATTTCTCTGCGTTCGCCGTTTTTTGTTTGATCGAGCAAAATTATCCGGTTTCTTAAATCAACTCTGTCCCATGTAAGTCCCAGAATTTCGGATTTTCTCATACCGGTATTTAAAGCCGTTATTACAATAGGCTTCAAGCTGTTATCGCAGTTGTTTACAAGCCTTTCCGTCTCTTCTTCCGATAAGTACCTCAGCCTTTTAACTTCGCCTTTAAGCAGCTTGCATTTTTTAAGCTTTTTGATAACGTCTTCGTCCACCAGTTCCCAGTCCAAAGCTTTATTGAACATTATTTTGGCTACAACGGCAAGCCTGTTTGCATAAGCTACCGTTTGACCCTTCTTGAGAATATCTCCCTGCAGGTTCTCGAGATCAACCATGCTAAAATCGTTGAGAGCCTTATCCCCGAATCTATTTGTAAGGTTTTTTACAAAACTTTTAAGTCTGCTATGCGATTTTAGTCTGGTTGTAAATTCCAAATACCTATCCGCAAGCTCGTTAAAAGTCATCGCCGGTTTAGGTTCCGTCCTCACCGTCGTTACGACCGGCTTGCCGGTCCGGATGCTCTCTTTAAGTTCTGCTACCCAATCTTCATAAATAGCCCTGGCTCTCATCTTGCTCGTGGTTTCCGTTGACTTCCGGTATTTAATACCGCCGACAGTCTTCCTCATCCATAGATAATTACTGTTTTTCTGCCTATAAATACCCATTTATCACCCCCTCGCAGGTATTCATAGCTCACTTTCTCACAGTAATATTATCACAGGAATTTTTATTAATCCAAGCCAAAATTTGCGACTCCTTAAATCTAACAGAGCGGCCGAGTTTAACAAAAGGAATTTTCCTGCGGTATATAAGCTGATAAATAGTATTTTCGTTTAAGTTTATCAGCTCCGCTACGTCTTTAATTTTTAATAATTTTTCAATCATTTTTCTAAACCCCTTTTATGTCGCCTTAGATTATTTTTGTTTCCTTGAATCCTGTTTCTTCCCGCAAAAAATTATTTAGCGTTATACATACTGGCCTGTATTCCACCGAATACGTCCACAACGCCGGTATCAAGCACCTGAAATCTTCTCTTTCCACCGTATCCCTTCCGTTCAGCATTGCATTTGCCCTTAACAGGCTCAAGCACCAAATCTGCCTTCTTTCCGATATGACTATATTTTTATATTCCAACTCCTCTATGACGTCGGCAAACAAACATTTCATATCATCCGGCAAATGTATCCCCTTAACCTGCTTCTGCAGATCTAAAATTTCATCGAGATGTATCGATATATTTTTAGGTTCGTATCTGTCTATACTGTATAATCTTAATCTTTCTTCTTTTTTCTTTAATCTCTTTAATTCATATCTCAATAAAAATCTATCGTATAAAGCTTCCAGAGAATCCCCCTGTCCGGGCTTTTCGTTTGACGCACCGAAAAAGCTTATTAAAGGAATCGTCTGCCTGGTAGGGTTGTAATATATTTTATCGCTCATGGCCAATAACAGACTCTGCAGAGTTTCTCCTTTCGCCTTAAAAAATTCATCGCCGAAAGCGATATGCGCCTCCGGAAGTTTATTTTCTATATTTCTTATCATCCTATCCTGGGCAGCCTCTTTTACACTCCAGTCCCCCATTATTTCTTTCTCCTGCGTGCTCGGCGTCAATAAGTATTCCCAATATACAATACCTTTTATATGCTCGCATATCATTTGTAAAACATAAGACTTTGCCACGCCGGGCGGTCCGATTAAAAGCATATGCTTGCCGGTCATTATTGCCAGAAAAATTCCGTCGATAATATCCTGCCTCTCTATAAAGTAGTTATTGAGGTTTTGTTTTATGTTATTTATTTTTTCCAAGGAGCCTATATACATATTTAACCCTGTTCCTGTAATTATAATTAGACCAATTCTCCGCCGAATGGTATCTTCCTATCGTTTTCCACGAATATCCGTATTTCCGGATATAATGCCTTAAAATAAATGCCCCTATTAAAATATTTGTTTTAGGATTAAGCAGCTGCCGTATCGATAAGTTTAAATACCGCCCCCATATTTCATAATTTACCTGCATTAAGCCGATGTCAACGCTTGAATATTTTCTTACATATCTTTTTACGGCCATTACAGCTTTTCTTTTATTTCTATAAAAATACGCCTTTCCGTCCACATCTACCGCATAAGGATTTAATCCGCTTTCCACATAAGCAACGGATACTAAAATTTTATAATTAATTCCCGTTGCCTTTGCCACTCTCTTAAAAGTATCTGCATAAGCGGACCCGCTTTTAAATAAAACAAGACACACGATACCCATTAGAGATAATTTTAAAAACAAGCGAATAGGAAAGTATGTCTTTGCCCTATTCCGAGCCTTAAAACGCAAATTAGAAGGTTTTTTATTCTTCGTCATCGCTCGAACCCTTCTTTTTTCTGTATGGGTGCCATTTATTGTTTTTACCTGCCGCCTCCGCGGCATGCCTTGCCGCCGTCGAACCGGCATTGCCGGCAACTGCTCCCGCCCCCCTTCCCGCCATTTTAGCTCCTACTCCTCCGGCAAGACCACCTCCGGTTACTCCGGCCGCTCCGAGTCCCGCCGCCGTGCCTCCGGTTATAATCATCGTGGTGGCCGCACTTGCAATCGAGCCTAAAGCACCCATACCGCCTTTATATAACTTTCCCGTTAAAAGCGGAGCCAGTATTACAAGGATTATAAATAAAATTAATATCGCCGCCATTACGACCGGATCGCTGTTGGATAGAGAAGGAAAACTTATATATGAAGACATAATGGTATTTAATATCTGGTATAAAAGGGCAAGCGTAATAAGCCAGGACATTATTTCTATCGTATCCCTTATCCAAGCCTTTAAAAGAGGCCGCAAGGGCGGTATTACGCTTAAAGATATTACAATGGGGCCGACTAAATACATGAATGCAAGCAGTAAAAATCTGAGCCATTCTATTATCCATGCCGCTATGCCGGCAATAGCGGCGGCCGCCGCCGCAAGGACCAGATTAACGTTTAAATCCCATATGCTTATCTTCGGGGCTGTTTGACTGAAAAGCGTCTTGAAAAATGTAGTTACCTCATCAGCCGGCATAATAGCCGTCGCTATGCCGTGGACTACCGCTTCCAGCCAATTCCAAACCACGTTATACATAATCAGGAGGGATATAATGAATATCATCCAAAAAATTTCCTTCATATATCCGCCTTCCTGGTTAAGATATAATCTTATGGCCATAGCAAATAAAAATACTATAAAAGCAAAAGGCAGTATTGTTTTTTCCAAAGGCATAATATTGCTGTTCATTAAAGTGCTGAATAAAGTAGGGATTGTCGAAGCCGTCCCTATTTGGGGATATTGAGTGGCTATATTGGTTTGCCCCGTATCTGCAAAAGCCGGACTTGCTATTGCCGTTATAGATATAAACGCTATTATTAAAACAAGTAGTTTCTTCATAATTACCACCCCGCCGATAAGCTCGTGGCCAACGACTGATTTGTTTGCGTGTCCTTTTGCTGTTGATATGTAGCCTCCTGCTGATATCTTAACTGCTGCGCCGACTCCGCCGCATTGGCCTGATTTTCGACCGCCTGATTTTGCAGTATCTCGCTTAAAAGTTCTATGATTTTGCCGTCTGCGCTTGCGCTTAATCTTTCCGCATCAAGCCCGTTTGCACTTGTAGCCTGTGTCGATATTAAATGTCCCGCAGCAGTGGCCGTCTGAGCTTCCTTGCTGTCTAATGCCGCCGTTGAAGTTTCGCTGTTCATTGCCGATTCTTCTATCTGCTGCGCGTCGGTGGACGTCGAATTTACCCCTAAAGCATTATCCCAGGGATTAGCGGCGTTAAGGTCTGAATTTCCCAAGCCGTTTACATAACCGACGAGCTCTTGGTCAAGGCTGTCGTTGGGCGTTCCGGTCTGAACATTTGGTATAAATTGTCTATAATTCTGCAGGAAACTGCTGATGCCGTCCAATTCTTTTAAATTTTGCAAAAAGCCGGTCGCTTCATAATAATCGTTCTGGTAGGTTTGAAACTGTTGAAAGGCATTGGTGGCTTCCTGAACAGCCTGGGCGTTTCTTATGTCCTGCAAGGTTGTTTGTAATTTGGTATTAACCGCCGTTGCCGTCGTCTCAATGTCCGTTGCAACAGACTGAGGGTTCGGCACCGAATAAACCGATAATTGCGCTTGCGCAGCTCCTGCTTTAAATAAAATTACGATTGTTAAAAACAATACAAGCTTTTTCATACAACCTCCTTAATTAGTTTAAATGCTATATATAGTTAGAAACGAGCTGTATATTTTACTATATATAGTATTTATATTTAGTTATTACGACTTCGATTAAAATTAGAAATAACGGCAATGTTATAAATAAATATTCCTGTATCGTTCCTACCTTTATAATCTTAAAGCAAATCCCAGTTTTTAACGGATAAAAAGGCTTTTCTTCCTGAAAGTTAAGACTGTCTAAAGCTATATGCGATAACAAAGCTAAAAATATTACAAATACCAATTTTTCATAATCATAAAGGGATAAATAGATATAACTTCCGATTGAAACTGCAAAGGCTAATAAAAGCGTGTGTGTTATCCCTCTGTGTTTAAATAAATGCCATTCCCTATCTTTCTCCTCGCCGAACAGCCTTACATCTATGTCCGGCAGGACCCCGCCTACGGCCCCAGCCAGCATTCCATATTTCCCGAATAATCCGCCTATTAATGCTCCCGCCGCCATATGCGTTATTCTCGTCATTTTATGCCTCTTTCAATGTAAAATGCCCTTTCGGGTATTTATGCGCAAGCCTTACAAGCAGTTCTGCCGGCAATATTCCTTTATATTCCTTTCTCATTTCTTCTTTTAAGATGTTGTCGTTTTTGTTATTCGTGCAAATCCAGTAATCAATGCTCCCCGGCTCTACTTTTAAAACTGCCGGCGTCTGGTCGTATTTCAAAAATACCTGCGAATAATAACCCGGCCTCGACTTGAGGTTGGATACTATTTCCGCCTCTTTATAGCTCAGCCTAAAGTCTTCGAGAACCTCTATTCCGTCGTTGACCTGCAAAAAGAATTTTATGTAGGCATTGTTCATTATCGCGTCCGCCGCCGGATGTTTTATAAAATCCTTGGGGCTCTGGCTTACGGTGGTTATATCGAGATTATATTTTCTTCCGATTCTATATAAGTCCGCCGTCATCTTTGCAGATATCTTATTTAATCCGAACTCGTGAAATTCGTCCTGGACGATTTGATAGCGCCCTCCCTTTTTATTCTGCATTTTCCTTAAAACCATGAAGTTAATAGTGAAATAGACTATATCCCTTAATTTAGGATGAGCTTTTAACAGGCTTAAATCGAAGCTTACGACCCTGTTGTTAATATTCAACCCGCCCTTTCTGTTAAGTATTTTTGCATACATACCGCTTGTCCAGTAGTGCATAGCTTTTGCCATTATTCTTGCCTGCTTCGCGTCGTCGTCGTCCCTGCCCTTGTATTCAAACATATGAGTTTCCACGTTTGAAAGAATCGGACAATCGTCGTCGTCGGTTTCGTCATAAGCGTATATAATGCACTTTTCTATTATGCTCAATTCGTTTTTGGTTAATTCCTCTCCCTTTTCGCTTACCATTAATTCTATTATCGAAGCAAGAAATGAAATTGTATCGGGGTCGTATCCGTCCCTTCTTGCTATTTCTTTTTTGATAGGAAATAAATTCAGGCTGTCCTTCTCGAGATCCACTTGAAAATAAGAACCGTCAAAAATTTCATTTAAAAATTTATAATCCGGACCGACGTCTATCGTTAATAATTCGTTTTCTAAATTGCTTATAAGGAAATTAACTAAAAGAAAAAGAACTAGAAAAGATTTTCCTTTGCCGGTTGCCCCGACGATTGTCTTATGTTTCGCATTAACGCTCGTATCATCAAAATCGAGCTTTATTAAATCGTCGTTATCGCTTTTTAAAAGCATTTGCACATTATTCGTCCCCTGCCAGTTTGACCAGAAAGGCAGCCAGCCGGCAAGCGCGTCGGTTTTAAACATAAACGTCAGTTTATTAAGGCTGCCGTGTCCGGGCAAAAAACTTAAATATAAAAGCTCGTGGTTTGAGTCGTATTTTATAGCCTGGGCATTCGACATTTTTGTAAACGCCTGGACGGCTTTTTCGACTTTACCTGCAAGGTTGGAATAAACTTTGTCTCTTACCAAAATAGTTATCGAGACGTTAAAAAGCCTTTGAACCGAACTCTGCAGGTCTTTTAAAAGCTGGTCCTGCTCAAGGTATTTCTGCTCAGCTTCGTAGTTTTTAGAGCCGCTCGTTTTTAAAAGCAGTTCCGTGCTTCTTACTTTTCTTTTCAGCTTGTTGATTTCATTTTCCAATACCGGAGCGTCTATGCCTATCATTAATTCATACGCAAACGGCATATCCATAAGCTCTTTTAACTCTTCATATTTAGAACTCTCCGGAGGCACTTTCATCACCACTCCCGCATAGTAAAATCCGTCTATAAAAAAGTAGCTCCAGGACGGAAGTCCGGGGCTGAAAGCAAGCTGTTCCCTTGCCGTCATATCGGCGTTAAAAGCTTTAGGCTTATCCGCAAAATTTATTCTGGACGGGTTTAAATGGTCATAGACGTACGCCGTAAGGTCTTCGTCTTCGAGCCTTTCCCATTTCAGCTTTATGGATTCAAAGTATTCTTTAACCCTATTTAAAACGATATTAAGCTCGGTTAAACTCTCCTGTCTTTCCTTTTCCGCCTCGGATCTGTATTTATTGAAATTTACCGACAGAGAAAGGCTTTCTCTTATTGAAGTTTTTTTAAGCGTAATAAATAAAAAGATTTCCACCTTTCTTATCTTTTGTTTTTCCAGCGTTTTGATTTTGTCTTCAAAAATTACCCTTTCAAGATCCGTTTCCGGTTTTATCGTATTCTTATACTGCCTTATAGTATCCTCGTTGCCGTCTTTAACCTTATATATTATCTGCGCCTTGACCTTCTCCGTGAAATTATTGAGCATGCCTCTTACGCCCTTTATGGCGTCGTAGGCTTCCTCCTCGGTCATAATAAATATATTAGGGCCTCCGACTTTAAAACCCGCCGTATAGTCTTCGTTAAGCCCCACAATGCAGGCGTCCTCGATAGACCATATATTGATTTTGTTGTAAAAGCTCTTATATTTGCCCTGCGTCTGCGCTTTTTTCACGGTTTTAACCCCTGATTTAATATTTATATAATCTTCATCCTTTTCGACCAGCTTATAAGGCGTTTTGTTGCCGAGATAGTAAAAAAGATTTGTCGTGTAGTTAGGCGGCTTATTGAATTTAAAAAGCCTTATACCCGCATAAGCCGCCCCTACGACTGCAAAATTCAAAAACAAATCCTGCGAAAACGAAAACGTTATCCCGAAAACAGCCCCTATGATAAACAGGTCCGTTATTTCAAGTCCGAACATTTTAGGCTTTATCGCCAAGCTTCTTTCGACCGGAACCGGCAGCAATACTCCCATTATTTCCCCTCTAAGTTAATTTCTCCTAATATATAAGTCCCGTAATGTGAACTAAAATATTGAATATTCGACAGTTTAAGATTAAAAGTGTGCAGATAAGTGTCTTTGAATAAACAAAAAACGGAATGCTTTTTCTTTATAAGCTCTGCAGTAAGCTTATAAAGCGATTCTAAGTCGTCCACATAAACGGCAACGAAATTTTTTAACTCGTTAATATTAAATTTTTTATCACCGCTAAAAATAATTAGATATTTCATTTTAAAATTCTTCCGCGTCGTCGTCATCACTGTCTTTTACGAATACGATTTTATGTTCTTCGGCATCGAGCTTTAACTTAGTGTCAAATTCCTCTCCATTCTTTCTCTTTAGCCCTTCAACGAATATGACTTCTCCGCCTAAGAGTTTTTGGAACGTCTTTGAACTTAGTTTTTTTCCGGCAACTTCTCTATAAACCGCAAAATCGCAAGAACCCGTATTAGATTTACTTTCCTTGTCATAATGATGATTTTCGCATTCAAACCATTTGTTATTTTCAATAATTGTTCCCTCACAATTTGGACATTTCATTGGTTTTTCTCCTTTAATTTAAATTTAATTTAACTTCATCGTTTTTTTTAATACCGTATTCTTGCGCTGTTCCTGCATTTACCTCGAGGACCTCATTTACGGAATTTATCGAATAGTACTTTTTGCAGTTTTTTATCCTGCATACCGGCAAATCTTTATACACCCTGACGACCCTGCCGTTAAGC
>JAMDCP010000014.1 GCA_023489335.1 Deltaproteobacteria bacterium | reverse complement strand
GATTTTTTCATTGTAATCGGGATTATTTTTCTTTTGCTGGTTTTGGGAATCTTATTCACGGTATTCTTAATATTACTGACCATTATAATACATGGATTCATTATGGTTATGGGGGGAAAGAAGGGTATAAAAAATACATTCAGAATAATTTGTTATACCGCCGGCGTCGGATTTTTCTCTATATTTCCTATTTTTGGATATAATATATCCGCCACCTGGTTTTCGGCTTTGATGGTAATAGGAATTAAAGAAACTAATGAATTGTCAACCCCGAGGTCTATTCTGGCGGTATTATTGCCGTTTATCTTTGCCTCGCTTATATTGGTAACATTTTTAATAAAACTTATTATAGCAAGGTGAAGGGATGTTAATCTTAGCAGGGCACAGGTTATCCCTATGCCCTGTTTGACGAGCCTAAAACTCTCATCCTTTCTTTAATAACTTCAATAACATAATCTTTTGCCGGACCGAAAATTTTTCTCGGATCGATTTGAGATTTATCATTGGCAATACTTTCCCTGACCTTTGCCAGAAATGAAATTCGCAAATCGGTATCGGTGTTGACTTTATTGATCCCGTATTTTATCGCATCTTTTAAAACATCGAAGGGGACGCCCTTTGCGCCCTTTAAATCTCCGCCGAATTCCTCGAATTTTTTGGACGCCGCTTCTGGAACGGATGAAGCGCCGTGTAGGACAAGAGGAATACCGGTCAGCTCCTTTACCTTCTTTAACCGTTCAAAATCTAATTTGGCTTCCCCTTTAAATTTGAAAGCGCCATGGGAAGTGCCTATAGCGGGCGCCAAAAAGTCAATGTTGGAAGAAGCCACAAAATCATTTGCTTCTTTCGGATTTACCAAAACGGCATCTCTTTCGGCAACGGAAACATTATCTTCGACACCCTTAAGCCTTCCGAGCTCGGCCTCGACGGATATTCCGAGGGGATGACAAATGCTTACGACCTGTTTCGTAATTTTAAGGTTTTCTTCAAACGGAAAATGGGACGCATCGATCATAACGGAGGTAAACCCCGCCCTTATAGCAACCATAACGGCATTTAAGTTTGAACCATGGTCAAGATGCAGGGCGACAGGAATGTTTGGATAGGTATCCGATAATGTTTTGGTCATCGAAAAAAGCATATCAGGGCCGGCATATTTTATTGCGCCTTCGCTTGCGGCAATAATTATAGGAGATTTTTCCGACTCGGCCGCCAAAAATATTGCCTGTAAAAACTCCATATTATTTACATTAAAAGCACCGACGGCATACCCTTTTTTATTGGCATCGTCAAGTATTTCTTTTGCGGATATTAAAGACATTTTATCCTCCTACGAATTTATTTTATAATTATTTATAAAATTTTGATAATAAATATTGGTTGGCGCTTACGAAAAATTGAGATAAATTTAATTTATAATATATATATGGCGGAAGCGTATGGGAATCGAACCCACCGCGCAAAATTATTGCGCCTATTGATTTGAAGTCAAAGAGAGGCACCAGCCCTCCTTCCGCTTCCTTAACTTCATATATACAGCTGAATTATAATATATCTTTATTTATTATTCAAGCCCCCTGATATCTTTAGTTTTATGTTTCCAGGCGAAGGTTTATATGGTATAATTTTATAGAAAAATAAATATTAATGTTTAATAATTTGAAAAGTATAATAAAACACAATAGGTAAGGCGGTAAATATCTAATATGGATAATTGGAAATTAGGCGACGACAACATTTATAACGATAACGAAAAAGATTTTACGATTGGAAAATCAAATAAGGATGGGGACGGGGATGGAGAGGATTTAGGTCCTGCATTTTATAAAAAAAGTAAAGTTAAAGACGATAAGCCTAAAAGGGAGGGAATGAATAACGGCGGGTCATCTTACAAAAGAAATAGTTTTAAAAAAATATTTTATGTAATATTGGGTATAGCTGCCGTAATCTCCGCATATTATATTTTTAAAACATTCTTTCCAGGAGACAATCTACATGTAAAGCTTTTCGGCTTAAAAACGAAGGTTTTTAGATCAAAAGTGCTTCCGGAGAATAACCTTGTGGTTACGGGTTATTTGCTTAATGAAAATAGTTTCCCGATAAGTTATGTAAAGCTTGCCTGCAGACTTTATAGCGCCAAAAATATTACTCTTGTGACGAAACATGTGTATGCAGGAAATTTTATCGATATAAAAAGACTTAAAAATATGTCGAATGTTGCTATTAATATGAGGCTTAATAATAAATTGGGCGATAATTTGTCAAACATGGAAATCCTGCCGAATCACCCTATTAAATTTATGGTTGTATTTTTTGATATAGCTTCAAATTCAAAAAATTACTCTATAACAATCAGCCATTTTTACAGGATAAAAAAATAAACGAGCCGTTTTAAGCTCTTTTAGCTGTTTTTGATTTAGCCGGTTTTTTCCCCTTTGAAGCTGCGGCAGTTTTTGAGCCGGTTATCTGCCTTTTTTTCGGCGCAGGTTCTTCTTCGGGAGTAACATCTATTTCATCTTTTCCCGAAAGGCTATTTTTAAAATTTTTTAGAGCTTTACCCACGCCGCTTCCAATATCGGGAAGTTTGCCTGCCCCAAAGATTAAAAATACGATTACAAGTATAATTACTATGGCAATTGGACTGAATCCAAACATTTTATTCACCTCCTGTCGTCTTTTTACTTTTGCAAATATGCAAGCCGTTTTATATTTTATGCCTATTCCCGAGTTTTAAATTAAGACAATTTTTTAATGGCGGAGAGAGAGGGAGTCGAACCCTCGATAGACTTACATCTATACATGATTTCCAGTCATGCTCCTTCGGCCTCTCGGACATCTCTCCTTGCTTAATTGCCCGGTAAAATATATTAAATAAACTTAAATATATTATCATATAGATTAACACTTATTTAAAATATATTCAAAGGTTATTTTTTAAAAAGGTATCCGATTTATTTCTCTCTCTTTTTCTCAGGACTAAATTTTTATGTTGACAAAAAAATATATATTTGTGTAAAATGATACATGTAATTCTTTTCTCCATTTTCCCCCAATATATGCCGAATATATTGGGGGTTTTTAATTTAAAACCTGAATCATCTAAAATCAAACACATATGGCTGCCTATACTCCGGGAAAAATAATCGAATTTAGCAATATAAAAAAAGAGATATCAAAACTTAAGAAGGATTTTAAAAAGATTGTTTTTACCAACGGGTGTTTTGATATTATACATGCTGGTCATGTGAGCTACTTAAACGAGGCAAAAAGTCTCGGCGATGTGCTGATTGTCGGCATAAATAGCGATGAATCCGTTAAGCGGCTTAAAGGACGGGGCAGGCCGATAATAGGCGAAAAAGACAGGGCGTATATTTTAGCCAATATAAAACCGGTTGATTATGTGGTAATTTTTGATGAAGATACCCCGTATAATCTGATAAAAGAGGTAAACCCCGATTTTTTGGTTAAGGGGGGCGATTATAACGGAAAGGATGTTGTGGGTAAAGATATTGTCGAATCAGCGGGCGGAAAAGTGGTTTTAATAGATTTTGTCAAAGGAAAATCCACAAGCAATATTATTAAGAAAATAAGAGAAGGGGAAGGGCAATAAATAGGGGAACCGGGTTCTACGGATTTTGTGAGGATTGTAAAGCTATAACAAATAGCAACTGTATTGTTTGCCAAGGTATCCGATTTATTTTATAAATACCGCCGTCCATCTTTGCCTGCATAAAACCGTTGGTTTTATAAGCGCAGGCAAAGATATGCTTGCAGCGGACTGACACCCCTTTTAAAAAAGGGGAATTGAAAAATAAATCGGATACCTTGTTATTTCGCAGGGATAGCGCAGGAAACGCCCGCCATTAATTCCATAAATACCTTATCGCAATACACGGCGAGGCCGTCAAGCCTTTCAACGACTATTTTTTCGGATTTAAACGAATTAAGGCCGTTAAGCATTATTTTAATTTCGTCGTCAAGATCCCCCGTTAACCCGTTTATATCGGTTGAATTATCCTTTTTTAACGAATTGGATATTTCGTCGAATATCATACCGATAAACGATAACGAACTTGAAGCATCTTCTTTTTTGCCTGAAGCAATCGCATTATCTTTTATTTTATCTATGTAATCTTTCAAGTTATTAAAAATATCTTCTATATTTTGGCGGCTACGGCTGCCCTGTAGGTTTGTTTCGTTTTCTTTCATTCTGCAACCCCGTTAAAATTTCATTATTTTTTTCCTTTATCTCCATTTCCTTCAATACATCATCCGCTTTTAATATTATAACACGTTTAAACAACTCTTCAATCTCTTTTTTTTCCTTTAATTTCTCGGCTATTTCATCGATAAACTCTTGATAGCTTTTGTGTTTTACGCGGGCTTTTAATCTTTTCCTCCTGTTTTTGACTGTTTTTTTTGTGTTCATAATGGCATTCTCCTTATTTAAATATTGTTTTAAAAGTGCGAGTTTTTATTTATATCATATTTATATTACAGTTTTATGACAATTTTGTTTCAATTTGATGAAATTTTTCAAAAAATAAAAAAATTAAAAAAACAATAAATAACCCCGTTTTATTTTAAATCCAAATAAATTATAACTTTTAAGGCAACTTGTAATCAAAATGTAACATTAAATTAATATATTTTTAATAAATGTTTCATAATCCTGAAACATTAAAATGATATAAATGTTTTTACGGCAAGTAAAATAGCAAAATAAACTAATTTAAGATTTAAATTATTAAACTAAAGGAGGGTAAAAATGAGGTTTAAAAATGCCATTAATTGCATTAATTATCTCAATGATTATTCTATTATGGTAATGGCTCGTCTCCAATCCAGCATTTATGAAGAAAAATTCACGAAGGGCGGGTTAAAATTAAAGATGAAATGGGGCAAGGGCGGATCAAAAAGCATTTTATTTTTATCCTCTTTTGTCTTTGGTTCGGTTTTATCCTTAAGTTCGAAGGCTTTAGCAATGATTAATTTAAATCAGGGTTCGCTCGGGATCGGGGCGTCTGGCATTTTAAACGAGGCGACAACATGGATATGCTACAGGCTTGCTCCGGCGACGCTTACCATCGGTCTCGTAAAGGGGTTTTACGATATAAAACAGCATAAGCCGGATGCGGCAAGAAAGGCGTTTATAACGGCGGCGGCAGGGACGGGAGTGATGCTTGCGCCGACCATAACCGGCGCAATACTGGGAATCGTTCAAAGCGCTGGAGGTTCTACAAACGGCATCAACATTGGCGGCGGAAACGGGTCGACGACAGTCGGACGTCCCTGATTCGATAGTCCTTCCCTTATCTTTTCACGGTTTAAGCAGTTTAAGGAATTTAAAGAATTTTACGGGACGAAAGTATATGAAAGCAGGCTATACAAAATTTAAAATTCATGGAGGAATTCATGACAGGGTTACAAGGTTTGGCTTAGAAATATACGATTGGGGATTGTTTATTTTTGTTACGATGATATTGATTCTTGCATTTAAAGAATTCATTATTCTTGCGGTATTAATCGATATGCTTATCTTAATTTTTTTAAGAAAGTATAAAAACGGCAAACCCGATTTTTATACAAGTTCGCTTTTGTCGTTCATATTAATTAAAAAGGAGCTATTTATTTTGGAACCCGGGAACGATAAATTAGATGCCCCTTTTTTAAATTTAATTTATTTAATTCATAAAGATAAAAATGATGCTCAAATCGGTATTAACAAAAAGAAATCAAAATGAATCATTTAATAATTATGTCAACCTTTTGACGATTTACGACAATATTATTATCGGCATCGACGGTTCTTTCACTATTGGTTTTATAGTTAAGGGGTTTGATTATATTCTTTCCAAAGATGAGATAATTAACGATACGGCATATGTCAACGACCTTCTTCTAAATCTTTTGGATGAAAATATCGGCTTGCAGTGGATTTATAAAATAGACGACAGAAATGACGAATTTATATCGAATTATCAAATGTCTTCTATTCCGCCAAAAGATTATGAATATATTAAAGAAAATAAACTTAAGGTTCTTAAAGCGAAAAGCATAAAAAATATTAAAATATATCTTTTTTGTACAGTAAATAATGTAGTTTTAGGGTTGGCGGATAAAGGCTGGTCTTTATCGAATTTTATCAATTTTAATTTAAGATTATTTAAGATAAAAATTGGGGATATTAATAATTCTAATTCAAGGCTTGACGCTAAAAACGATTTCGACGCCGTCCGTAAAAAGTTGGATAATGTGGAAAACAATTTAAGTTTTTTGGCTTCAAGATTAAATATCGGACTAAAAAGAATGAATAATCAGGAATTAACCGATTTTTACTATAAAGAATTAAATCCCGAAAGGTCTATTTTCGTCGATTCTCCGAAATGGGAAGATATGTCCCGCGAATTCACATTCAGGAGCCAGTTAATGTATTCTTACGGTGAAATAAAAAGGGATTATTTTTACATAGACGGTTATTATTACAAGTTTATAAATATGCATAGATTACCTAATAAGGCCGATGCTTACGGCATAACCCCTCTGTTAAATATCGAAAATTCAAATATCCACGACTTTTTTCCATACGATATCCAGATTGCCTTTAACATACCCGACCAGGAAAAGACGATTAATAAAATTCAATCCGATAGAAATATTAAGGCAAGCCTAACCGAGGCCGTAGGCGGAGGATATATCGATTATAAAGGCAGCGGCATTACGGCGCAATTGGACGATTTTCTTAAATCCGTTTCAAAGATGCAAAAGAAGGTCGTCAATATATCTCTGTGCGTCAGGCTTAAGTCGAAAATACTTTCCGACCTGGATTTAAGGGCAATAAAAGTTTTAGAAGCATTTAAGGATTTCAACGGAATGGAAGGAATTACGGATAACATGGAACATCACAATTTGTTTTTATCGTTTCTTCCCTCCCAAACGCGCTTCAACCGGCGGTTTAAAACATCTATTTCGCCGGCGGTTTCCCCATTTTTCCCTTTGCATAAAAGTTTTAGCGGAACAAAAAACTGCGCAATACCCTTAATTAACACGAGCGGGGAAGCGGTAAGCATCGATTTATACAATAATGCGCTGCCGGCAAAGCACGGGATTGTCTTCGGTAAAACAAGAAGCGGGAAAGGATTTATACTTAACGGATTTTTAACGAACTTTTATATGTCGGGAGACAATTACCATATTATAGGAGTTGATATAGGAGGAACATATAGCAAATTTTGCAGGATATTTAACGGGGAATACATCGAATTAGATTTGGACGGGACATATTGTTTAAATCCATTTCCGCCAAAGCGCCATGTGGTCAAGGTTGTAAATAACGAAGAGGTTTTTGACCCCGACATTATGATATTTTTAACGGGAATAATAGGTTTAATGGTCGAGCCGGAAAGAAATTTATCGCCTAACGATAAAACTATTATAACAAGGGCGATTCAGGCATCATACGATAGGATAAACAACGATAACGATATGCCGATAATTTCGGATATTAATAATGTATTATTCGATTACAACGAGGGAAGAGACATAGAGGATAAAAAAAGGGCAATGGAAATGGGGAAAAATCTATTTCAGTGGACGGATATTTCATCGCCTTATAGTATGATTTTAAACAGGAAGGGAGGGCTCGATGCCGGCAAAAAGATAGTTATATTCGATCTGCAAAAATTGAAAGGACATGAAGACTTGCAAAAAGTGGTATTTGCAATAATAAAAAATATTTCGTTTAAGAAAATGTATGACAAATCGGCTAAGGTTTTTTTCTTTTACGACGAATGCTGGGAATTTGTTAATGACCCTAAAATAGCAGAGCTTATAATGCATCTTTATAAAACATCCGCCAAATGGGGGTCTATGGTGTGGAGCGTAACCCAGGAGCCTGGCGACCTTTTAAAAGCCGGAAATGTCGGTAAAAGCATAATAGAAAATTCCACCGTTAAGATATTTTGCCAATTGGACGGCGATGTGGACGGGGGCGATTTAAAATTTTGCGGACTTAACGAAAAAGAGATAGAAATTATAAAAAATCTTAAGGTTGTGAAGGGACATTACGCTGAATATTTTTTAAAATTCGGGCATGATTCGGCAGTAATCAGGAATAAGCCGGATCCTTTCGAATACTGGCTGTGCTGTAAATCCTCCGACGATGAAGAGATAGAACGGCAGATTACGGCAAAATATCCCGGTAAATCGTTAAGGCAGATATTGGATATACTGGCAGAAAATTATCCAAACGGTCCGTACGGAATAACTGTGTAGGATGAGATAAATTGCCGATTATAAATAATAAATGCCTTTAAAGGCTGTTAGATTATTAATACCGGTATTATTAAAATTTAAAAATAGGAGGCTTAAAAACTTTAACATGGGAAAAAATACAAAAAAATATAAGAAATTCACATTTCATTTTAATGTTTTAGCGTCTTTTACGGCGGCCGTAACAATTATTATCGCCGCATATCTTGGAGCAGCTTACTCTATGGGCATTCCGTTGCCGGACATCGGCGCTATTTCTACCCAGATTCAGTCCGTCGAGACCGCGGCAGGCGGGGCTTTTTCGGCGCTGCAGGGTCTTGCGGGAACGCTTGGTTATGCCCCCGGAGCCTCCGGCGGACCGCTTTTTAATCCAGGGCCCGGCATGTCCGAGGCAATGGCAACCGCAGATAAGTTGACGGCGGATGTGTCAAAAATGCAGGAGCAGTATCAAAATATCATAATTAATTATGATAAATTGGGGCATCTGGTTAATTCGGTCGAAAATGCCGTAAATAATGTAAATAACTTAAATAATCGGATAAACAACGCCTTTAGCCAAATTCCTCAAGAATTAACGCAAAGCGATGTTTATGTTTCTTCGCCCCAAAATTTGATTTCCGGTATTAATATAGAAGAGTCGGAGTTTCAAAACCTCAATAATAAAGGTAATTCCTATAACCCTCAGGATTTTATTTCGGGTATTTCTACGCCAGGCACGGAAATATTGAATAGAAGCGGCCTCGAAAGCGAATCGAAGCAATTTACGGGCGGAGCTGTTTATAATGCCGACGGAAATAGCGGAAAGATTAGTCCTGCGATAAATTGCGCTTCCTATGACAACGGTTATTATCTTGACGGTAAGGGAAATTACACGGCGGGATGCACGGATTTGGTGAACGGATTTGTGATTGATGCGGCTTCTTCAAATCTTTATAATGCGGGTGTTTCTGCCGCAAGGGCTCACAAAGCCGAGCTTGAAGGGGATGGATTTATGAATGAAATAACAAGCGGAGCATTAAATAACAGCACTAATTATTATTCATATCAGAGTTCGGTTTTAACCTTAATAGCAGAGGAAGACGCCGCGAATTTAAAAAACCTTGGATATATCGAAAGCCAGTTAAAACAGATGGAATTGTCCAGGTCGGCAAGCGAGATTAAAAAAGAGCATGTAGGGGCGATTATTTTGCCTCAAAGCAATAATATTCCGGGCATGAATTTTTATAATAAAACGACGCTGTGATTATTCAGAATGCGCAGGAGTATAGAATGGGGAAGATTTTACTGTATTTGACGGTTATAACCATTATAATTACCGTTATGAATTTTGCTTTATGCGAATCTGCAAGGGCAGCCGCACCAGCGCCAGCACCAACTCCGTCAACAAGCAGCGCAAATGAAGGAAGCGCAGGTTCAAGTATAAACGAGTCGTCTCTATCCATATCTAAACTGAGCAACGGGCAGGATTTTAACATACTTTCGATAGATTCTATTCCGCCCGCGCTTGATAGTAATTCTACGATGAGCAATTTTATATCTTATATGTTTTATTTTTTGTTTGCTTTAGGGATTGTGTTATCCTTTTTTGAAGGCTACAGGTCGGAGTTAATGGATAAATCTTTCAGTTATTACGGCTTATTTTTAAGAACGGGGCTTATCGCCATAGCTTTTTTATCATGGAAACAGGTTGGTTTTTCAAACTTCGCCCAGGTAATTTTGACTCTTGCGGACAGGCTCCAGCTTTATCTTTTAAAACAAAATGTATATAGCATAGGCGAATCGGTTTCGCAAATAGTTTCTTCTATTTCGGGCAGTCTTCATAATGTGTCGATTCCGACCGTTTCGTCAAATGGAACCGCTTCCATTAAGAGCGGCTGGAATTTAAACCCAGTGTCGTGGTTTGCAGGCGCGGTTCACGCAATAACGGGAACTATACTCATGGGGATATTGTGGTTTTTATTCAACCTCTTTTATTTAATCATACAACTTATTATGGCATTAGTTCAGTTGATACTTCTGGGGTTATTGTTTTCCATATGCCCGATTATACTTGGGTTTGAAACCATACCATATACAAGGGGCATCTTTGGAAAATGGATGAAAATGTTTATCGAAATTTCATTCTGGGGGGTTATGGCGGCATTGGAACAGCTTATATTTTTTACCGTATTAGGAAAAATCGTATCTATTAATATCCCGTCTTCCGAAACCGGAATAGGTAATATACTGGGAGTTTTCACATTTGCCGAGGCCGTAACTATTTTTATCGTGATGATACTTATCAATATTACCGTTCCGTATTTTGTAGGAAAATTATTCGAGGGTATAAGCAATGACGCCCATGAAAGAATTCAAGCAATATCGAGACCGTTTAAAAGTATAGCCGTTAAGACCGGAAATTTTAGGATTAGATGATAAGTCTGAATAATTATTGAAATGGGGCAACATGGGAAATCTTTTAAATTTAAAAGACGATATTAAAAAAAGAAACGGCAGGCTTTTCTACGAGATTTGGGGCGATCTGGAATCCCAAAACGCCGCGCTTAAAGTTGTAATACTTTTAATGTCTTTAATTTTAATAGGTGCGCTTTTTACATCTTTTTACACATATAAAATAAACAGGGTTCCGATAGTTATAAGGGTTAATAGCGCAGGGAATGCAAGGGTTTTAAGGAATTTACCGTTTAATAACCGGGTCGGCATGGGTGAAATAGTATATTTTTCCAAAAGCTTTGTAAGAGAGTTTACGGGTTTTAATTCATTAATGATAAAAACCGAGCTTTCGAGGGCGTTAAATAGGATGTCGCCCGGTTACGGAGAAAAAACCCTTAAAATGATCGTGAAAGATAATTTTATCCAGAAAATGGAAAAAGCTAATATCACATCTATAATTAGATTTAAAAAGATAAAATTAATAAGGCAAACGGTTAACCATGACGAATTAAAACTTTATATCGTTAGAACGGTTATTTCCGATACCGCCCCGAATATTAAAAACAACGCGGCGTACGAAGATAAATTGATACTTAAAAGGATAAAAAGAAGCGCGCAATACCCTTTTGGACTGGAAGTAGTTTATTTTAGCAGTTTAAAACTGGGAGGCGCCTGAGCAGGCATGGATAAAATAAATAAGGACAATCCCCATATTGTAAGGGAAGAGGATTTGGATCAAACCGAACCCGGGGCGCCCGATGTTTACAATGCGGGCATTGCGGAAAAGAATAAATTTTTCGATAAAGACTTTTTAAAATTTTTTAAACTTCCGCTGGTTGTCATAGTTTTTTTAATAGCTATAATTTTGGTATTAAAATTTTTATTTTTTCATAAATCGCCTAAAGATATAAGCAAAGATAAAAAATCGGTTCTTAATCCTTATAAAGATAAAACGCTAAAATACCAAAAAAGATTTTCTCCTTCCGTTTTTAATTATGCGGATAAAAAAGGGGGTAAGGCGGATATGCCAAGAAAGCCGGCTAAGTTTAACGCTAAATTCAATAAAGAGATGAAAAAGCTAAACCAGAATATTAAATTAAATAAAAATTCAAAGAATAACGGCATTTATGGGCAAAATAACGCGGAACAAAATACGCTTAGCGCTATGCCTCAAATAAACAAAAAGATGGTTGTTTTTGTTGAGGCAAGCTACGGCAAAGGTATTTTAGACAGGGAGAGAGGAATAAGGGAAGGCGGCCGTCCCGTTAAAACTGAGGATTATAACCCTGCGCCGCCAAAACAAAATAATAATAACCGCGATAAAGGCATCGTTATTCCGCAGGGAACAGTTGTAAGCGCCTACACAAAATATAAGATATTTTCTTATAATACAGGGGTTCCTATTATAGCAATATTGTCCAATAGCTACTATTATCGTGGGAAAGCAGGATTGAAAAAGGGGGATAAATTTTTTGGAATAGTAAGCGTTAAACATTCATTGAACAGGCTAAATATTTCGTTCGATAAAATTATAAAAAGAAGCGGGGAAGAGGTTAGCATAGATGCCATTGCAATGATGCCGGACGGTTCGGGAGGAATCAAGGGAGATGTGCATTATCATTACGCCGGAAATATTCTTACATCCATAGCTCAGGGCGTTATCGGGGCGGCGTCTATTTTTGTCGGAGGGGGTTCCGGAATAAATTCCTCAAATCCTTATACTTTTCAAAACCAAATAAGGGAGAATGTGGCTCAAAATGAGCTTAATCAAGCTCAAAACGGGATAAATAATTATGCAGATTCAAATCAAAACATCAGCATAACCTTGCCCAAAGATACGCCGATAAAGATAATGTTTCTTAAACCGGCATATATAAAAATAAAATAAGAAATGCGGGGCGGAGGCGCAATTGATACAGAGTAGAGCATACAATAACAATGGAAAAATAGAACTAATTATGGAAAAGATAGGCGGAATTAAAACCTGCCTTAACTCGCAATTTTTAGAAAGGAAGGAGGCGGTAGATATTATTATATTGGCTATTCTATCAAAAAAACATTCGATATTAATAGGAGAGCCGGGGCTTGCCAAAACCGCTATATTAAAAGCGCTGGCAAAACACATACACGGCCTTAAGCTGTTCGATTTTCAGATGACGCCGGCAACGGATATAAACGACCTATTATCTAAAAATACTAAAAATAAAATAGGTATCGACAATTGTGACATAGCTTTGATAGATGAATTTTTTAAGGGACCGCACCACACGCTAAACTCGCTTCTTGCTATTATGAACGAAAGGGTAATATATGCGCCCGAACCGCATAAAATCCCTTTAATAAGCCTTTTTGCAACCTCGAACGAAAAGCCCGATAAATCATCAAATGAAAATCTTTTGCCGCTCTATGACAGGTTTTTATTTCGCAAGGAAATATTGCCGATAAATGAAAAGGGTAATTTTAAGAAATTATTAGAAATACAAGACGATTATGATTTCCAAAATATTGGATTAAACCTTGTGGATATAAATCTTTTAACCATTGCCGCAGGCGGCGTCTATTTTTCGGACGATATTTTTAATGTCTTATATGAAATAAGGGAAGAGCTGAAAAACAAACAGGTTATCGTCTCCGATAGGCGGTGGAAGGAGGTAATTAGAATAATAAAGGTTAATGCCTTTTTAAACGGGAGAGATTTTGTTAAAACCGAAGACATTAAGATTCTGGAATCTTCTTTGTGGACATATTATTCGGATATCAGGGCGGTAAAAAATATTATTAAAAGGCTCACGGCGCAACAATTTGAATAAACTGAATAAAAACAATAACGGATTAATTGTAAAATTTGGCATATCCATTTTAATATGCGGGTTTGAGCTGTTTTATACCTTTATAATTTCAAATTTTTTTTCGGACAAAAGTATAGCTTATTACTTTGATTATTTTAAATATGTCCGGTTCTTTTTTATTTTAACGCCGCTCGCAACATGGTTTATTTCGGCTTATACATTTTCGAATATGCTTTATAACAAGTATTTATATTTCAAGCCGGAGAATAAAAACAAAAATGTTAAAAAATTTTCAAGGAAATATGAACCCTCATGGCCGGAATATGATGATTTTCAACTTGTGATCGGGGAAGTTCATAATAGGGACGGGAGCAGAAAGGAGAAGCCTGAATGGCTTATTATGGATAAAAACGGCCTTTATACCGGGCTAATTATTTTTGGAGCAACGGGAACGGGCAAAACAACCGCTTGCGCATATCCATTTTTTGACCAATTGGTAAATTGTAAAAAAAGGGTGGAGACTGAAAAGATCGGGGGGCTTATACTCGATGTAAAAGGCGACTTTTGGAAGGAGGCGGTAAGAATTCTCGAAAGAAACGGCAGGCAAAGGGATATTGTTATAATCGAGCCCGGCTCTGGTTATTATTTTAATCCGATACATTATCCGCATTTAGACGCTAAAGTTATTGCCGAAAGGCTGTATTCCGTTATAGAGAATATGAATTCGAACGATGGAAGGCAGGATAGCTACTGGAAGGATAAATCTATCAACCTGCTCGCAAACTCTATCGGTTTAATAAGGTCGTGCTTTGGCTATGTAACATTGAGCGATATATATGAGATTATTGCGGATGAAATAAAATTAAAAAATATGCTCGAATATGCCGGCAATTTGATAAACGAAAAAGAAGGATGCGCGGATGAAATAAGGCTTGCTGCGGCATATTTTACCGGCGGCGATTTTTTCGGGCTCGACGAAAGGACAAAGGCGATAATAAAAAGCGAATCCATGAGGGTTTGTTCCGATTTTATAAAACCCCTGTACAAGGAAACATTTTGCTCGCCCGAAGAAAAACTAAATTTTCCCGGCTTTCAAGATGTGATAAATAACGGGAAAATAGTCATCTTAAGAATGCCTGAATCCAAATATGGTTTAACGGGCAAGGCAATCGGCATTATGCTTAAACTTGACTATTTCAGGACGGTTTTAAACAGGGTTTATAACGCGGCAGTGGACAGCGCCGTTAATCTTAAAAGACCTGTGGTCTTTATATGCGACGAATATCAAAATTATGTAACATCTGGAGATATTGAATCTGACGCGGAATTTTTTGCACGATGCAGGCAATCAAAGGCAATAAACATAGTTCTTACGCAGGGTTACAGTTCTTTAAAGTTAAAATTAGGGTCTGAAGAAAAGATTAACTCATTGATCGGCAACATAAGGTCTTCCATATGGCTTTCATTAAGCGACGACTATTCGAGGGAAAAGGCTTCGAAGATATGCGACAAGGAATATAAGTTAAAAATAACGGAAAATATAACGGAGCAGGACGACGGAGCCAGGTTCAACCCGTATGTCGGCGGACTCCTATCTGAAGACAACACTATTTCGCAGGGCACAACCAGGACATATGAAAAAATGCCTTCTTTCGATACGAATGATTTTGCCGATTTAAAATTAAATCAGGCTATTTACAGGATATATTCGGGCAATGGGATAAAAGGACCGGGCATTGTCTATCTTCACCCGATTTATAAACCAAAATTAAAAAGCTATTTCGAACAATGAAAAATACGAATGGATTTGGATATGGTTATGAGTTCGATATTTTTGAATTAATTTTCCTTGTTTTTAGCGGATTATTTGTTCTTTTTTATTTTACCAATTATGATTTTAAATATACCGTTAATTCTTTTTACCTGTTTATCGGCTACTCTTTTAAAAGGTATCCTGTAGTCGTAATTCTTTACGCCGCAAATCTTTTTATGTTTTTCGCAGGGGCGCACAGTTTATATGTCCGAATTTTTGAGATAAGGCTGACAGGTTCAAAGCTTAAAATGCATAATAAATTAGAAAAATATAGAGAAAATGGTGAGAATGGAGAAAATGGGAATGGGGTTTAGGCTATTAATGGAAAAAAAAAATAGTAGAAAAGGGGTAAAACATGTTTAAAAATAGGGGTAAATGTAAAATTATCGGTTTATTTTTAACGGCATTAGCGTTTTCATTGTTTATTTTAAATTATTGTACCCATTGCGGCGGCATTGCGAACGCCGCAAGTTATTCGAATATTAAAAAATATAGCTTTAAAAACAGGTTTCTAATCCATAAATTAGACATAAAATCTGGGGTTATATATAAACTTAACACCGCCCTAGGATATGTCAGCGTCGTTACGCTTCCGACAATTCCGCTGGATGTCGCTATGGGCAATACGGGGGCATTTTCGGAGCAGGTCGTGGGAAGGCGGATATTTATTAAACCCATAACATATGACACCGGCACGACAAGCAATCTCGAGATATTTACCAAATACGGCCTTATAAATATACTTCTAAGAATAAAAAGCTCAAGGCTCGTCACATACAATCTTAACCTTGCAAATACATTAAAAAATGTTTTTGCCTCTAATTATATCGAAAGCAAAATAGATAAATTAAAAACGGCTTTACTGCAAAAATATAAATCTAAGTTTGCGATATTAAATGAAAAACAGATTAAGCTAATAAAAGAAAGGAAAGAGGTTATGAATTTAATACTTTTAGTTAACAGATTAAAAATAAACAAAATATCGAGAAAATTTGGCTTAACATTAACCGTTATTTCTATAAGCCATATAAAGTCGATTTATTATCTCGAATATCAGATAACCAATAATAACAATAAACCGTTTTTTATACGCAACATATACCTTTACGAGGGGGAGGGCGGAAGTTTTTTTAACGGTTATAATCCAAATGTTTTTAAAGAGATATATATTATAAACCATACCCCGCATAATACTGAGTACATGCCTTATAAAATCGTAAGAAATGTGATTATTTTTAAAAAATCTAAAATTGGAGCAGGATATAACCTCAAATTATCCATCCATACCCTTGTTAACGGAAAACTCGTTAGGTTAAGGATAGACAATATATTAAACAATTAAAAACTAAAAACCGGCAGGTGAAAAAATTATAAATTATGAAATATAATAAATTAAATAAATTTTATAAATATAAATACTTAGTAATATATTTATTAAGTAATACATTAATTATTTGCCTGCTGTCTGGATGCGCCCAAAATGCTCCAAGTTTTGGCTTAAGGCATTACGATGATTATAGGGGCGCGGACAAATTGAAAAAAGAGGTTTTGAGAGATTCTTTTAAATTAAACAATATACCGGATAATAAAATCAAAAATATATTAAACGGGAAAAATAAAAAAAAGCAAAATAAACATTCCGTAAAATTAAAACCTTTGCTTTATCCCGCATTTATTTCAAATTCAAACATATCTTTAAAAAAACATAAAATGTTAAATAATTACAAAATACGCATCGGTAAAATAGTTAAAAGTCAAAATGGAAAATTTAAGCTGATGATTAAATCTGTTCGAATCGAAGGGATTTTTGAATTAATAAATTTTTCCATAATAAATTTATCGAATAAAACGGTTAACTGCCAAATAGAATTATTTAAAAAATCAAAAAGCGGCGCCAAAGGATTGCCCTTTAAGTCAAATCTGAAAGATAAAATGCTTTTGGGCAGTTTCAATAAAATCACTGGCGAAACGATATTTTTGGCGCAGAAGGATTTATCAAAAATAAGGCTTGCCGCTTATATAAATTATGACGGCAATAATAAACTCGATAAATTGGTTTATAAATTTTAACCTTAAGGTTAAGCGCGCAATGAAAAATTTTAACATTAGATTTTTTTTAGAAAAAAAATCGATATTCGTAGCGCTGTTTTGGCTTGTTATTTTTTTAAATTATATATTTTTAGCTCGTGTTTCCTACGGGTTTGGATTTTCTAAAAAAGAGTATAAATTTTCTCATAAATTGTTTGATAAAACAATAGTATTTGCATCGAATAAATACGGCATACCACTTCCCTTTCTTATTGCGGTGATGAGGGCGGAAAGCGGCTTCAATATTTATGCGGCAAGTTCTAAGGGGGCGGTCGGGCTTATGCAAATTATGCCGGATACGGCAAAAACCATGAATTTAAATGCCTTTAATCCTTTGATAAACATAATTGCCGGCGCCAAATATTTGCGCTATTGCCTGACGATGTTCGGTTATAGACCTGTTCCCGCTTTAGCATGCTATAACGCAGGTCCCGACTCCGTTAAAACAATATATGCAAAAAACCGCAGAGAATTTATTATCCCGCCTTACAGGCAGACGGAAATTTATATAATGAGGGTTTATAAATATTATGATTTTTATATAAAATTATTAGGGCATTAGTATTTAAAATTTGACAAGGTTTGACTATTTTATTAAAATTAACTAAAAATAATTAATTTATACTTTATGATATTTTGAAAAAATAAAAATTATGCTATGAGAGGGAGGATGCGGGTATGAAAGGAGAAATCGGCAGAACAAGGGAAATGGTGTTTTGGGCGGCTTTTTTATTCTTAACGGCCGTTTTGAATGTTTCGATTTTAAGTATAGCATTTGATAATAGGGCTTTTGCTGGTACAGACACCGGAGTCTGCCATGGCGTTTACGCCTCCGATCCGATTATTTACGCTCTATATTTAAAAGCCGCAAACCAGCCGATAAATAAAAACGATATTACGACATACATAAAGATTGTCAATCCTGCTCAATATATGCATGACAGGTATAATTCGTTTTTATGGAAAAAACTTTTTTATAAGGATAAACAAAAATTAGAAAAGTTAATGAAGTTCGTAAGTTCGGTAAAGTATTTTAAAGAATATATCAGGGCCGACATCAGCAGTTATAATTTTAAAAAGCAGGGGTTTTATCTAACATATTACATGTCGGATAAGATTATAAAAAATAGGATGAAAACCCGCAGGAACATTAATTTTATCAAAACAAAACATGGCAACATATATTACCTGTTTCATAATCTAACCGTTGTCCATAAAAATGCGGGAGATTTTAATTTTTTAACTATGCCGGAAAATAAGGCTGAAAATTTCATAAATAAAAGAACCGGAACATTTGGACATATTAAAAAATCGGTCCTTTTGGAATACTATTTTGTTCCTTTAACGGCGAAAAATGATATTTTAACCGTAAAGGTGGCATGCGTAAAAGTCTATAATAACAAACATAAGAATTTCTTGATTGGGGTTATTAAATAGGTTATAATATATAAGTAGATTTAAACAATGTTAAAATTAGGGGTGCCGTTAATAATCTGGCTGAGAGTCGAGTTACGGCAGGTTTGGTTAGATTAAATAACAAACAAGCCTTTAACTCGCAACCCTTTGAACCTGAATACGGATAATGCCGGCGTAGGGAAGTAAAAAAGCGTTAAGATTAAGATATTGTTAGCGTATAAACCGCCATGGGCGCAGTTTAAGACTGCCGTTTTTCTCTTTCCTTTGCCGCTAAGCTTATTCTCCTAAAAATATTTTATTTAAATAATTTGATAATAAAGCATGGTCTTTGACTATGCGCTACAAATGTATGGCTAAATTAAATTCCGTACTTGAAAAGGCTTTATCTTTTGAAAGAATCAATGACGAGGAACTTCTTTGCCTACTGGAAGAAAAAGAGGGAGGGCGTGATATTATTCACATTGCCGACATAAAAAATCAAAAAATTAATTCCAATATGGTATCATTTGTCGTCAATAGGAACATTAACTTTACAAACATATGCGGTTTAAATTGCAAGTTCTGCGGATATAAAAGAACCGAAAGGTCTAAAGATGCATTTTTGTTGGATTACGATAGGATACTCGAAAAGATTTCGGAAGGAAAAAAGATAGGTATAGATGAAATATGCGTAACGGGCGGCATAAATCCTAAATTAAAGCCGGATTACTACTTTAATCTAATTAAAATCGTCAGGGATAACTTCCCCGATTTACATATTCACGCATTTTCACCGCAGGAGATATTCGAGATTTCAAAAACTGCCGGTATGTCGATTGAGTTTGTTATTTCAAAATTGGTTGAATCGGGTTTAAACTCGATGCCCGGAACTGCGGCGGAGATTTTAGCGCAAGAAACAAGAGGTAAAATCTGCCCCGAAAAAATAAATACCGATGTCTGGGTCGAAATTATAAAAACGGCCCATAAAATGGGTATTAAAACCTCCGCTACTATTCTTTTCGGCCATATCGAATCAAACCTCGATATAGTTTATCATTTGAGTTTAATAAGGCAAATTCAGGATGAAACAAACGGGTTTACGGAATTTATTACATTACCGTTTATTTCATACAAAACATCTCTCAGAAAAAAGGTAGATTCAACATTGGTGCAGGATAAAGTATTTAAGTTTTATGCCATTTTAAGGCTTTATCTGGATAATATCAAAAATATTCAGACAAGCTGGCCTAAAATCGGCGTCCCCGCTGCATTAAAATCTCTTGAATGCGGCGTTAACGATTTTGGCGGGACTTTAATGGAAGAAAATATCACCAAAAGCGCAGGAGGGGAATTCGGCGAATATTTGCCTGAAGAACAAATAAAGAAATTAATCGGCGGAGCCGGAAAAATTCCCGTAAGAAGGGATACATTATATAACTATATTGAATTTTTTAATAACGATTTTATTTGAAATAATATGAAGCTATATATTAACGGAAAAGAATTTGAGGTTGCGGAAAATCTATCTGTAAGGCTTCTTATAGATAATTTTAAATTGGATATTAAAAGTACCGCCGTTGCAGTTAATAAAGAAATCGTGCCAAAAAGCGGTTATGCAGGGTTCATCTTGAAGGAAGACGATAAGGTGGATTTGGTGAGCATTGCGCCCGGCGGTTAAAATATTCAAATATTAATAAAGATATCGAAAATAATCGGAGGGTTTCAAAATGAATAATGATGCAGGCAATAATAACTATTTAATGGACGACGGATTAAAGATTGGAAAATATACATTTAAATCGCGGCTTATAGTCGGAACAGGGAAGTATCCCGATTTTCAAATTATGAAAGACTCGGCAATTGCCTCTGGTGCGGAGATTATAACAGTGGCGGTCAGAAGAATCGATTTCAACGCAAAGGACAATATGCTGTCGTATATCGACTTAGACAGGTTTACGCTTTTGCCGAACACGGCAGGGTGTTATACAGCGGAGGATGCCGTTAACACCTTAATGCTTACAAGGGAGCTTGAAGTCTTTAAGACAGACTTAGTTAAGCTTGAAGTCATCGGCGATGCAAAAACTCTTTATCCCGATAACGAGGAGTTAATTAAGGCTGCAAAAATCTTGGTAAAAGAGGGTTTTACGGTTATGCCGTATATGATGGACGATCCTGTTTTGGCTAAAAAACTCGAGGATATAGGGTGCCCCGTTGTTATGCCGCTTGCTTCGCCTATCGGTTCCGGTTTAGGAATTAGAAATCCTTATAATATCAAAATAATAAAAGAGACGGTTTCCGTGCCGGTCATAGTAGATGCCGGGGTCGGGACGGCGTCCGATGCCTGTAAGACGATGGAACTCGGCGTTGACGGAATTCTTATTAATACTGCAATAGCCGGAGCGAATAATCCCGTAAAAATGGCGCTTGCAATGAAGCAAGGGGTAGAAGCGGGCAGGCTTGCGTATTTATCCGGCCGCATTCCTATGAAACTTTATGCACAAGCCTCGACGCAAATGGAGGGAATCGTATTTTGATAGAAAAAAAGCCTAAAACCGTAAAAAAATCCGGTTTGATGCAGCAGGGTTTAAGATTAAATAAATTTCTTGCGGCAAGAACCGGCGTTTCAAGAAGGGAAGCTGACGGTATAATAAAAGAAGGCAGGATTATTATAAACGGTAAAAGCGTTAAAAACCTTGCAACATTTGTAAATACCGGCGACGAAGTAAGCTTTGACGGAAAAAAAATCGTTTATAAGGCGGAACCACCTGTTTACATAATGTTAAACAAGCCTCAGGGCTATATTACAGCCGTAAAATCCGAGTCGGGTTTTAAAACGGTAATGGAATTAATTAAAAAGGAGACTTTAAGCCATAAACATATATTCCCGGTGGGCAGGCTTGATTTTATGAGCGAGGGCTTGCTTTTACTAACCAACGACGGTGATTTTACATATAAGGCAACCCATCCAAAATTTAATGTCGTTAAGTCTTATATAGTCGAGGTAAAGGGCGAACTTACGGATGAACTTCTAAAAAAAATAAAAAAAGGAATAAATCTTGAAGAAACGGGTTTAATGAAACCTCAGGATGTCAGAGTCGTAAATAAAAAATCGGGAAAGTTTATTCTATCTATAAGTTTAAATCATGGAAAGAATAGGGAGATAAGGAGGCTTTTGGAGTTTTTCAATCTTAAAATTATGATGCTTAAAAGGGTTGGCATCGGCGGGCTTTATATCGGGGATTTACCCTCGGGACAATATAGGATATTAAATAAAAAAGTTGCCGAGCTGATATTTAAAAAGAAAATTAATGAGTAATTACATTATATTAATAATTTTTGGCTTATAATTTAAAACGCTGCCGGCAACGGGAGATATATATATTTCGCCAAACGGCTGCATCTGATCTAAATTTATTAAGACCAATCTTGACATCTCAAGGATGGCCAGAAAATAGGTGAATAACTCATCCTTAGAGGTAACTTCTTTCATAAGCCCCGAAAATATAATTCTTTCGACTATGCTAAATCTTTCCATTATCTCGATAATTTTATCTTTAATGGAAAAGTGCTCTTTTGTTATCTCGTATGTATTTATCCTTTTTTTAGCTTCGGTTATTTTATAATAAAAATACTCGGAAAGAATGAAAATGTTTGCTTCAAAAAGGATTTCTTTTGATTTTTCCTGTTCGGGTTCAAATGGCTTATCTTTACGAAATATATTAATTTCAAACACATCGCGGCCCAAAATAGGCCTGTTATCCAAAAAAGAGGCGACCTCCTTAACCTTCTGATACTCTATAAGCATATTGGCAAGTTCGGTTCTTGGGTCTATATCTTCTTCCCCCGCCATATTTTTCTCTTTATCGTAATAAGACGGTAAAAGCATCAGTGATTTAATATATATAAGCTGGGCCGCCATAACGATAAAATCTCCGCTTGAATCCAGATTAAAACTTGGCAAAGAAGCGGACGCCTCCTCCTCGTTAAGCCCGAGCGCATTTAAATATTGACTTGTAATTTCTATGATAGGAATGTCGTAAATGTTTATTTTGTTTTTTTTTATAAGGGATAGAAGCAAATCTAACGGGCCGTCGTAGGCTTGAAGGCTTACATTATTTAAATTAACATTAGTGCTTGGGGTTGCGGGTTCCTTGCCCTGTGATGACATATGAGGATTTAACTTTTTAATTTATATTATACATATTATTATATATATTATAAATTTCTTAAAACTATATTATTTACGATAAAATTAAATAAAACACCCAAAAAGTTCCCCGGATTTATCAGCAATAATATAAGGATTATGAATATTCCAAATGGTTCAATCCTGCTTAAGTAATCCGAAAACGGCGCAGGCAGGAGGCTGACCGCAACTCTTCCGCCGTCCAGCGGCGGAATCGGTATCAGATTAAATACTCCAAGGACAAGATTTATCATTATACCGATAAAAAGCATAAATGTTACCGGATAGATGAAAAATTTAAAAAATACCCCTCCGGTTACTGCCTGGAATTTAAAATGGCTTATAAAATAAGCGAGGTAAATATTCATTATAGGGAAATTTGCGAGAATTATTTTTAAGAATATGAATGAGATTAGCGCAAGTAAAAAGTTGGTAACCGGACCTGCGGCCGCAACAAATCCCGTATCCCTTTTTGGATTTTTAAGTCCGTTGAAATTCACCGGAACAGGTTTTGCATAACCGAATAGAAAGGGCGAACCCAAAAGAATTAAAAGCAAAGGAAGTAAAATTGTCCCGAAAGGGTCTATATGTTTTATGGGATTAAGAGTTAATCTGCCTGCATTCTTTGCGGTATCGTCGCCGAAGATATGCGCTACATAGCCGTGTGAAACTTCGTGCAATATTATTGCAAATAAAACGGGAATGATTGCAATTACGATAATCTGGATGGCATTGTTCATCAGGTTTATTAGGTTTAAATGTTATTATTTTTAAAATATTTCCTTTTATTATATAATGGTTAAAATGAATAAATCAAGATTATTCGGCAAATTAAATGATAACATCTTTCCCTTTGTCCAAAAGCCAATCAGATATTTAGGCATCGAACAGGGTATTTCAAAAAAGGACATTAAAAAAATGCCCGTTAAGTATGCGCTTGCATTTCCTGATTTTTATGAACTGGGGATGAGCCATATCGGAATGGGAATTATTTACGATATATTAAACTCAAAAGATTATATAGCATGCGAAAGGGTTTATTTGCCTTATCCCGATATGAGCTCAAAACTAAAAGAAAACAAAATACCCCTTTTTTCATTGGAATCGTTTGAAGATATAAAAGAATTCGATATTGTAGGGTTTTCCCTTCAATATGAACTTTCCTACACTAATATATTATTTATGCTGGAATTGTCCGGTATTCCTATTTTCTCGAAGGACAGGGAATTTAGCCATCCGTTAATCGGGGCGGGCGGACCGTGTGCTTTCAATCCATTACCGTTAAACGATTTCATGGATTTTTTTATAATAGGGGACGGCGAGATTGCAACGGTTTTGGTTTGCGATACGGTTTTAAGGGTTAAAAATGACCTTAAAAACGGATTTATCGCCGAAAAAGATTTTAAAGACTATATAAAAAAAGAGCTTGCCAAAATAAGAGGTGTGTATGTTCCTGGTTATTCAAAAAATGTAAAAAAAGCAATATGTTATGACTTAAATTTGATGGGTTATGTTAAAAAAAATATTGTTCCGCTAATAGAAACCGTGCATAACAGGTTTTCGGTTGAGATAGCAAGGGGTTGTTCATCTGGATGCAGGTTTTGTCAGGCCGGCTATATTTATAGGCCCGTCAGGGAAAGAAGAAAGGATACGATTGTGGAAGTAATAAAAAAGGGCATTGAGGATACGGGACTTGATGAAATTTCATTATCGTCCCTATCGACGGGCGACTATTCCGACATTAACGGTTTATTGGACGAATTATCGCACCTAAGCGAAGACATGCGGGTATCGATGTCTTTTCCCTCTATGAGAATAGGTTCCCTCAGCGAAAATATTCTGGAAAAAACGGCAGAGGTTAAAAAGACTAATTTTACCCTTGCCCCGGAGGCCGGAACTCAAAGGCTTAGAGATATAATAAATAAAAATATATCGGAATACGACTTGCTCGAAGAGGTTGAAAATTTATCGAAACGGGGATTTAAAAGCCTTAAATTATATTTTATGATCGGTCTGCCTTACGAAAGAATTTCCGATATCGACGGCATCAGGGACTTGATTTTAAAGATAAAAAGGGTTTCGAAAGGCTTAAATATAACGGTTAATGTCAATAACTTCGTTCCTAAACCGCATACCCCTTTTCAATGGCATCCCATAAATAAAGCGTCCGAGCTTAATTTTAAGATTAACTATTTAAAAAGGTTATTAAAACCAATAAATGTAAATCTGAGGTATCAAGACCCGAAGGTCAGCTTTATAGAGGGGCTAATTTCGAGGGGCGACGGGTTTACCTCTAAAATTATTTATAAGGCTTATAAATTTGGGGCAGTTTATGACAGCGAAATGAAATTGTTTAATTACGATGCGTGGCTCAAGGCGTTAAATTCATTTGATAATGTAAGCTGCGGCAATATAATAAACCAATATCTTTACGATGAAAAGGACTTAAATGAGGCTTTACCATGGGATTTTATAGATATATTGGTTAAAAAAGATTATCTTAAAACCGAGTTTAAAAAAGCCTATAAACAGAATGCGGCTTCGATTTATAATTTTAGTTCGGATGTTATAACCGGAACAGGCGGCATTAAAAAACAGAGCAAAGAAGAGAGCTTATCGACGGAAAATTGCAGAAAGGTTTGTTATTTGTGCGGGGTTTGCGACTTTGAAGAGATAAGCCCGATTTATTCACCTCCGGCGAAAAATGTTAAAATCCATAAAAAACAAAAAAATGACAAGGGTATAACTGCGCCAGAAAAAGAGACCACCTCTAAACTTTTAATTAAATATTCGAAGAGGGGGGCCATAAGATATCTCGGGCATCTGGAGACCGCCAAAATACTGCTAAGGGTTTTTAGAATTGTAAAACTTCCTATCGCCTATAAAGAATCGAGATTCAGCCCAAGGCCAAAAGTCAGCTATTCTAATCCGATACCGTTTATGAGCGAAAGCGATAATTTATATTTGACGGTTAAAATAAAAAATAAGCCGCCTGGCGGGGTGGATAATTTAAAGGGTTTAATTAATTATTTTCTGCCCGATGGATTGAAAATTCTGGATATTATGGAAGTGGAAGCAGGCTTTAAAATTTAAACTTGACAAAAAATTAAATAAATATAATATATTTAAAATTGATGTTTATAAAATTTTATTTTATTAATTTTAAAAATTTAGGGAGGAAAAAACCTTGAAAGCAAGAAAAGGATTAA
The DNA here is from genome assembly GCA_023489335.1 of Deltaproteobacteria bacterium. Classification (GTDB taxonomy): domain Bacteria; phylum SZUA-79; class SZUA-79; order Acidulodesulfobacterales; family Acidulodesulfobacteraceae; genus Acidulodesulfobacterium. The sequence continues at coordinate 46,236 of JAMDCP010000014.1, read as the reverse complement.
CCGTTTTATTTACCGCTTTATTTTTATTATTTATCGGCGTAGGGCTTTACGGATGCGCTCAAAAGCCATCCCCGCCAAAACCTGCGGCAAAAACAACTGCCGCGCCAACGGCGCTTGCCCCGAGTACGACAGCTGCTCCAGCCGCAAAGGCATCAACTAAAGCTTCAAGCAAGCCTGTTTCAAAGAATTTAGAAGCCGCTGCAATGAAAATTATTAATGCTCAAGGTTGCACTGGCTGCCATGTAATAAACGGCAAAGGCGGTTCAATAGGGCCGAGTTTATCGAATGAAGGAACCAAAGGCAGGTCTGTTCACTGGCTCGAAGTGCAAATCAACACCCCAAAGGTTCATAATCCCAATACAATGATGCCAAACCACAATCTGAATAATGCGCAGCTTAAAACAGTGGCCGAGTATCTCGAATCATTAAAATAAATTTAACTTAAATAATATCTATGAATAGGCATCTTTTTGAGTTAAGCCGAAAAGATGCCTATTTTTATGGCATATAGAAAACTATGAAAAATAAAATATTTTATATACTGCTACTTGCAGCAGTTATTTTTGTGATTTCGATTTTTTTATACAGAAATTTCTCAAGCACCAATAAATCTTATAAACCCATTAATAAAGTTTCGAATAATATCGAAAGAATAAAACTTACCAAATACCAAAAGTTTAAAAAGTTCTGGCGCGGCATGTATAAGAACCTTCGCAAAGAAAAGGTTTTATATACTCTAAAACCGCTTTATAACGACAGGATAAATAAAATTGAAACATACGATTTGACGCTAACCTCTTACGACGGGTTGCGACTTAAAGGTTATTTTGCCATTCCTTACGGCGTTAAAGGGAAAAAGTATCCGGGGGTTCTTTTATTGCACGGTTACGGTTCTTACGGAACACCGGGCTGGGCGCACTTCTTTGCAAGAAGGGGTTACGGCGCGCTTTCCATCGATTTAAGGGGGCACGGGAGAAGCAGGGCAGTTTATAATCCCGGTTTTCCCGGGCTTATGACGGACGGCATTCTTCGTGTGAAGACATTTTCAATGGTAAAAATTGTAATGGATTCGCTTGCATCGCTAAGGTTTCTTGAGCATTATAGGAGCATAAACTCAAAATATATATTTGTAACAGGCGGGAGCATGGGCGGAGGACTTTCTTTAATAGATGCCGCAATAGATCATCACATCACGGCGGCGGCGGGAGATGTTCCGTTTTTAAGCGATATTCCCGTGCAGATGCCCCTTGCCAAAATGGGGCCGTATATGGAAGTTAAAGCGTTTTTAAAAAAATATCCGAAAGACAGGGCTAAGGTTATGGGGTCGCTTTACTATGTCGATGCGAAGCATTTTGCGAGCTGGATAAAAGCGCCCGTTCTTGTCGGAATAGGGCTTAAAGATGAAGACTGTCCGCCTAAGGGTAGTTTTGCCGTGTATAAACTAATTAAGTCCAAAAAGCAATTATTTATTGCAAAAAATAGCGGACATGTTGTTTTACCGGGCTGGAACGAAGAGGTATTTAAGTTTTTTGCCCCATATCTGCCAAAAACAATAAAACCGAGTAATATTAACAAAATAGATAAAAAGAATGAAAGGAAAATTTTATGAACCGCGATAATAGTCTTAATATTATTAAAATTGCCGAAGCCGTGATGCCCGGGGGCGTCAACAGCCCTGTGCGCGCATTTAAGTCGGTCGGCCTTTCCCCTGTTGTTGTACAAAGAGCGGAAGGAAGCAAAATTTACGATATAGACGGAAACGAATATATCGACTATGTAATGTCTTACGGACCCATGATTTTGGGGCATAGCGATAAGCGTGTGATTAAAGCTATAACGGATGCCTCTGTAAACGGATTCAGTTTCGGGGCTACCACCGAAGGCGAGATAGAACTCGCGGGTTTAATTAACAGGCATTTCCCATCCGTCGAGATGATAAGGCTCGTTAATTCGGGAACGGAAGCGGTTATGAGCGCAATAAGGCTTGCAAGGGGTTTTACAAAAAGAGATAAAATCATAAAATTTGAGGGATGCTACCATGGTCATTCCGATTCAATGCTTGTAAAGGCAGGTTCGGGAGCATTAACGACATCAGTTCCGTCATCGTCGGGAGTTGCCGAATGCGTTTCCGCAGATACTCTGGTTGCGGTTTATAACGACTTAGATTCCGTAAAAACACTTTTTTCTAACAACAAGAGGGAAATAGCGGCTGTTATAATAGAACCTGTTGCCGCAAATATGGGGGTCGTTTTGCCTGAGGAAGGTTTTTTAAAAGGTTTGATAGATTTAACCCATGAAAACGGCGGATTGATTATATTTGATGAGGTTATAACTGGTTTTAGGCTATCATTAGGAGGCGCCCAGGGTTTGTTTAATTTAAAACCCGATATTACCTGCCTCGGTAAAATCATCGGCGGAGGACTTCCAATAGGCGCTTTCGGCGGAAGAAGGGATATAATGGAATATCTTTCGCCGTCCGGTCCGGTATATCAGGCTGGAACGCTTTCCGGTAATCCTATATGCGTAGCCGCAGGTATGGCGACTATAAAAGCCATGGAAGAAGACGATGCAGTGTCTAAGGCAAACGAAGCTACAGATTATTTGGTTAAAAGTTTAAGGGGCGAACTTAAAAATTTTGACGATAAAATAACGATAAATTCTATATCTTCCTTGCTTACAATATTTTTTAAAAGAGGGAATGTTAATAATTTTGAAGATGTAATGAAATCCGACACAAATCTATTTAAAAAATTTTTCGGCAATGTGCTAAATCAAGGATTATTTATAGCTCCATCGCAATATGAAGCAATGTTTTTAAGTTCAAAACATACGCGGGCAGATTTGGATAAAACCACCGGCATTATTGTAAAAGCTATTAAAGAAACAATATAGCGGATATCCGTTAATCTAATAATATTTGCCGAATATTGCCTGCCTTTTTACCCAAACGATACAGGACATTAAAATAACCCATACGGAGACGATAAAAATGGAAACAGATTTATCCAAAGAAATAAACGAACTGGAGAAAGAAAAAAAAGAATTGGAAAAACAAGTCGGGGAAATCATCGGCAAAACCGGCAGAGAATTTTTTGACAAAAACAAAAAAGAAATCGAAGCCGAAATAGAAATCGCATTGAAAAAGTTTGCCTACGAAAAAATAGAAAGAAAGGAAAAGGAAAGCGAAGCCGATAATATCAAAACCGATATCTTATCGTTAAAAATATTATTGAAATACGCGGCCGAAAACGGGAGCGCAAATTTTAAGCGCGGTTTATAATTTTTAAGTGGTGGAGGGCACGGGACTCGAACCCGCGGCCTACGCCATGCGAAGGCGTCGCTCTACCAACTGGGCTAACCCCCCACTTTACAAAGATATGTCGTACTCATTTCGAATTAAGTTTCGCTCAATTCTAAAGTATCATTATCGCAAAAAATCCTTAAAAATGCAAATACCAAAAATTGCTTCACTCCAGTCCTTGAGTTTTGGGCATAAAAATATTAATATATACGCAATAAATAACAACACAACTGTAAATGTGGAAGCACGATAATTATAAAAATAAGGGGGATATGAGAGGTTCTGAAAAAAAATGGTTAAACAGTAATGTTCTTTTTATATCGTTATCGGCGTTTTTTGCCGATTTAGGCTATCAGGCCGTTCTGGTAATATTTCCGATATTCCTGGTTTTAGACCTGCATAGTTCCGTCATCTATTTCGGCATTGCTTCTGCAATAAGTTATGGAATAGGGGCTTTTTTCGGTTATTTCGGCGGAAGGGCGGGAGATAAATTCGGCCATAAAAAAATTACAATCATAGGCAATCTTTTAATACCTCTTCTATCCTTTACAGGATTCAGCCTCTATCCCGCGGAAGCGGTTGCATTCTTTTCAACGGGATGGTGGGCAAGAAATTTCAGGTCTCCTTCAAGAAGGGTCCTGCTTTCAAGGTCTGTCCTAAAAGAATTTTACGGAAAAGCTTTTGGTTTTTTGCATGCGCTTGATCAGGGAGGAGGATTCCTCGCGGGTATTTATGCGTTAATTCTATTTACTTATCATGTTCCTTTAAAATATATCTTATTAATGACTACTATCCCTTTACTAATCTCAACTCTTTTTTTAACATTGATTTCAAAGAAAAAATTAGCCAACAATCCCAATGACGGCGGAAAAAGCGGTATAAATAATAATCCTGAAAAGAATGCCGCTATCAATAAAGGCGGCAATAACAAACCAAACGATAATGCGGGTTTAGATAAAAAAAATAGCGATTCAAATGAAAATTTATTTAAAAAGATTTTAATTGCGACTTCTTTATACGGCTTTAGTTCTTTCAGCTTTGGATTTCCGATTTTAACTATAGCCGAATCCTCTAAAAATGATGCTTTGGGTATTCTTTCATATGTTTTATTTTTTATCTGCACGGCGCTAACAGGCCTGGTTGCCGGAAAAACAATAGCTAAAACTATTAATAAACTTGGTTTCGGTTATTTTCTTACTTTTGCAGGTTCTCTTGGTATGGCGTTGATATTTGCATTTTCTTTAAATCCTTTATTGTACTACATTTGCGTTGCCATTCTTGGAATATCTCTGGGCATTATAGAAACTATAGAACCTACTGCAATTAGTTTAATCGTCAAAAACGAGACAATAGGAAGAGGAATGGGATCGCTCACCGCCGCAAGAAGTTTAGGGTTATTCGGTGGAAATATCCTTATGGGGCTTCTTTATTATGCCTCCGCCAGTTATTCATATTTATATGCCGCAATATTAAGTTTAGCCGCCTCTTTAATTATTTTTTCTTCAAAATCCAGCCTTTAAAATCATAAATAAAAGAATATAAGAATAGAAAATGAAAAAAATAGCTCTTTTATACAATAAAGAATTAGAAAAATATAAATATGCCTCTTACCATCCTTTAAAGAGGGAAAGAATCATTTTTACGATGCAAAGAATTAAAAAATACTCTAAAGGAGTTTACGATAGCTTTGTCGCTTTGCCGGCTGCCCTGTCCGATATGAGTTTATATCATGACGCTGATTATATCCAATATCTTTACGATACAGAAAAAGATGAAACAAAATATGTCCCAAAAAAATACGGGATAGGAACCACTGATAATCCCTATTTTAAAGGAATTTTTACCACCTCAAGCATTCATATAGGGGCAGTTAATTTAGCCGCCGATTTAATTGTTAAAGAAAATTATTCGGATGTGTTTTATTTTCCGGGAGGACTGCATCACGCAAAAAAAAATTATGCCTGGGGATTTTGTTATGTAAATGACCCCGTCTATGCGATATTAAGACTATTGAAATATGGAAAGAGAGTTTTATATGTTGATATCGATGCGCATTTTTGCGACGGCGTAGCGGATGCTTTTAAAGATTTAAAAAACAAAAAAGATTTATTAATATTGTCTTTCCATGAAAGCGGCGATTTTTTATTTCCCGCAGAGGGTTATGTCGAAGAAAAAGGTTCGGTTAATTTTCCCCTTTATCCCGGAACCGATGATTATACCTATATCACTAATTTTACAAAAGTATTTGATGCCGTTTTCTACAGGTTTAAACCTGATGTAATAGTGGCGCAAATAGGGGCGGATACATCAAAATTCGATTTATTGTCCCATATTAATTTATCTTTAAAAGGTTATTTAAATGTAATAAAAAATATTAATGAAAAAAATGTAAATAAAATATGGCTTGGGGGCGGGGGCTACAATAATAAATTTACTTCGTGCGCATGGTCATCGGCGTTCAGGTTGGTTTTAGGCGATATAACGGTTAATAACATTAAAACAGGCGTTAATATTAAAAATGAAAAAGCCTTTAATTATGCTGAAAACATATATAAATTTTTAGAAAAATATATGCTCAATCAAATTTAGATTCACATATTTTTGACTTTTTATATTATCGTGGTAAAATTTATTTAGCGGGCAAAGAACGGGTTTTAAAAAAATTTATCCGGTAAATATATTAAATTAACTTAAATTTAGATAAGAAAAACTTCAAAAATGGGGGGGGTGATAATTCAAAAACATTAAAGCGGTAAAATATTTAAAAAACTCCAAAAATAAAAATAATATTTATAACATAAAATATAATATTAAAATAATATTGAATTAAGTGTAATATTAATTATTATAGGGGGATGCACATGATTGAGTCATCATCGTTAAGAATAAGGGTTAAGAGCGCAGTTGTAAGGAATACTCTTTATCTCGCAAGCAATTATATTATTCCAAAACTAACCGACGAAACGATAATCAAGATTTCCGATAAATTAAATAACTTTAAAGCTCCCGCAGGTAAAATATTTTTCGACCATATTTTTATAAACTTAAAAAGAAAACTTCCATATCTCTCTAAAAATGTTAAAAAGGGGATTTTGGACAATTTTATTTCTAATTTTTTACTGTTAAGCGGCGAAAAAAGAAAAGAGTTTATTGAAAGGAACGGGTTTTATCCGCCCCTTTTTTATGTTATAAGCCCGACGATGCACTGCAATTTAAAATGCTACGGCTGTTATTCCGCAAACTACGCAAGAAGGGATATGCTTTCATACGAAAAAATCAACCAAATTATCGAGGAAGGTAAAAGTTTCGGGATATTTTTCTATACATTCTCCGGCGGGGAGCCGTTTGTAAGAAAAGATATTCTGGATGTAATCGAAAAAAATAGCGACTGCTATTTTCAAGTTTATACAAACGGTTCGTTAATCGATGGAAAAATGGCTGAAAGGCTTGCCAATATGGGCAATGTTTTTCCATGCATCAGCGTCGAGGGTTTTGAAGACGAGACCGATGAAAGAAGGGGGAAAGGGCATTTCAAGAAGGTTGTTTCGGCAATGAATTACCTTAAAGACAACGGAATGCTTTTTGGGTTTTCGGCGACGGCCACAAGGTTTAATAATAATGTAATAGTTAGCGATGAATTTATAGACTTTTACATTAAACAGGGGTGCTTTCTCGGCTGGTATTTTAACTATATTCCTATCGGCCGCGAACCGGATATGAACCTTATGCCGACGGCGGAACAGAGAAATTATCGAAGAAAAAGGGTGGCCGAGATAAGGGAGAATAAGCCGATAGTCGTTGCCGACTTCTGGAATGACGGCATTCTTTCGCACGGCTGTCTTTCCGGCGGCAGAGTGTATCTTCATATAAACGCTAACGGCGGGGTGGAACCGTGCGTCTTTGCCCAATTTGCCGCGGATAACATATTTGATAAATCGATGGAAGAAATACTTAATTCCATGTACTTCAAATCCATTAGAAAAGAGCAAATGGATATTAGAAACAGGCTTCGCCCCTGCATGATCATAGACCATCCTCACATATTGCGGAAGGTTGTCGCCGAAGGGGGTGCAAAAGCGACGCAGGAAGGGGGCGATTCCATTATATCGGAACTAAAGGATGAAATGGACACATATTCGCAAAGCTATGGAAGGATTGCCGATGAGGTTTGGAAAGAAGAGTATGGCAACGGCAAATTTTTCTATACCCATGACGGAAAAAAGATCGAATTAAATGAAGATGATTATTACAGAAGGAGTTTCTATCCTTTGGAAGGCGGAAAAACCATAAAGAAGGAAACAAAAGTTCAATAAAAATAGGGATTAGGTTATATATACAAATATGACAGGGTGACATGTCCGGAATAGGGGATATGCCACCCTGTTTGTTTGAGAGGCGCTTTTTTTGTTTTTATTTGCCTTGAGGCAGGTTATAATATAAAACTATGATAGCCGACATAGTCATCCCAAAAAGCGGAACCGATATTAAATTTAGTTATCTGGTACCCGAAGAATTTAAAAACGCTGCTGAAGCAGGTAAAGCCGTTTTGGTGCCTTTAAAAAACAGAACGGCTTATGGTTATATCTATAATCTTAAAGCAAAAACCCAAGTAGGCTCAGCCGAATTAAAAAATATCAAATTTAAAGAAATACATCAACTTTCGAAAGCCTCTTTTTTTAAAGAATCCCACAAAGACATATATAGCTTTCTGTCCTCATATTATCATGAAAATATATCGAGGGTTTTCGAAACGGCATTGCCATCCATAGATATAAAACACTTTAACCTCTTAGATAAATATTATGAAGAGGCAAACAACAATAAAAATAGCGGTAAAGAAAATTATGATAGTAAAGGTGGAGCCGGTATTTCCGATATTCCTTACAGGCTTACAAAAGACCAGATAAATTCGATAAACATAATCAAGGAGGCTATGGAAGGCGGCATTTACAAAACATTTTTACTCCATGGCGTTACCGCAAGCGGTAAAACCGAGATTTATTTTAATTTATTAGAATTTGCTTTAAATTTAAATAAGCAAGTTATTATAATTGTTCCAGAAATATTTATCACTAATCAATTTATACATCTGATAAAAAATAGATTTAAAAAGCTGGTTGAAGAAAATAGATTTGCGGTATTTCATAGCAAGATTTCCAAAAAAGAAAAATTGGTCAACTGGTTTAAGATAATAAACGGGGATATTAAATTGATTTTAGGCGCGAGATCGGCTATTTTCGCACCGTTAAAAAATTCCGGCCTTATCATAGTGGACGAGGAGCACGACAGCTCTTATAAACAACAGGCAGGACTTTTATATAATGCGAGGGATGTTGCCGTTATGATTTCAAAAAAGGCTCCGGCGGTTTGTGTCTTAGGTTCGGCAACCCCTGCCCTTGAATCTTATTATAATGCAAAGGAACTTAAAAAATATGAATACATTTATATAAAAAATAGAATAACAGGAAAATCTATGCCCGAAGTACATATAGTAGATTTAAAAAATGAATTTAAAAATTCAGGGAAAAGAGAATTTAAAGATAAAATTATATCCAATCAGTCCACCTTGTTTATAAAAGACAATATAGATAAAAAAAGGCAGGTAATACTTTTTTTAAACAGGAGGGGATTTTCTACATTTTTAATTTGCACATCGTGCGGGCATCAGTTTTTTTGTAAAAATTGCGCTATATCGCTGGTTTATCACAAAGAACACAATAAAATTACAGAAGAAAACGGGGTTTTAAAATGCCACTACTGCAACTATCAAGAAGGTGTTCCCAAATTATGCCCTGAGTGCGGAAGCGACAATATCGAACCGTACGGCGTGGGTGTTCAAAAATTGGAAGATAATATAAAACAGGTATTTAGCGATAATATTAAGGTCGAGAGGATTGACTCGGATATCGTAAAAAGCCAAAAAAGGGGCTTAGACATATTTAGAAAAATGCGGGGAAAAGAAATAGATATACTTATAGGAACTCAAATTATTACTAAAGGACATGATTTTCCGGATGTCGGGCTTGTCGTTGTAATTTTAGCGGACAGTTTGTTAAATATTCCCGATTTTAGGAGCGCCGAGAAGGCGTTTCAGGTATTAACGCAGGTTTCGGGAAGAGCGGGAAGGGGCAGCCACCCTGGAAGTATCGTAATTCAGACTTTTATAGCGGACAACTATGTATTGCGTTACGCAGCCAGGCACGATGTAGTCGGTTTTTACGAAAAAGAGCTTGAAATAAGAAAAGAATATAATTATCCGCCATATTCAAAAATAGCGGCAATAAGGCTCTTCGATAAAAACCTGGGCAAGCTTAAAGAAAAAGCGCAAAGTTTAAGAAAAACCATCGATGAAATAATTAAATTAAACGGATTTGCAAATATATCGGTTCTGGGGCCGTCTCCCTGCCCAATCGAAAAAATAGAAAATAATTTCAGGTATCAATCGATACTAAAGTCGTCCGGCGGAATGTCTAATCTTCATAAATTAATAAATATTTTAAAACAAAATCCGCGCTTATCCAAATATTTTTCATCCCAAAAAATCATTATAGATGTTGACCCCGATGTTCTTATATGATAGACTAAAAACTCTTAGTAGAAAAAATAAACTTATGCAATTTATATAATAATTTAATAGGGTAATTTTAGAGAGGTTTTTAATGAATAAAGCCGATTTTATTGAAAAATTTGCGAAAGAAAATAATATCTCCATTAAAATATCCGGGGCTGTCGTAAATACAATACTCGATGCGATAAAAGAAGCTTTGATTCAGAAAAAAAGGGTTGAAATCAGGGGTTTTGGAAGCTTCAGCGTCAAGGAGTATAATTCATATACGGGGAGAAACCCAAAAACAGGGGAAAGCATCGGGGTCCAAAATAAATTAGCCCCCTTTTTTAAGATGAGTAAGATTTACAAAAACAATCTTATTAAGGAGAATGACCGGCCATCTTAAAAACATCAAGCTATGGAATATAAAAATTTATTATATAGATTCCCGCCCACGCGGGAATGACTTTATGGAAGGCGTTAAAAAAAATAGGGTTTTTATAAAGACTTACGGCTGCCAGATGAATTTTCATGACTCCGGCTTAATCGAAGACGGCCTTTTAAAAAACGGATTCGATAAAGCAGGCTCTATTAAAGATGCCGATATTGTTATTCTTAATACCTGCAGCGTCCGGGATAATGCCGACCATAAGGTTGTTTCGGAGATTGGCAGATTAAAGGGCGATAAAAAAATAGTCCTTGCGGGCTGCTTTGCAAAGCAGATTAAACTAAAAAAAGAGTTCGGGGTTAACATTAATAATGCCGATATACCAGCAGATTATTGTTTTGCTCCAGATGAAATATTATCTATTCCGGAGATTCTTGCCGGTAATCTCGAAAAGAATTATAATGGCGGTATAAAGGGTAATGGGTTTAAGGAAGAACTTAAGGCAACAGCAGAAGACGACTATCAAAATTTTAATTTAGTCGAAGAATATTTTTATAATAAAAAGATAGATAGCGGCTTCGCAACAATTAAGATTATCGAGGGGTGCAATAATTTTTGTTCCTATTGCATAGTTCCGTTTGTAAGAGGAAAAGAAAGGTCGATACCCTTTAAAATAATATATAATAGCGCAAAAAGATATGCGGACAAAGGGGTGGGAGAGCTTCTTCTTTTAGGCCAGAATGTGAACTCTTATTTGTCTCCCGACGATGTTAATAAGAAAAATAAAAAAGATTTTTCTTATATGCTTGAGTCGTTGACAAAAATAGACGGCATTAAAAAAATAAAATTTTTAACATCCCATCCTAAGGATTTTAACGATAAATTAATAGAATTGATTTCCGCAAACGATAAGATTTCAAAAAACATTCATCTTCCCGTTCAAGCCGGTTCGGATAGAATACTTTCCGCTATGAACAGGGGCTATATCAGACGGGATTATTTAAACCTTATAGAAAAACTTAGAAAAAAGTGTCCGGATGCCGCCTTCTCAACCGATATAATAGTCGGTTTCCCCGGTGAAACCGATGAAGACTTCGAAATGACCCTTTCTTTAATGGACGAGGTTAAATTTGATTTTATATTCGGGTTTAAATATTCGCCCAGGCCGTTCACTAAAGCTTTAGAATTTAACGACGATGTTCCTTTAGAAGTTAAAAAAGAAAGGCTTGAAAGAGTATTTCAAAAACAGAAGGAAATCAAGAGCTTGCGGGGAGGCTACCAGCCATTATGATAGCGGATTTTCATACGCACACCATTTTCTCGGACGGGGAACTCGTTCCCGCCGAATTAATTAGAAGGGCTAAATATTGCGGGGCATACGCTCTTGCAATTACCGACCATGCCGATTTTTCCAATATAGAACTTAATTTATCGAATATTAAAAAAATTTGTGAAAAGATAAATTTACTATACGGGAAGAATAATAAATTCAGGGTCCTGCCGGGTGTAGAGATAACCCATGTTCCGCCTGCACTTATAAAAGATGCCGTTAATCTTGCAAGAAAATCAGGCGCGTTGATTGTTGTCGTCCACGGCGAAACGCTTAGCGAGCCGGTGGAAAAGGGAACAAATTTAGCGGCATTAGAAGGGGATATCGATATACTGTCCCATCCAGGCTTAATTACGGAAGACGAGGTAAAATTAGCAAAGGAAAACGGCATTTATTTGGAACTTTCGTACAGAAAGGGGCACTGTCTCGCAAACGGGCATATTGCCAATATAGCTAAAAGGTTTGGGGCAGGGCTTATTATCTCGAGCGATGCCCATTCGCCTTCGGACATTTTGGACGAAACAAAATATAATAATGTCGGGTTGGGGGCTGGATTAACTAAAGAAGAACTCGACAAATTAAAAGAAAATGCAATGACTTTGTTAAAAAAATATAAAATATAACGGCTATAGGCTATATATTATAAATTAATTTGTTTAATAAAAAAGGGGTTAAAAGGTTTTATTATGGATGGAATAGATTTCGAAGGCTTTTTTGTCAGGAACAAACTATTGCTTATAACAGGTCTTGTAATTATAGTCTTAATAGCGGGAGGAGTATTTGGTTTCAGATATTATAATTACAAAAGAAATGAAAATGCCAATAAATTACTATGGAAAGGCGTAAGGCTTTATATGTCTTTTAACGGTAAAAATCAAAAGGTTCTTATCGGGTCCGTTTCTTACTTTAAAAGACTTAAAAATAAATATAACGGAACACATGCATATAAGGTTTCCAAGTTTTATCTGGGACTTGCTTATATGAGAATCGGAAAACTTAAAAAAGCGCTATCTTATTTGACCGAATACACTAAAATTTATCCCAAACCGGATTCGAATAACCTATCCTATTTCGCCTATAGCAACATGGCTACTATCTCCATGCTTCAAAAAAATTACGATAATGCTATAATTTATTTTTCTAATATGGCGAAGGTCGATAATATTAAATTGCAGGAATATGCCCTGCTGGAGGAGGCATCCCTTTATACTCAAATCAAAGAACCAAAAAAGGCTATAGCAATTTATAAAACAATGCTGACAAACGATGCCATAACTAAGGATAGGGGATATATAGAAAACCTTATTCAACTCAACTCATAAAATTAAAAATTTCCTGTAAAAATATAAATACGGAATAGATGAACTCTGTAAATGTATTATTTCTATGGCATTTTCACCAGCCTTATTATAAAGATAATTTCACAGGTGAAATATTGATGCCATGGGCAAGGCTTCATGCCACCAAAGACTATTATTTTATGGGGGCTGTCCTCAAAAATTTTCCAAAAGTTCACGCCACATTTAATTATTCCCCTTCATTAATCAGCCAATTGGATGAATATAACACCGGATACAGGGATGCGCTCGGGAAAGAGAGATTTTTGAATATATCAAATAAAAAATTATCCGAATTATCCGAGGAAGATAAATTATTTATTATAGAAAAATTTTTCCCGGCGTGTTCGTCAAGCAATAACTTTTTAGAAAAAAGCAATAGATTTAAGCGGCTTTATTATACATTAAAGGATGCATGCGCGAGAGAAACCCTCGGCGATGAAGAAAAAATAGAATTATTTAGCTCCCAGGATTATATAGATATAATCGTTTTGTTTAATATGCTGTGGATAGACCCGGTTTCGATAAATTCGGATGAATTTCTTACGGGTCTTAAAAATAAGGACAAAAACTTTACGGAATTCGAAAAAGATAAATTAATAAATGAAAAAATACCCGGGATATTAAACAGAATATTTCCGTTGTTAACGGAACTCGCAGGCAAAGGTCAAATCGAACTTTCTGCAAGCCCTTATTATCACCCCATATTACCCCTGTTATGCGATACTAATATTGCGGGTTTCCATGGCAACGGCAGCTTAAAACTTCCACAGCCGTTCAGGCACCCTGAAGATGCCGATTATCAGATTAAAAGCGCAATAAATTACTTTAGCGAAAAATTAAATTATAAAGTAGAGGGAATGTGGCCGTCCGAAGGAAGCGTCAGCGAGAAAACCTTAAAACTTTTTATAGATAATAATATAAAATGGATAGCAACGGACGAAGAGATACTTTCAAACTCCATAGGGCTTAACTTTGCCGATTTGAACAACAGGAAGCTGCTTTATAGGCCTTACGCGATTAAAAGAGATAACGGATATTTATATATGTTTTTTAGGGATAAAGGGCTTTCCGACTTAATTGGATTTAAATACTCAAGCTATAAACCCGGAGCAGCGGCCGATGACTTAATAAATAACATTAAGAATATAGCGATAAGTCTTCAAAATTATAATGAAAATGGTTTAGCAGTTATCCCGATAATATTAGACGGTGAAAATGCATGGGAATATTATAAAAATAACGGTTATGACTTTTTTAACTATCTTTATGAGGGGTTATCGAACGAAGAAAACGCTCGAATAATAAATACCATGACGGTAAGCGGGTATTTAGGGAAGCTGGAAAAAACGCTAAATGCCGCTGATGCTCTAAATGGAAACGGCGGAAGCACTGACAGCAAAACCCATGAATTTCTTGATGTTAAATGGAAATCCCCTCAAGATTTTGATTTCTCGAAGATTTATAATATCCCTACTATTTATCCCGGTTCATGGATTAATCATAACTTTAGAATATGGATAGGGGATAGTGAAGACAATAAAGCATGGGATTTATTATCAAAAACAAGAGATTATCTGATTGATAAGTCGAAATTATATGCGCAGAGACATAACACCATACAAAAGCAGGGCAAGATATTTGACGACAGGGGTTTAAGAATGGCATGGGAGCAAATTTATATTTCCGAGGGCAGCGATTATAACTGGTGGTACGGAGAAGACAGGACATCGGGAATAGATGAAGAATATGACCAGTTGTACAGAACACACCTTATAAATGTTTATAAGTTTTTAAACGATAATCCCCCCGACGATTATTATATTCCTATAATCGAAGAAAAAAGAGTGATTAGGCCGAGATTGGATATGGTATCTTTTATAAATCCAAAAATAGACGGCTTTATAGATAATTATTTCGAGTGGCTTGGGAGCGCAGTTTATTTTCCGAGTGTTTTGGCAGGAAAGGCAATGGCTCATACGGATAGATTTATAAGAAAACTTTTTTACGGATTTAATGAGACTACCTTTTTTATGAGATTCGATTTCTTAAAAAAGGAAGATCAGGATTTACAGGATAAGATATTAAAAATAGAATTTATAAATCCTGCAAAGTTTGTAATTAATCAGGAATTTTATAAAAAAAATTCATCAAATTTATCGGTATCGGCAGGGACGCTTAATGATGCCGATAATTCATTACAAAAACAAAAATATGGAATAAAAGCCGTTTTTAAAAATGTTCTCGAGATGTCGGTCCCAATTTCGCTTCTCAATGTAAGTCCGCTTAATCCAATCGATTTTTATGTAACTCTAACTTATAAAAACAATCCTCTTGAGGAAATAGAGCGTTTTCCCGTCAATGGTTATTTTGAGGCAATAGTTCCCGGTAAAAACTTCGAAATTATTAACTGGCTCGTATGACCCAAAATTGCCGATAGGCGCCTATCGTAAAATAAATATTATGTCCCATAAGGAACATTATGTAAACTAAATGCGGAATAAAACGCAAGCACGCCCGGCTTTTTTATTTTTTATGGAGTTAAATTCTTTTTAATAAGAATGGCCGATGCAAAGCCGATGGATACGCGTGCAACAAGATAAACCGGTATATGCCCGTCTCCCCGTGTTACATATATATCCAGGGCGCCCTTATGGACAAAAACCCCGTTAAAATTCAGATAAACCTTTAATTTGATGCAATTAAATTTTCCTGCTGGGGTATTTACTATATAGTAACCCATCGCCTTAATAAGTACTATGTATCTTTTCCTGTGGTTGAATACGGGGATATAGTAGTCTCTCCCCTCTTTTAAATCGAACATTCTTAAATAATATAAAGAGCTTAAACTATCCTGGGAATCCTTATATGAAACGAATGCTTTGAAAGGAGAATTTATTTTATCCTTCATTAATGCCACGGAACTGTATGTTTTAAATTTATAAAGTGCGGCGGTAAATTTCTTATTATTTAATGCGGCAAAAACCGTTTGAACATTATCCGCAGGAATTAATGAATCGTTTAAGGAATTGTGGCCGCCGATGTTAAGCCATTCCTCCATATAGTCGTTGCGCCATCCTTCATGTCTGACCATGGACAGAAAATAAGGGTATAAATGCGCCTTCGAGAAATAACTGGTGGTATAGTCGTTGACAAAGTATAAAAAATTCATCCAGCTTGCGCTGTTAGCTTTGGCTTTTAATATAATGACTCTTTTATCGTGAAAATATCCAGGCTTTGCGGAAAGAACCGCCGTGCCTGCCTTTATCCAGTCCATGTAGGTAATCTCGTACGTAAGAGTTCCCAGCGGAGGAAATTCATAACCGTTAACGTTTGCCGCCAAATTTTTCCTGAGTTTCTCCCTCTGGCCGTATGCTTTTTTTATGAGTATCGCTAATGCCTTATCTTTCTTATTATGCTTATTATGTCCCCAGCCTGGCAGCCGTGCGGCGGAAGACGGTAAATTTCCGCACGGAATTAAAGAAGTTAAAACGGCAATGAAGAAAAATATTAAAGGGATTGAACCCGTAAATCTATAATTTTTTTTAATTTTATGTCCCATTAATAATTTACATTTATTTTTAATAAATACCAACGGTTACATAATAGAGATTAAAGTATTTTATTTAATTTTATTTACAAGTTATATTTAGGATTAAAAATATTTTAACATATTTTCAGGACATTTATGCAAACTGCTGTTGATTTCATCAAAAAACCCGGCTAACCGCCCCCCCCCTTTATTTTTCAACTGTTGCATTAAACTGTTACAGCAGATGTTGCATCAGCTTGACTAATTTTTTTTTTACGATATATTCATAATGAAAAGTAATAATATGTTTAAAAAATGGAGGTGATTTATGAATACTACCGCAAAAGTTTTTAAAGAGGAACGGGTCGGAGGTAGTGCGGCGGCACGAGATGTGACCGAGCAAAAGCAAGCCTCCCAATATGCCCGCAGCCTCATCGAGGCGAGTCTTGACCCCCTCGTTACCATCAGTCCTGATGGAAAGATAACCGACGTCAATGCAGCCACTATCAAAGTAACGGGTATTCCCCGGGAGAAACTCATCGGAACGGATTTTTCCAACTATTTCACCGAGCCGGATAAGGCTCGTGAAGGTTACCGCCAAGTCTTTGCCAATGGTTTTGTTACCGACTACCCTCTGACTATCCGCCATAAGGACGGACGGCTAACGGACGTCCTATATAATGCCTCGGTGTATAAGGATGTACAGGGAAATGTCCTCGGGGTATTCGCCGCGGCACGCGATGTGACAGATCAAAAAAAGGCCGAAGCCCAGATCGCCGAACAGCGGACTAAAGAGCTGGAGAGGCTTGCGGAACTTGAACGATTCCAGACACTTACCGTCGGACGCGAGCTGAAAATGATTGAACTAAAGAAGGAAATAGAGGAACTAAAAAAGGAAATAGAGGAACTAAAAAAAACTATCCCTGGGGAAGGGAGGTTGCCGTGAGCGCCGGCATAACAACAATCGCCGGTCATGACCTGCCAATCGACTCCGGCAGTTACGCTAAGGCCATCCTCAATATTCTCGGCGACTTCAGCGAGGAAAAGATACGTCTCCGGAACACCCAGAAGGCGATACAGAACATCCTCGAGGATGCAGAGACTGAAAAGTTCAGACTCAAAGCAACACAGAAGGCACTTCTCAACATCATGGAAGATTCCGCCGTCGAGAAGGCGCGGCTGGAATCTATGCAGAAGGCAACTTTTAATATCCTTGATGACCTCAAGACCGAAAAGAACAATGCCGAGCGAACCAATCATGAATTGGTTAGGGAGATCGCCGAGCGCAAGCGGATGGAAGAGGCGCTTGAGGCCGCTAACAAAGAACTTGAGGTATTCAGCTACTCCGTCTCGCATGACCTGCGTGCGCCGCTGCGCGCCATCGACGGATTCAGCCAGGCGCTGATAGAAGACTATCCCGACAGGCTCGACGAGCAGGGCCGCTACTACCTTGAACGGGTGCGTGCCGGCACGCAGCGAATGGCGGAATTGATTGACGACATACTGCAACTCTCACGCCTGACGCGTACGGAGATGCGCTTCGAAACTGTGGACATAAGCATGCTGGCAGAGTCCGCGATTGCGGACCTGCGGCGCGCCGAACCCCTGCGTCAAGTCGAAGTATCCATTCAACCGGACCTGATGGCAGAGGGCGACCATAATCTGCTGAGGATTGCGCTTGTGAACCTGCTCGCCAACGCATGGAAGTTTACCGGGCGGCAGCCGGAGGCGCGTATCGAACTGGGAGCCATGTGCGACGGCGACGTGCGTGTATTCTTTGTGCGTGACAACGGCGTTGGTTTCGACATGACCTATGTCAACAAGCTCTTCGGCGCATTCCAGCGCCTGCATACGACGAGTGAGTTCCCCGGCACAGGCATTGGACTTGCCACCGTGCAGCGCATCATCCGCCGCCACGGCGGCCGGGTCTGGGCAGAGGGCGCCGTCAATCAGGGCGCGACGTTCTATTTCGCACTGCCGTCTAACCAAAACGCCTGAGGAGAAAACATGAAAAGCAAAACTATAACTAAAATATATTGAGGAGAGAACATGGAATTGAAAACTATTTTGTTGGTCGAGGACAATCCCGACGATGAGGCTCTGACTTTGCGTGCGCTGAAAAAAAACAATATCGCGAACGAAGTGACGGTGGCGCGTGACGGGCAGGAGGCTCTCGATTATTTCTTCGGCACAAACGCTGCTATGAACCTGACGCCGGCCGTAGTGCTGTTAGACCTGAAACTACCCAAGGTCAGCGGTCTGGATGTTTTGCAGCGCCTGCGCGGCGACGAGCGCACACGCACGCAGCCGGTCGTGATACTTACTTCCTCCAAAGAGGAACAGGACATCGTCAACGGCTATCGTCTCGGCGCTAACAGCTACATCCGCAAACCCGTAAATTTCGACCAGTTCCTTGAGGCGGTGCGACAACTGGGTCTATACTGGCTGGTACTGAATGAAATGCCCGGACAGGGAGGGCGGCCATGACAAAACCGTTGCGCACGCTAATCGTAGAGGACTCGGAGGACGACGCCGAACTGCTGTTGCGCGAACTGCGGCATGGCGGTTACGACCCTGCCCATGCCCGTGTCGAAACGCCCGAAGCGATGAGTGCCGAGCTTTCCGCTCATACATGGGATATTGTGTTCGCCGATTATACCATGCCGCACTTCAACGCCTTCGATGCGTTAGCACTGATGCGCAATACTGGGCTCGACCTGCCTTTCATTATCGTTTCCGGCACAATCGGCGAGGACCGCGCGGTGGTCGCTATGAAAGCCGGAGCGCACGATTACATCCTTAAAGGCAACCTGAAACGGCTTGTGCCAGCCGTAGAGCGCGAACTGAGGGATGCAGCCGTGCGCCGGAAGCACCGGCAGGACGAGGAAACTATACGCAAGCTCGCCTATACCGACCCGGTTACCGAACTGCCGAATCGCGCCCGGTTCATCGAATATATCAGGGAAGCCGTTGCGGTAGGACTGCGGGAACATCATCCTGTCGCGCTGCTGCTCATGGACATCGACCGTTTCAAGGATGTCAACAATACGCTCGGATACGTCAGCGGGGATACCCTGCTGCGGCAGGTCGGTGCGCGCCTGCGCAGCGCTCTTTCCGGGCACGAACTTGTCGCTCGCCTCGGCTGCGACGAGTTCGGCATCCTGCTGCCCCGGCTTGCTTCGGCCGACGACCTCGAACAGTTCGTCAAGAAGACACAGAACATTCTGGAAGCGCCGTTCATGATAGATGAAATCCCTATCGCGGTTGAAGCCAGCATCGGCGCCGCACTCTGGCCCGACCATGCTGACGAGGAGACGCTCCTGCAACGGGCGGACATCGCAATGTACCGCTCCAAGCAAATGATGAGCGGCTACGCCGTCTATGCGCCGGAATACAACTCGTACAGCTCCGAGAGGCTCAGTCTCATGGCGGAACTGCGCGACGCTATCGACCGCGGCCAACTTCTGCTCCATTTTCAGCCCAAGGTGGAGATTGCGACAGGACGCATCGTCGGCACCGAGGCCTTGGTACGCTGGCAGCATCCGCGCCTCGGCTTGCTGATGCCCGATAAATTCATCACGATCTGTGAAAACACGGGGCTCATGGATCCGCTGACCCGCTGGGTGTTGTCGGATGCATTGAATCATTGCCAAGGGGCCCGCCGTGAAGGTATCCGGCTTCGGATAAGCGTGAATTTTTCGGCGCGATCGCTGCATGACAAACATCTGCCGGAAGTGATCGAAAATATGCTCAAAATCACCGGCGCCGAACCGGGCCGGTTGACCATGGAAATCACCGAAAGCGCTATCATGCTTGATCCGAAGCGCGCCGAGGAGAATCTGGCGACATTGAGCCGCATGGGCATCTATCTCTCTATCGACGACTTCGGCACCGGCTATACTTCTCTCGCCAACCTCAAGCGCCTGCCAGTCAACGAGATTAAAATCGACAAATCGTTCGTTACCAACATGCTGAACGACAAAAACGACGCGATGATAGTGCGCTCAGTGATTGATATCGGGCATACATTCGGCATACGCGTAGTCGCCGAAGGCGTGGAGACTAAGGAAATATTTGATGCCCTCGCCGCCCTCGGCTGCGACGAGGCTCAGGGCTATTATATCAGCCGGCCCCAGGCTTGCGAACAGCTGAAAAAATGGTTTACGGCATCGATATGGAAACTTCCTTCGGCAAGCTAATCCGAGCGCATGCCGATAACATCGATAAGTAAATTAAGGGGAAGCCGTATGCTTTGCAAAAAGTTTTTTATTTTTTGCCTATTAAAATAATTTTATCGTCCGTTTTAAGGCTGAAAGCGCTATCAGGGTTAATTATTATATTATTTTCTCTTTTTACCCCCACGATTATTTCATCTTTGTTTTCCTTAAAATATTTTATGGCTTCATAAAAACCTCTGCCTGTAATATCTTTTGGAACAGCTTTTTCCAATAATCCTTCTTTAAAATTTTCATCCAGAAGCTGGTCGAAGAACTTGGAGGCGCCCCTAAATTTAATAGACTTTGCAAGGACCTTGCTTGAAAACGAGCCGGATGCGAACACCTCGTTTACGCCTATTTCTTTCAATGCCTTTGCAATTTCTTTTTTATGGATCAGGGCAATTATATATAAATCTTTATAGCCGGCATCGGCCCTGACCGCTACCCCCGCTATTAACGATTTTGAATCGTCCTCATCTGAAATAATGCAGAGCTTTGCACTTTTAAGGTTTGCTTTTTTTATAATATTTTCATCGGCAATGTTTCCTTTAATAAATACTAAATTGACATTATCCGCGGGGGCTTTTTCAATCTCCGCAACTAAGGTCACATTCTCGCCTTCTTTTAATATGCCGTCCAACGAGGTTTTAATTAAATCGCTGTACCCCAGAATTACTATATGATTTTTAAAAAAGTGGCTTTCCATTGTTCCAAATACCCTCCCAATTTTAAAATCAAACATAATCGACGAAATTGTGGCTAAAAACAGCCCTAAAGCGCCAATCCCCGCAATCATAAGCCCCATGGCAATAACCCTGCCTGCATTATTCGTCGGCGTTACATCTCCGTAACCCACCGTTGTGGCGGTAGTAACCGCCCAATAAAAGGATTTAAAGAACGAAATCTTTTCATAATAACTAAAAAGATATGCAAATACTAAAAGAATAGTTACAAGGATAAAAAGAATTCGTAAGATGTCGGATTTATGTTTTGAGGTTATTATATTAAATTTACGAAAAAAATTTAAAAGGACATTAAACATTATTCCAAACCCGAAATTCTTCTTTAAATTAAAAAAGTTAATCTATAATACTTAATTTAATTCAATTCAATTTAATTTGCAACTTGATTTTGCCGCATTTTTATTTTACAATATTTTTATTAAACCGTTTTGAGCAAATAAGGAGGAAGAAAATAAATGGATTACGGTTACGATATTACGGGAACGCGGGAAAACGCAGCAGAAGGCCTGTCCGATTTTTTCAGGGGCGTTTTTACATGGATGACTTCAGGACTTGCAATAACAGGCGTAATTTCTTACCTTATTGCGATGGACAAGCCCGTCGTCCAATATCTTTATACCCATGTTTTAGTGTTTTATTTATTAATCGGACTTCAACTTGCCGCCGTATTGGGATTATCATTTGGAATAAACAGGCTTCCCGCCGCCGTCAGCGAGGTAATATTCTTATTATATTCCGCCTTAACCGGCATTACATTTTCTTTTATTTTTTTAGTTTACACGAATCAATCTATCGGCGAGGTATTTTTTATTACCGCCGCATCATTCGGCTTGCTGGCGTTTTTAGGTTATACCACCAAAAGAGACTTAACCGAAATGGGCAATTTCATGATGGTGGGATTATTTGCAATTATAATCGCAATGTTCGTAAATTTTTTCCTTCATAGTTCCATGCTAATGTATGTCATATCGATACTTGGGGTTGTTATATTTTTAGGTTTAACCGCTTATGATATGCAAAAACTTAAACAGATATATTTAAGCGGCTCTTTCGATGAAAGAAAAGAAACCGTTATGGGCGCTTTAACTTTATATTTAGATTTTATTAACCTGTTTTTAATGCTTTTAAACCTGTTCGGCCAGAGAAGAGATTAATAGGTTGGCCTCTTATTATTACATTTTAATTCCCCTTCCGGCAGCCTTTTTATTAGAATTATATATAGGCTCCGTCCGGTATCAGATGCATCCGTTAAACATAATGGGGCATATTTCGGGTTTTTTAGAAAAGATATTTTACGGAATTTCGAATGGATTTTTTTCAGGGGCGCTGTTTAATGTTTTTACCATTTTTATAATCACGGTAATTTTTACGCTAATCGATTTTACAACCTTTAAGATTTCCCCTATATTATTTTATTCCTTTTCGGTATATATTCTTCTCTCTTTTCTTTCTGTCGGCGGCTTGAGGCATGAAAGCATAAAAATATACAGGTTATTAAATGCAAACGATATCGGCGGCGCAAGAAAAAACCTCCTCTCCCTTGCAGGCAGAGATAACGGTAATTTAAATGAATCTGAAATTTCCCGGGCGGTCGTCGAATCCGTTTCGGAAAATACCGGCGACGGCATAGGTTCGGTTATCTTTTATTTCACGGCCGGATTAATCGCCGGATTATTCATATTAAATTTTACTAAAATTTATTTCACCGGCTATTATTTCGCAACCGCTTTCGGCATTCTCTCGGCGGTTATCTATAAAAGCGCAAACCTTTTGGATTCATTAACAGGATATAAAAACGAAAAATATGAAAAATTCGGCAAGTTTTCGGCGCGCTTGGACGATGCGCTTAACTATATTCCTTTCAGAATAACTGCAATTTTTATGCTTATATCGACATTTTTTTTGGGTTTGGCGGTAAATAATTGCCGTTTCAAAGATGCTTTTAAATCATGGATTAAATTTAGAAAAAACCATCCCAGCCCTAACGGCGGACAGCTTGAATCTATCGTGGCCGGCGCGCTAAACGTAAAATTGGGCGGGGTGAATTATTACGGGGGCATTGAAAGCAAAAGGCCGGTTATGGGATTCGAAAATTACGGGGCCGTAAACAGGGAAAATATTATAGATGCGGTTAGAATTATGGAATTAACCTCTGCCCTTCTTATTGTTTTTTACTCGGCGCTATTAACCTGCGCATTGATATATATATAAAATATCCATAAATAATATCTAATTTATTTTTTTAAAAAATAACAGCTTGCGAAAAAAACCGCTATTACTATTATTTATCTTATTTAAAATATCATCGTCAATCTTAACCGAAACCGTCAGGTCTCCGTTTTTTCCGCCAAAAACTCCGTCGTCTCCCCTGCCGCTAAATATTATAATTCTATTATTATCGTTGCCGTTTGTGGCGCCGCTGCTTAATATGTCATCCTTTTTAAACTCCAGCGTAATTTCTTCTGATGCCTTTATTCTGCCCATGCCGTTGCATATTTTGCATTTATATAAGAATATATCGCCGTATCCGCTGCAATTCTGGCAAACCTCGTTAATCTTTGTACTATTGTTTTTAACAGTGCCCGAACCGTTACATTGGGGGCAGACTGCCTTCAGCGTGCCTCTTTCACTGCCTTCCCCGCCGCAGTCGGGGCATTTTATATGCCTTTGCAATGTCACGGTTTTATTAATAAATTCCTCATCCTTTGATTTTATAACATCATCTGTGAAATCTATCTCTATATTGACATTTCCGCCGTCCCTCAGCCTTGTCCTGTAAGGAATAATTTTATCCCCCGATTGGGATTTTTTTAAATTATTAAATTCTCTAAAATCCTTATCGTAGGATTCCCTGAGCGCCCGGTTCATCAATGTTTTGTAAGCCTCGTTCAAATCCAGAAACTTATCGACATTGTTCGGATTTTTATCCGGATGGTATATGGATGCAAGCCTTTTATACTGGCTTTTAATTAATGCTTCGCTGGCATTTTCCTGAATTTCTAAAATCGAATAGTAGTCCTTCATATAAAATCGATTTAAAAACCCTCAAAGTTTTGTATCGCCCTTCTGAGATAATCGGGGATTCTACGCGGCCTGAAATCGACATTGTCCACGCAGACCAGAACGGTATTGCCTTTTGCTATATTTACATCAGGCCCTTTTGAATTTCCATTTTTATTTTCGCCTTTTTCAACTTTAACAATATTATATAAAAAATTAAAACTCGAATTTTTGATGTATTCTATTTTTGCAAAAATTTTTAAATCATCGTCGTATCTTGCCGGACTAAAATATTTACAGTTAGATTCCGCAACGACAAAATAAAATCCGTCCCGTTCTATATTTACATAGTTATAACCGATATTTTTAAGATATTCCGTTCTCGCCACTTCAAAGTAAACGAAGTATTTGCCGTAATAGACGACCGACATCGCATCCGTTTCTTCATAGCGGACTATTAATTCTGTATAAAATTTAAAATCGTCAGCCAAATTTTATTTTATATAACCTCTAATTTTTTCATAAAGTATCTTTCTGTCGATAGGTTTTTCGACAAAATCGTTAAAGCCTAACGACAAAAGGTGTTCCCGGTTGCCTGCCATAGCGTGTGCCGTAACGGCAATAACGGGTATATTTTTCGTTGCATCCGTATATTTAAGCCTTTTAAATACTTCGATGCCGTCTATTCCCGGAAGGCCTATGTCAAGCAAAATTAAAGATAAGTCTGGGTTTTCATCGGCTTTTTTTATAGCCTCGTATCCATCGAGCGCCGTTATTATGTTAAAATTAAAAGGCTCGAGAATCGCTATTAAAAGATCCATATTAATCTTATTGTCTTCGACAATAAGAATCTTCCATTGCCTGTTATTTTTTGCAGCCATAATTCATAATTGGTAAAATTATTTAAATCAGCTTACTTCTATCACCGCTCCGCCGCCCGAATTTTTAACATCGCATAATCTATTGTAGATTTTGGAAATAAGTTCCTCCGGAGAATCCCCGTCTTTTGGAAATGAGGCAACAACAAACGAGGCCGTCAATTTTTTCGACTTAAGTTCCTCTTCTTTATAAAAGGGGTAGTCTCTAATAATGGAACAAAATCGATTTGCAACATAAGTTGCCGGTTCTTTCAAAGTATTATTAAGTATAAGGGCAAATTCATCATAACCAAATCTCGCCACTACATCGGAGCCTCTTAAATATTTTTTTAGAGTGTCCGCGATCTTTTTAAGGGCTATATCGGAATGGAAATTACCGACTATGTCGGCATACTCTTTAAAATTATCGATATCTAAAAAGACCACGCTGAATGCTATATTATACCTTTTAGCCCTGTTAATCTCCTGAGCAAGCCTTATATTAAAATAGTTATGGTCTAACAGTCCCGTAATTTCATCAAAAAGTCCCGCCTTTTGCGGATATATAAGTTCCAGTTCCCTTACCTGCCGGCTGAGTTCTTCGGCTGAAAAGGCTTTTTTGCCGATTATCCTTTCGATGTTGCCGGAAAGCCTCAGCCTTTCTTCGATAGACAGATCCTTTGAGGTTATAATAAAAATGGGGATTTGAGCAGAAATAGGGTGCTTTTTAATGTTCTCGGCAACTTCGAATCCGTCGATATCGGGCATAATTAAATCTAACAGGATTAAATCCGGCTTAAGTTCTATCGCCATTTTAAGCCCCTCTTCTCCGTTATAGGCATTAAGAAGATTAAAACCTTCGGGAACAAGGATTTTTTCTATCATTTTATGGACGATTGGATCATCGTCTATCAATAAAATATTTACCTGCCTTCTTTTTCTTTTTGAAGTAAGAGTAAACTGGGATAGCGTATAAATCAGGGTTTCTTTGTCAATAGGCTTTATGAGGTAATCCGTAGCTCCCAGAGCAAATCCGAGGTCTTTATTATCGATTACGCTTGTTATAATTACGGGTATATTTTTTGTATCCCTATCCGATTTTAATTCGCTTAAAATCTCCCATCCGTCTTTTTTTGGTATCATTATATCGAGAAGGACGGCAAACGGTTTTAAGGATTTAGTTTTTTCGACAGCCTCGATACCGTCGTACGCATGTGCAACGGAATACCCCGAATTTACAAGATTAATCGTAAATAGTTCCGAAGTTGCCCTATCGTCTTCAGCGACAAGAACAAGCGGCTTGTTTCTTTTAATATTGTTATTCCTAAAAAAGGACTTTGAATCCATTGTTATTAAAGTCTTTTCCTGTTCGGCAGGTTCTATCGGTATTACTTCGGCATCGAATGTATTTGGAATTATAAATGAAAAATTAGTGATTTCATTTGGGGTGGATTCAAAATGTATATGTCCGCCGTGAAGTTCGATTATTTTTTTTGTCAAAGAAAGCCCAAGGCCTGTGCCTTCATATTGCCTTGAATAATTGTTGTCGGCCTGAATAAATTCCTCAAAAATATTTTTTCTAAAGCTACCTTCAATGCCGATACCATGATTTATAACATCCATCTGGAAATATTCGAAGATTTTATCTCCTGCTAATTTACTATTGTTTTGAGGCTTAAAATTGGGGGTTGTCTCAATGTCCAAGGCCTGCGGAATATTCTTGCAGGCAACATTAATTTCGGTATTTTCAAAAGAAAATTTAATTGCATTGCTTAATAAGTTATAAATTATTTGTTTGAATTTTATTCTATCGGCATATATTTTATAATCATAACCACAATCATAATCCACATTAATAGATATATTCTTTTTATCCGCAAGGGATTTTAAAACCGATATAACTTCGTCAAGCGCATCTTTTAACGAAAATATAGAATATTCCAGCGAAAATCTTCCCGCTTCTATTTTTGCTATATCTAATATGTTGTTTATAAGCTGGAGCAAGTGTTTGCCTGAAATGAGAATATTATTTATGTACTGCTTATGTTTATCTGTAATTTCTTCCGACTCTACGAGAAGGTCGGAATAACCTATAATGGCATTAAGCGGGGTCCTGAGTTCGTGCGACATGTTTGCGATAAATTTTGATTTAAGCTCGTTTGCCCTGGCAAGCTCCTTATTGCTTTCCTCAATCTGCTTTGTCCTTTCCATAACCTTGTTTTCAAGGTTTTCGTTAAGCTCTTTAAGCTCCACTTCATATAGCTTTTTTTCCGTAATATCTTTAGAAATACCGATTGTTCCGATTATATCGCCGTCTTTATTCAAAATGCGTGATATTGTAAGGGATATATCCGCAAGGCTTTTATCTTTTCTTTGTAAAACAGTTTCATAATTTGCAACGAAGTGGTCTTTTTTCAGCTTTGAAAGAATATCATCCCTTTCTTCAGGATTTACATATAAATCTGCGGCTTTTTTACCTATTATCTCTTTTTTTGGATATCCTAATATCTTTTCGCCGCCTTTATTAAATTCGGTAATATTGCCATGTTCATCGGTAACTACAATCATATCGAAAGAATCGTCGAGAATATTTTGAAAATATGCCTTTTGTTCCCTTAACTGTTTAATTATAGTTTCTTTATCGATGTGGCTTTTATGCCTGTCGTAAAGAAGGTCGTAAATTAACTTGGCGCTGACGGAATTTATAATCTCTACGCCGTTGTCCGCAAGCTCTTTAAGCTCTGGAAGAGACGACCGCGGGTTTCCCGTTAAATTAAATATGATATTGAAATCAAGCCCGCCGTTAAGCACTTCTTTAATGCTTGAAAAACATTTAATACCCCTTTCCTTTGCGAAAATTGCGCCCTCTTTGTTTAAATCTCTGGCAACAAGAGCGATAATATCGATGTTTTTATCGCTTTCAAGCATGTCTATCATTGTCTTAGCGGCATTTCCCCCGCCGTAAATCAGGATTTTTGCCATGGCGCCATAAGCTCCGCCTAACTCGCGTTTTATAAAATTATTTTTTTTCAAAAAAACTAAGTTTCTCCTTATAATATTAAAATTTTTATTCGCTGTTGTCCTTGCGGGTCGGATTAATTAGTGCGTCATACATCTTTTTTTGATTTATCAAAAAAACAACTTTAGCTTTAAAGACATCTTTGGAAATCGGCTTTACCATATAATCGTTCGCCCCCATCTCAATGCCCTGGGCAACCGTCCGGGGGTCTGTTAAAGCGCTCACAATCATAACGGGAAAATTGCAATTGCGCCGGGTTTGCGCTGACCCCATATTTTTATCCTCTCTACGCAATTCCTTTAGGACTTCAAGGCCGTTAACCTTCGGCATCATAATATCAAGTATCATTAAATCAAAATTTATACTTGACGAAATCATATCGAGCGCCTCTTTGCCGTCGTTTACAATAGTAATATTAAACCTTTCTCCCGTAGATTCTAAAATTGCTTTCATCAGATTGGCATTTACCGAGTTATCGTCCGCGATAAGTATATTGGAGCCGGAAACCGCGCCGTGGGAGGTAAAGCTAACGGGCGGATTAACGCCCAAGCTTGCGTTATTACCCATACAGGTTAAAATCGGCTCAGGCATATTATAGTTTTGGTTTTCCAAAATAGAACTTAACATATTTCCCAATATTTAATACGGCATTTAATGTTTAATGTTTAATGTTTAATGTTTAATGTTTAACATATCGTTATAAAGGGATATATAATCGTCGATTCTTTTATCCCATGAAAGATTTAAATTCATAGCGTTTGTTATAATGTTACCCAATGTTTTTTTATCATTATAATAAATATCGACCGCATTTAAAATAGTTTTTTCCAGTTCGGACGCGTCAAATTTATAAAACTTAAATCCCGTTGCGGCAGCAACATTTGAACCGTCATAGCCTATGATAGTATCGTCTAAACCGCCTGTGGCGCGGACTATTGGAATAGTTCCGTATTTCATGCTGTACATCTGGTTGAGGCCGCAAGGTTCGTATTTTGAAGGCATAATTAAAAAATCGCTTCCCGCCTCTATTTTGTGGGCTATTGAATTATCGTAAATAATTTTAACGGAAACATTGCCCGGATATGTTTCCCCAATTTTTTTAAATTCGTCCTCAAGCTCTCTTTCCCCCTCCCCAAGAACTGCGATTATACACCCTTTTTTAACCAAACGGTCAATGATTTTTATAAAAATATCAAAGCCTTTTTGACCTTCCAGTCTTGAAATCACGCCCAATAAAGGCCTGTCAAGAAGCGGCTTTGACTTTTCTTTGCCAAAAAACAAATTAAGCAGGTCCCTTTTGCACGACTTTTTGCCTGTTTTAAAATTTTCGGCGCTATAATTTTTGTGAATATATTTATCTGCCCCCGGATTCCATTCGTCATAATCTATACCGTTTAATATCCCATATACATTCCCTTTATTTTTAAGAACTCCCGATAAACCAAAACCAAACTCTTCCGTTTGAATTTCCTCGGAATATTTTTTACTTACGGTGTTAACCATATCGCTAAATTCTATGCCGCCTTTAAGCAGGTTAATCTTTCCTGCATGCTCCAAACCTTGGGGATTAAATAAGCTTTCATTAATACCCGTGCAAAGAAATTGTTCTTTTGGAAATATTCCCTGATAACCAAGATTATGGATTGTAAGTAAAATTTTAGAAGGCAATTTAAATTTGAATTTTGAAAAAACCGGGACTAAAGAGGTTTGCCAATCATTGGCATGGATAATATCGAATTTTATGTTATTATCTTTAAAAAAAGCAAGGCTGATCTGGCAAAACAGGGAAAATCTTAAGAAATTATCCTCGTAATCTTTACCTGCAAATCCGTATATAAACTCTCTATTGAAAAGATAATCGTTTTTAAAAAAATATACATTTACGCCTTTGTATTTGTAAGGAAGGATGTCAAAAACTTTTAATTCCTTTGCTATGTTCTTTTTATCTTCGAATATTTTAACGCATTCCCGGGAAATTTCTATTTCCATTTTAAGAATTTTCCCCGTCATTCTTAAATTTTGCTTTTGAACCTGGTTATAGTAAGGAAGACATGCAGTAACATTTATCCCCTTTTTAACTAAATTTACGGCGATAGCTTCGGAAACATCGGCAAGACCGCCTGTCTTGGCGAAAGGAAAAAACTCCGAACTCATAAACAGGACATTCATAAATCATTCTCCCCTTTCAAGAAATTCCAAGGGCGGATAGCCCGCTTCAACATTTATGAAATATTGGATTTTTTTTCAAGTTCTTCTTCTTTTGTCTTGCATATAATACACATCGTGGTTTCAGGCCGCGATTCTAACCTTTTTTCCGATATTTCTTCCCCGCATTCCGCACAAATGCCGTAAGTTCCGTTTTCTATCCTTTCTAACGCCTCTTTTATTTTTGATATAAGCTTTCTTTCCCTATCCCTGATGCGAAGTTCAAAATTTCTATCGGATTCTAAAGTAGCCCTATCGGTCGGATCCGGAAAATTATCATCTTCTTTTGACATAGTACCCACGGTCTTAAGGGCTTCGTCAAGCAGCATCTCTAATTTTTTGCTAAGGATGTTTTTAAAACACAACAGCTTTTCTTCATTCAAAGGCAACAACTCCTTTTCTTTTAAGGATATTGAATAACTTGCTAAATCTAAATTAACTTAAAATAATGGATTAAGGTATTTATTATAACATACTTTTTTATAAAATTATCCAATATAATTTAATAAAATTTTACTATATCATAGCTATTAAATCTCTGGGCGGGAATAAATCCTGCATCTTTAATAAGCTTTACCATAAATTTTTCGTCAACCATAACATTTTGAGTCCCTGCCGCTTTAACGACATTTTCTTCTATCATCGTCGAACCCATATCGTTTGCGCCAAAACTTAACGCAACCTGCCCCATTTTTGCTCCCTGCGTGACCCATGAGGACTGAATGTTGTCAAAATTATCGAGGACTATCCTGGAAATTGCAAGTACTTTAAGATAATATTGTCCATACACGCCTCTGGGATTTAATTTTGTATGTTTGCTTTGAAAACTCCATGGGATGAATGCCCTGAAGCCGCCTGTTTTATCTTGAAGATTGCGTAATTTAAAGAGATGCTCTATAATCTCTTCATCCGTTTCTATGGTGCCAAACATCATTGTGGCAGATGAATGCAAACCTGCGTTATGGGCTTCTTCCATCACCTCAAGCCATTTTTCGCTGCTTATTTTATTAGGGCTTATCTTTTTTCTCACCCTATCGACTAATATTTCAGCGCCGCCGCCGGGAATGGAATCCAGCCCCGCATCTTTTAAAAGAAGAATAGTTTCTTTGACGGTAATATTATTGGCATCCGCTAAGTGAAAAATTTCGGGAGGGGAAAAGGCATGTATATGAATATTAAATTTTTCCTTAATTGCACATAAAAGATTTAAATAATAATCAAATTCAATATTGGGATTTAATCCTCCCTGCAACAAAATTTGGGTTCCGCCTAAACCGATTGTTTCCTGAATTTTTTCAAAAATTTCATCTTTTGTCAGTATATAAGAACCGTTATCGTGAGGCTTTCTGTAAAAAGCGCAAAATTTACACTCAGATATGCAAATATTGGTATAGTTAATATTCCTATCGATTATAAATGTAACCACATTTTGGGGATGCTTGTCTTTTCTTATCGCATCCGCCATCTTTCCAAGTCCGAGAATGCTTTTATTCTTAAAAAGATCAATCGCCTGTTCTTTGCCTATTCTTGGATAAGAAGCCGCCGTTAAAGTCTTATTCATAAATAAAAATCCCTAATCCTACATTACTGGATTCCTGCATGTCTTTGCATGCGCCCATCAAAGCATGCCTTTGATGCAGGCAAAGATGGCAGGAATCCAGTAATGTTAGCTATTGATTAATCTTAATCTAATAAAGTGCTAAGCCCTTCTAAGCTGTCTTCGAAGGAATATTTTTCATTTGGGGTTTGCCTTATATAATTTTCTATTTTTTCCATATGGTCGATTGCAAAATCGATTTTCTCGTTCGTACCCTTCGAGTAGGCGCCGATATTAATAAGGTCCTCGTTTACCCTGTATTCCGAGGCTACTTTTAATACTTCCCTCGCTTTAAGTAAATGGTTTTCCGAAATTACATCGGGCATCACTCTGGATATGCTGTTAAGTATATCTATAGCGGGAAAAATGCCGTTTTCCGCAATTTTCCTCGAAAGCACTATGTGTCCGTCTAATATCGACCTCGCCGTATCGGAAATAGGCTCGTTCATATCGTCGCCTTCTACTAAAACGGTATAAATACCTGTAATGCTGCCTTTATCGGAATTAGCCGCCCTTTCGAGAAGTTTCGGCAAAACGGCGAAAACCGACGGGGTATAGCCCCTGACCGTAGGGGGTTCGCCCGCGGACAAGCCCACTTCCCGGGAAGCCATTGCAAACCTTGTTATCGAATCCATTAAAAATAAAACATCTAATCCCTTATCCCTAAAATATTCGGCAATTGCCGTTGCGGCAAACGCCCCTCTTAATCTTATGAGGGGAGACTTATCGGATGTTGCAACAATAACAACAGATTTTTTTAATCCCTCTTCCCCAAGGTTCTTTTCGACAAACTCTTTGACCTCTCTCCCTCTTTCGCCGATTAAAGCGACAACATTAATATCCGCATTTGAATTTTTTGTAACCATTCCCAGAAGAGTGCTTTTACCCACACCCGAGCCTGCAAAAATTCCAATTCTCTGCCCTTTGCAAATTGTAAGGAAAGAATTTATCGCCCTCACTCCCACATCCATGACTTCCTGTATTCTTTTTCTTGAAAGCGGCGGCGGCGGGTCGTTAAATATTTTTGCAAAGTCCCCGCAAGTTATTTTACCCTTATCGTCTAAAGGGTTGCCAAACGGATCTAAAACCCTGCCCTTCAGTTCCGGTCCTGCCGGAAATTTCTCTTCTTCGTCAAGCAAAATCACTTCGCTTTCTAAACTTATTCCGCTAATATCCCCGTACGGCATAAGTATCGCCTTATCGTTATTAAAACCTATGACCTCCGCCAGAACGCATCCTCTTTTAGCCGGATTTTTACTTTGAATTTTACAAATCTTTCCTATGGAAAGCACAGGGTGTTTGACTTCGAGAACAAGTCCCACGGCCTTTGTTAACTTGCCCTTAATAATAAACCTATCGACGCTTTTAAGAAGGCCGTTATATTCTTTTAAATTAATAATTTTACCCATACCGCCGCCATCATGATTTGGGGTTATTATATTCGTCGTAATAACTTAAAACGGTTTTAACATAATTTTGGGTTTCCTCGAATGGCGGTATCCCGTTATATTTGCTTACATTTTCAACCCCTGCGTTATAAGCGGCAAGGGCAAATTCGACATTTCCGTTATAAAGGTTTAATAGTTTTTTTAAGTATAATGTTCCGCCCAAAACATTGTAGGCGGGGTTATACGGGTCAACCCCAAGGTCGCTTGCCGTCCCCGGCATAAGCTGCATAAGTCCTATTGCGCCTTTATTCGAAATAGCATAAGGATTAAAACCTGATTCCGTCTTTATAACGGCTTTTATTAGATTATAAGGAACACCGTAAATTTCCGAGGCTTTTTTTGCCAGTTCGCTTACGGTAATATATTCGTTCCCGTAATTTTGACTATTATTGCCGTTATAGGCGGCAATATCCGTTTTATTTTGAAAGGAAGACGGGTTAAAACCATTGTCTGATTTGGATAAAAGTTTATATGCTTGAAATATATCGTTTGTATTGGAAAGTTTATCTAAAGAGGGGGTTGCGCCTTTTGCGGAGATGCCATTTATTAAAGACGGATGCTCCTTAAAATAATCCACTATCATTTTTGCTATGCCTATCCCATTTCCGTAGGTTTCATTATTCGCAATAGCTTCGTAAAAAAGCGAATTGAATATTTTATACCCTTCGCCGCGATCTATAAAAGAACCTTTATCAACCTCTTTAGCCATAGAATTAAAAATCATATCCAAAAATAGCGCTTCGAATTTTGTGGCTACAAGCTTGATTTTATTTAAATCTTGCGGCGAAATCTTATCTTTTTGCTGCGCCGCCTTATCAGGGGCGGCATTATTGGAATTAACGGCGTCCGTAACGGCTTTAAAATTATTCATAAACTTTTTTTCGTTTGATATTAACCTAATTTAATACAGTAGAATTATATCATAATCAAATTATTAGTTCTATATTTAATGAATAAAATAAATGATTTTAAAGAATAATTAGTATATAATTAAATAATTGCATTAATTATGTGCAATCCATCATATAAAAAATATAAAAAGGGATAATAATTATTTAAATCTTGTGTTATAATTTTAAGAAAATATTTCAAAAAACATAAATAAATAAATATAAGGTATGGATTTAGCATCTATCATAGGCTTTATTCTTGGGGTTGGCGGCATAATATTCGGGAATTTCCTACAGGGTTCCAATTTAATGCAGCTGATAGATCCAATTGGTTTTGTCATAGTCATACTTGGAACCGCGGGCGCAACAATTGCCGGAAATCCTATGGAAAATTTAAAACGGGCTATGATATCCGCTAAGGAAGTAATTTTTTTTAAAAAAGTCGATTATGAAAATACTATTTCGGAATTAATCAATTATGCCGCAAAAGCGAGAAAAAACGGCGTGCTTGCCTTAGAATCGGATATAGAAGCCTCGTCAGACCTATTCATAAAAAAGGCGTTATCATTAGTAGTCGATGGAATAGACCCGCATGTTGTAACGGAAATTATGGAAACCGAGCTATCTAACATCGAAGATGTCGGGGACGAAAGCGTAAAAATTTTCGAGCAGGCCGGGGGATACTCTCCAACCCTCGGTATAATCGGAGCCGTCCTTGGACTTATCCATGTTATGCAGCATCTAAACAATCCTAACAGGCTTGGGGCAGGCATCGCCGTGGCTTTTACCGCAACCCTTTACGGCCTTGCCTTTGCTAACACAATTTTATTTCCCATATCGAGCAAACTTAAGATTAATTTAAGAGCAAAAGTCCTGAGGAACGAACTGATACTAATGGGCATAGAGTCCATTCAAAACGGTGAAAACCCAAGGCTGATAGAAGAAAAACTGAAATCGTTTTTAAACGAGAGCCAAAAAAGGATGTACGAGGAAAAAAATCAGGGGAAGTAAGTTGAGAAAAAGAAAGAAAAAGACTGAGGAAGGTACAAACAAAGAAAGATGGATGATAAGCTACGGAGATTTTTTAACCACCCTTTTGTCGTTTTTTATAGTAATGTTTGCCATATCAAAGGTTAACAATGTCAGGCTTAAAGAGCTTGCCATATCTATTCAACAGGCTTTTGGGGCAAATAAATTTATTACCGTTTCAAAATCTAAACCCAATATAGCATCCACGCCAAAACTTATCGTTACCAGAGTCGCCCCCTCAACCTTTAAGGTTTCACAATCTAATAAAAAATTAATTAAAGCGGAAAGACGCGAGGTTAAAGTTTTTAATAACATAGAAGGAAAGATAAAAGCCTTTGTTTCCAGCAACAGCGCTTACAAATCAAGCTTAAGGATTTATAAATCAACGAGGGGATTAGTTATATCCCTTAAGGGTTCAAGCTTTTTTAAGTCCGGCAGCGCAAGAATACTAAAAGAATTTCATCCCCTTTTAAGCACAATCGCATCCGAATTACTGAAAGAGAAAAATAATATTGCCATAGAGGGCTATACCGATTCGACCCCTATTCACACGGTTAAATACCCTAATAACTGGATGCTTTCAACAGCGAGGGCGGTCAGTGTTTTAAGGTTTTTTATCAAACGGGTGAATTTCCCGCCGACAAGGCTTTCGGCTGCGGGATATGGAAAGTACAGGCCGGTGGCAACGAATAAAACGGCTCAGGGAAGGGCTCTTAACAGAAGGGTTAACATCGTCGTTCTCTCCACCTTCTTGAATAATGAACTGCCAAAATCGTAAATCTTGAATATGGTTAAGAGGCAGGATTCTTAATCTGCTGCCTTTGTTTATCCAATGTGAATTTTATTATCTCATCCCTGTCGGATTCATTTATCGCAATAAATTTGCAGGCGATATTATATCCGGCATCTTTCTCAACCTTCACAACCTGGGCTATAGCCTTTATCATAAACTGGGGAACGGTCGGGAATAACATCGTAATTTTAATAACGCTCCCCTGTTTTAAACATTCCGCATTCGAAATGCACTGGTCTTGCGGCTCGCTAAACATAATTCCAGACCCGCTGATAGAAACCTTCCTTTCCTTGATATTGGCAAAAATAGATGCCTCGGGGTTAAGCAGCGACAGTATAACATCTAATTTACTGTTTATGGCAACTAAGAGCTTCTCAAGACGGGGATTAACCGGTACTTCTTGCCCTTCCGCAGCGGCAGATGGCTGATAAATTTTAGGAGCGGCTAAATTATAAATTCCGTAAACGGATGTCGAAAATGATGGTTTAGATATGTACTCATCTTTAATATCAAGAAACTCTTTAACCTGTATTTCTTCATAAATAAATTGAAGGTGCGTCGATATTCTTAAAAATTCTCTTCCTTCCCTCCTGGATAATAATTCAGGTATCTGAACTTTTACCGTAATACTACCGGCGCTCCTGACCACGCTATTAACTAAAAGTTTAAATAGATATGTCGAATCGATATCTTGATATATTAAAGTATTATCTTTAGAGCTATTAATTAAATTTATATCGGCATTAATATCGTAACCCGCTTCATTAAACTCAAATACCCTTTTTTCCGTAAAGGATGCGTAAAGAATAATATATAAATAGTCTTCTTCGATATTAGATATAAATCCTTTATAGGCTTTTTGAGGCATTCGAAAAACTATTTCCTGATTGTTATAAAAATAGTTTTCTAAATTATCCATATATATTATCCATATACTTTGTTATTTTACTATATTGTTCAATTTATATGCTTTAATTGCAACGGTAATCTTTTGAAAAAATTTAATTTTCTCGCCCGCTTCCTCCTTCCTTGCCATTAAAATATCTAGGATAACCTTTTCAAGCTCCGTTATTTCGATAAGTTTTTTTTTCAGGATAGGTATTTTGTTATCGTTAAAAACGGCAGGTATTTTTGAAAAAATCTTGGTAAAAAAAAGTTTTCTATCGAATACCCGCGCAATATCGCCAATTTTCTCTCTCTTTTCAAGAAGGGCAAGGAGTATGTATTTATTTATTACAAGAATTTTATTTGCAATTCTAATTTTTAAATCGATAGAATTTTTCATACAAAAAAGACGTTAAGAATTATAAAAAATGTTTGAACTTTTTCTTTGTTATATATTATAATAAAACATTGTTTAATTCAAGCAATCAATTAAAATTGTCAGGGCAATTATAATTAATTTTATCCCCGCCCGGAAACGGCTGCGGGAAGGTAACATCAATAAAAAGTTTAAGGACTGCTATGGAAAAGGTCTTGTCCTCCGAATTAAAAACCGGGGATATTTTGGGAAGAGATATTCTCTCAGGCAACGGCGTGTTAATACTTAAAAAGGGAACGGTTTTAAATGAAAAACTTATAAATAAGATTAAAAATACAAAGTTTGCCGGAGAAATCGAGAAAAACTTTGTATTTATAGAAAAAAACAGGGAACAGGGCGATAAAAACATTACACAAAATAAGGATTATATTAAAAAAGAGATGCAAATCCGGCAAAGCACAATTTTTTTATTAGAAAAAAGATTCGAAAAGGTTAAAGGCGACAAATTAATGGATGAAATCAAAGAAATCATAAAAGCCGTTATCGTAAAACAAATACTCTAAGACATTTATAAATATGGAATACAGGCAAAAAAATGTAGATAGATTAGACGAATTAATGTCAACTATCCAAAAAACCGATAGTATTCCTACATTACCGAAGATTATTAGCAAAATTACGGATTTGAT
This sequence comes from Deltaproteobacteria bacterium, assembly GCA_023489335.1. Taxonomy (GTDB): domain Bacteria; phylum SZUA-79; class SZUA-79; order Acidulodesulfobacterales; family Acidulodesulfobacteraceae; genus Acidulodesulfobacterium. Next base: position 8,053 of record JAMDCP010000014.1, on the reverse strand, counting down.
GGAGGATGACACTTTTTCCGTAAAATATATCGGGGAATTGATGACAAAGGATTTAAGCCTTTCGGCTCGAATCTTAAAAATAGTCAATTCCCCTTTTTACGGATTTTCTCAAAGAATATATAATTTAAATCACGCCATCGTTTTGTTGGGCGCTAATGTTTTAAAAAGCATAGTAATTTCCACATCGGTATTTACCGCAATGAAGGAATCGATGGAAGGGCTATGGGAGCATAGCCTTTTTTGCGCCTTCACAGCTAAGTATATAGCCGGGACATTAAATAAAGACAAAAAAAGACTTATTTCAAACGGAAATAAAAAAAAGTACATAATAGATGGGGATTTGGTATTTTCGGCGGCTCTTCTCCACGACATTGGAAAGGTTATAATAGCGACTACATTTAAAAACGATTTTAAAAAGGTTATAGATACCGCCAAATATGATAATATATCGTTAATAGATATCGAATATAAAAATTTTAATACTTCTCACGATTATTTGGGTTACGCCCTCATTAAAGAATGGCATCTGCCGCCCTCCATATATTTTCCAATAAAGTATCACCACAATTTAGCGCTGGCGGATGAATTTAAGGTAGAAACGGCAATAATAAATCTCGCCGACTTTTTAACAAAATCGCTCGGCATAGGATTTTCTGGAAGTCCTTATGTCGAAAGGCTAAACGGGGAGGTCTTCGAAATACTCGGCATAGATATAGATTTCATAAGAAACATAATAGAAGAAATATATTCCTTCAAGGAAGAGCTTTATGTCTTCGATTAGTTAAAACTTTTAATTCGCGGGTACAATGAAGACAAATATAAAAATTTTTCTCGTTTTAAACAAAGACTCTAAATATAAAGAAATTATTCCCGGCGAACTTAAGGGGTATAGCTTTAAAATATTCGAGTCTTTTAATCAAGCCTACTATTCCGTATATGCTTCGCCGCCGCAGTTAATCGTAATCGGCATAGAAAACCTTCACTTGCAGGGATACCCCCGCGGGAATGATAACTTTCAAGAATCGTCAGGCTCATACGGGAATCAACTTAAATTGATAAACGATATGCAGCTTGACAATATGCTTAGCAATATCCCGATACTTTTCGTATTACCGGCTAATTTTAATTTTGAAACTATTAAAGACGGGTCTATAGGCCTGCGAAACTCAAAGTATTATTTAAAGGATTACATTAAAGAACCGTTATCAACGGGTGAAATTTCATATAAAATTAACAGTATTTTGTGTTCTTCTAAATCTGCTCTCGATGCCAATCCGCTCACAAAATTGCCCGGAAACTCGTCGATAATGGGGTCGATTAAAAATAAAATAGATGAAAATATAGATTTTTCTTTTTCATATATAGATATCGATAATTTTAAATCGTATAACGACAAATATGGGTTTGCCAGGGGCGATGAAGTGATTATGATGACCTCGAGGCTTATCGCTACAACTGTATATGACATATCCAAAACACGCAAAAGGGATATCGAAAAATATGTGCTTGTCGGGCATATCGGCGGCGACGACTTTACCGTGGTTTCTCATCCGGGCGATGCGCTGGATATAGCAAACGCCATTATATATAATTTTGACAGGATAATACTCTCCTTTTACGATAATACCGACAAAGAAAGAGGCTGCATAGAGGCTTACGACAGGCAAAAAATATTAAGGCAATTCCCGATAATGAGCCTGTCTATTTCAATAATTCCAAATGCAAATAAAAAGATTACGCATTATGGACAAATTAGCGAAATAACCTCGGCTCTTAAGTCTTCCGCCAAAGAAAGGATTGGATCCCAGGTGGTTATAGATAAGAGAGAAAGGGCCTGAAATCATAAGATTAGCCAAACCTTTAACCCGGGATTACTTCATTTTTTTTAATAGAAAGTTTCTGCCTTACCGAATATATATCGTTGTTTAAAACCGTTTGCAGGGCCCTGTTATTTTTTATATTTATAACGATGGGACCTTTTAAGTTTACCGTCGAAGAGGAAAAATCGGAAGACAGCGTGGCTATTACAAATATTATCGCATCGGCTTTATTATCAAGGCTTAACAAGTTTTTTTCCTCATCCGTAATCTGAACGCTATAATCTTTAAAAAATAAGTTTGGATCGGTAATAATGAAGCATAATTTCTCATTTTCTATGCTTTGCAAAATAAAAAACGGAACATTTTTTTCTTTATCTATATTTAAAATACAAAAATTTTTAAATGTGTCAAAGCCAAGTATAGGCTTAACGAATTCTATAATTTTTGACTTCTCAACGGCTAACCCTTGCGGATAGTAAACGCTTTTTACTAAAATTTCACTTTCGCTATTCACCTATAAAACCTCTGCTCACATTGTTAATTAATATAATTATTATTTCTTATCTTTATTAAACATATCGTTTAGATTCGAGATAATGTCAGAATTTACATTGGATGCTATTATATTTTCATTTTTAATGCTATCATAAAGCTCTTTTCTAAAAATGTCTATATTCGCGGGTGCGTTTATTCCTATCTTAACTGTTCCGCCTCTAATAGAAATAATTTCGACAGTGATATTATCGCCGATTTTTATACTTTCACCCTCTTTTCGGGATAAAATAAGCATATACCTTGGTTGGCTTAATAATTCATTTACTATAAATATTTTAACAGCATCGGGGTTAATTGAGTAATACCTGCCGCCGTTTGGAGTGTCGCCTGATATGAATCCTGCGCCTGGGTAAGGCTTGTTATAGCTTTCGGAATATTGACATTTTCCGTTTGTCCCAGAAGTTGGGTAATATTTGATAATACCGTTTGATAACTTGTGGATTGTTCGTTTAATCTTTGTACCTTTGTTCCAAGGGTTGATTGCGCAGATAATATCTGGTTTAAACCATTATTTATACCGCTTATTATATTTTGAGAATCGTTTTGATAAACTCCGTTTGAGAGCTCTGATTGAAAAAGCGAAAGAACCGAGATTAATCCCGACGGATTATATGGCGCCGTTGAGGGTTGGGGCTGGTCATTGCCGAAAATGCTGTCCGCGGTAAGCGACGGCGCAATCGTCTCGTTTTGAGTAATCTGGTATCTCTGGTTAACATCCGTCCCCGCATAAGTATAAAGATTGTAATTGACCTTGGTTACGGTTCCGTTAGGCGAAGTAACATTATAAAAGGCTTGAGAGGATGTGTAAGCCTGGGTTTGCGATAGATTTTCCCCCGTAAAAATATTCTGGCCGTTATAAGAAGTATCGGACGATTGCAAAAGTTCGTTTATAATTTGTTTAACCTCCTGTGCCGCACCGGACTCATTAGACGCCGATGTTCCGCCGTTTGCCATTTCTATTGCAAGGGTTTTAGCCTGATTTACGACCCCGATGACATTGTTTAGGGTAGATGATGCCAAAGATGAAATCTCATTGGCAAGATTGACATTCGAATTATATTGATTAATAAGCGAAGTGCTATTTTTGTAAGAAAGGACATTGACCATGCCTGCGGGATTATCCTGCGGATAGTTTATCTGCAAACCGCTGGATATTTCATCCTGAAGGTTATAAATCTGGGTTGATTGATTTAATAGCTCGTTATTAATGTTGTTGTATATCATGTTATCTGTTATCTGAATCATTTTTATACCTCACTTTTTCTTTTGTCTTTAATTCCCCTTTTTTCAAAAGGGGTGGCGGTCTGCCGCAGGCAGACTGACGGGGTATTTATAATAAAATCTTTCTAATTACGGAACTATACTGAGAAGCGCCGTCATAATAGCCTCCGCGGAATGCGTTATAGCTGCCGCCGCCTGATAAGAATTTTGATAATTGACAAGGTCCGTCATCTGCTTGTTCATATTTACCCCGACGGATGACGACAACTGATTTTGCAAATTAGTCAGAACCGAACTTGAATTTGTATAATTAGTATTTGCGCTTTGAGCCTGAGTGCCGATATTTGAAACAATGCCCGAATAATAGGTTGAAATAGTCGTGTTAGTCCCGTTAATAGGCACATTATTGTTTTGAAGCGCCGCAAGACTAAGGGCATTTTCGTTATTGCCGGAAAGACCGATGGAATTCATTTGCGTGAGGCTTAGACCGGATGTTAAGACATTTGCCGTAAAAGAATCGCCGTTTGAGGGTGTTCCCGTAATATTAACATGAAAATATTGCGGCGGTGCAGAATTGGTATTGCTTCCGTTATTTCCAAAAAAAATGGAGTAAACCTTCTGTCCCGATGAATTGGTAGTAACTGTAGGCGTAATAGTTTCCGTATAATTAGCTGTCTGGTTGGTAACGGTAAAGGTGCCACCGGTAGAATTATATACTATCGAATACCCCCCTCCGGCACTGCTATCCCCATACGGGTTAACAAGCGAACCTGCGCTTATGGTTGCATTTCCAGTATTATTCGGATTAACGGCGGTTGCAACGGCGGACGCCGCAGCGACCTGAGAAGTTGACAAGTTTGGATTGACGGACATAGTAAATGCAGGATTTGTCGTTAATTCATTGACGGAAAAGGTATCGCCGCTCACCGGCGCCGCCCCTGAAGTTGAAGTCGAAGTAATATTAACGGATACCCCGCCAAAGTTAAGCGTATAGACATTTTGACCGTATTTATTCGTAGCGGGGGTTATAGTTTGGCTATTTATGACTGTTTGACCGGTTGTGTTGTCAGTAACGGTGAAAATACCTCCGCCGGTTGTCGAAATAGAATATTTATCCCCCGTTAGTTTAGACGGGTCGGTAACATATCCCGTATTAATAGTTGCGTCCGTAACACCGCTGCCGGCAGAAGTCGTCAAGTTCGGATTAAAAAAGTAATTTCCGGTCGAACCGTCAAGGCCATACCCGTTATATTGCAAAGAGTTAACATTATCGGTTATTGCGGCGGATAACGAGTTTAGCTGATTTATGTAAGACGGCGCCGCAGACTGTTCAAAATTAACATATGCGCCCAGACTGCCCCCCGTAACATTTTGGGTAATATCCTGCATGGAGCCCGCGGGACCGTTCCACATTATATTTAAAGAGCTGACATTTCCGCTATTAATTTTGGTTGAAAGATTAAACGATGAATCGCTTAAAACAAGGGGCGTGCCTCCGATCGAAATGTTAATTTTGCCGTTATTATTTTCATAATAAGAAATATTGACTAATTTAGAGAGTTGATTTATTGCGTTCATTCTTTCATCTCTAAGTTCGTTGGCATTGCTTCCTGCATTCTGGGCGTATGTAACCTGCTTATTAAGCGATGCAATCTGCGAAGACAGGCTGTTAATTTCCGGTATAACACCGTTAATAGATGTATTTGTCTGCGAAACGGAATTCATTATGGTGGTATAAGAATTGTTTATATCGCCCGCTAATGATTTTGCATCGGAAAGAAGCGCTGTTCTTTGAGCCGTATTGGACGGGTTGTTGGCAACATTTTGAAAGTCGTTGAAAAATTTGGAAATAGCCGAGCTAAAACCCGAGCCAGACTGGTCGTTAAAAAGGTTTTGAATCTGATTTAAACCCTGATACAAATTAGTATAATAGCTATTCTGGGTTGTTTCGTTGTTGACCTCGGACTGAACGAAAGCATTTGTGCTCCTTTGAACCTGCGTTAAATTAACCCCTGTTCCGTAAGTGTACGGCGCTCCGACAACGGCGGGAGCCTCGCTTAAAATCGGGGTTTCATTATTGTAAAAAGGGGTATTGACATTTGCAACATTCTGGCTCACTGTGTTCATAGCCGCCTGATTGGTCGTCATAGCCGAATTGGCGATATCGAATATGTTGTTTATCGTAAGCATTTTAATTACCCTTTGTTAAATTTTGAGACCAGATCCCATTAAAACATTTTTTAACGGAGAAAAGTTTGAATTAGTTTCGCCGGCTTTGTTATAAATAGAATTTTTATGAAATATATCGGTAATGAAAGATATTGTAAGCTGATTATAATACATATTTTTTTTAACCAATCCCGAAAATGCCTCGTTTATATTTATTATTTCAAAGATTTCAGCCTTGAGTCTTTTTTTAATATCGGCTAATTCTTCATTGTCTTGAACCTGCTCTATCAAAGCAAATTCTTTTAACTTTAAGGTTAATTCATTTAATATTTTTCTCTTATCGTTAAAAGCATCGATGTTTTTAAGAGGATTAAAATCGGACTTTAAGATTAAATAAGATTCGTTAAGTTCTTTTTTTAATCTTAAAATAATTTCAAGCAATCCGTCAAAATGCTTTTTATTTTCAGCTAAATTTTCCATAAAGTTATAAAATTAGTCTATATTATTCATTGGTTATAGCTAAATTATTAAGTAAGCCTTCGGCTATTTTAGAACTATTCCAGTAATTTCCCGAAGCTACCTGCTGTTTAATGCCGCCCAGTTTTGCAGGACCCGCCGCCGATGCCGAATCTACCGAACTTTTCAAATTGCTGGCAAAACTTGCGCTATCGGATATATTAACCTCATCCCCGGCATTTTGTCCGGTTTTTAAATTTACCTCTAATTTTTTTTTGTTGTCCTGTCCCTGTGTATCGCTAACAACGGGCGGAACATTTGTAATCTGAATTGTCATATGCTTATCCTTATTTTTATTTTTGTATTATTCGGTAATTAATTAACGAGGGCTTAATTACGCATATAACAATCGTCATTTTTAAATAAAATCTTTAATATTTCTTTTACTCCCTTATATTATCTTAATTTGCGCCGAAAGAGCTCCTGCGGCTTTAATGGATTCTAATATCGATACAATACTCGAAGTAGATGCCCCGACCGCATTTAAGGCTTTAACAAGCTGGGTCACCGTTAAGCCATTTTTTAAAAAAAATGTGTTTGGCACTCTTTTTTTATTAATTTTAAGCGTTATGTTTCTATTGGATATCGCCACCGGATTTATCTCTATATTGCCGCCCATTACGACGGTCCCGGAGCGTTCATTAATGACTATAACCGCCCTTGAATGCGTTTTTACGCTAATTGCATTAACAATGGATACATACTCTGCAACATTCCCTTTGTATTGGGCAGGAACTAAGACCTCTACTTGAGTGGAATTTAATGGTTTCGAGATACCCTTTCCAAATTTTGCATTTATGGCCGAGGCTACCCTCGATGCCGTGGTAAAACTTGGATTTTTAAGGATTAACCTTATGGAATTAAATGAATTTAACCCTATTGAAACCCCTTTTTCTATTATTCCGCCGTTATCTATAATGCCGGATGTTTGAAAATTTTGGGACACGGGAATATAACCCGGGAGCGGTAATACATTATCGGTTGAGACATTTCCGCCGGTTGATACGCTTCCCTGGGCAAGCGCATAAACCTTCCCGTTTGGTCCCTTTAGCGGCGTCATTAATAAAATTCCTCCCTGCAAACTTTGCGCATTTCCGATAGAACCCACCGTAACGGTTATTTTTTGGCCGGGAATGGCAAACGGAGGAAGCTCCGCGGTAACCATAACCGCCGCAGTGTCTCTTATTTCATAAAGAGAGGCCTGGTCGGTATTAATGCCTAATTTGGACAGCATAGTAACAATGCTCTGCTGCGTAACATTAACGCCCCACTGGTCTCCTGTTCCGTCGAGTCCGACAACAAGACCGTAGCCCACGATTGGATTGCTCATTGCGCCGTAAATAGATGTAATGTTGCCGATTTTGGCCGCATAGGAAAAATTTGGTTTTAAATTTATAATTATTATACCCATCAAAAATAATACGGGTATTAAAAATATGTTTTTATTCATTTAATATCCTCATGCCCCACCCATAAAAAAGGGCAGAAACTTATGTTATATTAAAATGGCCATATAAAGTTCAATATATGGTACAGCCACCCCGGCCTTTGCTGCCATTTTACTGGACCCTCTCCGTTTATCCATATTCTTGGGTCGGCAATTTGACTTGAAAGAACGGTGTTGCCCGGAGAAATGTCTATCGGCCTGACAATGCCTTTAATTAAAATATATCTTGTTTCCCCGTTAATAGAGACCTCTCTTTCGCCTTTAACTTCCAGATTGCCGTTTGGAAAAACATGCACAACCTGCGCCTCTATCATAGTGGATATTT
>JAMDCP010000010.1 GCA_023489335.1 Deltaproteobacteria bacterium | reverse complement strand
CCAAAAAAAGGAGAATGGCAAGAGAATATAAATATAATTTACCGTCAAGATTTTTAAAGGAAATACCTGAAGACTTAATCGAAGAAATAGTCGATAGTTACGAATACTATTAGATTATAATTATAAAATAATGGAATTATGCGCTTGACAAAGCGAGATTGCTTCGTCGCTACCGCTCCTCGCAATGACTATATATTCTGTCATTGCGAGCGAAGCGGACGAAGTCCAGCGAAGCTCACCAATCTCGTAGTCATGTCAAATACCGGAATTGATTTGTCAAGTGCATAATTCCGTAAAATAATATAGCAATTTCCCTCCCTTTATGGGAGGGGTTAGGGGAGGGTGCGTTATGAATAATGCCGAAAGTATTATCGATATAGACCATGTCGTGAAACTTGCAAAGTTAAATTTAAATGAAAGCGATTCCGAACACTTTTCAAAGGAATTGAATAAGATATTGGATTATATCGATATGCTTAAGGAAGCCGATGTTTCCAGGATAAACTCCGTCTTAGGCGAGCTGGATTACGATAACTTAGTTAGCGGAATTACTCTGAAGACGGATTTTTATAAGGATTGCAGGCTTGATGAATGTGTTCCGGACGACAGTTTTAGTTTTAATATCGTCAAAGATGACGCTCCAAACTTTGAGGCAAGCGGGGAGACTTCAGAATACGGCTTTTTTGTCGTTCCGCAGGTTATAGAATAAGTTAAAGGCGTCCTATAAATACCCCGACTAAAGGCGGACCGCCACCCCTTTTAAAAAAGGGGAATTAATACAAGGTGTCCGATTTATTTATTAAGATAATAAGATAATAATTTTTATAAAAAGAGGAATTCAATAAATGGATTTATCTAATCTAACGATTCATCAGATTAACGACCTCTTAAAATATCGCGAGGTAAAGAGCGCGGATATAACAAATTCTTACATAGAAAGAATTAAAAAAATAGACCCTGTCATTTCCGCTTATTTATATACCGATTTTGAAGAGGCTCTGTCAAATGCCGAGGCGGCCGATAAAATAATTCAAAAAAATAAAGATTTTCCCTACCTCACAGGTATTCCGCTTTCGATAAAGGATATTTTTTTGATAAAAGGTAAAAAAACTACCTGCGCCTCGAAGATACTTAATAATTTTATAAGCCCGTACGATGCAACCGTTATAAAAAGGTTAAAGAAAAATAATTATGTATTTATCGGAAAAACCAATATGGACGAATTTGCGATGGGATCTTCTACGGAAAATTCGGCATATAAAATAACTAAAAATCCCTTTGATTTAAACAGGGTGCCGGGCGGTTCGAGCGGCGGTTCCGCTGCCAGTGTCAGCGCCGATTTGTGCGCCGGGTCTTTCGGGACTGATACCGGCGGTTCCGTTAGGCAGCCAGCAAGCCTTTGCGGCGTCGTCGGGTTGAAGCCGACTTACGGGTTAATATCCAGATACGGTATTATCGCTTTTAGTTCGTCGCTTGACCAGGCGGGTGTTATTGCCAATGATGTCCTGGATGCCGCAATAATGCTTAAAGCGGTTGCGGGATTTGACGAAAAAGACCAAACCACAAGAAAATTCGAGATTAAAGATTATCCCGAAATAGTAAAAAGAGCGGATAAATCTATTATAAAAGGCTTAAGGGTTGGTATCCCGGTTGAGTTTTTCTCCGAAGGGCTGGATTCAAAAATCCATTCAAAGATAATGGAAATAAAAGATTTATTAAAAGACCTCGGCGCACAGGTTGTTAATATAACGCTGCCCGACACAAAATATTCGGTTGCGGCGTATTATGTAATAGCTACAAGCGAGGCAAGCTCCAATCTCGAAAGGTATGACGGCATTCGTTTCGGCGGAAGATTCAATGAAGGCAAAGGCATTCAAAGTCTTGACGAGCTTTATAGGAAATCAAGGGAATCCGGGTTTGGAAAAGAGGTTAAAAGACGGATAATATTGGGGACTTTTGCCTTATCCGCCGGCTATTACGATGCCTATTATAAAAAGGCATCATTGGTTAGAAAACTAATAATTAAAAACTACAAAGACTCTTTTAACGATGTGGATATCATACTCGGCCCGACATCCCCGACGCCCGCATTTTTAATAGGGGAAAAGATAAGCGATCCGCTAAGCATGTATCTATCGGATATTTACACAATATCCGTTAATCTTGCTTATTTGCCTGCATTAAGCCTGCCTGCAGGGGTTGTGGATAACCCGACAAAAAAAGGAGGCGTTCTTCCTATAGGTTTACAGCTTATCTCTCCATGGACTACCGAGGCAAAGCTCCTTTCGGTTGCAAAGGTTATAGAGGACGAGGTTAAGTTCAGGGATAAATATACCCCTGTAATATAATATGAATACGGTATATTTTATGCTTATCGAGGTAAAAATATGAATAAAAATAATTACAATGACGCGCAGGATGATTTGCATTCTTTTGAAGCGGTAATCGGGCTTGAAGTTCATTCCCAGCTTCTTACGAAAACCAAGATGTTTTGCTCCTGTCAAAATATTTTTGGAAAAGAGCCTAATTCTATGGTATGCCCTGTTTGTCTCGGGCTTCCGGGCGCCCTTCCCGTAATCAACCTCGAGGGTGTCAGGCTTGCCGTAAAGGCGGCTCTAGCTTTAAATATCGGCATAAATAAAAAAAGCCTTTTTGCAAGAAAGAACTATTTTTATCCCGATTTGCCAAAGGGGTATCAAATATCCCAGTATTTAGACCCCGTATCGTCAAACGGCTATTTGGCCATTGAAACGGACGGAGCGGAAAAAAGAATTAGAATAAATAGGCTGCATATCGAAGAGGATGCGGGAAAACTAATTCATATCGGGAACGAATCTTATGTAGATTTAAACAGGGCGGGAACGCCGCTTATAGAAATAGTCTCAGAACCCGATATAAGTTCGCCTAAGGAAGCTGTCAGCTACTTAAAGGAGTTAAGGGATATACTTGTTTATCTCGATATATCGGACGGAAATATGGAAGAGGGGAGTTTCAGGTGCGATGCAAATATTTCCGTCAGGAGAAAAGGCGCTCAAAAATTAGGGACAAGGGCCGAAATTAAGAATGTAAATTCGTTTAAGTTTGTGGAAAAGGCGATAGATTATGAAATAGACAGGCAAATAGATGTTATTTTAAGCGGCGGAAATGTAATTCAAGAAACAAGGCTTTATGACTCGAAAGAAAATGTGACAAGGCCTATGAGAGGCAAAGAAGAAGCGCACGATTACAGGTATTTCGAAGAGCCCGATCTGCCGCCGTTAATATTAGACGCCGAATTTATATCCGATATTAAAAAATCCATCACCGAACTGCCGCACGCAAAAAGGAAAAGGTACATTAAAGAATATTCTTTGACTGAAAAAGACAGCGAGGTATTAACGCAAGACAAAAATATAGCCCATTATTTTGAGGACATAATAAGGCTGAATAACGGCAGGGTAGAGATTAAAAAAATAGCCAATTGGGTTATAAACGATTTATTATTTGCGTTAAAAGCTAAAGAAGGCAATATTCCGAAACAGGAGGACTTTTTTAATCTTATACTCGAGGTTGAAAATAGTAATATAAATAAAAATGCGGGAAAGATTGTCTTAACCGAAATGCTCTTAACAGGCAAAAAGCCAAACGATATTATCAAAGAAAAGAATTTAGCCCAGGTTTCGGACGAAAAGGGCATAGAAGATACGATAAAACAGGTATTCAAAGAAAATCAAAAAGAATTGGAAGATTTAATCGGCGGAAAAGACAAGTTATTCGGTTTTTTTGTCGGCGAAGTAATGAAAAAGACCAGAGGCAAGGCAAATCCCCAAAAGGTAAACGAAATATTAAAAAAACATATAGAAAATTATAAAAAGGGGGGGAATTAAATGTCGTTTTATACTTTGAGGCTTACGGAAGACGATGTCGTCGAGATGATAGACCAGAGAAAGCTTCCGGGGGAAATAATATATGTCAAGTTAAGGGATTATAAAGCCGTGCATAACGCGATCAGGGATATGATTGTCAGAGGGGCGCCTGCTATCGGGGTGTCGGCCGCTTTCGGACTATATCTCGGGGCCAAGTCATTGTTGGATTTGCCGGAGGCAAATGATTATGAAACATTTAAGGAGAAGTTTTTTAAGATTTGCGATTTTATGTTTTCGGCAAGGCCTACGGCGGTTAATTTAGGATGGGCGATAGAGAGAATAAAATCGCTCGTTATAAAAGATAAAGGCAAAACCGTAATCTCCATAGTAAAAGACATAAAAGCGGAGTCCTTAAAGATATACGATGAGGATATAGAAATAAACAAAAATATGGGACATTACGGAGCAGAGCTTTTAAAAGACGGCTATACGGTACTGACCCACTGCAATGCCGGCGCATTGGCAACCGCCGGTTACGGGACGGCGCTTGGGGTTATAAGGGCTGCCGTTGAAAACAATAAAAGAATATCGGTAATTTCCGACGAAACAAGGCCGTTTCTTCAGGGCGCAAGGCTTACGGCCTGGGAACTTATGGAGGATAATATTCCCGTAACATTAATTGCCGATAATTCCGCAGGATTATTGATGAGAAAAGGAAAGATAAACGCCGTCATAGTCGGCGCGGATAGAATTGCCTCGAACGGCGATGTTGCCAATAAAATCGGAACATATCAGGTTGCGGTTCTGGCGCATGAAAATAATATTCCGTTCTATGTTGCCGCCCCGCTTTCCACTATAGATTTAAAACTTGAATCCGGCGACGAAATCCCCATAGAAGAAAGGGATATAAATGAGGTCGTTAATGTGTTTGGAAAAAGAATTGCTCCGCACGGCGTTAAGGCTTTAAATTACGCATTCGATATAACGCCAAATAAATATGTCAAAGCAATAATAACGGAAAAAGGGGTTTTATATCCCCCGTATAAAAAATCTATTGCGGAAGCCTTCGGTAAATGATATTATTATACACTGTTTATATAAAGTAAAACACTTTTTTATTTTGATTCGGTCAACCTTTAAAATTTAAAAAAATTTAAAAAGGAGTAAAAAATGAGCAAAGGTAAGGAAAAGGTCAGCCCTTTTGCCGGGTCTAAATTTTGGATGGATGGAGAGTTTGTAGATTATGAAGATGCAAAGGTTTCGGTTAACAGCCACTCTTTGCATTACGGCCTGGGGGCTTTCGAGGGTATCAGATGTTATGAAACAAAATCCGGAAAGCCGGCCATTTTCAGGCTCGACGAACATATAGACAGGATTTATAACTCCTGCCATATACTTCAGATACCGATTCCTTACGCAAAAAAAGATATTAAAAGCGCAATTATAAAAGTAGTTAAATTAAATAAATTTAAAGAATGTTATATAAGGCCTGTCGTTTTTATCGGAGATAAGGGTGGATTAGGTATTTTTATAAAGGATTACGATACAAGGGTGGCTATATCCGCATGGTATTGGGGGGCGTATCTGGGGGAGGAAGCCCTTAAAACAGGCATTAGGGCTAAGGTATCGTCTTACGCAAGGTTCCATGTCAACACATTTATGGGGATGTCAAAATCGACGGGCCAGTATATTAATTCCATACTTGCAAAAAAAGAGGTTGTGAGCGCCGGTTATGATGAGGCAATTATGCTCGATACCTCCGGTTTTGTTTGCGAGGCAAGCGGTGAAAATGTCTTTGTTTATTCGGGCGGTTATATAAAAACCCCGCCGTTATCGTCCGTTCTTCCGGGCATCACAAGAAACAGCGTTATAAAGGTTATGGAAAACGAAATGGGTTTAAAGGTTAAAGAGGAAAGGGTTACCAGGGACGAGCTTTATATTGCAGACGAGGTTTTTTTAACTGGTACCGCAGCCGAAGTTACCCCTGTCAGGGAAATAGACGATAGAAAGATAGGCGCAGGAAAGGCGGGCAGAGTTGCCCTCGAACTTCAGGGAAGGTTTTTTAACATAGTCAAAGGCGAAGACAAGAAGTATGAAAAGTGGCTGACATACCTATAAATTCAAAAAAGGCGTCAATTCAAAAGCAACTATATTGTTTGCCAAGGTGTCAGATTTATTTTATAAATACCCCGTCCATCTTTGTCTGCATAAAACCGTTGGTTTTATAAGCGCAGGCAAAGATATGCTTGCGGCGGACCGCCACCCCTTTTAAAAAAGGGGAATTAAAAGAAACAATACAGTTGCTTTTTCGCTGGAACAAGTTCGGTTTAAAAATAGTATTTATTTTTGTTAAGAAAAATTTGGAGCAATTCTATAAGCATTGGTACGGAATCTGCAATTATATTGACATGGCCGCCCGGTTTATGCTTCCACTCGACGCTTACCTCTTTTACTTTAATATTATTTAGCAAAGCGATATAAAGTATTTCCACATCGAAGGAAAACCCCTTTATTACCGATTTTGAAAATATTTTTTTACCTGCATCCAATCTAAAAGCTTTAAATCCGCATTGGGAATCGTAAAAATTAATACCTAAAAGTTTTGACTTTACAAAACTAAAAGTTTTTCCCACAAAATTTCTGAAGGGTGGTTGAATTATGACCGAGCCGCTGGGTAAATAACGCGAACCTATTATAACATCCACATCCGCCTCTTTTTTAAAAATATTGATAAATTTGGCAATTTCACCGACATCCGTAGATAAATCCGCATCCATAAAAAATACATATTCATAATTGGCGGACAGAACGCCCTCTTTAACAGCCGTTCCCTTTCCCGACTTCGTAATGGTGATAATCCGTAAATCGGACGCAAGCATATCTTTCAATACATTGACGGTTCTATCCGTGCTTCCGTCGTCAACCGCTATTATCTCATATGCGTATTTTTTTGATTTTAAATATGACCTGAGCCCGGAAATAGTTTGTTTAATTCTTTTTTCCTCGTTGTAAGCCGGAAGAATGACGGATACGGAAGTTTTGGCAGTTTTGTAATCGGTATCAGGGGTATTTTCGGACATTTAAATTTAAATAAACTCCTTGTTTAATTCATTTGCATTTATTAAATTTATTATTTTTTTATACATGATAAATATATTATAATGTTTTAGCCGAATATACAATTCATTTGTTTAAAAATTTTAAAGAATAATATAAAATAATAATAATACATGATACAGAATCCAAAATTTATAATCCTTTTATACCATAAAATAGGGAAATATCCGCAAAACGCAAAATTTCCAGGCCTTTATGTTGCCGAAGAGGATTTTGACAGGCAGATAAAATATTTAAAAAATTCCGGCTATACCTTTTTAACTCTGTCGGAATTAAAAACCGTATATGATTATTACTCCGGCTTCGGCAATACAGGTTCGGCTGACAGACCCAGTACGACCGAAGGTTTGCAAAATTTAATAAACGGAAAAAGTAAATATGCAACTATAACCTTCGACGACGGTTCTAAATCGGTTTATTCCAACGGTCTTAAGGTTATGGCTGCGAACGGTGTAAAAGGCGTGGTTTTTATGGTTTCGGGGCTTATAGGCGGGCTTAACGAGTGGGACATAAAAAATGGCGAAAACAGGGATGAAATGCTGAATATACGCGAACTAAAAGAAATGATAAATTACGGCATCGAGCTCGGCGCCCACACTAAAACCCACCCGCATCTTACCCAAATAGATGCAGATAAGGCCTTCAATGAAATTGCCGCGTCCAAAAAAGAACTCGAGAATTTATTGGGCATTAATATAAATTTTTTTGCTTACCCGTACGGGGATTTTAACGAAGAAGTTGAAACGCTGGTTAAAAAGGCGGGTTTTCTCGGCGCATGTATAACAAAAACAGGTATCGTAAAAAAGGGGGCAGATTTTTTTGCATTAAGAAGGGTTGCAATAAGGCATAATACCGATTTTTTTAAATTTAAAAGAAAGATATTTAAAGTGAAGCTGTTTTATTAACGGGTCAGGCGTAGCGGCGAATGATAAATAACGAAAGAGTAAAGAATATTTTAATTATAAAGCTAAGTTCCATAGGCGATTGCCTTCTTGCGACTCCCGCAATCGAATCGATAAGAAAGGGTTACCCTGACAGCTTTATTACATGGCTTATAGAGGGCAAATCTAAAGATATCGCTTTGTTAAACCCTTATGTGGACGAAGTTATCGTTATAGATAAAAAAAATTTCAAAATACGCGACTATTTATCCTTAATTAAAAAATTGAGAAGCCGCCGCTATGATTTGTCCATCGATTTGCAGGGTGTTGACAGAACATCAATTTTTGCTTTTTTAAGCGGGGCTAAAATAAGATATGTGGAAGAATATGCCGATCTGGGTTTTTTAAGCAATAAAAAGATTATTAGAAGAGGGCGGCCGCTTGAGCATGCCGTTGATTTTTACTTATTTTTAGCCGAAAACTGCGGTGGGGAAAAAATAGTAGGTAATAGGCTTGCGCTTATTACAAGTGATGAGGATAAAAAGTTTGCCGATGATTTTTTAAGAAAGAATTTTGGAAACCATGCCAATCAGGATAAAAGCAGGGGAGATCAGGGGAGCGCAAACAATAACATATTCGTGGGGATAAATCCGACAGGGGCATGGAAAACAAAAAGATGGCCGGTTAAATACTTTATAGAACTCTCCAAAAGGCTTATCCTTTCCCTTAACGCAAACATAGTAATTTTCGGCGGGAAGGGCGATGAATATTTTGCGCAGGAGATTCTAAAAGAGGTTGACAGTGATAAAATCAAAAGCGCTATTTCTAAAACCTCACTAAAACAGGCAAAAGAGCTTCTCGGGAAAATGAATTATTTTATAACCCCCGATAGCGGTTTAATGCATATAGCTTCAAGTATCCCGGGACTCAAAACGATTGCGCTGTTTGGTTCAACCGATCCAAAACTTACGGGTCCGGTTGGAAAGAATAATGTAATTTTAAGGGATAACCTTTACTGTATCCCATGTTTTAAAAAGGAGTGCCCCCTTAATAAGATTGAAAATAAAAATTTGCGGGAGTGCGTTTTATGTATGAAAAGAATTACTCCCGATAAGGTCTTTAATGAAATAAGCAAAGATATAAAAGCGCAAAAACAATACATTTACAATACATTTAATTATTAACCTTAAGCGCTGATAAATTTATTATATAATTAATGTTTAAAATTATAAGGACGGAAGAAGAATTTAATAGGGTCAAAGCCGATTGGGATAGCTTTATCCTTAAAAATTCGGCGTCTAATGTATTTTTATCCCATGATTGGGTGGCAAAGTGGATTACATATTTTGTAAAGGGAAAAAAGGGCAGGCAGCTTTTCATTATAGTGGAGTATGACGATAACGAAGGTACGATAAAATCTGTTGCGCCGTTTTATATCGATGTTTTTTTCCTTGTTTTTAAATGTTTAAGGTTTATAAGCGACGACTATTCCGATTATTTGGGAATAGCGGCCAATGATAACGGCGCTGTCTTTAACATGTTGAACGAAATTAATTCTTATTTAAATGTGAAACGCAGCGGATACAAAGAAATAAATAAAAAAGAAAAAAATAGGTTTAGAGCAGATATAATATATCTAAAACAGGTTTCCGAGGAACAAAGTGGCAAAATATTAAAATACGAAAAAGACAAACTTCATTTGACGAGCAAGTCCAGCGGGGATTGTTATTATGCCCTTTTGCCTCATACCGTAGAAGAATATCTTGAGAGGTTTAATTCAAAACAAAGGTACAATATACTGAAAAGGGTTAAGACGGCTGAAAAAAAAAGCGTTCAATATATTTCCGTAAGCATTAAAAATAGTAATAACGGTAATAATAATTTTGATTATTACCTCGATGAATTTTTTAAATTACACCAAAAAAGATGGAATGAAAAGGGCAAACAGGGGGTTTTTCATAATAATAAAATAAACGCATTTTTCAAGAGCCTCTTTACCGCTTTATACAATAACGGAATTCTTAATCTATCTTTTTTAAAGTATAATGATAGATTAATAGCCGCTTCCGCCTGTTTTGACATTAAAGATAAAAGGCAGGTTTATTTGCCGGGCTTCGATCCGGAATATTCTTTTTTACAGCCGGGAATTGTGCTTACATATTACAATATAAGAGAGGCTATTTCATTAAACTACAAAGAGTTCGATTTTCTAAAAGGGTCCGAGGACTATAAAAGGCGCTTTCTTGCGGTAAAAAGGGCAAATTATAAGATTTATATTTATAAACATAAGATTATTTATAAGGTATTTAAATTAAATTTATTTTTAAAACAGGAGCTATTTTCAAAAATCAGAAGTATTTTTTACATGTAAATTTGCTTACAGGTGCGGGATGGGATAGAGAATAATATTAATATATATATGGACAATAAAAAGTACAAAAATAATAATAGAAATTTTTTAGTATTCGGGCATAATTATATAGGCGATGTATTAATGTTAACCCCCGCCATTAGAATGCTAAAATCTAAATTCCCCGAAAGCAAAATCACGGCCGTCGTTTCCAAAAGCGCGTCCCCTATCCTGCGGAGGAATCCGGATGTATGGAAAGTGGTCGAGACGGAAAAAATGAAGGGGTTGCGCGGCGTATTCGGTATTTTAAATTTATTTTTAAAATTAAGAAAGTTAGAACTAAATAAATTAAATAAGGAAAAGTTTTATGTCTGCATTAATTTTTTAACTTCCTTTAAGTTTGCCGTTTTAGGTTTTTTACTGTCGAAGAAACAGGTCGGGCAGTACAAAAGGATTAATAATTTTTTTCTTAAGGATAAAATTAAATTTGATAAGGATTCGCATAATATAGACAAATCGCTTAAATTTATCGAACCGTTTTATATAAAGCAAAAATATCAGGATAGAAATTATGTTTACGAGGTTTATGAAGAAGATATTAAAAACGCAAGAAATATTTTAAAGAATTCGTTTAATGATTATGATGAAAATGTTAAAATAGTCCTGCTTTCCCCAGGCTCGACAAGGAGGTCAAAAGAGGCAAAGCCTGAAGTTTTCTCGCTTTTGGCGGATTATTTAAACGAAAAGGGATACCGTATAATTATAACAGGATCCGGGAAAGACAAGGATTTGTCCAAAAAAATATCGAGTAAAATTACGAATAAGCATCTTAGCGTCGATATAACAGGTTTAACCGATATTTATATGCTTGGCGGATTAATCAAACTTTCTTGCCTCGTCGTAAGCGTTGACAATGGGACTATGCACTTAGCCTCCGCCATAAAAACCCCCCTTATAGCCCTTTTCGGCTCTACAGACCCGTCTATCTGCGGTCCTGTCTCGGGGAACAGCTATACTATAGACAAAAAAGTAGGGTGCTATCATTGTTTTTATAAGGACTGTCCAAAAGAAAGTTTTAATAAAAACGGTTTTCCGGATTGCATGGGCTTTATAGTATTAGACGATTTGATATTTGGGGTAAAAAAGCTGTTAAAATTTTGAAGTATTTGTTATTTTGTAATATAAAATTAAAATGAAAATTTCTGGATTTACTTTTATTAGAAACGGGGTCTTAATGGAATACCCGTTTATAGAGTCCATAAAGTCGGCGCTTCCCCTGTGCGATGAATTTGTGGTCGTCGCCTGCGAAAGCTCGGATAGCACAAAGGACGAACTGGAAAAGCTAAGATGTGAATATCCAAAAATCAGGCTTATAGATGAAGGTTGGAATGTTACAAAAAAAAGCGGTTCTATTTTATCGGAAAAGACCAATATAGCGATAAAAAATATCACGGGAGATTACGGTTTATATGTCCAGTGCGACGAAGGGATACATGAAAGAGATTATGACAAAATAATAAAAGTTTTGGAAGCTAATTTGGATAATGCGGAGATAAAGGGGTTTGTTTTTGATTACATACATTTCTTTGGCGGTTACTTTTCATATGCAAAAAAAACAGAGAAGCGGTTCTTTTACGATAAAGAGGTCCGCATTATAAGAAACGACGGGACGGTATTTTCTTGGGGCGATGCGATGGGGTTTAAAGATATTAACGGTTTAAAAATTAATTTGGAAAATAAAAACGCCATACCCCTTAATGCAACGATGTATCATTACGGCAGGGCAAAAAATCCAGTTGGCATGTATAAAAAGGACAAAGAGATGGAAAAAATATATAACTATAAAATAATAAATGCCTTAAAAAACTGGGTTTCTAATTATGACCCGCGTATTGACAGATATATTTACTCCGATTTTAGCTGGCTTGAAAGGATTAACAGGTATAATTTGGAATTTCACCCCGCCCCTTTTAGAGAACTTGCAGAAAGGCAGGACTGGGATATTGACGATTTTAAATCATTTATGAAAGAGAAAAAGGGTATAAAGCAGTTTTTTCGTATGCTCGCATATAGAATCGTTAAAGATGCGATAAATGAAACCTCAAATGCGGTCAAGAAAATAAAAGTTTTTTTAGGAAACAATAAAGCAAAATAATATCAAGGCAACATCATAAAAATTAAAATAAAATTTAAATAAAAAATGAGAATTTTGGAGTTTATAACCCCATCAAATATAGGAGGGGCGGAAAATTACTTAGTGAACCTTTCAAAGAAGCTTAAAGAAAAAGGACATGAGGTATATATTTTATCTTCCAATCCTCGAAACAGGAAAAATCCGGATTTATCCGTTGCGGAGTTTTTAAGCAAAAGCGGGCTGCCGTTTAAGCTCATGAACATTGGTTTTAAGTACAGCCCTCTTGCAATTCTCAAGGTTTTATATTTTTCAAAAAAAAACAATATCGAGATAATTCATACCCATCTTTCTAAAGCAAATATAATCGGGGCTGTCGTCTCAAAGATTTTAAGGCTTAAGTCTGCGGCAACGGCTCATGGGCTCAATAAAAAGTCGCAATATAAATATGTAGGGCATATAATATGCGTATCGAATGCCGTTAAAGAAAATCTTTTATCTCAGGGCATAAGCGAAGAAAAACTTCATGTGATATATAACGGCATAGACATAGATAAATTTAATCCAAATGCGGAAGGATTGCATAAAAAAGGACTTAACGCAGCCTTTAAAAATGAGGCAGGATTTAATGTCGGTATTATTGCCAGGCTGTCATATGAAAAAGGGGTGGATTTTTTTTTAGAAGCGGCGCGTCTTACATTGAATAAAATTCCGGATTCAAAATTTTTCATTGCGGGAAATGGATTTTTAAAAGACGAATTAATAAAAAAAGCCGATAGTTTAGGAATCGGTAATTCGGTTTATTTTTTAGGATTTGTAGGGGATAACCTGGTTTCTTTTATAAATGAACTGGACGCCGTTGTTTTCCCCTCCTTAAAAGAGGGGCTGCCGCTTTCCCTTATCGAATCGATGTCGATGGAAAAGGTCGTAATAGTTTCCGATGCGGGGGGAATGCCGGAGGTTGTGGAAGACGGGAAAAACGGGTTTATAGTAAAAAGTGGGGATATAGAAGGTATTTATCAAAAAATAGTTTTTGTGTATAATAACAAAACCATTATGGAAAAAATGGGCGTCGAGGCCAGAAAAACCGTAACGGAAAAGTTTAACACGGATATTATGGCAGACAAAACCGAAGATTTATTTAAAACTATTTTACCTGCACCTTTGTCTCATAGTTAAACTTAAAGAAAACAGCTTTTATAACTTAAAATTTATGCTATGAACGAAAATTTATTAAACATTGTTAAAAGATTCCGTAAAGCAAGGATACTTGTTATAGGCGATATTATGGTTGACCATTTTGTTTACGGTACGGTTGACAGAATATCTCCCGAAGCCCCTGTTCCGGTGGTGCAGGTCAAGTCCGAAAAATTGATGCCCGGGGGAGCCGCCAATGTCGTAAACAATGTGTCTGAATTGGGGGCTAAGGTTTATGTGGCTGGGGTTGTCGGAAATGATTATAACGGCAGTATTTTAAAACGGATGGTTGACAAAGAGACGGTAAATGCAGGCGGCATATTGACGCTCGATAATTTTCAAACAATCATAAAGACAAGGGTAATTGCGCACAATCAACAAATAGTCAGATTCGATAAGGAAAATAATAGAAAATTTAGCAATGGTGTTTATAATGAGCTTATTTCAGGTATTAAAAAAATAGCGGATGACATCGATGCCGTTATAATCTCCGATTACGGCAAGGGATTAATAGAAAGAAAATTCTTTTCGACGGTTGTGAATTTTTTGAGGGAGAAAGGTAAATTTATATCCCTCGATCCAAAGGTTGAAAATTTTAAATTTTATAAGAATATTTCGATTTTAACGCCTAATATTAATGAAGCTTTCGGCGGGTCGGGAATCAAAATAAAAGATGAAAAAACTCTTATCAAGGCAAGCAAAATAATATTAAAGAAGGTAAAGTCCGATTATTTGCTCGTTACAAGGGGGGAATCGGGCATGTCGCTTTTTTATCCGGATAATAAATTCGAGCATTTAAAAGCCCGCGCAAAAGATGTCTATGATGTAACCGGCGCCGGAGATACCGTCATTTCTACTCTTACCGTTGCTAAAAGCGTCGGCGCCGGCATTTTTGAAGCTTGTTACATTGCAAATGCCGCCGCGAGCATTGCCGTTTCGCAGTTGGGGACTTACGCGGTCGGCGTAGAAGAATTGATGAAAGTTTTGTCGGAAGCGACTTAAGGGCGGCAATCCAGTCTATAAATTTCCATTGCAGTTTTAAAGATAGGGATTTCGGTTGAACTATATACAGGATAATTGTATAATATAATAATAAATCTACATTTGCTATTACAATTTAGGGTAAAATTGCGCTCAATGCTAATTAAATACGGATGCAAAAATTAATCAACATAGGTTTTGGAAATATTGTGATGCAAAGCAGGGTGATAGCGGTTGTTTCCCCTGGTTCATTGCCCATGAAAAGGCTCAGGGAAACCGCAAAGGATGGAAACCATTTAATCGATGCGACGGAAGGAAGGAAGACAAGGTCGGTTATAATTACGGATTCGGGTCATATTATCCTTTCCGCTTTAAATACGGCAACTATTACTTCAAGATTGGAAACAAAGGACAGCTGATTTATAAATTATATAAAAATTAATAATAAACTTGTCAAAAGTCTTGATGATAAATAATAATGGCAATAATTTACCTAATATCGATTTATCATTGGACGGTTATCCAAAGGGGCTGATTATCGCCGTTTCGGCGCCGTCAGGCACCGGAAAAACTACCCTTTGCAATATGCTTACAAAGGAATTTGCAGATATAAAGCCAAGCATTTCCTTTACTACAAGGCAAAAGAGAACCGGTGAAATAGACGATGTGAGTTATCATTTTATTAGCGATGAAGAATTCGATAAAATGATAGCAAATGGCGAATTTATAGAGTGGGCTAATGTCTTCGGCAAAAGGTATGGAACGGCATATAAATCTATTTCCTCCGATAATGCCGATCATTTAAATGACACTCTTTTAGAAATAGATGTTCAAGGCGTTGAGAAACTTATAAAATATTTTAAGGGTAGAGAAAAATCGGACAGGCTGATTACTATATTTATAACGCCGCCCTCGCATGCTGATTTAATAGATAGATTAAGAAAAAGGGGCGGAATGAGTAACGAAGAGTTAAAAAAACGGTACGAGATATCTTATGTCGAACTTGAAAAAAGCAATATTTATGATTATATAATAACAAATGATGTTTTAGATAAAGCATATTTGAAATTAAAATCCATTATAATTGCCGCAAGATGCAGAAATACAAAAAAATATAAAATATAAAAATTGATTTTAATAATTTTAAAATAAATAATTTAAGGAGATAAATTAAATGGCAAGAGTTACGATTGAAGATTGTTTAGTAAATGTCGAAAATAGGTTTGCGCTTGTTGTAATAGCCGCTAAAAGGGCTAGGCAGCTTCTTGAAGGCGCGCCGCCGAAAGTAGCAAGCAAAAATAAACCTATAGTCGTAGCTTTACGAGAAATTGCCCAGGGATATGTCAAAGTTAAATCGGCCGATTAATTTACTTTTACTTATACCCCCAAATTATATAATATTATGAATTCATATGACCAACTTGTTACCGTTAATCCCTCCAGCGATTTTAGCTCGCTAAACCTCCTAATAGAAGCATTTAGAAATAATATCAATAACATTTCGGATGTTAATATAGACGATATACATGATGAAAAGTTTAAGCTTTTTAAAAAGGCTTACAATTTTTCAAAACAGGTTCATCAGGGACAGAAAAGGGAATCGGGAGAACCCTACCTGACGCATCCCATAGAGGTAGCGGCTATTGTGGCAGGTCTAAGGATGGATTGCGCCTCGATTGTCGCCGCCCTGCTTCACGATACTGTCGAAGATACCCTCGCAACGCTCGACGATATAAAAAAAGAATTTGGGGAAGAGGTTGCTTTTATCGTCGATGGCTTAACCAAATTGGGCAAACTTTCTTTTAAGAGTTCGGAAGAGCTTGAAGCGGAAAATATCAGAAAAATGATTGTGTCGATGGCTAAAGATATCAGGGTTATAATAATAAAATTGGCCGACAGGCTCCACAATTTAAGAACCCTTGATTTTTTGGCAAAAGAAAAACAGGCCAAGATAGCTCAAGAAACTCTCGATATTTATGCCCCGCTTGCCAATAGATTGGGTATATTTTTTATAAAAAGCGAGCTCGAGGATTTATCGTTTAAATATTTAAATCCTGACGCCTATAAGGATTTATCCTTTAAAATAAATAAAAAGAAGGCGGAGAGAGAAAATTACATCGAAAAGGTTATCGGCATATTAAAAGAAAACTTAGAAAAACATAATTTAAAGGCTGAAATTTATGGAAGGCCAAAGCATTTCTACAGTATTTATAAAAAGATGATAGAGCAGCATGTCAGCTTCGAAGATATATACGATTTATTGGCTTTAAGAATCATAGTAAATACCGAAACCGAATGTTATGAAACTCTGGGTTTAGTCCATTCTATCTGGAAACCCGTATCGGGCAGAATCAAAGATTACATTGCAATGCCAAAAGCAAATATGTACCGCTCGCTTCACTCAACTGTGATTGGCCCAGAAGGAATGAGGGTCGAGATTCAAATAAGAACGAAACAGATGCATTTTATCGATGAATTCGGTATTGCGGCGCACTGGAAATATAAAGAGAACATGTCGTTCGAAAAGAGCGATTTAAATCAGTTCAACTGGTTGAGGCAACTTGTCGAATATCAGAAAGAGCTCAAAGACCCTCGTGAATTTTTAGACAGCGTAAGGATAGACCTTTTTCAGGAAGAGGTTTATGTTTTTACTCCTAAAGGCAAAGTTATCGCCTTGCCAAAGGATTCTACCCCGATAGACTTTGCATATTACATTCACACCGAGATTGGCGATAAAGCAATGGGAGCCATAGTTAACGGGGTAATCGTCCCGTTAAGGCAAAAGTTATCTAACGGCGACATAGTGGAAATAATCACAAAAGAAGACCATCACCCTTCAAAGGACTGGCTGAAATATGCCAAATCTTCAAAGGCATTGTCAAAAATAAGGAGCTATATAAGGCAAACCGAAAGGGATGAAAGCATTATAGCGGGGAAAGAGATTTTAGAGAGGGAATTTAAAAAGATTGGCGATAGAAAGATAGAGTTTAAAGAAATGGTAAATCTCGCTGTTCAAAAGCTATCTATCAAGGATGAGGAAGACCTTTATGCCGATATAGGATACGGCAAATATTTGCCCTCTTATATCTTTTTAACCACGATACCCGATTTTAAAAAGACGGGCAGCCTGTCTTTAATAACCAAAACAACAGAAAATGTAATAAACAGGATTCTAAAAAAGATAAAACCGGGGGCAAGAGGCCGCCTCAGACCGAGCGGCGAGGCGGTTATTTCGCCGTTTGGCGGCGATTTGCTGTACAAGCTTGCGGGCTGCTGCCGCCCTATACCGGGCGACGACATTATCGGGTTTATTTCAAGGGGAAGAGGCGTTATAGTCCACAAATCCGATTGCAAAAACATTATAGGCGTCGATGAAAACAGGCTTATTAAGGTTGGCTGGAAAGCTGCCTTAGAATCTTCCGCATCGGGTTTAGGTTTTTTTGAAACTAAAATAAAGATTATTACGGAAGATAAAAAAGGTATTTTAGCCAATATTGCCACATTAATATCCGAAAAGGGGGCAAATATTTCAAAAGCTCAGGTAAGAACCCTTAAAGACGGAAGGGCGGTTCATTTATTCGACATCGAGGTAAAAGACAACGCGCAGGTAGATTTAATTATCGGCGGAATAAAAGCCGTTAAGGGCGTGATAAAAGTCAATAGAGGATAATGCCCCAAAACCGCCATAATTCAGCCCTTCGTCATTACAGGTTTATAAGCGTGCAAATGCCCTTTCCCTCTTTTTTGTATGGGGGAGGAGGGAAGAGGGCATTGAATATAGAAAGATAGATAATGTTAATGGACGAGCGGATAGTTTTTTACATCTTTCTGATGGACAAGCGTATAAGTGTTTTTATTCCACGAAGACATGCCGAATCTTAATATTTTAACATGGTAGCCCATTGCTAATAATATAGATGCCGCCATTGATTCCCACTGTCCGACATAGCAGATAGATATTATAGTATGATGTTTCGGGAGCATTTTTAAATACCTGGGAGTAAAAACCACCTGTAAAGGAATATTATGCGCGCCGGGTATATGGCCCATTTTTACAAATGCGACGGGTTCCCTTACATCCAAAAGAAAATAGTGTTTCGGGTTGTGTTCGACTATATATTCTTTATAAAGAGCAGCGGCAAGTATCTGCGGTACCCCGACCTTGCCCATAGCCGGATTCATGCCTTTTCCCGCAATGTTGATACCAAGATGCTGCGGGTTTAATGTATTATAAGCTTTTTTTGCCATTGCCCGATTAATACTTCCTGCATAAGAAATACCCACGGAAGATAGCATAAAAATAAGACATAAAAGAATAATTTTTTTCATAAATCCTCCTTCTACTAAGTTTTAATTGTTATAGTTAACCTTTAACAAAGGATGCGCCAAACATAAATCATAATAATATGATAATATATACATATCCATATTAATCAAAAATACCATTATAATATATAATAATGATACTATAATGCTAAAAATATCAAAAGTCAAATTCAGAAGTAAAAAGGTATCCGATTTATTTTTTGCTTCTAACAAAAAATAAATCGGATACCTTTTTAAAAAAGCATTATGGTATAATAAAAAAATACCGTAAAACATATTGTCGAATTAAATGTTTATTTTATTTATTTATAGTGTGGAGGATTATTTAAAATGGTTTCAGGTTATCCATTGATAAGACCGCGGAGATTAAGAACTTCTCCTAATTTATCGAGATTGGCAAGAGAAGTATCCCTTGAGCCGTCAAAATTTATTATGCCTTACTTTGTAACCCACGGAAAGTCCATAAAAGAACCGATAGAGACAATGCCTGACCAGTTTCGTTATTCGGTGGACGAACTTTTAAAAGAACTTAAAAATGTAATCAGTCTTAATATCGGCGGCATCCTTCTTTTCGGCGTTCCGGAACGCAAAGACGAGTTCGGCTCCGAAAGCTATTCGAACGACGGCATAGTTCAGCAAGCATTAAAGAGCATTAAAGATGTCTATCCCGGCCTGCTTGTTATTACGGATGTTTGTTTATGCGACTATACCTCCCATGGACATTGCGGAATCGTTGACGAAAACGGTTATGTAAAAAACGATGAAACTCTCGAATATCTTGCGAAAATTAGCGTTTCTTACGCAAAAGCAGGCGCGGATATAATAGCTCCGTCGGATATGATGGACGGAAGAGTAAAAAAGATACGGGAAGCTTTAGACGACGAAGGGCTTATAAATATCCCGATAATGTCTTATTCTTCAAAATATGCCTCATCCTTTTATGAACCCTTCAGAGATGCGGCAGATTGCTCTCCCAAATTCGGCAACAGAAAATCTTACCAGATGGACCCTTCAAATGCTGCCGAGGCTATTCTCGAGACCCGGCTCGATTTAGATGAAGGCGCGGATATTATTATGGTTAAACCCGCTTTAAGCTATCTCGATGTTATATACAGGATAAAACAGACATTCCAGAGACCCCTTGCCGCGTACAATGTATCGGGCGAATACTCCATGATAAAAGCGGCATCCAAACTCGGTTATTTAAAAGAAGACGACGCAGCGCTTGAAATGCTTACTTCAATTAAGAGAGCCGGGGCGGACATTATAATAAGCTACTACTCCCTTTATATCGCAAAATTATTACTTTTACCCTAAAATTGCGGGCAATTTCCGCCGGGAAGCGCTGCGGAAAAATCTGTTAATTATTATTAATAATATATATATTTCTGCCGGCAATTTATTATTTTATAAAGATGTTTGATTTTTTTAATTTTATATTATATAATTTTATTATATAATTTAATAAAAGCGGTTTTTAGAACCTAAAAGTGTCTTTTAACTACTAATTCATTTATCCATATAATTATATATAAATATAACATCGTTATAAAATAAAATACAAGGGGGTGTTAAAAATGGAGAATAACTTTGGAAGAGCGGAAAGGCATGAATTTGTGAGCAACATAATCAATGACAAGGCTTACAAAGACTTAAAAGATGAGCTTGTTTCCGATTTGTTGAACGATAAGGCTTTGCGTGAAAAATTAGTAAAAACGCTTATAAATTACCTTGTTATATGCAACAAATGCGGAGAAATATTGCTAAAAGAAAAAACAAAAGTTGCCGAACACGACAGTAAGCATTATTGTTTTTCATGCTATTACGGAAAGTCTTAATGCATCGGACATCCAACCTTGAATTTTAAAATTAAGGAAAGACGCGGAAATTTTGCGTTTTTTAACTAATCTTAACTAATTGACAAACAGTATCCCATTAGCTATAATAATACCGATACTTTGACGGTTTGTCTTGTCTTAGATTTTAAAATAAATAAATCCAATAATTAATTATATTTACCTACAACTATGCCAAAAAATTACCCCTTATTTATAAATGGAGAGTGGATAGAAAAACAAGAAACTTACGATTTAATAAATCCCTTTAACAATGAAGTTGTGGGGTTATTAAGCAAGCCGGATAAAACCGACATCGATGAGGCCGTTTCTTCCGCCGAAAAGGGTTTTTTAAAAATGAAAAATCTTCATGCCTATGAAAGGTATGAAATCTTAGAAAAAACCGGAAAAATTTTAGAAAGGGAATCGAAAGAAATAGCCCGTTTTATCTCTCTCGAAGTCGGTAAGGCATTGAAATATTCCCTGATCGAAACGCAAAGGGTGGTTAATCTATTTAAATTTGCCGCCGAGGAGGCAAAAAGGATACACGGCGAAACCGTTCCAATGGATATTGTTAAGGGGTTCGAGAATAAAATAGCTTTTTATGTGAGAATCCCGATCGGTATTATTGCCGCCATCACCCCTTTTAATTTTCCAGTAAATCTTCCCGCGCACAAGATTGCTCCGGCGATAGCCGCAGGCAATAGTATAATTTTTAAACCGTCCGTAAATGGTTCTATAGCTGCTCATTATCTTGTCTCCGCTTTAATCGAAGCAGGTTTGCCAAAAGAAGCCATAAACCTTTTATACGGCGATAAAGATACCGGGGAAGCCATTGTCTCAAACGAAAAGATACGAATGATCAGTTTTACCGGAAGCCCTAAAGCGGCGAAGGAGATAATGTCAAAGGGCGGGCTTAAAAAATATACTATGGAGCTTGGCAGCAATTCTGCCCTTATTATCGATAAATCGGCAAATATCATAGAAGCGGCAAGAAAGGCGGTAATAGGGTCGTTTTATAATTCAGGGCAGGTTTGTATTTCGCTTCAAAGGATATATGTTCATAAAAATATCGAAAAAGAGTTTATAGAGCATTTTATTAAGGAAACTAAAAAACTAAAAATAGGCGATCCCGCAGATGAAAATACCGACATAGGCCCTATTATTAATTCCGAGGCGAAACAGAGAATAGTTCAATGGGTTGACGAGGCGGTTAAAGAAGGGGCGAGGGTTGAGCTTGGCGGTGATTTTAACGGAAATATTATGAATCCAACCATATTTTCCAATGTTAATCCTAAAATGAAAATATCCTGCCTCGAGGTATTTGCTCCAATCGTTTCGGTCGTCGGCTTTAACGAAATTACGGAGGCGGTTCATTTCGTAAACGATTCCATATATGGCCTTCAGGCAGGGGTCTATACAAACGACATTAAAAACGCCCTGTATTGCGTTAAACATATCGATGTCGGCGGAGTTTTAATAAACGATATTCCGACAACGAGGGCAGATCATCAGCCTTACGGCGGCGTCAAAGAATCGGGACTTGGCAGGGAAGGCGTAAAATATGCGCTGGAAGAGATGACCGACCTTAAGTTTATCAGCTTTAGCTGACTTTGATTTTCTTATTACGGCGCATCTTTATTTTCGTTTGTATTTAAATCAAAAGCTTTTCTGAAAAATATTTCCGCCTCGTTTGATTTCCCCGAATTTTTTAAGCATCTTGCATACTCGTAAAAATACCTCGGGTTATTCGGATTGTATGCTATCGCTTTCTTTAAATATTTCAAGGCGCTGTTATAGTAAAGCATTAGTTCATTATAAATTTTTTCGTTATAAACGGAATTATATATATTCCTGTCCCCGCCAACATTTTCAAAATCCTTTACTTCCAAAAGCTTTTCTTCATTGTTAATATAAAATAAATCTATTAATTCATCTAAAATAAACAGTCCCGTCATAAAAAATATTTCATCCTTCGAATAGTATCCTTCGCTTCTTTCTTTCCAGAAGTTAAGTATTAGAAAGAATCTTTCGTATAATTCATTGAACGAATTAATATCAAAGCCGCCTAATACATCTTCCTTTTTCTTTTTCCTGAATTCTTCGAACGGGTCTTCCCCGCCCGTTTGCAAATGCCCATCCCTTAAATAGTTTTCCGTTTCCTCATTATATGCCAAAAACGGAATCTCTCTGCTAAAAATCATTAAGTTGTAGAAAAATGTTAATTTGCTAAATTCTTTATTTTCAAATAAAAATTTACATAAATCATGAAGATACGGAGTAAAATAATCCCTATCTTTCACTCTTGGAGACATTTTCCACATTTCCGCATATACGGCTATAAGCTCGCTGGTGTATTTTTTGTTATATTTTGCGAGCTTTTTAAAAGCGCCTATAAGTATTTCATAATAGTTGCATATTATTTTATCGAACAATATCCTTTTTCCGCATTCATCCAATTCCTGGGCGTTTTTATTGTATTCGCCGTCTATGTCGTACGATTGCCTGAATGTATCGATATGTTTCTTTAGTAAGCCGTATTTTTTTGCTTCATTTGATGCAGTCTCCGCCGGCCTTGCGTCTTGCCGGCCTTGCATCCCGTTTCCGTTAATATTTTTCATATTTTTTTATCTTCCATATAAATTAAATTTCGAGCTTTACAGGCTTGTTGCCAATTCTTGAATAAAGTTATTTATTGCCGCTTTAACGATATTTTTGTCCTCTTCGTTATCCATTGCCGTCTTTGCCGAAACTAACCTGAACTCCTCGCCGGTTTTTTGATCTAAAAACAGCAGCTTAATCTTATCGGGTTTGTCTATCAACATATTAAGCCTTAAGGCAGAGTTAGATTCCACCTCTAACTTTAAATTATTTAAAAATATTTTATCGCTCAAATTTAACCTTCCGGTTTCGTTTGCAAGGTTTTTGGCGTTTTTTTCTTCCGTATTTACGGTATTATCTTTTGCGTTTGTAATTTTTGAATTATATAATTCCCTATATACGGAGCTATTTTTATCTAAAAGAAGCTTATAAGAATCGACAAGTTTATGGGTATTTTCGCTTAATGCGATGTAGTTTTTTACATTTTCTTTCCCCCCGTCCTGAAGTTGCGTAATATGATGCACTTGAATTTTATCTAAGTTTTTATCGCCTATATTCATATGCATATGCAATATATCCCTTTCCTTTACATAATCCTTAATTTTTTGCCAGTTGTGAATAGATTCCATTTCAATAACATTT
>JAMDCP010000009.1 GCA_023489335.1 Deltaproteobacteria bacterium | reverse complement strand
GAGAATATAACTTTTTGGGTTTTCGGCGGATGATGATTTAACATCGTAAAGATAAAAATCATCAAAAAAATTATAAAAACCCACAATAAAAGGTTTTTTAGTCTTGAATTCAAATTGTTTTAACCTCCCTAAACTTTCTATATTATAACTATGGCATATTTATATAAATTTTTCAATAACTATTTGTATCCTGCGCAATTGAATTTTAAAGTATGAAAGTTTCGAAGAAACTTCATGAGCACAAAAGTGCGAGAGCGAAGCGGTAATCTGTTTTTCTGATAAATTTAAACACATGATGCTTACTTAATAAACATAATGCCCGCATATTTGGTAAATTCGGTTATTTTTATAGTTTCGCTGATCGAATTAAAGCTGACCCACGCTATTTCATCTTTAAACAGGATAATCGGGAGAATTTTCCTCGCTTTCATAGGAACTTTTTTATCGATAAAATAGCTTTTTACTTTTTTATGCCCGCCGGCGCCCAAAGGTATAAATCTGTCCCCTTCCTCAAATGCCCTTATAGTTACGGGAAATTTAAGTTTTTCGAAATCAAAATAGGCAACATTGGCGGGGACCGAAACATTTTTTTTTAATTTTAAAATGCCGGCTTTTATTCTAAGGGTTTCCCTCTCTTTTAACTGTTTTATAAAAAAAGACCTGCCTAATTCTTTTATTTCTATATTGGAAATATCCTTATATTTCGTTTTATCTAATTCGTTTAATTTATATTTATATTTAATTTCTTTTCCGAACGCCGCCGTAAAATTAAAATTAAACGATTTAAATGCCAGTTTATTATTTAATGAAAAATGCTCGATAAAAATATTATCATATTCTCTTCTAACTGATATTAAATGTTTTATATTAAAATATATGTTCGGTTTTTCACTTTTAACTAATTCGACGAATGTTTCAAAATTTGAATAGGAAACTATCGGTTTTTTTAAGAATTTGCTTTTATCGACAATGTCCCGGGACTGACATAAGGACAGAATAGAAATTTTTAGCAGTCTGTATAATAAAGAGCGGTGTACATTTATTAAATCCTTGCGGTTAAAAACAATTTGCGATAATAAAGGCTCGTTGCCCGCCGTTTTAGAGAAAAATAATTTTGAGCTCTTATCAAATAAATCTTTTGCGGCGGCATTTATAAACTCATCGTCGCTCCTTAAAATTTCGGCTGTATTGTAAACCGTTTTTAAAAAGGATTTATTGTGTTTTTTAAGCTGCGGAATTATGTTTAATCTTATGAAATTTCTAAAAATTTTTTTGTCATAATTAGTATAATCTTCTTTAAACCTGATCGAATTACCTCTCGCAAAATTTATAATTTCCTGCTTAGCATGCCTTATGAGCGGCCTTATTATAATATTATTTTTTACGGGAATTCCCGCTATAGCGCTGCCCCCGCCGCCGACAGTCAGCCTCATGATAAAATTTTCGGCAAAATCGTCCAAATGATGCGCAGTGGCTATTTTTTCGGCGCCAAAATCAATAGCCGATTTCATTAAAAAGTTATACCTTAAAATTCTTGCGGACTCTTCAAGGTTTAATTTTAGCTTTTTTGCATAGTCTCTGGCATCGGCCTGCTCCGTATAAAAAGGCAGGGAAAACTTTTTGCATAAACCGCTTACAAATAAAATATCCTCATGGGAAGACGGCCTTATCTTGTGGTCAAAAGAAGCGCATGCCAGAGTTATTCCAAAATAATGCCTTAACTCATATAAAGAATAAAGCAGGACGGTAGAGTCAACACCACCGCTAACGGCGATAAGAATCCTGTCTCCCCATGTCAAAAGGCCTGAATCTTTTACCGTTTTAATTAACTTACTTAAAAAAAAGGAACTGAATTTATCCACTAAAGATATTATACCCCGATGCCGCCCTAAAAAACATTTCTTAATCTCTTTTTTTAGAAACTAAAGTAAAGGATGAAGAATATAGCGGAAGTAATTTGATATCCTTAAAATTAGCTTTTTTAAGTATGTTAACCGCCTCTTCGGTGGAAACCCTTTCCCCTGCGGGAGGTCCCATTACCGGATTTAAATCCTCTTTTTTCCAATCTAAGAGGAAGAAAGCCCCTTCATTCTTTAAAACCCTTTTTACCTCTTGAAGATAATTTGGTTTATCTTCTATTTCATGAAAAACATTTGCCAGCAAAAGAATATTTACCGAATTGTCGGCAAGGGGCAGAAAATACTCCTCGCACTTAAAAGATTTGACTTTGGAAAGATTTTCCACGCCGACCTTATTCCTGAGATTATCGTTAAATATGCCGAGCATTTCATCGCTCACATCCAGAGCAAACAAAAGGATATTTTTATCCTGAAATCTTTTCATTATAGGTAATGAAAAAAAGCCGCTTCCACAGCCGACATCCGCAATAGTCACAGCCTCGCCGCTTTTTAGATTTACCGCCGCCGCTTTTTCTATTTCATCTATTAATGGTCCAGGCGGCATTATCCTGTACCGCTCCTCCGAATTTAATCTTTTATGGTTAGCCGGATCAAATTTATGCATTCTATTCCCCTTTATCATTCCATTAGTAAGTTATTTGTATTTTATGATTTGCCGTTAAGACTATAATCGAATGAAACCTCGAAATAGGAACGCTTTTCAATCATATTGTGAACGGGACACCTTTTTGAAACCCTTTGTAATTCTTCTATCTGGTCATCATCGAGATTGCCTATAAATTTTATATTTTTTTCTATTTTATGAACATAGCCTCTTTCATTATCAACGGGGATGCCTGCTTCCTTAAGTTCTTCCACTCTGACCCTTTTGTGGATTAAATCTATTTCGACATTCCTTAAGTCATATTTCATTCTTTTTGCAAACATCATTAAAACGGAAATTGTGCATGCGCCCTCGGCGCCCAGCAAAAGCTCCACCGGATTGGCAGCCAATTCATCTCCGCCTGATTCTTCGGGTTCATCGGTTATAATAGTATGATTTTTAGTGATAATCTGATTTTGCAAATTACCTATGTGTTTTACCTTTACTTCTATGGTTTCGGCTTCCGACAATACATATCCTCCTTATTAAATCCTTATTGCTACACAACCCGCTTCAGCGAATAATCCGGTCTTTCCGTTAATCGTATTCCAAAAGCTCCCTTCTAACTCTTGTCACATCAGCCGCATTTAATTCGAAGGGGAAACTCCTGATATTTCTTGGCGAGGAATCGCCGAACGGACGATTACACGCCGATATTTCGGTTTTTCCCGGACAACCCGTGGTCTGAAAAGCGGTTCCTCCTTCGATTATTTCGGCCACATTTTTAAAAGGAATGCCAAAATCCACAACTTTTCCGCCTTCTTCAAATGTCATTTCTTCCGCCCTTCCCATATCGTAGTCTATTATATGCCTTGCAACTTGAACGCGCCTGAATTGGCCCGCCGGACATTGGGGATGACTTTCTAATTTTGAACCCTTTTCCTGATAAAAAGAGAAAAGGTGAGATCTTCCTCCTCTATCGCGAACAGATTGAATCCTGTATATCATTTCTTTTTCGGTTTCGCCCAATCCGACGACTAAGTGGCATCCCACACGATTCTTGCCAAAAACTGCAACCGAATAATCTAAAATATCATTATACTTTTCCCACCTGTGAGGACCGCCCACGCCTCTTCCCCTGTACTCGTCAAAAAGTTCCGGCGTTGCCGCATCTAAGGCAACGGTTACCATATTTGCCCCATATTCTTTAAACTTATCGATATCGTCATGCTTTAATATCGTCGGAGTCATTAATATCGAAACAGGACAGTGAAGCTCGCTCGAAAATCTCTTTAATATGTTAAAAGTATCCTCCTTTGCTCTCTCGTGGGTTATCATCGATATGCAAATCCTGTGTATTATTTCTTTCTTTTTAAGGGTAAAACCGATAATATCGTCCGTCTTAAAAACCGGCCAATCCACCCTGATAAAACTCTTCTCGTTATATTCGCCTTCCCTTGACTTTTGAAGGCCGCAATATGCGCAATTGGCCCTGCACCCGTCATCATAGGTAAGAAGCACATTTACGCAATGAAGGCAGGCATTGCGATAAAACATTCCTGGAACAAAACCAAGCGTCATTGCCGCCGCAAGGCTAACCTTTAAATAATCCGGAGAATTTTCGTAAGAAGCGCTGTTATCATTATTGTCCGTATAATCAACCGCACCTTCTACTAAAGGATTTCCGTTCATAAGATTCATAAGACATTGCCCTCCTTTAATTTATATATTTTTTTAAACTTTCCAGGATGTTAACGCCGAGTTTGGTCTCTTCTTTAAAGGTTCCGTTATATGCGTCCTCTTCCTTGTTATAATGATAACATAACGGCGAGGATATGTCTATTAACAATGCCTTTATCCCGCTTTCGCTAAAGGCTTTATTTCTTTTTATATAAAACTCTTTGCAGCAAAAGCCGATATATGAGGAGGCATGCTTATCTTTAAGCTCGTTTAATGTTTCGACCAAATTTTCGTAATTTATTATTGTCTTTGGATTGATATTATATTTTTTAGCAAATTTATAGGCTATGCCCGTTTCGCACTCGCCGCAGGAAGTGCAATTATCCGCATTTCTATATTCGCATTCAGCCTTCTTAGCGCAATAAGGCAAAAGAATAAAATCAGCGCCCTTTATATCTTCGGGTTTCATTCCGTTTATAAAAATACATCTCGAAGTTTCAGCTTCGCTAATCCCGGCATTTTTTGCAAAATTAACCTTATTTATTATTTGAGCCGCAATATTAAAAAAATCCTCTTTTTTAACATTTTGAAATTCAGGTTTAAATTTTTCGAAGTAGTCGTCTATTTTAAATATAATTTCATCAAACGGCGTATCCTTTAGACAGCCTTCCAAATCGGATATTGCCCTTGCCGGAGAAACAAAATAATCGCCGGTAAAATAAATATATTTTAATAAACTCCTTTTTGGATCAATCCTGGCATATGTTTTAAAAATTCCGCCTTTACACTTATAAATCTCGGAAACCATTTTTGTTTCCACAGGGTCGAACTCATTTAAATACACCCATTCTCTCGAAGCATAATATGAACGGTTTTCTTCTAAAAACCTAAGTTCCTCTTCCGATACGCCGCTTCTATAAAAAGGGGTATTTAAACTTTCTTCGAACCCTGAAATAATGGCGGATTTAATTGAGTCCAACTCCGGCATATAACCGAGCAGGCTTTTAACGGAGGTTACTCTTGAAAGTATGGAATCGAAATTTTTTGAGGCCAGCTTCTCAAGAGGAATTTTTAATGATTTAACCATATTTTCGGGATTAAAATCCAAAAGCAGTGTTCCCTGAA
The DNA here is from genome assembly GCA_023489335.1 of Deltaproteobacteria bacterium. Taxonomy (GTDB): domain Bacteria; phylum SZUA-79; class SZUA-79; order Acidulodesulfobacterales; family Acidulodesulfobacteraceae; genus Acidulodesulfobacterium. The sequence goes on along the minus strand of JAMDCP010000009.1, from coordinate 415 downwards.
AAAAATAAACGGATGACTCATAAGTTCCGCCGGTTCCCGAAATCTTCCTGCCATCCGCTTCTATATCGTTTCTCGGCCTGAATTTTGCATTTATACCAAGCCTGTTAATTCCTTTAGTAAAAGCATTGCAAATGGTTTCGGTAAGCTTTTCAAGGTTATTTATCTTTATGCTTTTTGAAGAAAAGACAAGTTCCCAGCCAAGCTGCGTCTCATCAAAATATATAGCCCCTCCGCCGGTAATTCGTCTCCCTATCGCAATGCCGTTATCTTTGCAGTAATCTTCTCTTATCTCGCTGAACACGGATTGATGATACCCTACAAGAGCGCAGGGCTTAAAACTCAAAAAACGAAAAGTGTCCGGAATCAGCCCTTTTTTCCTTAATTCCACAAGGGCTTTATCCATACATATATTAAA
>JAMDCP010000013.1 GCA_023489335.1 Deltaproteobacteria bacterium | reverse complement strand
TATCGGATATTTTTAAAATGTTGTTGCTTACATCTTTATCTTTTAACTTAACCAGTATGCTTTCCCTCAGCCTTAAATTCGTGGATTGGATATTTACGGCATGACACAGAGCCTTATATTTAATTTTGCCGGTTTGTTCGTATTTTGAGTTTAACCATTCTTTAAATTTTTCCGCAGCTTCCCTTGTGTTTTCTTTATTTACCCCGTCGGTGAATTTCCTTGAAAGCCCGTAGTCTTTTGCAATGACAATCAATTCCGGTTTTCCGGCATATTTTAAGATGTTGTTAATGCTTGTTATATGATTATTGACCCCGGACGAAGACAGCCGTCCGGTTTTATATTTTTCGTCAAGGTCCGAAATTATTTTACATATATTGTTTCTTTCCAATTTCACAAGATTGCGCAAACCGGTCAGTTCTTTAGCATATCTCATAGCGGCTTCTAATTTCTCGGTTGTTGCGTGACCTCTGCGCATATAATTAGCAATTTCCAAAGCCATGTGCTTTATGGCGTTATCGTTTCTGACCGATACCGATTTCATTTTTATTTAATTCCTTATCGTAGAACCTTTTAAAAAACGAGTTTATTATTAAAAAATATTTCCGCCTGGTTTCAATGGATTTTGAAAGCATTTCTTGGGTATCAAAAAAATCCTTTACGGTCTTATTTCTAATTCCTTTGGTGTGGTAAATCCGCATATTCTCGCAATAAATTAAAAATCTCTGGAGAATCCTGTCCTTTTCGGTTTCTTGTCCGGCAGTATTTTGATGTTTCTGCGGCAAAAATAACCGCCGGTGCTGTTTATAAAAATCAAGTAATTTTCCCATATAAATGCCCCTTGTAATGTCTTTAAACGGCAGGCGAAGCAAAAAAGTCTTTTGTTTTTAGCCTGCACCAATCCTTCTTTGTTCCGAATACACCCGCGAGGGTTTTAAATAGTGTGCTTTTTGAATGGAAGCAATAACCAAAAACTGATTCGGAACTTATATGTAACCAGGTTTATTCCATACCCGCTTGTGCGGCAACAGAATAAATTTTCAAACCTGGGAGGCTTTCTCTATCGTTTTCGGTAGAAAACGATAGAGAAAGCCGGGTAGCGGCAGCCCTAAAGCCTTATTTAATATAGCGGACTTTAGTTTTGAATCTGCGGACTACCCATACACTTACCATAAAAAACCGTTTAAAAAAACGGTTTAGATTTTTCGGTTTTTTATAGTTAAACCGGTGGAAACTATGCAAGATTTCGGCTTGCGTTAGAAAGGTATTTGCTGCACCGGTGCGCGAAAAAGGTTTTGTTTTTCTTTTCCGGGTAGGAATATTAAATATTCCGTTATAAAACCGCTGGTTCAGCCGATATTTTCATTATTTATCATAAAAGATAAACTTAAAAATCACCGTAAGCACAACAGGGTTTTACAAGCCAATAGAGCAAATATTGCAAATTTAATAATCCGTTTGCTGGCGGATGGGAAAGTTTTTGATCTTTTTTCGAAGATAGGTAAGTTTTAATCTTGTTACGAAGATGGTGATCCAATAGGATGGAATCACAAAAAGAATTATAATATTTTTATGTTACCATATTTTTTAAAAAATTCAAATTAAATCTATCAAAACTAAATTGTCCTTTTGGGTGTTTTGATATAAATTTTCTCCCCAACCGCTTCCGACAGCTGCTTTAATAATGCCTTATTGATTCTCTGGTTCGGGTTAACGAGTTCTGCAACCGTAAGCCTGCCCGCATACCGTTTGGTAATCTTGACATCAAGCCCAAGCTGGTATTTAATCAGATTTTTCATCCAGACCCAATGGGTTTGAGAAAGATAGACCGTTTTTTTGCTTTCATCCACCTTTTCTATAAGACATATGACCACTCGAAACTGCCCCCAGACCCTAAAGAAAGCTTTGGATTTTGGCAGAATGTAAGTATAGCCGTCGTCTTCGCTTTCCGGGTTAAAAGGATCACGTAGCGATAACTCGAAATAATCGGTAGTTTTATTCATAAGATACAACGCAATATTTGTTTTCGGTTTAATTTCCATGATAATTCCTCCGTTTTTAAAGTTTGATTTCAATTAATTGTTTCTTATCCCCGAATAATTCACAGCTATTTAACTGGTTTTATGTAGTTTTTTTCTATGAATTTTTCAAGGTCTTCAGTTCGGAACCTGTATTCGGAATACATTTTAACGAAGCCGATTTTTCTTTCGTATATAAGACGCTGCATTGTCCTGTAACAAATGCCGAGATACCTTGCGGCTTCCCGCATTGTCAATAATCCGGCAATCTGTCTTTCTGCTTTATATTCTTTAGTATTCATAATTTTAATAATTTCAATATTTGACTATGAGAGAATAACTTTACCTCATATTATAAACTATAATTTTATTATGTCAAGAACTTTTTAACTTGACAAAATTATTTTAATTTGTTAAATTAAAATAATGGATATATTAAAAGATGTAGATGATAATATAGATATCGATGTGCCTAAGCATATCCGCATTCCGCTTGATTTTTTTAAGATGCCGGAAATAAGGGCACTGGATAATTATCCCGAAAAGGACAAGCTGGTTGTCGCATGGCTTAAGTTGGTCATATTTACCGCAAAATTGGACAATGACGGAAAACTGCAGGTAAAAGGGGCTATCAGTAAAAAAGCGAATGTCCTTCATCCGAGAAATCATATGTATCCGCTTTCCGTTTCAATCATTATGGGTTTAACAAAAACCGAGGAACAGGAGTTCGCAATGAAAGCGGTAGATATATTTCTTGATTTAGGACTTCTAGGGAGAAACGATAACCCAAAAGACCCTTATCTGTTTATTAAGAATTGGGAGAATTATAAATCGATAAAGCCGGGTAAAAAAACGGAATGGACAAAAGAGAAAGTGGAAGGGATTTTAAAAGAAAGCGGCTATAATATGTCAAAGGCGGCAAGGACGGTCGGGATTGCAAAACAGTATATATCTTTCCTTGCCAAAAAATTTGGGATTGAGAAACCGGAGAGATGAAATATTTATTTAACGTTATCGTAAAGTAAAGTAAAAAAGTTGCAGGAAGTTGGAAGCCGTTATTATTTCCAGATCACCTATATTTTGCATAGGTGAGAAAAATTACTTTAAATTTAGGCCGACAATACATCAAAATATTTATTATTATATTCTTTATCCCAATTCTGCTTAAATTCAAGAACATCACTTAGTGCTTTAAATACGGAATCATCAGAAAATTTATTACCTTTCCAGCCCTTAAATTGTTTTAACACGGTATCTTTATCGATAGGGTCGGTGCTTTCTTCCAATGACCTTATACAATAAAATACAGTTCCGTATAGTTCGATATTGCTGAAATCGTAATCACCGTCTAACATTTCATCAAATTTATTTATAAATTTGATAGCTTCGTCTTGCAACGATATTCCTGTATCAATATTTACTAATTCCAAGTTAGCTTTATTTATACTAATTTTTTCGTCCACTTTTAGCATATCGATGTCTTCCGACAGATTTTCACTAAACGGACCATATTTATAAGGTTCAAAAGAATAGGAGAATCTAAATCCTGATTCTTTCATGAAAAAAATTAATTTTTGAAGTACTATTTTTGAAACAGAAATGTTTTTCTTCTTAAGATAATTTAAAATACCTATTAAAACATCGGGGTCATTTGAATACATCATAACCTTACCACCTTTATTTAATAAATTTATTTTTTGGATTGATTAAATCATATAATATTTTTTTAGCTTTTTCAAGCTTATCTGAAATTATATAAACCCTATATAAATAAATCGTCGTATTTGCCAAATTCCTAAAAATAGGGGAATAATCAAGTAAATTTCCAATATTGTTACCATTATCGATAACTATATAATTTTTGTCGCTTGATCCATTTTCCTTTTCATCAGGAAAACCAGGGATTTTATGAATGTCTAATTTTTTTTCATATTTAAAAAAATCTTCATTTTCAACAAATTGGCTATTTCTGAGTTGGTCAATATAGTTACTATAAAGAGAACCTATTTCCTTCTTATTGATATCCGACACTTCCCTATCAAACACGGGGTGCAACCTATCATTTCTCATTAAAATTTTACCAAATAAATTATTTTCCCTGTGCGATTTTTTAATTTCTTCAAATATGGAATAATCGTCGAAATAAATGAATTTTTCAAAATCTATTTCTGATTTATTATCACAAACCGTAATTCCTGAAATATCGGAAAATCTGCTAACATTTTGTTTTATAAATTGCTCTAATGCGATATCATATCCGACCCTTGTTCTGTGATAAGGAATTTGTATATTATAATAATGTCTTGCCAGTATAAACGATTCTATTGCATGAATGTTTTTTGAAGAAATCCCAAATTCATAATTGTCGTTATCATATTTGTATAAATAAAAACTTCCGACATATCTCAAATAATCGTAAAGTCCGTATTTTACGCCACATATATGGGAATCTCTTAAAAGATAATCCGCCCTATCGGCGTCAAATTCACCGGATATAAAACGTTTTATATAATAATATTCACTTTTCGGGCTACCTTTTAATAATGGCAATATATCCTGAATTCTTTCACAATCTTGTTCTAGTGTTTCTTTAATAAGGCGATTTTCAGAAATTATATATTTACCAATATCTTCATGACCTACACCTTCGCCTAAAAAAGCCTTTTCTGTGGCGTGGGAAAAGGGTAAATGCCCTATATCGTGTAAGAGCGCAACATATCTTAGAATTTTAAAAGTTTTTATTATATCGGCATTACCAAAGATCTCATATATTGTTTTTTTATTAATTTTATATAAATCTAAAAAAATGTTAGTGGCTGATTGTAAAACTCCTAAAGAATGTGTAAAGCGAGAATGTTCGGCGGTAGGATACACATATTTGGTCAGAGCAAGCTGATGGATACGTCTTAATCGTTGGAATATAGGTTGATCGATAATATTTTTTTCATTGTCGGTAAGCCATATATAGCCATAAATTGGGTCACGAAATTTATGAATAGGATTAATTTTACTAATAAGATCTATATCTTCCATAAATCAAATTATATTTAGATTGTTAACTGCGTGCTTACGGTGAAATTATCCGACAATAATATATCCTTTGCAATTCCATGCTTTTTTAAATCTGCATCCGAAAAACCGTATAGGAATATATTGGAATCAAGAAAGATATTATCTTTCATTGGCTTCTTCCCGAGATAAAAAAGATGTGCTGCTGTCGAGATGGACGGGATTGTTTACAGTCCTGAAAATAAAGTCTTTATCGCTTTTTGAATCGTTATCCAGTATTATGACTTTTGCTTTTTTTGCGTTAAGATATTCTTTGAGCAGATTGATTACGCCGTTTTTTATTTCCGTTTCAAATTCAGCATTTCGCATAATTCATACCTTGATAATTTTATTGCATTATAAACTTAAAATAATTTATAATAATACATTATTTTAATTATACTGTTTTTTTCAGGCGGGTGCAATTCCAGATTAGGATAGGCAGGAATATAACGACAAAAAAACCGGCGACATTGTCGGATGACGGCCGCCGGCGTTTTTGCTATATATTTGCTATACTAATTTATATCGTTAAAATAATACAATAACATCAAGCACTTACAAGCTTATTGCTGGGACTCTGACTCCCATTACGGAGGTTCGAATCCTTCTCCCCCAGCCACTTCTAAACCGCAGTAAACAAACCTCTTTCCGAGTTTTTCCATTGCGCAGATTCATGCATATAAATGAGCCTAAATGGTCATTTATGCAATTTTTTTCCTATACATTTCCTATACTTTGACGAGGCATGACAGATACGTCTGTTTCCGCCCCTTTAAAAGAGCTTTTAAGCGGTATAGAGAAGACCGAAGGCTGTTTGTATGTATTCAACAATTCCGGCAAAAAAATAGTCGATTTCAAGCATTCCTTCAAGACCGCCTGCCGCAATGCCGGACTTAAGGACCTGCGCATTCACGACCTGAGGCACGTCTTTGCAAGCAAAATGGTAATGAACGGCACGAGCCTTTATATTACCGGAGAACTTCTCGGCCACCGGACGCCTAACATGACAAAGCGTTATAGCCACCTGGTGCCCGATACGCTGAGGAAAGCGGTAAATGATGTGTGGGCAAAGTAATAGTCTTACTCAATAAAAATAATTCTTGACTATACAAGTTATAACTTGTATACTTAAAGGAATATAAGACGATGAATATTTTATATTTTGTAGATGAACGGGGAGACTCTCCTGTCAGGGAATTTATTGACGAACTCCCCTTGGACGAGCAGGCGAAGATACATGCCTATATTGACGAGTTGAGAAAACAGGGTCATAATCTTCGCCGCCCATTGGCCGATTATGTGAAGGACGGGATTTACGAGCTTAGGCCAAAGGCAAACAGATTGTTTTATTTCTTCTTTTTAAAAGAAAACATTGTCTTTGTCCATGCCATAAAGAAGAAGACGAATGAAATACCGGAAAAAGATATTACGTTATCCCTTAAAAGAAAGAAGTTTATAGAAGAATATCAGGCAAATATAATAAAAGAGGAAAATTATGAAGATTAAGTTTGAAAACGCAGAAAAACATCTTAAGGAAAAATTAAAGAATCCTAAATTCAAAGAAACATATGAACTTGAAAGGGTTAAAGTCGCCCTTGCCCAGAAAATAGCCGAAACCCGGGATGAACACAATCTAAGCCAATCTGAGCTTGCGAAAAGAATGAACGTCTCCCAGCAGTTTATTTCTCAGGTTGAAAGCGGTGAAGGGAACCTGACGCTGGAGACACTATCAAAACTGGCCCAATCCCTTAATACAAGCATTAGGATTTCTTTCTCTAAAAAACCATGCCGTAATGGATGTCTCAAGATAGCCTAAATGCCGAAAAAACCTCGTTTAACAGTGTTTCGAAAGCCAATTTATCGCGCCGGGGGTAGTCTTCCATGCCCCCATATTGTCATTTGCATAGATAACGGCTTCATCATTGCTGCCTAAAATATAAGGGAATTATATCGGCAATTTTGAAAACAAATTCTATCTTGATAATTTTATTAATGCTATAATAAATATAACTTATAAGATAACGTAAGTAAAATCCTTGTTTAAGTAAGAAATACAATTATGAGACTCACAGATTTTGAGAAAAAGACGATAGTTGAACTGGCACAAAAATATTTCGGCAGCGATACGAGAGTTTACCTTTTCGGCAGCAGGGTTTACGACAATGAAAAGGGCGGGGATATAGATCTGTTTTTAGAGACCGATAAGGAACAGGACAAAGCTGCAGAAATGGAATTTTTGACTAAATACCGCAGGCTCGTTAATGAAAGAAAAATTGACCTTATCGTTAAAACGCCTTCTTCTATTTACAGGCCTATTTTCGATACCGCCAAAAGCCAGGGAATACCTCTATGTTAAACGAAACAATCGAAGCCATAAATATTAATATCAAGAGAGCGAAAGCAGATTCTGAAGAAATCACATCATGGAATAATTTAATCCCGGAAATTTTCGAAAATAATGAAAAAAGAAGAACCGTTGATTCTTTCATTTTTCGTTTTACTAAAATCCAGGATTTAATTGGAGAGAAGTTGTTTAAAGAAATCCTGGATAAAGTCGGTGAATATCGAAGAAATATGTCTTTTACGGAAATTCTCGACAGGGCGGAAAAATTAGAAATTATAGGAAGCGCGGATAAATGGATCAATTTCAGGGAACTAAGAAACAGTTTATCCCATGAATATCCGTCCAATGAAGCTGAACTTATTAAAGATATTAAGTTAGCCTTGGATTATTTTGCTGAAATCCTGTGCGTTTACGAAAATATTACGAAATACATTAAATCAAAAAAATTATTGAATTAGCAGTTTATAAATTAATTTTAAACTTTAGATGGCGGGATTTTCACATATGCTTATTTTTAATAAGCTATAATATATAATAAATTTAGTAAGTTATAAAATATTATCTTTGGACCCTGACCCCATTGCGGAGGTTCGTACGGTTTAAAACTTCTCCGCAGGGAAATTCATCCTTCTCTTTCAGCCATTTCTAAACCGCATCGTAATTTTTAGACACCGAAACCACGGAAAATTTTCGATTTAACAATATTTTTATGTTAAAATAGAAAATATATATTTTATTGAGGATTAAACCGGTGGAAATTTGCTATTCCGTTTGCCCGCATGACTGCCCCGATACATGTTCGTTAAAGGTGGAAATAGATAACGGGAATATAATTAAAGTTGCGGGAGACCCGTCTCATCCTGTAACCAGAGGGGTAATTTGCGAAAAGGTCAGGGCTTATCCCGAGCGTATCTATAATCCTTCGCGGATACTTTACCCCATGCGCAGAACGGGGGAAAAGGGCGCCGGCGGGTTTGAAAGAATAAGCTGGGAAGAAGCCGTAGAAACAATTGTAAAGCGCTGGCAAGAGCTTATCAGGACATCCGGTCCCGAAAGCATTTTGCCGTATTCTTACGGAGGGACCGAAGGCGTAATAAACCACGGCAGCATGGATAGGCGCCTTTTTAATAAAATAGGGGCAACGAGGCTTGAGCGCACTATATGTTCCACCGCGGGAAATTTAGGTTATCAGCTTGCTTACGGCAAGTCTGCCGGCATAAACCCGATAGATACAGCTCGCGCCAAATTAATAATATTCTGGGGCATCAACGCTTTGGAAACAAACATGCATCAGGCTATTTTGGCCGACAATGCCCGAAAAAACGGGGCAAAAATTATAGCGATAGATGTTCATAAAAATAAAACCGCAAAATGGGCGGACGAATTTTATTTAATTCTGCCCGGATCCGACGGAGCCCTGGCTTTGGGCATTGCTCATATCATAATAAGAGACGGTTTGGCCGATAAAATATTTTTGGAAAAATATTCATACGGCTTTGAAAGTTTTAAAGCGAAGACAAAGGAATATCCGCCCGGACTTGTTGCGGATTTAACGGGCCTTACGGAAAAACAGATTGAAAGCCTTGCCTATTCTTATGCCGGAACAAAACCATGCTTTATCCGCATCGGAAACGGCCTTCAGCATCACAACAACGGCGGCATAAATACATGGGCTATTTCACTGTTGCCCGCATTGGTAGGAGCCTGGAAGGATAAGGGCGGCGGCGCTTTAAGGTCCAATTCGGGGTACTTTCCGTTAAATGACGGGGCATTGGAAAGACCCGATTTACTTAAAAATTCTCCAAGGGCGGTAAACATGGTCCAGCTTGGAAAGGTTCTGTGCGAGCTTAATCCTCCCATCCGTTCGATTTATATTTACAACAGCAACCCGGCGGTTGTAGCGCCAAATCAAAATTTAGTTTTAAAAGGACTGGCGCGGGAGGATCTTTTCACCGTTGTTCATGAACAAGTTATGACGGATACCGCAAAATGGGCGGATATTATCCTGCCTGCAACCACAAGTTTCGAACATGCAGACCTGTATAAAAGTTATTGGCATACTTCGTTGCAGTGGGCTAATCCTGTAATTGCAAGGGTCGGCGAGGCTAAACCCAATATAGATGTGTTTAAACTTATAGCAAAGGGTTTCGGCTTTACAGAGCCCTGTTTTTCGGATTCCGAAGAAGATATAGCAGGCGAGGCGTTAGACCTTCCATACTGGCGCGAACAGGGGGTAACATTAGGCCGGCTAAAAAAAGAGCGGTTTATTATGCTGAATGTTTTAGACCGTCCGTTTGCCGAAGGCAGCCCTTTTACCCGGTCAGGCAAAATCGAGTTTAAAAGCGAAAAAGTTGCTAAATTAGGATTAAAAGATATACCAGATTATAAGCCGATTAGAGAAAAACTTAAAGAAGAACGGCTTGACGGCAATAACGGCGTAATTAATTCTTTTAATACCCTTAACGGCTCCTGCGAAAAAATATCGGCCGAATCTGAAGGAGGTTTCCCGCTGACGCTTATAACTCCGCCGAACCACTTTTTCCTGAATTCCACTTTTGCCGATACCCCTTCTCTTAAAATTAAGTCCCAGGAGCCATTTTTAGAAATTAATCCGGAAGACGCGAAAGTCAGGGGAATAAAAGACGGCGATATCGTTAAGGTTGAAAACGGGCGTGGCAGTGTCGTTATAAAAGCTAAAGTCATAGATTCTGTTTTACCCGGCGTCGTGGTTTCGGCCGGCTTATGGCGTCGGGAAAATTATAAAAACGGCAGTGGCGTAAATGTTTTGACCCCGGATAGTTTATCCGATATCGGCGGAGGAGCAACTTTTTTTTCGGCATCCGTGGAGGTTAAGAAAAATAACGGCGGTTTTAGCCTCGTCGAGATAATAATGGTCATTATCCTGCTGGGGATTATAGGCATTATCGGAACCGTAGGGCTTAACTCGGCGGTTTCGAGCAACAGGGGGATGTATGAAAGACAGCTTCAATCGGCAATAAGATATGCCCAAAATTATGCAATGAGCCATTTTACATATACGGCCGTCGTATTTTCCGCTTCCGGCGCAAATCCTTCTTGTACTTTAGGGAATACCGTCGCGAGTTATTCGGGTTATGCGGTATGCGCCTGCAACGGCGCAGCCTCTCCCGCTTTAGAGCCGCTTACAAACCCGCTTTCGCAAACAACAAGCAATTTTTATGTTACTATGGGCTACGGCATAAGTTATAGCGTATCAGGAATAAGCGCAAACTATATCGCGTTTAATTCGGCGGGAGAGCCGGGGGGATTTGCAGAATCAAGTTGCAGCGGTTTTACTGCACTGTCAAATATAAACAATATATCTTTCGGCGCTTCGCCGTCCCAACTGACCTTTTATGTTTATCCGGTAACCGGCCTTGTAAGTTATAACGGAAATTTATAATTTAAAAAGGTTCACAAATTAATCCTCAGGTGGTATAATAGGAAAAATTAATTTTAAAAAAGTAGGGGGGATTTAACTTATGAAAAGCCGTAAAGGTTTTGTGGGCCAAATTGTTTTGTCAATTTTTTCTTTTGCCTTTCTTTTATCCATTTTAACGGGGGTCTCTTTTGCCAAATTCTATTGTCCGCTCGGATATTCCTATAGTCCTAAAATACAGCTTTGCGTCGGCAAGGGAAGCCTAAAAGGATATAATACTACTCCAGACACAAAAATAAATATATTTAAGGGAGAAAACCACATTTATATATGCCCCGATAACTATACATATTCAAAAAAGATACAGCTTTGCAAAGGCGAGGGCTCTTTAAAAGGTTTTACCGCCCAGCCCACCGTTAAAACAATTGCCGCAAAAACAGCCAAAAAGTCAAAAAATATTGAAAATTCTAAAAAAATAATAAAGAAAAGTTAACAGCATTTAAACAATAAATGAACATAGTTGCAATATTAAGGTCAAGGGAGATGTTCGGCATTTTAAAACCGTATCTCTCGGGACATAATGTGGTGCATTACACAGGCAGGGACGATTTTTTAAACGATATTAAAAAGGCAAATGATTTTAACATAGCCTTTGGCGATGCAGGTTCGAAAAGGTTATCTTTTTTAAATAAAGATTTTGCTTTAATCGTAAATGCCGGCATTAGCATAGGCGAGGATATTTTATCCTTTGGCAATATTAAGTTAATTCAGCAGTTTGGGATTGGATATGAAAATGTGGATATGGGCTGCGCCTCTAAAAGAGGGGTGCCTGTGTTTAATGCCCCTACGGCCGGCACTTATAATGCTGTTTCGGTTGCGGAACTGTCCTTGTTTTTTATTCTTGCGCTTGCAAGGGATTATAACGGCTGCATAAACTCGATTAATCACGGTGTTGCAAACGAACCCATGGGGCATAGCATTTCCGGAAAAAAATTCGGGATTGTCGGGCTTGGAGGAATCGGGCTCGAGGTTATTAAAATATTAAAAGCCGTGGGCGCCGAAATTTATGGTTTAAAGCACAGCAAACCCAGGGCGAATTATGCAAAAAACCTGGGCATTAAATTTGCAGGCACGGTAAATGACGATTTTAAATCGATTTTGCCGTTGGTCGATTATATTATTCTTGCGGTTCCTCTGGCTGAAAATACCGAAAACATGATTAACGATGAGACGATAGGTTTAATGAAAAACGGTTCATTTATAATAAATGTGGGAAGGGCGGGGCTAATCGATAAAAGTGCGCTTATAAAAGGATTAAAAAGCGGAAAGATTAAAGGGGCAGGGCTTGATGTGTTCTGGGAAGAGCCTGTGCATATAAGCGATGAGATATTCCACTTTAATGTTATCGCAACGCCCCATATCGGCGGGGCGACTTATGAGTCTATCGCGGATATTTCCCGCATTTGCGCCAAAAATATAAATGATTGGATAAATAGCGGTGATTTAACAAACTGCGTAAATAAAGATTTAATAACTAAAATTTAATTTATTTAATAGATTACCGCTTCGCTCTCGCACCTGACGGTGCTCGTGAAGTTCCTTTGGAACTTTCCTGCGTATGCGGGAATTACAAATTACAGGGACTATTATGGATTATAAGGACACTTTAAACCTTCCGAAGACCGATTTTCCGATGAAGGCAAATTTAAAAATTACCGAGGAAAAACTCCTTCGGGAGTGGGAAGAAAATAAGCTTTACGAAAACCTTATAAAACAGGCGCAAAACAGGGCAAAAACATTTATACTTCATGACGGACCCCCTTACGCCAACGGGCATATTCATCTGGGGACGGCTTTAAATAAAATATTAAAGGATATAATAGTCCGGTTTAAATTGATGTCGGGATACAACACGCCGTTTATCCCCGGTTGGGATTGCCACGGACTCCCCATCGAGCACAATGTCGATAAAACCCTAAAATCAAAGGACTCCATCTCAAAGAGTGAAAAAAGGCGCCTTTGCAGGGACTACGCCAATAAGTTTGTGGATATTCAAAGGCAAGAGTTTAAAAGGCTTGGGAGCATCGGCAGATATGATGACCCTTATCTTACAATGAACTATTCTTATGAGGCAAATACCGTCAGAAAGTTGGCGGATTTCATCAAAAACGGGGGACTTTACAGGGCAAATAAACCGATTTACTGGTGTTCGTCCTGCAAAACCGCTCTTGCGGAGGCGGAAGTCGAATATGCCCAAAAATCGTCCCCTTCGATTTATGTCAAGTTTAGAATCAAATCTAATTTAGAAGATATTATTAATTATTCCGGGATAGGCAATAAAGATATTTTTGCCGTTATCTGGACTACGACGCCGTGGACTATCCCGTCCAATCTTGCAATATCTTTAAATCCCGATTTTGAATATTCTTTCGTGGATAGCGGAGAGGAGATTTTTATCCTCGAGGAAAGCCTTGCGGATGAATTAATGAAAAAATTCGGGTATCTTGATTACAGGGTTATAGCAAAAACAAACGGTAAAAATTTGGAAAATAAAATTGCCGCCCACCCTTTTATAAATAGAGATTCGTTGTTAATATTGGGTTCGCATGTTAAAAAAGATGCGGGAACGGGGCTTGTTCACACGGCGCCGGGCCATGGAGACGATGATTACGCTATCGGTCTTAGATATAACCTTCCGGCTTATGCGCCCGTCGATAACGAGGGGAGATTTTTAAAAGATGTGGATACATTTGCGGGGATGCATGTATTCGAATCAAATCCTTATGTAATAGAAAAGCTTAAAGAAGCCGGAGCTCTGGTTCTCGAAGAAAAGATAGAACATTCCTATCCCCACTGCTGGCGGTGTAAAAACCCTGTAATTTTAAGGTCAACCAAACAGTGGTTTATTTCTATGGGCATAAATAATTTAAGGGATAAATCCCTTAAGGAGATAGAATCGGTAAATTGGATTCCGAAATGGGGCATAGACAGGATTTCCGGCATGCTTGAAACAAGGCCTGATTGGTGCGTTTCGAGGCAGAGGTCGTGGGGCGTCCCCATAACGGCATTTTATTGTAAAAATTGCGGGGAAGCCTACATTGATTATGATTTAACTCTTAAAATAGCAGGCGAATTCGAAAAATACGGGGCGGATTTGTGGTTCGATAAACCGGCGGGTTACTTTATAAACTTAAGCGAAAAAGAGGTTAAATGCAAAAAATGCGGTTCAAAGGAATTTGAAAAGGAAGAAGACATACTCGATGTCTGGTTCGATAGCGGGGTTAGTTATTTCTGCGTATTAAAAAATGATAAAGAATTAAAAAATAACGCTTTTCCCGCCGACTTATATTTAGAGGGTTCCGACCAGCATAGAGGCTGGTTCCATTCAAGCCTTTTGATAGGGGTCGGAACAGGCGACGGCGCGCCTTATAAAACGGTTTTAACCCATGGTTTTGTGGTTGACAGTTCGGGGAAGAAGATGTCGAAGTCTTTAGGCAATGTAATCAGTCCCGATGAAATCATAAACAAGTACGGCGCCGATATATTAAGGCTCTGGGCTGCGTCCGAAGACTATAAAAACGATATGAGAATATCCCAGGAAATAATCCAGAGGCTTTCGGAAGGATATAGAAAGATAAGAAATACATTGCGGTTTATGCTTGGGAATTTATACGATTTTGACGGGAGTATAAATTCGGTAAAATATGAAGATATTGCCGAACTGGATAAATATGCCCTGCACAGATTGACGCTTCTATCCCAGGATATTTTAAGATATTATGAAAATTACGATTTTCATTTAGTATATCAGGGAATATACAAGTTCCTCATCGAATTTTCTTCTTTTTACTTGGATATCATGAAGGATACACTTTATACGGAGGGAAAAGATTCGGTTAAAAGAAAAGCCGTTCAAACCGTATTCTACTATGCGCTGAATATCTTTATAAAATTTCTTTCCCCTATTATACCTTTTAGCGCTTCGGAAACATGGGGATATTTTAAAAAGACGGGGAGGCCGGAAAGCATATTTTTCGAAAAGTTCGATGAACCTGACGAAACTTACCAGAATTTTGAAATCGAAGAGAAGTTCGATAAATTAATAAATATAAGAGACATTGTATTATCGGCTCTCGAAAAAGAAAGGGATAAAAAGGTCATAGGAAGTTCGCTGGAAGCGAAAGTTATTTTAAAGGCAAACAGCGAGGATTATGAATTATTAAGTAAAGTTGACGGCAATGAATTAAAAGATTTATTTATAGTTTCGGGAGTTGTCCTGCAAAAAAAGGGTGCATCGGACATCGATATTACAGAAGCCGTAATAGAAAAAGCCGACGGAGAAAAGTGCGCGCGCTGCTGGAAATATGATGTGAGCGTCGGGACCCATCCGGATTATAACGATGTTTGCGACAGGTGCCATGATGTTTTAATCCATTTGTAAACCATTACGGCTTCGCTTTACGATAATATTTAATAAATGTAAGGATTAGGGATTAATGAAAAAAAATATAATCGCGGCAAATTTTAAAATGAACAAAACAAACAAAGACATCGAAGGTTATTTCGATATCTTTGCGAGAAATATAAATGAGTTAAAAAACAAAAGTTCTTTTGCGGGTACCGAGATAGTTTTTGCCCCGCCTTTCACCTCGCTTTGCGAGGCTTATAGAATAATCAAGCCGTTCGAGAGTTTTATAAAACTTTCTTCCCAAAATATTTATTATGAACAAAGCGGGGCATATACCGGCGAAATTTCTTTGGATATGATCAAGAACTGCGGTTGTGTTTATGCGATTGTCGGACACTCGGAAAGGCGCAATATTTTTGGCGAAAGCGATGAACTGGTAGCTAACAAAGTAAGCGCGGTTTATAACAATGGGGGAATAATTCCAATATTATGCGTCGGGGAAAATTTAGAAATTAGAAACAAAAATGGGCAGGAGAAATTTGTTGAAAATCAGTTAAATATAGCTTTAAATTCGATAAAGGGCAAGAATATTACCTCATTAATAATTGCTTATGAGCCGATATGGGCGATAGGGACGGGGATCCCTATAAAGCCTGATGACGGCGAAGCGATGCACCGGTTTATTTATGATTATATTAAATCAAATTTTTTAATTGACGAGCTAAGAATTATATATGGCGGGAGTGTTACGGAATCAAACATAAGCGCATTGATGATAGAGCCTCATATAGACGGAGTATTGGTGGGAGGGGCAAGCTTGGACCCCGCAGCTTTTTTTAATATCGTGAAGCTCTCTATTGTTTGATAGGCAATTGAGATACATTTAAATATTTAATTAATAAAAAAAAATAAAAAAGGAGGGTATTTTAATGAAATATGTAATTCAGGTTGCGAACGGGACGATAATGCCGGGTCTTTTGATGAATGTTATTAAAAACCTTAGCGCAATAGCCGAAACGGAAGAAATAAATGTCGTGATTTTCGGCCCCGCAGTTGTTTCGCTTCTTCATCATTCCCAGCTTAAAGAGCAGTTAAGGGGGGTTCTTACCAACCGGGTGAATATTTTTGTCTGCAGGAATGCAATGAATATGTTCGAACTTAAGGACGGGGATATTCCCGATTACGCAAAGATTGTACCCGCAGGCGTTGAAAAAATCGCAAAACTTTCTAAAGAAGGGTGCGTTTATATTGCCCTTTAAATTTAAATATAATACGAATAATACGACGGTTGAATAATTTATGGGCGAACTTGTACAGCCCCCCAAGGGGACAAGGGATTTTTTACCCGAAGAGATGATATTAAGACGAAAGGTTATGGAGGCTATAAGGGAATGTTTTGTCCTTTACGGGTTTGTCGAGATTGATTCGCCAGTCTTCGAATATTTCGAGCTTCTTTCAAGGAAGTGCGGCGAGGAAATCGAAAAGGAGATATATACTTTCAAAGACAAGGCTGACAGAAAATTGGGTTTAAGGTTTGAATTTACCTCTCCTTTAGGAAGATATTATGCGACAAACAGGGAAAAGCTTACTAAACCGTTTAAAAGGTATGCGATAGGCAAAGTCTATAGATATGAAAACCCTCAGACCGGAAGATACAGGGAGTTTTATCAGGCGGATGCCGATATAATAGGCTCTTATTCCATGAATGTGGAGCTTGAACTGTTGAATCTGGCTGTTTTTGTACTTGCAAAATTAGAGTTTGACGATTACGAAATTGTTATAAACAACAGAAAGGTGCTTGATGGTATTATTAACGCAGCGGGAATAGGCGAAAGCAAAAAAGACGCCGCGCTCAGGGCGCTGGATAAAACCGCGAAAATCGGGGAAGCGGGAGTAATTAAAGAGTTTAAAGAAAACGGGATTAACGAAGAGAATTACCGTTCGTTTATGCGATTTATCGATTTAGGCGGCTTAGACGATGTAAAAAATTTATCTATATTGAAAGAACGTGTAAATGAAGCCGTTAAAGACGAATCCGTTAGAAATAAAACGGCGGAAGGAATCGAAGAGCTTTTATCCATATTCGAAAACGCAGGCGCTATCGGTTTAGACTTTATAAAATACGACCCTCTTTTAGTCAGGGGGCTGGGTTATTATACGGGTCCTATTTTTGAAATAAAATCTAAGGATTTAAGCATCGGAAGTTTTGCGGCGGGCGGAAGATACGATAATTTGGTAGAGCTGTACGGCGCCCGTCCGGAAGGCGCATGCGGAATATCTTTCGGCGTAGAAAGAATTATAGATATTATAATGCAAAGAGATGAAAATGCGCTTAAATCTCTTTCTTCTCCGGTAAAATTATATATTGTTTATTTAAGCGAAAACGAAAGGCTTTTCGCTTATAACGCCGCCAGAGCGCTTCGTTTGAATGGCATAAGCGTTGAGCTATCCGTTTCGGTTTCCCCGAATATTTCAAAAGAGATTAAATATGCGGATAAGAAAAAAATAGAATATGTGGCTATAATAGGTGAAAAAGAAGTCGATGAAAAGAAATTAACCATAAAAAATATAAAAACGAGGGAAGAAAAGCTTATATCCTTAGAAAAGCTACTCAAATTTTTTAAATAATTTAAATAAAAGTTTTCAAAATGTCAAAATATATAAAAACGGTTTTTTTAGATATCGGAAGTGTATTACTCACCAACGGCTGGGATAGAAAATCGAGAAAACTTGCCTCGGTTAAATTTAATTTAGACTACGAAGATTTTGAAGCAAGGCATGAAGATTTATTTGCCATATATGAAGAAGGTAAAATTTCTTTAGATTATTACCTTGATAAAACCTTATTTTACAAAGAATGTTCCTTTACCAAGAAGGAATTTAAGGCTTTTATGTTTGACCAGTCCCAGCCTTATCCGCAAATGATTGATTTATTCGCCGGACTCAAGGATAGATATAAATTGAAACTTGTTTCAATCAACAACGAGGGCCTTGAACTGTCAATATACAGGATAAAAAAATTTTCACTCGATTCATTATTTGATTTTTTCGTCACATCGTGTTTTGTCCGCATAAGAAAACCCGATGAAAATATTTTTAAGCTTGCATTGAATTTATCTTATTCAAAACCTGAAGAATCTATCTTTATAGACGATAGAAGTTTTAATGTGGAAACTGCCGCTAATCTTGGAATTAATGCTTTCAGGCACACAAGTTACGAATCTACAAAAGAAAAACTCTCACGGTTTGGATTTAGTTAATCCGCCTAAAAAAAGATAAATGCAAAGTTCTTTAAATTCTACAGAGAAAAAGCAAATGAAAGACAAATTTTTTACTAATATATTTGGAAATAAAAAAGTTACAAAAGAAGTAATTAAGTCGGAAATTAGAATAAATAACCTCGATGTAACGGTTTTAAAAAAAGATATAAAGAATCTGCATTTAAATGTACTTCCGCCGGACGGAAGAGTCAGGGTATCCGTTCCTAAAAGGTTGAATGAGGATAACATCCGCCTTTTTGTCATATCGAAATTGCCATGGATTAGAAAACACATAGAACATTTTCAATCGCAGCCGAGAGAAACGCCAAGGGAATATATTACGGGGGAAAGCCATTATTTTAAAGGCGCAAGATATATATTAAACTTAATCGAATATGACGGCAAGCATAAGATAGAAATAAGAAATATGAAATATATAGATTTTTATGTAAAAAAGAATATGAACCGCGAGCAGAAAGAAAGAATATTCCTGCGCTGGCACAGGAAAGAATTAGAGAAAGAGCTTTTGAATATTTTCATAGAATGGCAGAATATTATGGGAGTGGTGATAAAAGAGTGGAGAATAAAACGGATGAAGACAAAGTGGGGCACTTGCAATACTAAAGCCAAAAGGATATGGATAAATTTAGAACTTATTAAAAAACCGGTTTACTGCATAGAATACATAGTAGTCCATGAACTGGTGCATTTATTGGAAAATAATCATAATAAAAGATTTTACGGATATATGGATAAATTTATGCCGCAATGGAAAAGTTATAAAAAAGAGTTAAACGAGTCTGTATTAAGGTATTACGCAGGCATATAAATAATAGCAATCCTCACGCCAATCCGCATAACCGATTGACTTTTTTAAAATAATGGTTTAAAATTAATCATGACCGTTGTTTGCGACAGTTCGTTATCGGTTCTTCAGGTTCATATTCTTTAATGCAAACTGTTTTCCGTCAATATATTTTGTCTTTAATTATTTTAATTTAATATAGAAAGTTGCTACAGGTCTGTAAATTTTATGAAACAATTTAAAAAAGTATTGATAGCCAATAGGGGCGAGATTGCCTCAAGGGTGATAAGGGCATGCAAGGAGCTTGGCATTAAAACCGTTGCCATTCATTCCGAAGCCGACAGCCAGGCTTTGCATGTAAAAAAAGCCGACGAGGCATACCTTGTGGGGCCGGGCCCGATATCGGGCTATCTCAATATCAACAGAATCGTAGATTTGGCTATTAACACGGGTGCGGATGCCATACATCCGGGATACGGATTTTTATCGGAAAATCCTAAGTTTCCAGAGGTTTGCGAAAAAAGAGGGGTTATATTTATCGGACCGTCATCTAAAACTATTGCTATGATGGGGGATAAGATAGAATCCAAAAAACTCATGAGGTCTGTCGGCGTCCCCGTCGTCGAGGGTTCCGAGGGCGGCGTCGCATCGGAAGAAGAAGCAATTTCCGTTGCAAATAAAATAGGCTATCCGGTAATGATAAAAGCGTCTGCGGGCGGCGGCGGCAAGGGTATAAGGATTTGCTTTAACGATGACGAATTAGTCAAAAATTTTTCCCTATCCCGCTCCGAAGCTGAAAAGGCATTTGGAAACCCTGAAGTATTTATCGAAAAATACATTGAAAAGCCCCATCATATCGAGTTTCAAATACTTGCCGATAATTACGGAAATATTATACACCTCGGGGAAAGGGACTGCTCTATCCAGAGAAGGCATCAAAAACTTATCGAAATAGCGCCTTCCCTTATATTAAACGACGAGATGCGCGCAAAAATGGGCGAGTCTTCTATAAAAGCGGCGCGTGCCTGTAATTACCGCAATGCCGGGACAATAGAATATATCGTCGATAAAAACGGCAATTACTATTTTATGGAAATGAATACCAGAATACAGGTGGAGCATTCCGTTACCGAGATTGTTACGGGAGTTGACATCGTCGGCGAACAGATTCAAATTGCCATGGGCAAGGAGCTCGATATTAAACAGGAAGATGTTTCTATGAGAGGATATGCTATAGAGTGCCGCATAAATGCCGAAAATCCCCGAAAAGATTTTGTTCCAAGCACGGGTAAAATTACCGCCTATTATTCGCCGGGGGGGATTGGCGTCAGGATAGACGGCGCCGTTTATAAAGACTATGTCATTCAGCCGTTTTATGATTCTATGATTGCAAAGCTTACCGTCAGCGGAAGAACATGGGAAGAAACGGTCAGAAGGGCGCAAAGGGCATTGGACGAATATGTCATAAAAGGCATTAGAACCACAATCCCTTTTCAGCTTAAAATAGTTCAGGACGAAGACTTTATAAAGGGTAATTTTGATACGCATTTTATCGATGAAAGACTGTATTTAAGGGATTATAAATTGCAAAAGGACCCGTTCGATAAGATACTTGCAATATCTGCGGCTATATCCGCTTATTACGGAATTTAGTGAAAACTTAAAATTGCGCTGTATTTATCGATTTTTATTTTTTAAAGCAATTTAATCATTATAGGTACATATATGGAAGAAAAAAGCTATATCAGAAAAATCGGCGTTATGGAAACCGTTTTAAGGGATGCCCATCAATCTCTTTTGGCTACCAGAATGACCACCCCCGATATACTTGGGGTAGCCCATATTCTCGATAATATCGGGTTTTGGTCTTTAGAGGTATGGGGAGGAGCGACATTCGATTCCTGTTTGCGGTTTTTAAAAGAAGACCCGTGGGAAAGGCTTAAAAAAATAAGGAAGGCTTATAAAAATTCGCGCCTGCAGATGCTTTTGAGGGGGCAAAATTTAGTGGGATACAGGCATTATGCAGACGATGTCGTCGAAAAATTCGTATCCTTAAGCGCCGATAACGGAATAGATGTTTTCAGAATATTCGACTCTTTAAATGATTTCAGAAATATCAAAAAAGCGGTAGAAATTGCAAAAAAGAAAAAAAAGACGGTCGAGGCTACGATCTGTTATACCACAAGCCCTGTCCACACAAACGAGCTTTTTACCGAAATGGCGTTAGAACTTGAGGAAATGGGTACGGATACCATTTGCATAAAGGATATGGCGGGGCTTCTTTCCCCGACCAATGCATACAACCTTGTGTCGATGATAAGAAAAAAGGTTAGCCTCCCCATCCATGTCCATTCCCATTCTACAAGCGGTTTTGCATCCATGTCTTTGTTGAAAGCCATTGAAGCCGGAGCCGATATTATAGATACGGCCATTTCTTCGATGTCGTGCGGAACTTCGCACCCGCCTACCGAGTCGATGGTTTTTACGCTATCGGAGATGGGTTATGATATTGACCTGGATCTTGAAAAATTAAAAGAAGTTGCGGATTACTTCAGGAATGTCAGAAAAAAATACGGTTCTTTTGAAAGCGAATATACGAATATTAATGCGGATATTATCGTAACGCAGGTGCCGGGAGGCATGATGTCAAACCTGGCAAGCCAGCTTAAAGAGCAAAATGCGCTGGATAAGATGGAAGAAGTTTTATATGAGGTACCGCAGGTTCGCGAGGATTTTGGCTTCCCTCCCCTTGTAACGCCTACCTCCCAGATTGTAGGAACACAAGCCGCCCTTAATGTAATTACCGGCGAAAAGTATAAAGTAGTAACGAGCGAAACAAAAAATTACTTAAAGGGCTATTACGGCAAACCGCCTGCGCCTATCAATGAAGAAGTTCAAAAAGGCGTGCTCGGAGGCGAGGAGATAATTACCGTAAGGCCGGCAGATTTAATTGAACCAGAACTTTCTAAGGATTATGAAGAAATTAAAGAATACGGCTTATCTCCGGAGGATTTACTCACATATGTTTTGTTTCCAAAGATTGCCGTTGAATTTTTTAAGGATAGAAAAGAGGGCAAACTGCCGGATTATTCCAAAACCTTAGACGAGAGCTTAATGCTAAACCCCGAACAGCGGGCAAAAGTTTCGGGCGAAACTTTGCTTCAGGGTTTTGAAAGGGACGGCGGACTTGCCCCAAGCGAGTTTAATGTTACCGTTCACGGCGAAAGTTATAAGATTAAGATTGCGGGCGTAGGACATAAATCGGATCAAAAAAGGCCTTTTTTCTTAAATGTCGATGGGGTGTTAGAAGAAGTTGTTATCGAATCGCTTACGGAAATTGTTCCGAGCGCCGGCGGAGAAATTGTCGGCGAAAGTATTGCCAGGTCAAAAAGGCCGTCCCCGAAAAGGGAAGGCGATGTTTATGCCCCTATGCCGGGAAGGATTACAAAGGTTATGGTTAAAGAAGGCATCGCCGTAAAGGCGGGCGATACCGTTTTAATCGTCGAAGCAATGAAAATGGAAAATGAAATACATACGCCTATCGACGGTATAGTTAAAGAAATATATGTAAAAGAGGGAGACAATGCCAACCCGGATGAAACCCTAATTTATGTCGAGGCTTGCAATACTTGCAATACATAGTAAAAGCATTTGTGCCGGACGGGACATATAATTTTGTGATATAATTTAATTAAACGAAACGCCTTTATGCCGTCAACGGGAATATGTAGGTAATTTATTTTCTATAAAGAAGGTGATTGATTTGATTAGAAAACCTGCTGCAATAGGTTATTTTTATCCCGAAGGATTGGGTAATATCAAAAGTATAATCGCCTCTTTTAATACCGCCCCCCCAAAAGAAAAAATAGATGCGTTTGGCATAATATCTCCCCACGCCGGCTATGTTTACTCCGGAAAGACCGCATATTCGGGATACTCCAAAATTAATATAAAAAATAATATAATTATTATCGGCCCAAACCATACAGGGTTAGGCGCCGATTATTCTATAATGAATAGCGGGGAATACGGATTTAAAGATTTTAGCGTCCCCGTTAATGCTGGTTTAGCCAACGCTATAATAAACGAGAAAGACAGCCCCTTTATTTCGGACGAGCTTGCCCAATCAAAAGAACACTCCGTCGAGGTTCAGATTCCTTTGCTATATAATATTAAAAAGGATTTTACAATCGTTCCGATTGTTGTTTCTTTTATAAGATACGATGATGTATTGCGCGCCTCCGAAGCAATCTTTAATGCTTTAAAAAAGTTGAATCTGCTTCACGATGTTTTGATAGTCGCAAGCTCGGATATGACCCATTACGAATCTGCGGATGCGGCTAAAACTAAAGATAATATTGCCATTAAGGAGATTTTAGATTTAAATCCAGACGGTTTATATAATAAGGTGAGAGAGCATGGAATTTCTATGTGCGGTTTTATTCCCGCATCCATAATGCTTAATGTCGCCAAAATGGCCGGCGCTACTCATGCGAAACTTGTAGATTATACAAATTCCGGAGAAGTTACGGGCGATTACGCGAGTGTTGTCGGATATTCATCCATCGTTGTATATTAGCAAGCCGGCAAGCATTGCTTATGTTAATAAAGAAGGTAAACGAAAAAGGAATAAATGAATAATATAAAGACAAGGTTTGCCCCGAGTCCGACAGGGTATTTGCATATAGGCGGCGCCAGAACCGCCCTTTTCAGCTATGTTTACGCTAAACACTTCGGCGGAAAATTTGTTTTAAGAATCGAGGATACGGACTTTGAACGCTCAACAAAAGAGTTCGAAGCCGATATAATGGACAGCCTTAAATGGCTTTCCATTATGCCCGACGAAGACATTGTTTATCAATCCCAAAGGCTTGACATATACAAGTCTTATGTGGACAGGCTTTTAAAGGAGGGCAAGGCTTATTACTGTTTTTGTTCCAAAGAACTTTTGGAAGAAGATAGGAGTAGGCTTGCTTCGGAAGGCAAAAAGCCGATGTATGTCGGGAGATGCCTCAATTTAAAACCCGATGAAATAGATTTGTCAAAACCTCATGTGATAAGATTTAAGGTCGAAAGAGGACAGGGGCTGACCACCGGTTTTAAAGATTTAATAAGAAACCAGTTTGTAAGTTTTAATAATAATGAAATAGACGATTTTGTCCTTGTTCGCGAAGACGGGATTCCCACCTATAACTTCGCCGTCGTTATCGATGACGCGCTTATGGAAATAACCCACATAATAAGGGGAGACGACCACGTCAGCAATACCCCGAAACAGATAATGTTATACGGCGCGCTCGGCTTTAAAATACCGGAGTTTGCTCATGTGTCAATGATACTTGGGCAGGACGGAAAAAGATTATCCAAAAGGCATGGGGCGACCTCCGTTAATCAGTATAAAAAAGAGGGGTTTTTGCCGGAAGCCTTAGTTAATTACTTAATCAGGCTTGGGTGGTCGCACGGAAATGACGAAATATTCTCGATGGATGAGATAATAAGATATTTCGATTTAAAAAATATAAGTAAATCCGCCGCAATATTTAATATCGAAAAGCTTTTATGGTTAAATTCCCATTATATTAAATCCAAAGACCCGTTTGACATCATAAATCTGCTAAACGATATAAAAGCGTCTTCAGAAAAACCCTTAATAAACGACATTCAAACCGTTTCACTGATAGATTCCCTAAAGTCCCGGGTTAAGACGCTTGCCGAGTTTAGGCAAAAATTAAATTTTTTTATAAACGAAGAACTTGGGTACAAGGCAGAACTTTTAAGCGAATTTAATTTTAACGAAGGAGATTTATTTTTTTTACAGGAGTTTAAAACATTTATCGGCAGTTTACCCGATACGATATTTAATTATAAAGGCGGTTTAAACGATAAAACCGGGATTATTAATTTTATAAAGAACTCCATAGAATCGATAAAACAGGAATTTAATAATTTTTTATCCAGAAACAATTGGACTATGAAAGAAAAAGCCATGATTATAAGGTTAGCTTTAACCGGGGAAAGAGTCAGTCCGCCGATATTCGAGATTATATTTGCGCTCGGAAAAATTAGATGCATTAAAAGAGTTACGGAATTTTATGAATTTATTAATTTATAAAAAATAAGAATATGGCTTTGCAAATATGCGGCATAGATGAAGCGGGCAGGGGGTGTTTGGCGGGTCCGGTCGTATCGGCCGCAATAATCATCGATAAAAATAAAATTCCATTGGGCGTTAAAGATTCCAAGAAATTGACGGAGGGGAAAAGAAAAGAATTTTACGCAGACATTTTGTCAAATGCCGCATCTTATTCAGTCGGTATCGCATCCAATATCGAAATAGACGAGATGAATATCCTGAATGCGGCAATGTTATCTATGGAAAGAGCGTTTTACGGATTAGCCGTTAAGCCGGATATTGTCATTATAGACGGCCCTGCCGTTCCAAAAAATTTATTAAAATTAGACAGCCTGAAAGTTATTCCGGTTATCAAGGCCGATGAAAGGGTTAAGATAGTTTCTTGCGCCTCCATTATTGCTAAGGTTTTTAGGGATGATTTAATGGTTTCTTTAGATAATAAATACCCAAAATACGGTTTAAAAAAACATAAAGGTTATGCCACCAAAGAGCATAAAAAAAATTTATTAAAATACGGTTTTAGTGAAATACACAGAAAAACATTTAAATTTTAAAATTTTTCAGGTATATATCTAAATATATATGTATAATAGAAATAAAAGTAAATCTTTAAATAAGGCTAAAGGAGATGCAGGGGAAAAAATTGCGGCGGAGTTTTTAGAAAAAATCGGTTATAGGATTATAAAAACCAATTTCAGGAGCGGACATAAGGAAATAGATATTATTGCCGAAAGCGAAAACGGAGTTTTAAATTTTATCGAGGTCAAGTCGCGGTTTGAAAACAGATTCGGAAAGCCTGTCGAGGCGTTTGATAATAATAAAAAAAATAAGATAATTGAAATTTCCCTGTTTTTTATGAATAAGTTTAATACCGGCAAAAAACCTGTAAATTACGGTCTAATTTCGATTGAATTTATAGAGCAGGGTTCGGTAAAACTAATATACTTTGAAAATGCATGCGATTAATGTACTGCTTGCGCAGATAAATCCTTATGTAGGGGATTTAAAGAAAAACATAGAAAAGCACCTCGAGTTCATTAAAGCGGCGCCTGCGGCGGGGGCAGAGTTTGTTATTTTTCCCGAGCTTTCTTTAACCGGCTATTTTTTAAAGGACGCTATTTACGATATAGGCGTAAATTTAAACAGCGAAGAGGAGGCATCCGTATTCGAACCGCTTTATAAGGCAAGTTTAGATTTGGGTATATCCGTTATCGCCGGATTTGTAGAAAAAGACGAAAATTATAACTTTTATAACTCTTCTTTTTGCATTTCGAAAGGCAAAATTATAAATGTCCACAGAAAGGTTTATCTTCCGACATACGGAATGTTCGAAGAGCTAAGATATTTTAAACCCGGGGGCGGATTTAGCATTTTCGATATGGCGGGTGTCAAAGCTTCCATTTTAACCTGTGAAGATGCATGGCATCTTTCCTCGTCTTATATAGCGGTCAATAAAGGGGCAGAGATTATTGTAGTCAATTCGGCATCCCCAGCAAGAGGAATTACCGAAGGACTTGATAAATTCAGCTCCATAAATATGTGGGAAGAGTTGCTTTCCGTAATTGCATTTTATTATAGAAGTTATGTAATATATGTTAACAGGGTGGGGTTTGAGGACGGGATAGGATTTTCGGGCGGATCCTGTATATTTGGACCCACGGGCGAAATGGACGCCCGCTTAGGTTATCTTGAAGAGGGATACTTAAAGGTTGAGATAAATTTGGATCTTTTAAATAATGAAAGATTTAAAACCCCCCTCATAAGAGACGAAAATTTAAATTTAACATTAAAAGAGATTGAGGGTATTATAAATTCTAAATAATTTATATGAAAAAAGACCTCCCGAAAATAGATGAGCATAATTTTCCGATAATTTTTAAGCACCTTACCTATTTCATAAAGGATGAAGTTTTAAAAACAGGGGTAAATAGGGTTGTATTGGGGCTTTCGGGCGGCGTCGATTCCGCCGCAGCCTGCTATCTTGCTTCCGGCGCCCTTGGGAAAGACAATGTTACTGCCCTGCTCATGCCCTACAAAAGCAGTTCCAAGTCAAGTTTGGAAGATGCCCTTAAGGTGGTTGAGGCGCTTGGTATTTCTCATTATATAATCGATATTACAAAACAGGTGGACGGTTATTTTCAGGCAGAAAAAGATGGTACCCCGGTTAATGACATTAAAATTAGAATGGGAAATAAAATGTCAAGGGAAAGGATGTCCATTTTATATGACTATTCGTATAAACTTAAGTCTCTGGTTCTTGGAACAAGCAATAAATCGGAGCTTCTATTGGGTTACGGCACAATTTACGGAGATATGGCATCCGCTTTAAATCCTATCGGGGATATTTATAAGACCCAGATATACCAGCTTGCCAAACTGTTAGGCATTCCGGACAGCATAATGGCAAAACCGCCTTCGGCAGATTTATGGCTGGGGCAATCGGATGAATCGGAGTTAGGTTTTACCTATGAGGCCGCCGACAGCATAATGTATCTTTTGATAGATAAAATGTATAAACCCGAGGTGGTTGTCTCTCTTGGTTATGATGCAGGTATCGTAAATGCCGTCTATAACAAAATAAAAAAATCGCAGTATAAAAGACGCATGCCTTTAATAGCTAAAGTATCCGAACGCACGATAAATATAGACTTTAGGTATTTAAGGGACTGGTCATAAAATGCCCGCACTATATATCATTGCAACCCCGATAGGCAATCTCGAAGACATTACCATAAGAGCGCTGAAGGTAATGAGGCAGGTAGATTTTATTGCCTGCGAAGATACAAGAAAAACAAGAATATTAACCTCGCGTTATCACATAAAAACCCGTTTAATCCCTTATCACGAATATAATAAAAAGCCGGCGGCGGATGGCATTGTTGCGAATATAATAAAAGGAAAAAATGTTGCCTTAGTGAGCGAGGCGGGAACACCCTTAGTATCGGACCCGGGTTCATATTTAGTAAGATTATGCGTAGAAAAGGGCATTAAGGTTATACCGATACCCGGACCTTCAAGTATTTTAAGCGCCGTTTCCGCAAGCGGCCTCGATGTTTCCGAATTTACATTTATAGGGTTTTTGCCAAAAAAGGCGGGAAAAAGAAAAAAGCTTCTTGCTAAACTTAAAGGGGAAGAGAGGGTTTTTATTGTCTTCGAGCCTGGAAGGAGTGTAGAAAAATTACTTGAAGATATTATGGAAATATTAGGAAATATAAGAATTTGCTATGCTAAAGAGCTGACGAAGGTTTATGAATTTATAAAAACCCAGGATTTAAAAACATTAATGGAAGAAATTAAGAACAGGCCCGAGCTTTTGAAAGGAGAAATCACCTTAGTCATAGAGCCTTTGCCTTTAAGCGCAAACCCCCACACAACCGATTTTGGCGGAGTTTATTAAATTTTTTAGTTTCGGAATTAGCACTTGACGAAGCAATCTCGCTTTGTCAAGTGCTAATTCCGTTTAGTTTTTACCGGATAACTTTAAAATCCTTAAAGTTTGACAGGCTTTCCTGTTCGTAAAGTTTAACTTCTTTTACCCTCGAAGAAGGCGGACCTGTATGAACAGTTGCAATCATTTCTTTTATCCTGTCTTCCTCGCCTTCGAAAAAAGCCTCTACATGACCGTCATGGGTGTTCTTGACATAGCCTTTTATGCCGATTCTATCTGCCTCGCGCTTGGTGAAATTTCTAAAATTAACTCCCTGAACAATGCCTTTTATTATGACCCTGTATGATTTTACCGTCATCTTTACTATATACAAAAAATTAAATCGGTATTTTCCTCAGTCAGTATGTTTTTTGATATGGGACAGTTTGTGAATTTTTTCTTCCAGCGTTTTTATCTGTTCTTTTAATTCTTTAATTTCCGAGCTGCGGGCGATATCAGCTTTGCCCATGGCTTTTTTAATGGATTCATCGACTAAGGCGGAAAGTCTAGCTTTGTTTGAATCATATACCGTTTTCATTTTTTTCGAAAAATCTTCGGCTTCTTTCTTTCCGAAGTTTTGATTGACGATAAATTCATCGAGTATCTTTTGAAACCTATCCTCCGTTGTCGTAAGAACCGAGCCGATAAATTCGGCAAATTTATCAAGCGGAGTTTTGGGATTTTCCATTTAAAGCCTCCTTTTTAAAATATTTAATTGATATAATATTGATGCGTATAGTATGATTATACCATTAATATTTAAAAAGTTTCACCGATTAATTATTATTATTAATCATGTCGAGTCTTTCTATTTTAGTATCCTTGCCTTTTTTCTTTCTTAGATAATAAAGCTTAGCCTTTCTGACCTTTCCGCGGTAAAGAAGTTCAATCTTGTCAATTAAAGGGGAGTTAACTAAAAAAGTTTTTTCTACGCCGACGCCGTAAGAATTTTTCCTGACGGTGAATGAAGAACGCAAGCCGCTTCCTTTTCTTGCGATAACGACCCCTTCAAAAACCTGAACCCTTTCCTTATCCCCCTCTTTAATCTTTTGATAGACCTTAACCGTATCACCGGACTTGAAAACGGGGGTACCTGTTTTTAGGGATGAATTCTCAATCTTTTCAACGATATTCATTTAAGACTCCTTATTTTTATAAATTTTATTTTAAAAGTAGGCATTTTAATATAATATCTATAACTAAAACTGATCAATAACTACTCAATGGATTTTTTATCCGCCTTACGGCTAACCAAATCAGGCCTGTTTTTCATGGTCTTTTTAAACGCGTTGTCCAATCTCCAGTCGTTAATTAGTTTGTGGTTTCCGCTGAGCAAAACCTCGGGAACGGTAAGATTGTTTATAACCCTGGGCTTTGTATATTGCGGATATTCGAGTCCGGACTTATATTCTTCCGAAAAGCTTTCTTCGGCGAGAGATTCAAAATTTCCCAAAAAATTTTCAAAATACCTGCAAACGGCTTCGAGCAAAACAAGGGATGCAATCTCTCCGCCGGATAACACGAAATCGCCGATGGATATTTCTAATCCGGATGTTAATTCCGTGACCCTTGCATCTATTCCCTCATATCTCCCGCATATTACTATCATATGCTTGTAGCTTGAAATTTCCTTTGCGGCTTTTGAATTAAGAAGTTTTCCCGATGCGGACATTATAACGGTAATTAAATTATTTTCGCCTGTTTCAGGATATTTTAATTTGTATTTGGCTTTTGCAGATTCATAAGCCTCCAAAATAGGATAAGCCATTAAGAGCTGCCCCGCCCCGCCGCCATAAATTTTATCGTCAACCCTTTTATGCTTATCTTTAGAAAAATCCCTCGGATTAATAATATTAATCTCCATAACGCCATTTTTTACCGCTCTGCCAATCAGCCCGGTATTAAGAAACGAGGTAAAGTACTCGGGCATTATCGAGATTATATCGATTACCCTTTTAGTCCGGCTTGTTTGAACATCGATTTTTTTATTCATTTTGCTTAGATTTTATAGTTTTCTTCGTTTTTTACGACAACCTTATTGTTATTGTAATCTACCGAGATAATATTTTCATCCGTCATTGGAATTAGATATGTTCCTTCGGTAGATTTTATTTCTATTATGTCGGTATCTCCCTGATAAACCTCCGTTACGGTTCCGATATTTTTATTTTTACGGTTATAGCAATTTAAATTAATCAAGTCGGAAATTAAATACTCATTTTTATCAAGGGTTATATCATTTTTTTTTATAAAAATTTGCTTTTTTTTAAGGCTTAAAGCATCATCTATTGAATGAAAATCGAAAAGTTTTATAAGGAAGCCCTTATTTACGGGCCTAATTTTTTCGACTTCAAGCCGTTCATAGGCATTGTTTTTTTGGATAAATAAAGGTACGTCCGACGAAAATGCTTCGGTACCCGGGTTATAGGGTATAAATAGCAGCTCGCCGTTTATTCCGTGCGGTTTAACAAACTCCCCGACACTGATATAACCCTTCATTTCCCCTGTTTTTTCAATAAAGACATAACCGTATCGCTTGGTTTAGCGCCAAGGCTTATCCACTTGTCGAACTTATCCTTATCGACCTTAAATTGTTCGGCGTTCGAGCAGGGATTATATGTACCCAGTATCTCTATGAATTTTTTTTGAACAGCCTTTTCACCCGAAGCCGCCACAATCCTGTAAAATGGTTTTTTGTGAGAGCCGATTCTTGCAAGTCTAATTTTTACCGCCACTTGAAATCTCCTTTGTTAAATATGTTTTTAATGTTATTTACATTTTTTAAAGAGCCCAATTTATTTTTTTTGAATGACTTCATCATTTTTTTAACTTCTTCAAACTTATTTATGAAAATATTAACATCGTTAACCGTTGTACCGCTGCCCGAAGCAATCCTTTTTCGCCTGTTCCCATTTAGAATATCGGGATTTATTCGTTCTTTTTCGGTCATAGAGTTGATTATGGCTTTAATTTTTGCAATCTCTTTTTCGGCCGATTCAGGGTTAAATTTGTCTTTTATTTTAGAAAAACCTGGAATCATTGCGGCAATTTGGGCTATGCCGCCGATTTTTGACATCATTTTAAGCTGTTCGGCAAAATCTTTAACAGTGAAATCCCCTTTAGCGAGAGAGTCTTCGATAGATTTGGCGTCCTTTTCGTCGATGGCTTCCTGGGCCTTGTCTATTAAACTCAGGACATCGCCCATTCCCAATATCCTATCGGCTATTCTATCGCCGTAAAAAACCTCGAAGTCGCTTAATTTTTCGCCAACCCCGATAAACTTTATGGGTTTATTTATAGTTTTTTTAATGGATAGCGCTGCACCGCCCCTTGAATCGCCGTCAACCTTTGTTAAAATAACCCCCGTGATGCCGAGCGCCTCGTTAAATGTTTTTGCAACGGTAACGGCGCTTTGGCCCAGCATGGAATCCGCAACGAATATAGTTTCGTTCGGGTTAAATTTATTTTTAAGCAGTTTTAATTCATTCATAAGCGGTTCGTCTATTTCGAGCCTTCCTGCCGTGTCGATGATTAATGTGTCGTATGCCTGTTTTTCGGCGATATCTATCGCATTTTGCACGATATTTTCTGGCGTTTGGGTAATTACCCCGTTTTCTTCATGTGTTTCGTAAACGGGTATGTTTATGCTTGAGCCAATTTTTTTTAATTGCAATATTGCCGCAGGCCTGTAAACATCGGCAGGGATTAAATAAACCCTGCGCTTCATTCTGTGCAGATATAATGCAAGTTTACCGGCCGTCGTGGTTTTACCCGAACCTTGAAGTCCGGTAAGCATAATAATAACGGGCGGCTTAGCCTTAATATTAAGAGGTTCGTGATTGCCCAATAAGCTCGCAATCTCGTCTCTTATTATCTTTATCATCTGTTGAGAAGGGGTAAGGCTGTCCGTTACCTTTTCGCCTATGGCTTTATTCTTAACGGTTTCGATAAATTCCTTTACGATAAGGTAGTTTACATCGGCCTCTAATAAAGAAAGCCTGACTTCTTTAAGGCTGTCCTCGATATTTTTCTCGGATAACTTTCCGTAACCCCTGAGGTTTTTAAATACCCTTTCTAATTTTGTGCTGAGCCCGTCAAACATTTTAATTTAATAAATTTAAATGCAAAACAACAATATATTATTTATATTTTAAGATAATAAAATAACCATTTTATTAATTTTTTAGAAATATGTCAATATATTATGGGGGAAATTTTTGCAGGTCCTGGAGTATTTTAAATTACCCAAAGTTTTTTCTGTAGTTAATAGCTTCCGAAAGCGTGTCTTTGTCAACATATTCAAGGTCGGAACCTATCGGGATTCCCCTTGCCAGAGCGGTTATATGGACATCGTAAGGGGATAATATTTTTTGTATATAAATCATGGTGGCTTCGCCGTTAGAATTGGGGTTTAGAGCAAGGATTATTTCCTCGAAGCCGCCATGCTCCACCCTGAGGGCAAGTTCTTTAAGTTTTATATCCGAAGGGGTAATCCCCTCTAAAGGATTTATTAAGCCGTGAAGAACATGATAAAAACCATTAAAGTTGCCGCTTTTTTCGAATACATATATTATTTCCGGATTTTCGACGACGCATAATAATTTAGAGTTTCTCGAGGTATTTTTGCATATAGGGCAAAAATCTTCTCCACTCAGATTAAAACAATTTTTGCAAAGCTTGATATTTTGTTTTGCATCTTTTATGGCATTTGCAAGGCTATACGCTACCGACTCATTTTGAGATAGTATGTAGAACGCAAGCCTTCTTGCGGATCTTTCGCCTATTCCGGGAAGTTTTTTAAAGGCGGACACAATATCTCTAATATAATCGGATGAGTTCCGCTGAATTTCGTTTTGATTAGTTGGCATAAATCTCGGATATAATTTAGATTTATCTATAGATATAGACGATGTTTTCTATTTATTAAAAAAGGCCGGGTATGTTAAGTCCGCCCGTTAACTTGGACATTTCATTCGTAACCATATCTTTTGATTTATTAAGGGCTTCGTTAATAGAGGCGACTATAAGGTCTTGAAGCATTTCGGCGTCGTCCGGGTTAATCACGGCTTTATCTATCGTTATGGATATAAGTTCTTGTTTTCCGTTCACTTTTGTCGTAACCATCCCGCCGCCGGAGCTGGATTCGACAATTTTCGAACCGAGTTCTTCCTGCATTTTGAGCATATCCGATTGAAATTTTTGAGCTTGCTTTAGCATTCCTGCCATATTTTTGGACATTTTAATATTCCTCCAGATTTTTTTGTGTTTATATATTATCATTCTATAATTTTTTTTAAAAAATAACAAGGCGGTTTCACTTTTTTGTCTTATCTATTCTTTCGATGTCTTTCCCGAAAATGTCTTTTATGCTTTCCATGATTATGCTTTCATCGATTTTTTCGGCTTCGTTAGCTTTAATGCCGTCATCCATTAAAGCGTTAGTTTCCTGCCCGTCATTTTCTTGGGCTAATTTTTCATCGATTTTACCCCAGTGGGCAAACAATTCGTCCGATGCCGCAGACATATTATAGTTATCTTTCGGCGCGATTTTGACTTGCCTGTCCGCATGCGTATTTGCTGGAGCGCCAGTTTTCGGCGGCGTTTCCATGCGTGCGAAGGATGCGTCAAATGCGGGCGCAGGCGGTGTCAAAGCCGCCCCATCGTTTACATTAAACTTGTTGGTTTTACCTTCTATTTTTGTATTTTCTGCCTGATTTGTTTTAAGCGATATGAATTTATCGATTTTATTTACGAGTTCCGTTACATTATGTTTCGACGGAATATTTATAAGCCTGAAAAGAGTAAGCTCAAGCATTAATGAAGGGGAAGAGATTTTTTGGTATTTGGCGTCCGAGTTGAGTAATATATCTATCATATCAAGAAGTTCCTCCGAATGTTTTTGTTCGGCAAGAGGAATTAAAGCATTTATTTCTTCATCCGTCATATCGTTAATCATATCTTTATATTTTAATTTTATCATTAAAATATTTCTAATGTGGAATGCAAGCTGTTTCATAAACTGCCTTATATCCGCCCCGGAGTCATATATTTCTTTTGCCAGCCTGATGGATGATTCATAATCCTTCTTAAAAATTGCGCCGATAAGTTCAATAATCGTTGCTTTAACGGTTAATCCAAGAACGGGCGATACATCTTCTTTTATATCTTTTCCGAAGTACGATATAATAGTGTCAAAGGTTGTGAGAGAGTCTCTAACGGATCCGTCGGCCAAAGAGGCCATAATCATTAAGTTTTCATCGGTAACGGAAATGTCTTCCGCAGCCGCAATCTCTTTTAATTTACGGTAAATTATATCGGTCGGTATTCTTTTGAAGTTAAACCTTTGGCACCTCGATAAAATAGTTTCGGGGACTTTGTGCAATTCGGTTGTCGCAAAGATAAATTTAGCGTGGGCGGGAGGCTCTTCGAGCGTCTTTAAAAGAGCATTAAAGGCGCTATTCGAAAGCATATGAACCTCGTCGATGATGTAAATTTTATATTTAAAACTCTGCGGCAGATATATTATATTTTCCTTTAAATCCCTTATTGCGTCAACGCCTGTATTCGATGCCCCGTCTATTTCTATAACATCCACCGAACTGCCGTTTTGAATCTGGACGCAGGCGGAGCAAACGCCGCATGGATTTATCGTAGGACCGTTTTCGCAATTAATCGATTTTGCAAGTATTCTTGCAATAGATGTTTTGCCGACCCCTCTCGTGCCGGAAAATATGTAGGCATGGGCAATCCTGTCGTGAATAACGGCATTTTTAAGCGTTTGGACAATGTTATCCTGTCCGGCTATTTCATCGAAAATTTTTGGCCTGTATTTTCTGGCAAGCACCTGATACATATCCTATAATTATAACACATAACAATATAAGTTTTACAAATTATAATTGATTTTTACAAAAAAAGTTGCTAAACTTAGTAATCTATGCAAAAATCTGAAGAAAATTTTAATAATTTTAAGGATTTTCCTAAAAATTACGACTACCTTGCGGTTGAAAAAAAGATAGCGCAGTATTGGGAAGATAATAATACATATAGTTTCGATTTCGATAACGGCGAAAAGGAAATTTTTTCGGTCGATACGCCTCCGCCTTATGTTTCATCCTCCCATCTCCATGTCGGGCATGTAATGAGCTATTCCCAGGCTGAGTTTATCGTCAGGTACAAAAGAATGAAAGGGTTTAATGTGTTTTATCCGATGGGTTTCGACGATAACGGTCTTCCTACGGAGCGATATGTCGAAAAAAAGTATAAAATAAACAAGTCAAAGATAACAAGGGAAGAGTTTATAGACCTATGCCTAAAAGAGACGAAGCTCGGCATAGGGACATATAAAGCCTTATGGAAATCCGCAGGAATAAGCGTCGATTACCGGTTGTCATACTCTACGATAGATGAAAGATGCAGGAAAACATCCCAAAAATCGTTTATCGATCTTTATAATAAGAAGCTGATAGAAAGAAGGAACGAGCCGATTTTATGGTGCCCCCAATGCAGGACCTCGCTTGCGCAGGCGGATATTATAATAGAAGAATTAAATGGTGTTTTGTACGACATAGAATTTAAATCGTCGTCCGGCCAGGGCCTTATAATATCCACGACCCGCCCCGAATTGTTGGGAGCATGCGTTGCAATTTATGCCAACCCTCTTGACGGCAGATACAGGTTTTTAAACGGGCAAAGCGTTAAAACCCCGTTATATAATAAGGATGTTCCCGTTAAATATGATGAAACCGTCGATATAAATTATGGAACCGGTTTGATGATGGTTTGCACCTGGGGCGATGTCGAAGATGTTAGAAAGTGGAAAGAGCATAAACTTGACACGGCTATAATTATCGATAAAGCGGGAAGATTAAATGAGGCATCGGGAGCTTATAGCGGATTAACCGTAAAGGATGCAAAAAGGGCAATAGTAGACGACCTAAAGAAATTATCGCTTATAAAAGGGGAAAAACCGCTTTTACATAATGTCGGCGTTCATGACAGGTGCGAAACTCCCGTCGAATTTATCCGCGAGCTTCAATGGTTTATAAAAATTTTAGATAATAAAGATAAATTTTTAAAGGCCGCAGACGGTATAAAGTGGCGCCCGGATTTTATGAAACCGAGATATGACGAATGGGTTAATAATTTAAAATGGGACTGGAATATATCGAGGCAAAGATTTTACGGCGTGCCTTTTCCCGTCTGGTATTGCGCAAATTGCGGCGAAGTAATCCTTGCAAAAGAGGATGAACTGCCTATCGACCCAGCCGTAGCGAATCCTAATGCGGCGTCCTGCCCTAAATGCGGGGGAAAAGAATTTAAACCCGAAACGGATGTTATGGACACATGGATGACATCGTCGATGACCCCTCTGATTAACGCCTTATGGGCATATGATTCCCATGCCGCCGATAAAAAAAAACTTTTAAATAGGATTTACCCGATGAGTTTACGTCCGCAGGCTCAGGAAATTATTCGAACATGGTTATTTTATACCGTCGTAAAATCTATTTATCATACGGATAATATCCCGTTTAAAAATGTTATGATAAGCGGCTGGGGACTTGATAAAAACGGCAAAAAGATGTCTAAAAGCTTAGGCAATTTCGTGGAACCCGGGGAAATAATAAATAAATATTCCGCAGATGCCTTAAGGTACTGGGCTTCCAGGGCCAATCTGGGACAGGATTTAAGGTTTAGCGAAGAAGATGCCGCAAACGGCAGAAGGCTTTTAATTAAATTATGGAATGCGGCAAGATTTTTAATCACAAATGTCGGCGAAGGATTTAATCCGTATGAGAAAGACATATCGGAGCTTGAATTGGGCGAAATCGATAAATGGGTTATCACGGAATTCGAAAACACTTTAAAGCTCTGCGGCAACCATATGGAATCCTACGAATACTCCTCAAGTTTAAAGGCAATGGTCGATTTCTTTTATAATGTATATTGCGATAATTATCTCGAGATTATAAAAAATGTCTTTTGGGATGAGGAAGAAGAAAATTTTGACAGAAAAGATAAGGCTTTAAATGTTATGTATTTTGTTTCATTAAATATGATAAAAGTATTTGCTCCATTTTTTCCGTTTATTACGGAAGAATTATACCAGTCGTTTTATAAAAATTTTGAAACAGCCGGCAGTATTCATTTGTCAAGTTGGCCTGACTATAGAAAAGAACTCGTTGACGAATCTTCCGTAAAAATCGTTAAAATTTTATTAAATATTCTCGAGGCTTCAAGAAAATTAAGAACAAGTTTAAATCTTCATCAAAATCATAAGATTGACAAACTTTTGGTTAAAACGTTGAATAACGATTATGTAAGCATCTTAAATAGCGTGAATAACGATATAAAATCTGCGGTGAGGGCGAAAAGAATGATATTTTCCGATGAAGCGGATTTTAAAACCGCGGATGACAACCTGTTTATAAAGATAGTAGAAAAATGAACATTGACATTTTAATTTTTTATTAATAATATAGCATATGTTTTAAAAAAATTGCTTTAACTTTAGATTAATAAAAGGAGATTTATATGGCAAATCCAAAGAAAAGACACTCAAAATGCAGGAGGGATAAAAGGAGAACTCATGACAGCCTTGAGGCAACTAATTATTCAAAGTGCCCGAATTGCGGGGAACCCATGCTTCCGCATAGAATGTGCGCTAATTGCAAAACCTACAGGGGAAGGGTTATAATTGCGGCAGCCGAACCAAAAGCCTGATTACATAAATTATATAAAAGAGTTAACGGGCGTTAAAATTTTGCCTACAAATGGGGAAATTATAAATGATTAGAATAGCTCTTGACGGCTTTGGTTCGGATAAGGCGCCGGAACCCGAGGTTTTAGGGGCAATAGCCGCCGTAGAGTCGGATGAGGGGTTAGAGATAATACTCACCGGTGATGAAGCCGTATTAGAGAGCGCTTTTAAAAAAAACGGACATATGCCGTCCAGGGTTAAGATAAAGCATGCTCCCGAGCGGATTACAATGAAGGATTCTCCGTCTTCTATCGTAAGGAATAAAAAAAACTCTTCTTTGCGCGTTGCTTATGAACTTGTAAAGAATAAAGAGGCGGATGCCGTTATCAGCGCGGGTAATAGCGGGGCATCTTTAGCTATCGCTATGTTTGTTTTTAAGCGCATTAAAGGTATAGACAGGCCTGCAATAGCTACGATTATGCCGGCGATCGGCGGTTATACAGTTTTGATAGATGCGGGAGCGAATGTTGATGTTAAACCTCACCATCTTGCTCAATTTGCAATAATGGGCGCCGAATACGCCGCTTTCATGAAGGACATAAAAAATCCGAAGATAGGCCTGTTAAGTAACGGGGAAGAGGAATCCAAGGGTAACGATCTTACAAGGGAGGCTTATAAGATTATAAAAAACACCGATTTAAATTTTTACGGCTATGTCGAAGGCAGGGAGATATTTAACGGAAAAGTCGATGTAGTTGTTTGCGACGGATTTACGGGCAATGTTATTTTAAAAGCATCCGAGACATTGGCTGAAACAATATTTAATCTTTTAAGAGACGAAGTGGACAAAAGTTTTATGGCTAAATTTGGGTTTTTTCTTGCCAGAAAATCATTAAAAAATTTTAAAAAACTCGTTGACCACAATGAGTACGGCGGAGCGCCGCTTCTCGGGGTTAACGGAGCGGCATTTATTGCTCATGGCGGCGCCGGCGCAAAAGCAATCGCAAGCGCCGTTTTCGTTGCCAAGCACTTTGTCGAAAAAGGGATAACCTTAAATATCAGCCATAAAATAGAAGCCAATGCCGAAAGCGGTTATTTATCCTAATAAAATATAAATTTTAATAACAAAGGTTTAAAAAATTGATATATTCACAGATTACAGGAATCGGTTCGTATGTTCCGGAAAAGGTGCTTACTAATGAAGAACTTTGCAGGATTGTCGATACATCGGACGAGTGGATTACCTCAAGGACAGGCATCAAGGAAAGGCGGATTGCCGAAGCCGGTTTAACGACATCCGGTATAGCCGCCAATGCCGCAAGGCAGGCAATTAAGCGCTCGGGGGTGAGCCCGTTAGACATAGAACTTATCATAGTCGGGACAATTACGCCGGATATGATATTTCCGTCAACCGCCTGCATCGTTCAAGAAACATTAGGGCTAAAAAATGCGGCTGCTTTTGATGTAAGTGCAGGGTGCAGCGGCTTTATTTATTCTTTATCTATCGCCGATAGCTTTATTAAATCGGGCAGATATAAAAATGTATTAGTTATCGGCGCCGATTTACTTTCAAGAATTACCGATTATACCGATAGGTCAACCTGCGTATTATTCGGCGACGGCGGGGGGGCGGCGGTGTTATCCGCAAACACCGAAAATACGAGGGGTATCTTATCGACCCATATACATTCGGAGGGAGGACATGACAATATACTTAAACTTCCCGCGGGAGGCTCTTTAATGCCGGCAACCGCCCAGACGGTAAATAATCTTGACCATTATATAAAAATGAAGGGTTCCGAGCTTTTTAAATATGCGGTAAAATATCTTAAAGATGTTGCGGAAGAGGCTATTAAGTTTAACGGCCTTAAGCCGGAAGATATCGATTTATTTGTTCCTCATCAGGCAAATATCAGGATAATAGAAGCCACCGCAAAGAAGTTGTGTTTTCCAATGGAAAAAGTTTTTGTGAATGTTGAAAGGTATGGAAATACTTCAAGCGGTTCAATCCCTATTGCGTTAGACGAGGCGTGCGTTTCGGGCCGCATAAAAGAAGGGGATTTGGTATTAATCGATGCTATCGGCGCCGGACTCGCATGGGCATCGTCGGTGATACGATGGTGAGGCGGGGAAAAATAAAATGATAAAATCTCCCATATGTGATAAAATTGGGATAAAATATCCGATTTTTCAGGGCGGAATGGCATGGGCATCGAATTATGCTCTTGCAAGCGCCGTTTCAAATGCCGGAGGTTTGGGTATAATAGGGGCAGGGCAGATGCCCCCGGATCTTCTTGTTAAGGAAATAAGAAAAGCCAAGGAAAATACCGATAAGCCTTTCGGCGTAAATCTTATACTATATTTGACTTATATCGATGAATTAGTCGATGCCGTTATCAGTGAAGGTGTTCCAGTTGTTACGACGGGTGCCGGCAATGCGGGACCATATATAAAAAAATTTCACGATGCAGGCATAAAAGTAATCCCCGTTATTCCATCGACGGCTTTAGGCAAAAGAATGGAAAAGGCGGGAGCGGATGCCTTAATCGCCGAAGGCACTGAATCGGGAGGACATATCGGGGAGCTAACCACTATGGTAATTGTTCCGCAGGTAGTCGACAGCGTTAATATTCCTGTTATAGCTGCGGGCGGCATTGCGGATTACAGAGGGTTCGTCGCCGCTTTATGTTTAGGCGCAAGCGGTATTCAAATGGGAACGAGATTTCTTGCGACCAAAGAGTGCCATGTGCATCAAAACTGGAAGGATATGGTAATAAAGGCATCCGATAGGGATACCGTCGTTACCGGAAGGCCGACGGGGCATCCCGTCAGGGTGTTAAAAAACAGGCTTGCGAAAATGTTTCTCGAACTGGAAGAAAAATGTTCGCCGGCCATCGAATACGAAAAACTCGGTACGGGAAGATTAAAAGCCGCGTCGGTTGACGGGGATATTGAAATGGGTTCTTTAATGAGCGGCCAGATTGCGGGACTGATAAAAGAGGAAAAAACCGTAAAAGAGGTTATAGAAGAAATAGTTTCCCAGGCCGAAGATTTTATCAATAATATGTCCAAATTTATAAAAGGTTAAATGGAAAAAAGAATAAATTCAAATATTGCGTTTGTCTTTCCCGGGCAGGGGTCACAGCATATAGGCATGGGAAAGGATATTTTTGAAAATTTTAACGAAGCAAGGCTTGTCTTGGAAGAGTCTTCGGATGCGTTAGGCATGGATATGAAAAAGCTAATTTTTGGGAATGATGAAGGGCTGCTTAATTTAACCGAAAATACCCAGCCCGCCATTTTAACCGTGAGTATAGCCATACTTAAAGCAATGCAAAAAGAAACAGGACTTAATCCGGTTTGCGTTTCCGGCCATAGCCTCGGCGAGTATAGCGCTAATGTTTTTGCGGGTTCTTTAGATTTTTTGCACGCCCTTTTAATCACAAAAAAAAGAGGGGTTTTTATGCAAAACGCATGTCCCGTCGGGTTCGGCAAGATGGCGGCAATAATCGGGCTTGACGAGGATATTATAAAATCCGTAATTAATAAGATAAACGGTTCGGATAATAAGGGCAGGGTATTTATAGCGAATTTTAATTCGCCTGTTCAAACCGTTATATCGGGGGAGGCCCCGTCTGTTGATGAAGCGTGCGCTATCCTTAAGGAACGGGGAGCCAAAAAAACCGTCGTTTTGCCAGTCAGCGCCCCATTTCATACCCCGTTTATGGAAGAGGCCAGGAGTAATTTGTCAGCCTATTTTAAAGAAGACTGGTTTTCCGATGCCCATTGCGAAATATTTTCAAATGCCACCTCTTTAAATTATTCTAAAAAAAATGACGCCGTTAAACTCCTTTTGGAACAGATAACCTCTCCCGTAAGATGGATCGAGTCCGTTTTGAATATGAAGAAAATATTTAATGTTTCCACCTTTATTGAAATTGGACCTTCGAATGTTTTAAGTTCTTTAATAAAAAGAATAGATAAAGAAGCAGATTCTTTATCTATTAATTCCGTTTCAACATTAAAAGAATTGGAAAAATTTTTACCTATATGATAATAACAAGGTATCCGATTTATCTTATAAATACCCCGTCAGTCCGCCTAAAGGCGGACCGCCACCCCTTTTAAAAAAGGGGAATTAAAAAATAAATCGGACACTTTTTATATATTTTATATAAATTAATTATAATTATGTCTTATTGCATCGATTTAAGCGGCAAGGTAACAATTGTTACGGGCGGATATGCAGGAATTGGGTTATCCATTGTTAAAACTCAACTTTCGGCAGGGGCAAGGGTTATAATTCTTGGCAAGACTTATAACAAGTTTTTGGATATTCGGAATGAACTTAAAGAAATTTCGGATAAATTCGACTTTTACGAGCTCGATATAAAAAATTCTCAAGAGGTAACGGATATTATACGGAAAATCGAAGCAAAGGAGTCAAAAATCGACATTCTTGTCAATAATGCCGGCATCGTTAAAGATTCGCTGCTTATAAGAATGAGCGACGAGGACTGGCTTGATGTGCTGGATGTCAATTTAAACGGGCTATTTTATGTTACGAAAAATGTGCTGAAATATATGGTAAAAGCTAAAAGCGGCAGGGTGATTAATATAACATCCGTAATCGGCGAAACCGGCAACGCGGGTCAGGCAAATTACGCGGCGGCCAAGGCAGGAATTATTGCCTTTACCAAATCTATTGCTAAGGAATATGCCGCCAGGGGCATACTTGCAAATGCCGTCGCTCCCGGTTTTATAAAGTCGTCCATGACCGACAAATTGCCGGAGGATATAAAAGACGGGATAAAAAAGGCAATCCCGTTAAGCCGCATCGG
The DNA here is from genome assembly GCA_023489335.1 of Deltaproteobacteria bacterium. GTDB lineage: Bacteria > SZUA-79 > SZUA-79 > Acidulodesulfobacterales > Acidulodesulfobacteraceae > Acidulodesulfobacterium. Next base: position 43,802 of record JAMDCP010000013.1, on the reverse strand, counting down.
CGACCCCGCCGATGTTTCGAATGCGGTGCTTTTTTTATCGTCTATTTTATCGAATTATATCACGGGCGCCGTTATTAATGTAAACGGCGGAATGTTTATGCAGTAATGTAATAATAAAATATTAATTAATTTTATGAAATTTTATGAATTTGAATTAATTAACAAGGAGGGGGTGAAAAAGTAAATGTCAGTAGAAAAAAGGGTTAAAGAAATAATCGTCGAGCAGCTCGGGGTTACTCCCGACGAGGTTACGAATGAGGCTTCATTTGTCGAAGATCTTGGCGCGGATTCTTTGGATACCGTAGAATTGGTTATGGCTTTTGAAGAGGAGTTTGGAATAGAGATATCCGATGAAGATGCCGAAAAGATTAAAACGGTTCAGGATGCAGTTTCATATATCGACGAGCATACAAAATAACTTGCATCTTTATTATTGAAACCATCAAAATAAAGATTTATAACGGATTTATTATGAGAACAGTTAATTGCGATAGAAGAGTCGTTATTACGGGGCTTTCTATGGTCACCGCGCTTGGCAACGATCTTGAATCGTCCTGGAATAGGATGATAAAAGGGGAAAGCGGCATCGGTTTAATTACCCGCTTTGATACGGAAGCCTATGCGACTAAGATAGCCGGCGAGGTAAAAGGTTTTGATCCCGAGAAATTTATCGACAAAAAAGAAGTTAAAAAAATGGACCAATTTATTCATTACGCTTATGCCTGTTCTAAAATGGCCATTGATATGTCGGGACTTGAGATTACGAAGGAAAATGCTCACAGGGTCGGCGTATGGATTGGCGCCGGCATCGGCGGGCTCATGACCATAGAAAAGTATCATACCCTGCTTCTGGAAGGAGGGCCTAAAAAGATTTCGCCGTTTTTTATTCCGATGCTTTTAATAAATCTGGCGCCGGGCCAGATTTCAATAATGACCGGAGCTAAAGGTCCCAACGCCAGTACCGTCTCCGCCTGTTCGACAGGCACCAATTCCATTGGAGATGCATATAAAATAATAGCGAGGGGGGATGCCGATGCGATGATAGCCGGCGGGGCAGAATCGACGATCACCCCGCTTTGTATTTCCGGTTTTAACGCAATGAAGGCGTTATCGACAAGAAACGACGAGCCGGCAAAGGCTTCAAGGCCCTTCGATAAAAATAGGGACGGATTTGTCGTTAGCGAGGGGGCAGGTATCGTTATTCTCGAGGAGTTAAGCGGCGCATTAAAAAGGGGCGCAAAAATAATCGCAGAAATTGTGGGATACGGCGTATCTTCGGATGCTTATCATCTTTCCACCCCCGACCCAAACGCCGAAGGCGCATACTACAGTATGAAAAATGCCATAGAGGATGCAGGGTTAACCCCCGATAATATTGACTATATAAACGCCCACGGGACATCCACTTATTATAACGATCTAAATGAGACCAAGGCTGTAAAGCAGCTTTTTAAGGATAAAACTAAGGGATTAAAAATTAGTTCCATCAAATCTATGATAGGACATGCGCTTGGAGCGGCCGGCGGAATAGAAGCGGTTGCCACTGCATTAACGGTCAGTACGGGGATAATACCTCCTACGATAAACTTAGATGAACCGGATGACGGGTGTGATTTGGATTATGTTCCAAATGTAATGCGAAAGGCCGATGTAAGATACGCGATATCAAATTCCTTTGGATTTGGCGGAACAAATGCCACATTAGTTTTTAAAAAATGGGAGGAATAATATTATAAATGATATTCTTAGGGTCTGACCATGCCGGTTTTGAATTAAAAGAGTCTATAAAGAATTATCTTAAAGAGAAAGGCATAAATTATCTTGATATGGGAACGGATTCATTAAAGAGCGTAGATTATCCCGATTATGCCCTTAAGGTAGCAGAAAAAGTAAAGGCGGGCGACGATAAAAATTCTTTCGGTATTCTCGTTTGCGGAACTGGTATCGGGATGGACATAGCCGCAAATAAAATAGACGGAATCAGGGCGGCTCTGATTCATGACGAATATACGGCGGAGGTTGCAAAGAAGCATAATAATGCCAATATCGTAACTTTGGGCGGCAGGACAACCACGCCTACAGAGGCGGTAAGATATATCGACAAATTTATGTCGTCTAAGTACGAGGGCGGAAGGCATGAAGACAGGATTTCCAAGATTACCTCTATGGAAAAATTAAAGGATTAAAGATATAATAAATAGATATATGAAAAGTATGAAAAGTTTAATATGCCACTATAAATTTAATTAACTTACAGGTGTAATAAATTGAATATTAAAGATTTAAAGGAATTCGATGGCGAGGTTTATGAGCTTATAGGCAAAGAGCTTAACAGGCAAAGACGGTCCATAGAACTTATAGCTTCCGAAAATTTTGTATCAAAAGCGGTAATGGAGGCTCAAGGTTCTGTTTTAACCAACAAATATGCCGAAGGGTACCCAAGAAAAAGATATTACGGCGGGTGTAATTATATAGATAGTATCGAACAGCTCGCAATAGACAGGGTTAAGGATATATTTAAAGCCGAATACGCTAATGTTCAGCCCCATTCGGGTTCCCAGGCAAATATGGCTATTTTTTATGCCTTTTTAAACCCGGGCGATACGGTTTTGGGCATGGATTTATCGCACGGCGGACATCTAACCCATGGAAGCCCCGTAAATTTTTCCGGAAAATATTTTAATATTATTCCGTACGGCGTAAATAAAAATACAGAGACAATCGATTATGACGAATTAAGAAAAATAGCCTTAAGCAGTAAGCCAAAGATGATAATAGCCGGGGCAAGCGCTTACCCGAGGATTATAGATTTCAAAAAATTTAAGGACATTGCGGATGAAGCCGGGTGTTATCTTATGGTCGATATGGCGCATATAGCCGGTTTGGTTGCGGCCGACCTCCATCCAAGCCCGGTTCCCTACGCCGATTTTGTTACGACCACAACCCATAAAACCCTCAGAGGGCCGAGAGGCGGGGTTATCTTAGCAAAGGCTAAATATGAAAAAGAGTTAAATTCGGCAATATTTCCCGGAATTCAGGGAGGGCCGCTCGAACATATAATAGCCGCAAAGGCTGTCGCCTTTAAAGAGGCTATAACCGAGGAGTTTAAAGATTATCAAAGGCAGATAGTTTTCAATGCCGCCGCTCTTGCGGATACCCTTAAAAACAATGGTTTTGAATTAATATCGGACGGCACCGACAACCACCTTATGCTTGTTGATTTCAGAAAATCCGAAATGACGGGCAAGCAGGCGGAAGCACTTTTGGATGAAGTCGGCATCACGGTTAACAAAAACAAGGTTCCTTTCGATGAAAGGTCGCCGTTTGTAACCAGTGGAATAAGAATAGGAACGCCTGCCGTAACTACAAGGGGCATGAAAGAGGGTGAAATGGTAAAAATCGGAGAGCTTATATCGGAAGTTTTACATAATCCTGACAATGAATCCATCAAAGACGGCGTAAAAAACGAGGTCCGGCTCCTGTGCGATAAGTTTCCGCTTTATTGAATCTTTATTAATTTGGATATATGAAGTGCCCTTTCTGTTTCAATGATGACGATAAGGTTGTTGATTCCAGAGTGTCAAAAGATGGAAGGCTGACAAGGCGAAAAAGGCAGTGCAATGTTTGCGGGAAAAGATTTTCTACATTAGAAACGATTATTGTTTCATCTCCTCTTATAATTAAAAAGGATGGGCGCAGGGAATCGTTTGACAGGCAAAAAATATTAAGCGGGCTTATAAAGGCGTGCGAAAAAAGGCCTGTTCCATATCAAAGCATCGAAGAAATAGTCCAGTCCGTCGAAAGATGGATTGATGAAACAAATTTAAAGGAAATAAAAAGCGAAGATATAGGAAAATTTGTCCTTAACAAGTTAAAAAGCCTTGACGCAATAAGTTATGTCCGTTTTGCTTCCGTCTATCTCTCCTTTAAAGATATAAACGAACTTTACGAAAATGTTTCCGAACTTATTAAAAAACAGTCTTCTTAATATCTTTCCTTTCTAAATTTATATGAATTATCAAAACAAAAACATCGATGAATACTTCATCTCCCAAACCTTTAATCTTGCAAAAAAGGCGGAAGGCTTTACTTCTCCCAATCCTATGGTGGGAGCGATTGTCGTTAAAGACGGCTCGGTGGTTGGAGACGGCTATCACGAGAAAGCAGGCTTACCGCATGCCGAGATAGCGGCTTTAAAAAAGGCGGGTTCAGGGGCAAAAGGCGCTACTATTTATGTAAGTTTAGAGCCTTGCAGTCATTTTGGCAAAACGCCCCCATGTGTTTATGCCATTAAAAAATATGGAATTAAGAGGGTGGTAGCAGCCGTGAAAGACCCGAACCCGTCGGTATCGGGAAAAGGGTTTGATTATCTGCGAAAAGAAGGCATCGAAGTAACTTACGGAATTTTTGAGGAAAAAGCCAAAAAACTCAACGAGGTATTTTTTAAATATATTACGAGCGGGCTTCCCTTTATAACCGTTAAAGAGGCGATAACTCTCGACGGTAAAATCGGATACGGGAATATTAAAAAAAAGTTATACATTTCCTCAAAAAAATCTTTGGAACATACGCATTATTTAAGGCTTATCAGCGATGCAATCATGGTTTCTGCAAAAACGGTAATAAACGACGATCCAATGCTGGATGCCCGAATAAATAGTAAAGATATAAAGCATAGATTTTTAAATAAAAAATATACAAAAATAATTTTAGACAGGGATTTATCCATACCCTTAGGGGCAAAAATTTTCGAGACTTACGGAACGGTATTAATATTTACGGGTAAGGATTACAGCGATGAAAAGAGTAAAAAAAAACTGCTTTTAGAAGAAACAGGTGCAATTATAAAGGATGTGTATTATAATAATAAAGATAGAAGGTTGTTAGACTTAAAAGAGATATTTAAGATATGCGCCGAACTTAAAATAACGAGCATACTGGCAGAGGCGGGCCCAAATCTTTTCGGTTCTTTACTTGGCGGGAAGCTTTACGATAAGTTAATATTTAACATCACGCCTTATATATTTGGAAACGGGGTTGGGGTGAACTTGTTCGAAACCTTAGATTTAAAAAATAAAAATATGTTAAAATTTTATGATTTAAACTCAAAAAAGCTCGGCGATGAAATTTTTTTAACATATTATCCGAAAAATGAATAAATTAAACATGGATTTTGACTGCGTATGTTTAGCGGGATAATAAAAGAAATAGGGGTTGTTAGGTCCTTAAATAAAGGTATTTTGTCGATAAGCGCTCCTATAACGGGGGAAAATGCCTATATAGGGCAGAGTATTGCCGTAAACGGCTTGTGCCTAACGGTAAGGAAAATTAATTATAGGGAACTATTTTTTGATTTTACGCCGGAAACTTATCTTGCGTCCGCTTTAAGATACCTAAAAATAGGCGAAAAAGTTAACATCGAACCCGCCATCTCGGCAAACTCGGACATTTCTGGACATTTTGTGCTGGGGCATATCGACGGCATCGGTAAAATTATTCTCAAAAAGCCTGTTAATAATTCTTTTGTTATAGGTATCAAAATTTTTAATACGGTGCAGGACGACATCAAAAATTACTTGATAAAAAAGGGTTCTATTGCTATCGACGGTATTAGCTTAACTATTAGCGAATTTAAAAATGATGTTTTTTTTGTAAGCATAATACCTTTAACATATAATGAAACAAATTTAAGTTTTAAAAGGGTTGGAGAGTATGTCAATCTCGAATCGGATATTTTAGAAAAAACAATAGTAAAAAGAATAGATGATATTATCCGCAGCGAAGGCAAAAAGAACGGAACGGAACGCCCGCTTAATCCGGGTAAGGGAATTAAAAGCGGGTTAACCTATGAATTTCTGTCCGAGAATGGTTATTTATAATCAGGTATTTTAATAAAATTGTGCGCAAGAGGTGAAAAAAACTTTATGAATTTAGCTACCGTCGAAGAAGCGGCGAAAGATATAAGAGCCGGCAAGATGATTATACTTGTCGATGACGAGGATAGGGAAAATGAAGGGGATCTGGTTGTGGCAGCCGAGCATGTTACCCCTGAAATAATAAATTTTATGACAAAATACGCAAGGGGATTAATTTGTTTGACATTAACCGAGGAAAAGGCCAATAGCTTGGATTTGCCTCCAATGGTTACCAATAACGAATCTAAATTTACTACTGCGTTTACGGTATCAATCGAGGCAAAGGAAGGTGTTACAACCGGCATTTCCGCACATGATAGGGCAAAAACTATATTAACCGCGATAAAAGACAATGCAAAACCGACCGACTTAGTTAGACCCGGACATATTTTTCCTTTAAGAGGCAAAAACGGGGGAGTTTTAACAAGAACCGGCCAAACCGAGGGGTCAATAGATATTGCCCGTATCGGCGGATTAAAACCTTACGCCGTCATATGCGAAATAATGAAAGACGACGGGACTATGGCGCGTATGCCTGACCTGGCAGAGTTTTCAAAAAAATGGGATATAAAAATACTGACGATTAAAGATCTGATAAATTACAGGCTTAAGCATGAAAAACATGTCGAAAGACTTGTCGAATCTGTAATACCGACGGAATTTGCCGGCGAATTTAAAATTATAGTATATTCCAATAATATCGATTTTAAGGAACATATCGCTCTTTCGAAAGGGGATATTAAACGAAATGAGCCTGTTCTTGTCAGGGTTCACTCCCAGTGTCTTACAGGCGATATATTCGGCTCCAGAAGGTGCGATTGCGGCGACCAGTTAAAAATCGCAATGGAGATGATAGATAAGGAAGGCAAAGGGGTTATTCTTTATCTTATGCAAGAGGGCAGGGGCATCGGGCTTGTAAATAAATTAAAGGCTTATAATCTTCAGGATGAGGGTTATGACACGGTTACCGCAAATGAAAAATTGGGATTTAAAGCGGACTTAAGGGAATATGGAGTTGGGGCGCAAATATTAGTCGATTTGGGTGTGGGGAAAATGCGGCTCATGACCAATAATCCAAAAAAAATAATCGGGCTCGAAGGATACGGGCTTAGCGTGGTCGAAAGAGTTCCCATAGAGATATGCCCAAATGAAACCAATAAGCACTATTTAAAAACAAAGAAAGAAAAATTGGGACATATATTAAAAATAAAGTAGTAATAAAATTAAATAAAATTAAAGCGTAGGGGTATGAGATGAGCAATTTTCATTTAATCGAAGGAGAACTTAAAGCCGCAGGTTTTAAATTTGGCGTCGTTATGTCGAGGTTTAACGAATTTGTCAACAGCAAACTTTTGGACGGCGCATTAGATTACTTAAAAAGAGCCGGCGCGAATGAAGGAGACATTACGGTCGTTAAAGTTCCAGGGGCGTTTGAGCTTCCCATGGCGGTCAAAAAGTTAATCGATACTAAAAAATTTGATGCGGTAATCTGCCTTGGGACACTTATAAGGGGTGAGACTAACCATTTTGATCTTTTATCCTCGCAGGTTACCAAAATGCTGTCCGAGCTTTCCGTCTCCTCGAGTATTCCCGTTAGCTACGGAATAATAACGGCTGAATCTATCGAGCAGGCGATATCGCGTGCCGGGACAAAAATGGGGAACAAGGGTTTTGATGCCGCAATGTCCGCCGTCGAAATGGCGAGCCTTTATTCCAGGATTAAAAAGGCGTAAATCCAACTAAATTGCTTTATATATTTTTATAACGCAGCTTTAATTAATATTTTATGACAAAAAGAAGAAAGGCAAGGGAACTGGCATTGCAGTTTTTATATGAAACGGATGGGGATATAAACGGGCTGGATTATAGAATAAGAAGTTTTTATAATGATTTTGCTTCGGAAAGCCTTATTAGAGACGGATTTAAAAAGGATACATCCCAGATTTACGATTTTTTTTTCGATATTTCCCATGGGACATTACTTAATTTAGAAAAGATAGATAGCATTATTAAGAAAGTATCAAAAAATTGGTCGATAGAAAGAATGTCAAGAATTGACAGAAACCTTTTAAGGCTGTCGATTTATGAGATTTTATTTCATCCTGAAATACCTAAAAATGTTATTATCAATGAATCCGTGGAAATAGCCAAAAAATTTGGAAACGATGAATCCCCGTCTTTTGTTAACGGTATTTTAGACGCCGCCTTAAGGGCGGCGTAAGTAAGTAATTAATTTTAATTTAAGAGGTAAAAATGGAGATTAAATCCGGCTTAAATTATACAGGCGTTCCCCTTGATATCAGGGGGCTTTGTTGAGGCCCGCCTGTTTGGGCGGTCGTCCAAAAACTTAAGGTTTTAAAACATGACGATGTTTTAATGGTGATTTCGGACAAGGATTCTTTATTAAACGATATCCCTGCATTATGCTCGCTTATTAATGTAAAATTACTTAATGTAATTCATTTGAAAGACCTTTACATATTTTTCATTAAGAATAAAAAGTGGGATTAAAATTTAAAAATGGATTACCGCCCCCTGACTAAATATACCGCAGGGGCAGGCTTCGTCGGCGGAACAATTATACGGGAGAAAATACTTTGGCAAGAAAGAAAAACAGGTTAGCGGGCGAGATGAGGCCGATGGTAATAACGCCGAATTATATGAAGTATGCGGAGGGGTCGTGTTTAATCGAGGCGGATGATACTAAAGTTATTTGCACTGCTTCGGTTGACTATAAAGTGCCCCCATTTTTAAAAGACAAGGGGGAAGGATGGCTGACAGCCGAATATTCCATGCTTCCGAGGTCGGCGCAAAACAGGATACCGAGGGATTCCGTAAAAGGAAAGGTTAACGGAAGAGCGCAGGAAATACAAAGGTTAATAGGAAGGTCGCTCAGGTCTGTTATGAATTTTTCGGATTTTCCCGACATAACCATATTAATAGATTGCGATGTTATAAGCGCGGACGGCGGAACAAGAACCGCTTCTATAACAGGGGCATATGTTGCCGCTTATCTGGCGTTCTTAAAGCTTATCAAGCAGGGCGACATCGAAAAAATGCCGTTTTACGATTCGGCTGCCGCAATTAGCATTGGAATCGTGAACGGTGAAATTTTGCTTGACCTCGATTATTCTGAAGATTCTATTGCCGAGCTGGATTTTAACTTTGTTTTAACAGGGTCGGGAAAGATAATCGAGGTTCAGGGGTGCGCGGAAAAAACGCCTATCGGATTCGATATACTGGCGAAACTTTACGAACTTTCAAAAAGCGCCGGAGCGAAAATTAATGAATTGCAAAACAAAGCAATTAACAGCGTAATGTAGCCCTCTAATTTCCTTAATATTAAATTATTAAATTAATTTTATTAAATAAACATAAATAAATTTTCCGTATTTTTTAGCAACGAAATGATTAATATATTAATAGCTACAGGAAATGCCCATAAGTTTCGGGAGATTGAAAGGGTAATGAGTAATTTTACCGGGTTAAATATCATCTACCTTGATGAAAGTTTTCAGGTGGAAATAATCGAAAATGGGAAAACTTATAAAGAGAATGCTAAAATTAAAGCGGAAGGTTATCTGAAATTTTTAAATGAAAACGCGAAGCTAAAGTCGGAACTAAGGCTGGATTATATAGTAAGCGAGGATTCGGGGTTAGAAGTAAACTGCTTGGGCAATCTCCCCGGTCTTTTTACGGCAAGATACGCAGGCGAAAATGCTTCGGATGCGGAAAATATTAATAAGTTGCTTGATACGATGAGGGCAAAGAAAGACTGCGCGGAAAATAGGCATGCCGAATTTGTCTGTTTTGCCTGTCTTTACGATATGAAAAGGGACAAATTTCAGTATTTAGACGGAAGAGTGAAGGGCTTGATTTCTCATGAGATAAGCGGTGCAAAGGGTTTCGGTTACGACCCTGTATTTTTTGTTCCAGAACTGGGTAAAACCGTTGCGCAGATTGAGCTTTCAGAGAAAAATAAAATATCTCACAGGGCAATCGCTTTTAGAAAGGTTGTAGAAGCGATAAAGGAAATAGAACGGTTTTAGATTGCTTTGCCGCGCTCGCAATGACAACTTATTTATGGAATTATGAATCAAAAACTTATAAAAGAATTTGAAGAACTTCTGGGAAAGAACAGGGTTTTATCCGAAGCCGAGGAACTGTTGTGCTATTCTTACGATGCAACATCTAAAGAGTTTATGCCAGATGTCGTTGTCTTTCCCCTTAATTCAAATGAGATTTCTAATATCGTTAAGTTGTGCCTAAAATACAATACCCCCGTTGTCGGGAGGGGTTCCGGAAGCGGATTTTCCGGCGGAAGTTTGCCGCTCAAAGGCGGGGTCGTGGTTTCATTCACAAAAATGAACCATATTTTGGAAATCGATGAAGAAAACATGTTTGTTACGGTTGAACCGGGTGTTATAAATGCGGATTTAAAGTCATATCTTGCAGAAAAGGGTTATTTTTATCCTCCCGATCCGGCAAGCTATGAATTTTCCACAATAGGCGGCAATGTTGCCGAGTGTTCCGGCGGACCGAGCGCCGTTAAATACGGCGTTACGAAAGATTATGTTGCGGCTCTCGAATTAATTACGGGAGACGGCGAAATAATAAATACGGGTTCTAAGTCCGTCAAGGATGTCTCGGGATATAATCTTACCCAGCTTATGGTCGGTTCGGAAGGGACACTGGGTCTTTTTTCCAAAATTACGCTAAAATTTTTATCCAATCCGGAGGCTAATTCATTAATTTTAGTATCGTTTGACGATATAGGCAACGGCTTTAATGCGGCCATTTCTTTGTTAAAACTTAGAAACAGGCCGTCAATGTTAGAATTTATGGATAAATCCTCGATTGAATCGGTTAAAAGTTATTTCAAGAGTGATATAATAAAAATAGAGGGAGCTTTTTTGTTTATCATAGAGGCTGACGGTTCCCGGCTTGAGGTTGGCGAAAGTGTTGCGGAATACGAAAAGATATTAAAAGAATTTTCGCCGGTTTTTCTTTTTTCTTCGGGCAGCGAAGAAGAAAAACGGGTTATAATGGAAGCGAGAAAGGCAATTTCGCCTTCTTTGCGGAAATACGGAGACCTAAAAATAAATAACGATATAGCCGTTCCGATAAATAAAATTATAGAAATGCTGTCTTTTATAGAGGGAATCTCAAAAACATATAATGTTCCTATAATAAATTTCGGACACTTCGGCGACGGGAATATCCATGTGAATATTATGTTAAATAAGGATGACGCCGATATGGTAAAAAGGGGAGAGAAAGCAAAATTTGAAATTTTAAAGAAAACGGCCGAAGCGGGCGGAAGTTTATCCGGAGAACATGGCATTGGACTGGAAAAAAAGGAGTTTATGAAATTAAAATATAACGATTACTATATGAATATTTTAAAAAATATAAAAAAGGTATTCGACCCTCGCAATATTATAAATCCAGGCAAGATATTTTAAATTAAATATCGCATGTCCGTCGCCCTCTAGTTTTTCTATAAAGGAGTTTTATTAATTGGAAGACAAAGATATAAGTTATCTGAATTGCGTCCACTGCGGCAAATGCCTGCCGGTTTGTCCGACATACAGGATTAGCCTAAACGAGTTTTACAGTCCAAGGGGCAGGGTTCGGTTAATTTTAACCGATAACAATGACGTGCTGCCCTTAAAGGTTTCAAAGGTGGCAGAAGCCATGTCCACCTGCCTTTTATGCGGAAGATGCGTTAATATTTGCCCTAACGATGTTAAAATAGGGGACTTGATAATAAATGAAAGGATTAAATTAAATGAGCTTCAGGATAATAAATTTTCCCTCGGCGCAATAGCGCTTAAAGCCCTGAAAAATAAAAGGAAAATTTTATTAAAATCCGCCTTAAAAATTGCAAACATTCCAATTATAAACCAGCTTAACAGGCGATTTGTCCCAAATCCTCAGGGCAAAGCCTTTATCTCGGCCAGAAATTACCGGTTTAAAGCGGACCGCAACGGCGCGGGCGGCAAAAGAGAGGAAATCAGGGCGGGTTATTTTAGCGGTTGCGTATTTAATAGCATATATCCTCAAATATCCGCCGACACGGTAGCGTCTTTGGTAAAAAACGGGGTTTCGGTCTTTGTTCCGCAAATGCAGGGTTGCTGCGGACTGCCTTTTATATCGAGCGGGGATATAAGTTCCTTTAAAGACCTTGCTTTGAATAATGCAAATGCCTTTAAGGCTCAAGATATAGACTATATAGTTACTTCATGCGCATCCTGTTCTTACTCCGTAAATAAACTTTATCCGCTATATTTTAATAAAAATGACGAAGGTTATAGCGAAGTTTTAAATTTTTCTAAAAAATTGCTTAATATCTGGTCATTTTTTAAAGTACTGGAAAAAAAAGGTATCGATATAAAAGCGGGGGAATTACAAAAGGAAACCGATGCGGTATTTCATATACCCTGCCATCTTTTAAATTCACCCGAGTTTAAGCCGTCCTCTTATAATGAAGGTTTAATTGGGGAAGCGGGCTTGATTGTGGATAAAATTGCGGGTTTAAAATTAAAGCCGTTGAAACATAACTATTGCTGCGGCAATGGGGGTATGTTCAATATAAGGCATTACGATTTGTCCAAAGAGATTACGAGGCTAAAGTTTGAAGAAATTAAAGAAGCCTTCCCGCAAAACATTTTGACGTCCTGTTCCGGATGCATGTTTTCTTTGAGCGATCAAAGGGGCATTTTAAAGGAGCAACAGGGCATACCCGTAAATCACTTAATAAGCATTTATGCACAGAGTTTAAAGGAATGAGGCTGGATTTACAGGAGTAGTGTAATATAGCATTATATCGGGGCTTTGCCCCGAACCCCGCTTCCTTTGCTGACAAAGAAGCGAAATCAAGGATATTTCAAAAATATCATAAATCTGAGGCGGTTTGCCTCCGGTTATTCTTTAAAATAAAACCGCCAATGCAAGCGGGGGAGGGGGGTGGCAATAAAATAAATCTTATATTTAAGGGTTGCCTTCTGTTTCCATTTCCGCTTTCTCTTCCGCTTTTTCCAGCATGAGTCGGCGAGATTCGGGTCGATTAACAAGAATTATACCTGCAAAAATAAAAAGGCCGCCTATAATTATTTCCAAAGTAACTGGTTCGCGTAATAAAATTAATCCTGACAAAACTCCGAACAGCGGAGCTAAAAATAAAAAAGAGCTAACCTTTCCGGGATCGTTTTTTTGAATTAAATAAAACCAGATTCCAAATTGCACGATGGAGCTCATAATAGCAAGCCAAAGAACAATTAGAACAAATGAAACATTGAAAACAACATACGGATGTCCAAAAATTTCACTGATAAAGAGTAATAATATTCCTCCAATCAGCATTTGATAAGCAGTAAGCACCCAAATGTTTATAAAACTGCTCAACCGCTTAACCAACAATGTGGTTATTGCCCAAAATACTGCTCCAGATAGTGCTATCCACACGCCTACTTGATAATAAGGATGAAATCCGATTAGTATTACGACGCCGATAAAACCGATAATCACCCCAATCCACTGCAGCCAACGATACTGTATGCCGATAAATGCACTAAATAAAACAACTAATATAGGGTTTATAAATATTAAAATAGATGATTCTCCTGCGGTGATGGTGCGCAAACTCAAAAAAATAGCTCCAAAAACCCCTGTGGTTTGAAAAAACCCGATTACCGCAATGTAAAACCACTCGCGCAGATGCTCCGGGTGAGGCATTCGCATAATTCCGACAATGAAAGCCAAAAGCAGTCCCGCCAGAATGAAACGTATCGCTGCAAACAATAACGGCGATGCATACATATCACCCATTTTAATTACTGAAAAAGCTGACCCCATCAGCGCCGTGGATAATATAATCAATATAATAAACTTTAAACGATTTATCAAAGCCATCCCCCACTAATATTTAAAATAATATCCATATTTTTTTATTTAATTTAAAATTATGTTAATATATAAATAGTCTATAAATCAAATGAATAGTATTCATAAATATGAGAAAAAACTCATGACATTAAATCAATTAATAATTTTAATCAAAATTATTGAATTAAAAAAATTTTCTATAGCGGCAGAAGAACTTTATATTACGCAATCTGCGGTAAGCCACTCAATAGCGGATCTAGAGTCTGAATTAGGTATAAAACTCATTCAGCGGGGAAAAGATGGGGTTTACCCCACGGAAACAGGTATTAAAGTACTCAAATACGCACGCTCGATTGTAGCAAATATGGAGTATATAAAACAGGAAGTTAGCGCTTCGTTGAAACTACAAACAGGACAGGTGAAAATTGGAAGTTTCGGAGGTGTTTCCATTAATTTTCTTCCAGGAATAATGCGTTTATTTAAATTAAAATATCCTAAAATTAATTTAAAAATATTTGAAGGAACGGAAGGAGAGATAAGGGATTGGATTGTATCCCGCACGATAGATATAGGGTTTATTACATTCCCGTGCGATATGCTTGAAACAATTCCTATAATCTCCGACGATATGGTAGTGGTTTTACCTGAAACCCATACTTTGGCGGCTCAAAATTCAATCAGCATTGAGGAATTAACCAAATATCCCATGATGATAACATGGAACAGCAACTGCCAGATTTTAGTAAAAAAAGCTTTCAAATCGGCAACAGGAAAACTTCCGCCGTGGAAATACAAAGTAAGCAATACCGGAACACTGCTGGCTATGATTAAAGAAGGGTTGGGAATAGCTATAATGCCAAAATTTGCATTACCTGAATATATACCAAATGTGAAAATTTTGCCGCTTGAACCAATATTAAAACGCAGAATAGGTCTTGCGTCTATAATGCCGTTTTCAGACCTTCCTCCTGCTACTTCAGCTTTTGTTGAACTTACCTTGAAGTGGATAGAAAATAATATACTGCCAGATAATCAATTTATAGAAAGTAGAACAACATAGTTGCTCGTACCAATGCTTCTAAAAGGTGGCTGGATTTACAAGCATAGTTATCGCATTATCCACCTTTTCTATTTCTACCGGAAGCGTTCCTGCAAATTCTCCGTCGCACTGGTAATATATTTTTTCATTTTCCGCCGGGTCCAGAGATGATATGTAGATTTTATTTGCCTTTATGTAAAAATCGGGGTTATCTTCATATCTTTTGTAAAGCGTCAGTGATTTCAGTATAGAACAAATAGTATCGGTCCGGTTATTTACATTCTTTATCAATCTTATATCGAACTTATCGTTTAACGGTGAATTTTTAGGAAATACTTTAAAGGGTCCGCCATAGTATCTTATATTCGAAACAATAATCTCTTTGGCAGAGCACCGTTCCCACCTTTCAAAACGATAAGCGTTAGAATCTTCGGTATTATCACTATGTATTATATCTAAGGATAAGTCGTAAAATTTATAATTTTTGCTTATTTTAATTATGTTAAATATGTAGTTAAGATATTTTATAGAATTATTGTATATTCTTTTCTTGCTCTTTCTTATTTTTTCTTCCATATTTTTAACGATAAAGGCATCGAGGCCGATTCCTGTCATAGCGATAAAATACTGCTCGTTAGCCTTCCCCAGTTTGATTTTCACAGGTTTATATCTATATACGATTTCATTAAGCGCTTGAGCTAAAGAGTAAGGGGTTTTGTTTTCTAAGGCAAAAAGATTGACCGTCCCCATGGGTAAATGGGCGATAGGAATATCCGTGAAGATTAAATTATTTATAACATAATTTAAACTTCCGTCTCCTCCGGCCACTAAAACCATATCAAAAAAATTTGCCAGATTTTTTTTGATAGGCCTTTCTATCATATTTAAAGCGTATATCAGGATATTCCTATTTTTGAAAAAATTTAAGATATAAGACAGTTTATCTTCGGAAAACCGCCCCGACTTTGGGTTATAAATAATTAAGGCTTTCTTTAAAATCATTTAATTTATTATATCAAGTATCGGGCGGAGGTGAATTTATGAATTACAATTTATGAATTACTTAGTTCAACTTTATCGAAGCCATTAAATTGTAATAAAAAGAAAGAATATTTTCAAGGGATATGAATTCGAAGCGCTTGAAAATATAATTTATCGGGGTTTGGGCAACGGCGCTAATTTGACTTTATTATAATGTTATAGTATAAATGAATAAGATAATACAAAGAATTATGCGTTAAACTAATGGCAATATCTTTAAGGAGATTATATGCACCACACAAATACAAGTAATTTTAATAAAAAGGTTTATATACCGTATATGTCGGACGCTGCCTATGCTTTAAGCGCGGCATTTAGAAGATGCGGCGTAGATTCCGAAGTCATGGACGAGCCGGATGAATCAACGCTAGATTTTGGCCTTAAATTTACTAACGGTAACGAATGTATGCCGTGTTTCGTGACCACGGGGGATATTATAAAAGTTATTGAGAAACCGGGTTTTGACGCCAAAAGATCCGCCTTTTTTATGCCCACCTCGCCGGGGCCGTGTAAATTTGGCCAGTATAACAGGCTTCATGAGCTAGTATTAGATAATATGGGATATAATGAAGTTGAATTTTTAGTTCCAAGCGCCAAGAAATCATATACTGATTTTGTCGGGGATAAGGCTGTTCTTTTCAGAAGGGTTGCCTGGCAGGGCTGCCTTGCCATAGATACTTTAGAAAAAGCCCTATACAGGGTCAGGCCTTATGAAACCAACAAAGGCGATACCGTATCGGCCTATAAGGAATGCATAAATTTAGTAGTTAATGCGATAGAAAAAGGAAATGATATATATGATGCAATGAAAATATGCGCCAAAAAATTTGAGGAAATTCCAAGAAAAGATGAGAATAGGCCGCTTATAGGCGTCGTCGGCGAGATATTTTTAAGATTAAATAAATTTACGAATAATTTTACGACGGAAAAGATAGAAGCGCTGGGAGGGGAAGTTTCTGTCGTTCCTACTTACAAGTGGATAACTTTTACCACGCATGAATATGCCGTAAATGCATTTAAAAGTAAGAAAGTAAAGGATATCTTTTTAAGTTTCCTTGTAAATTATTACCAAAAAAAGGATGAGGCGAACATGTTCAAGCCTTTTAAAAGGCTGCTCAGGAACCATAAAGAAACAGACATCAAGGAAATACTTTCCTATGCAAGGAAATATCTCGATTTATCGCTGGGCGGGGAAGCTATTCTGACGGTGGGCGAATCGATTGATTTTGCAAAAAAGGGATATTCAGGGGTCGTCAGCATTCATCCTTTTCACTGTATGCCGGGATCTATCGTTCAAACCATTTCAAAAAAATTCAGGGAAGACCTTAATAATTTTCCATGGATAAATTTGTGGTTCGATGGACAGGAAAGCACTAATTTAATGCTTAGATTGGAAGCCTTTATGCATCAGGCTAAACAGTGGAGGGGGGTTAAAAATGCTTTTTCGGAGGCTGCATAAGCATGGTTTTCCAATATTAATTTTGGTTTTTTTTACGGTTCTAACTGGTAATTTATTTGTAAAACAGTCTTATGCTTACCATAATAATAAAAGTAAAGGCGGTTCCATTATTGAACGGCTTTTTAATAAGGTTAAACCAAGCGTTGTACATGTCGAGGTTTTAGGAGTCGCAAGGCTTAAAAACGGCGCCATAATGCCGGAAGAAGACATCGGCACGGGGTTTTTTATAAGCAAGAACGGGGATATTCTTACTAATTTTCATGTTATCGGAAACGCGGGCAAAATTTATATAAGCTTTTTAAAATATAAGGATATAAGAGCAAGCGTTGTAGGAACGGACCCCTTATCCGATATAGCCGTTATTCATATTAACCCTGACGGTAAAACAATAATCCCCTTAGTTCTGGGAGATTCCAACAAGTTAAGGGTCGGCGAACGGGTTATGGCTATCGGTAACCCTTATAATCTTTATCAAACCGTCACCACCGGAATTATTAGCGGCCTTAAAAGATCCCTTTTTTTTCCTTCGGCAAGATTTTACGGAAACATAATACAAACGGATGCGTCAATTAACCCCGGTAATTCGGGCGGACCATTAGTAAATTATAAAGGGCATGTTATCGGCATAAATACCGCAAAGCTTGCAAACAATGCTCAAAATATCGGGTTTGCCATTCCTATAAATCTTGCAAAAAGTAATATACCGCAATTAATTAAATATGGAAGGGTAATAAGGCCGTGGCTTGGAATAGAAGCGATAAAATTAACCGAAAGCCTTTCCACGCTTCTCGATATCAAGGATGTTAAAAAGGGGCTTTTAGTCGAGAAGGTTTTTCCCGGGAGTCCCGCTTTTAAAGCCGGCCTTGTGGCAGGGGATAGGATAATCGCAATGAAAAACATTACTTATGTAGTCGGCGGAGATATTATAACAAGGATAAACGGCAAAAAGGTTTATTCGTTTTCCCGCCTCGAAGAGCTTATAAATACATTTGCCCCCGGACAGGTTATCGTTCTTAAGGTGCATAGAGGCAAAAGTGTCAGGTTTGTTAAGGTCAGGCTGTCAAGCATGCCTTAGTTTTAAATATATTATATATTATCGTAGAGGTTGTATGCCATGTTTTTAACTGAAAAGAAAGATGCTAAAGAGATAGACGAGGCATTAAATAAATATAAAAGGATCGGCATTGTAGGTTGCGCCTCCTGCGCTTCCGTTTGTTTAACAGGGGGAAGCAAAGAGGTTAAGGAAATGGAAAAACACTTGCTCAATGCGGGCAAAGAGGTTCCATTTACGATTTCGATAGATGAGCCTTGCGACAAAAGGGTTTTAAAGGAAGATATTCGTTTTGTCGAGGACGAACTCGCGGATACCGAAGCAATTTTAGTGTTATCATGCGGGACCGGGGTTCAAACCATAGGCGAGTATACGGGTAAAAAGGTTGTAACCGGAGTCGATAGCAGGTATATTGCCCAAACGGAGCATATCGGGGAATATAATGCCCTGTGCGGCGGATGTGATGAATGCAGGCTTAATTTTACCGGCGGCGTGTGCACTATCACTCTGTGCCCCAAGGGATTATTAAACGGTCCTTGCGAAGGGCATAACGGCATTAACTGCGAGGTTGCCGAGGAGAGCAAATGCGTGTTCATGAAATCGTATGAAAATATGTCTAAATTTTTTGAGGAAGAAAATCTTGACCGGATATTTAGCCCAAGGGATTATAGCAGAACAATAAAGCGAAAAATTTAAGTTTTAAATAAAATTAGAAATTTAAAAATACAAATACAAGATATATAAGATATTAATATAACGACAACGATATAATGAAAATAATACCGCAAATCGAGACTCCTGCCGGCGAAAACTATATAAATTTTGAAGAAAATTTAAGCAAGCTTATAGAAGGCATAAAATATACAAGTAAAAAATTTGGATTAAACGGGCCTGGGGAGGCGATAGAATCTTATCCCGTCGTCATAGAACAGAATTTTGGAATAAACGCTCTATTATTATGTAATGATTTAAAAAACAGGCATAATAATCTTAACATAATTTATGCCTTTAATATGAGGGATAAAAATCGGGTTGCCATCTTATCCGATTTAATAACCCTTAAACAGTTAGGGCTTAAAGATATAATTATATCGGAAGGCTTGCACCCTTTAAAAACCGTATTCTATGCCGCAAAACCCGTTTACGATATAGATGTTTTAGGGTTAAGTTCGATTATAAAAACCGGTTTCCCGCTTCTTAAGGACAACGAATATGTAAATAATTTTAGCCTTTTCAATCTTGGGGTTGTGGTAGGCGTATCTACGCAGGTGGATTTTTTGAAAATTAAGAAACTTTCCAAAATAGGGGTTGACAGCTTTGTTATAAATTATTTTGGAGATAATCTGGATATAAATATTATTAATTACATAAAAGCCGAAAAAAAGCCTGTTTTTATATTCGTCAACGAATCTAATGTAAAATCTACCTTAGAAGAATTTATAAAAAAGAATTTAGAATTAAATGTGGATGGAGTTATAATAAAAATATCAAATGAAAAGTCTAATATATTTACGCAAGATTAATAACGATTAAATATGAGCAAGGGTAATTTATTTATAAATGGAAAACAGGGCGATAAAGGTATAGTACTTGGAAACGAAGCCATAGCCAGGGGAGCATTGGAAGCCGGAATCGGCTATGCATCTATGTATCCCGGTACCCCGGCCTCTGAAATTATTGCGGCGCTGGATAAAAATAAGAATAATATCGAAAACTTATATACGGAATTTAGCTTAAATGAACATATTTCTCTTCATGGCGCGATCGGCGCTTCATGGTCAGGGATAAGGTCGCTTTGCGCTATGAAAAATGTCGGGCTTAATGTTGCAAGCGAACCGGCCCAATTTTTGTCCTACACGGGCGTTAAAGCAGGCCTGGTACTTGCAATAGGTTCAGATCCAGGCGCGCCAAGCAGTTCAAACGAACAAGATGATAGATGGTATAGCCTGCACACCTATATGCCTATAATAGAGCCTTCGAATATCCAGGAGGCAAAGGATTTTACTAAAGAGGCATTTAATATATCGGAAGATTTTTCTTTCGGCATCATGCTAATGGCTCCGTCAAGGCTTTGCCATAATGCGGGGACGCTGCATTTTGGCGATTTAAGGGACAGGTCCAATATTAAGGGGAATTTTAAAAAAGATCCCGAAAATTACCTGAACCTTTTTAATATGGCTGTCAAAAACCATAGTAAATATTTGGAAAGGCATAATCTTCTCAAAAAATATCTCGAAGATTCACAATTTAATTATACCGTGCCGCCGGATACTAAAAAGGCCGGGTCAAAAATAGGCTTTATATCTTCAGGCGTAATTTATGCGCATTTAATAGAGGCGCTGGATATACTGGAAATTTATAATCATAAGATTTTAAAACTCGGATTTACTTTTCCTATCCCGGATAAACTTATAAAGAATTTTTTTGAAGGGCTTGATAAAGTTGTTATTGTCGAAGAAGCTGAAGGATTTTTGGAGTTTCAAATTAAAAAAATGGCTTATGAAACAGGTTTTAGGGGCGAGATTCATGGAAAAGACATATTTAAAGCAGCCGGAGAATTAACCTTAGATGATGTCATTATAGGAACGGGCAAATTTTTAGAAAAGGCCGCGCCTGCATTTTTTGATTTTGCCGTTAAAAAATCGGAAGAATTAAAGGAAAAATTGCCTCAAAGGTCGGGAACATTTTGCATCGGGTGTCCCCATCGCGCAACAATTTATTCTATTCTTAAGGCCGTGGGATTTTCGAATACGGATGCCAAAGACAGGGATGTGGTTATAGCAGGGGATATCGGATGTTATACGCTCGGCCTTTTGCCGCCTTATAATGCAATGGATTTTCTTACCTGCATGAATGCAGGTCTTGGAATAGGACAGGCAATAAGCCGGTTTGATAAAAAGAAAAAGGTTATTGCGCTTGTCGGCGATTCGACTTTTTACCATTCAGGAATTCCCGCATTGTTAAACGCCGTTCAAAATAATGCAGATATTCTTTATGTTATCCTTGATAATAGCTGGACCGCTATGACGGGACATCAAAAGACGCCATCGACTCAAAAGGATATAGACGGTACTTTATCTAATAATCCCGTGAACTTAAAGGATTTAATCAAATCGCTCGGGGTAAGCTACATTAAAAGTCTTGACCCTAATAGCGTAAAAAGATTTGCATCCCAGGTAAAAAGCGCCCTGAAAGAGCCTGGGGTTAAGGTGCTGATTGCCAAAAGGGAATGTATTCTCCAGGAAGTCAGGAGAAATAAACTTACGCAAAAAGTTTCTAATGTAAAAATTGAGACGGCGGAGTCGCTATACGAAATTCAAAAATCAAGGTGCGTAAAGTGCAACGAGTGTTTTGTCGAACTCGCCTGTCCCGCCATCATTCCTAAAAGGGATAATAATGAAAATGGCGAGTATTATTATATCGACCCTGCTTCATGCGTAAGATGCGGCGTATGTTTCGAGGTTTGCCCGAATAGCGCAATCCGCAAGGTTGAATTTGATTTAAAATCAGAATTAAATAAAAAGGTTGATAAAGTAAAATTAACCGAAATTAAGATTCAAATTTGATAAATTAGAATTAATTTGTTAATAAATAAATATCCCCTATTTTAACCTATCTTAAAATGAAAAGATTTAATATCGCAATAGTCGGTCTTGGCGGCCAGGGCATTATAACAATGGGAACCGTTTTAAAGAATGCGGCGCTTGACTCCGATTTGCAAGATGTGTCCGGTTCAGAAAGAAGGGGCGGCGCCCAGAGGGAGGGGTATGTCGAAACATTCGTTAAATACATTTTTTATGAAGATAATTCCGAACTTAAAGATCCCAAAAAAAATATGCATTCCCCGATGATAGAGTCGGGCGGCGCGGATGTTTTAATATCTTTAGAACCGCTTGAAACATTGAGGGGGGCTTATTATTTAAACAGGAACTCAACCGTAATTCTTAATGAGATGCCGCACATTCCCATTAGCGTAAGGATGGGACAAACCTCTTATCCCGAACTTTCTTATATCACTTGCGAACTTGAAAAAATAACAGGCAAGATATTCCTTTATGATTTTGACAAAATTTCTCTCGGTAATTTTAATTCCCTTACTCAAAGAAATATTATTGCCTTGGGCGTTTTGTTTGCTAAAACCAATATTCCAATCGATAAAACTGTGATAGAAAATATCTTATCGGCAGGAAAAGGGGCTAAAGATAATTTAGAGGCATTCCATATAGGACTGACTCTTTAGCCTTTTTAATCCTTATTTGCTAATTTTAATGTGTCTATCCGGTAATAAGTAAGTTTTAATAATAGTATAACGATTAAAATTATGAAACGAAGGTTAACGATATGGATTTTGCCGAAGGTTCGGATTTGGTCCAGTTTTTTAAAGATATAAAATCCTTCATTGAATCTCATAAAGAATATTTTACCGTTAGCTCCGCTACATCTAACAAACCTATAATATTTGATGATTACGATATGAAAAATAAAAGCGAACCCGCTTCAAAAGCTAACGCGCCGTTAGACCGGCGCAACTCATTAAAATTTTTAGAAGATGTAAGCGTAAATAAATGCGTAAAGTGTAAGTTAAGCGAGACCCGAAAAAATATAGTTTTTGGGGAGGGGGACCCCGCCAGCAAACTTATGTTTATAGGAGAAGCCCCCGGAGCGGAAGAAGATAATACGGGAAGGCCTTTTGTCGGTAGGGCGGGACAGCTTTTAACAAAAATAATCGAATCGATAAATCTCAAAAGAGACGATGTTTATATAGCCAATATAATTAAATGCAGGCCTCCCCAAAATAGAAATCCTTTCGAGGAGGAAATAAAGCAATGCTCCCCATTTTTAAAGGAACAGATAAAAATAATAAAGCCGAAAATAATCTGCACGCTCGGGAAATTTTCAACGGAGTTTATTATAGGAGCGGATAAAGGAACGATATCGGCGGTTAGAGGCCGGGAATTCGATTACGGCGGCATAACCGTAATACCGACATATCACCCGTCTTATTTGTTAAGGAATCCCGATGCCAAAAGAGAAACATGGGAAGACATGAAAAAGATAAGGGATTTATATTTTAAAGCAACATAAATTGGCGCAGCGCGCGTGCTGCCTATTTTACTTGGAGTTTAAATTTATGTTTATGGTTTATTTTGCAGATTTTTTAATATTTTTTGCTTTTATATTTGTTATCGCAGATTTTTTTGCAATGAGCTATGGCGTTTTTACAACTGCAGGCGCAATTTTTTTTGTTGTGGGGACGGTAATTCTTTTTTCGGTTATGCCGGCTGTCCCCGGGTTTTTTATAAGGATTGTTTTGCCTACTTATATTACCTTAACGGTATTTGTATCTATTTTTGTTTACTTAGGCTATAAAGCGCACAGAGCAAAAGTAAAAATAGGAAGCGCCACCTTGATAAACGAGGTTGGAGAAGTTACCCGGGATATTAAAGCAGGAGGGGAAGGGAAGATTCTTATTAACGGCGAATTATG
Organism: Deltaproteobacteria bacterium; assembly: GCA_023489335.1. GTDB lineage: Bacteria > SZUA-79 > SZUA-79 > Acidulodesulfobacterales > Acidulodesulfobacteraceae > Acidulodesulfobacterium. The sequence goes on along the minus strand of JAMDCP010000013.1, from coordinate 19,923 downwards.
GACGGCCTATTCAGATTATGAAATATTAAAGGATTCGAAGGCGGTTATAGAGGGTATGGATAGCAGGCTAAGGCTTAAGGTTAAGCCTTTTGAAAATATAAAATGACAGTTTTAACCATCTAACTTGGAGGATAGATAAATGGATACCAATGCAATTTTTTTTGCCATTATAATAATTGTCGCAATTATTATAATTTTAAATGCAATTAGAATAATAAACGAATATGACAGGGCTGTTATTTTTAGATTGGGCAGGGCAATTAGAGTTAAAGGTCCGGGACTGATACTTTTATGGCCAGTTATCGATAGAATGGTCAGGGTAACTTTAAGGATAATTACCCTCGATGTTCCGGCTCAGGATGTTATTACAAAGGATAATGTAACGCTAAAAATCAGCGCGGTGGTTTATTATAAGGTTGTCGATCCGCTAAATGCCATAATTCAGGTTTACGACTATAATTATGCGGTATCCCAGCTTGCCCAGACAACCTTAAGAAGCGTATGCGGCGAAGGAGAACTCGATAAACTTTTATCCGAAAGGGAAAAAATTAATACAGAGATTCAGGATATATTGGATAAACACACGGGTCCTTGGGGTATTAAGGTTACGGTAGTCGAGCTTAAGCAAATCGACATGCCGCAGGATATGCAAAGGGCTATGGCAAGACAGGCGGAAGCAGAAAGAGACAGAAGGGCAAAAATAATCAATGCCGACGGCGAATTTCAAGCGGCGCAGAGACTTAGCGATGCCGCTAAAATTATAGCAGAAAATCCCATGGCGCTTCAACTTCGCTATCTTCAGACATTAAATGAAATTTCTTCCACCAACAATACGACGATGATAATGCCGATTCCGCTCGATATCATAAGGGAAGTCGGCAAGAGTTTTAGTAATAACAGTTCTAAATAATAATCAGGATTTTAAAATAGGAGATTACAAAATGGAAATTGGAATGATCGGTCTCGGGAAGATGGGAATGAATATGGTATTAAGACTTTTAGAGGGCGGACACAGAGTCGTTGTCTTTAACAGGACAGTTTCCAAAGAAGAGATGGTTATAAACAAAGGAGCAATCGGTTCAAACTCGGTCAAGGAGTTTGCTGGAAAACTGGCGACTCCGAGAGTCATATGGCTTATGGTTCCCAGCGGTCAGCCCACCGACGATATGCTTAACGAGGTTTTGCAATATACGCAAAAAGGCGACATAATAATAGACGGCGGCAATTCGTACTATAAAGATTCTATAAAAAGAGCCAAACTCTGCGCCGAAAAGGGCGTTAAATTCATGGATTGCGGTACAAGCGGAGGCATATGGGGCTTAAAAAACGGGTACTGCTCTATGATAGGCGGGGAAGGTGAAACTTTCAAGCACTGCGAGCCGATATTTAAAACGCTTGCTCCTGAAGACGGTTATCTGCATGTGGGACCCCACGGTTCGGGACATTTTGTTAAAATGGTTCATAATGCCATAGAATACGGCATGATGGAGGCATATGCGGAGGGGTTCGAGATAATGAAGTCAAGCGATTTCGATATTAATCTGGAGAAGGTTTCAGATCTATGGAACCATGCTTCGGTTGTGAGGTCATGGCTTCTCGAGCTTGCGCATAATGCCCTTAAAGAGGACCCCGAACTTAATAACCTTAAGCCTATTGTTGACGATTCGGGAGAGGGCAGATGGACGCTGAAAGAAGCTATAGATAAAGCCGTTCCGGCGCCGGTTTTAGCCGATTCGGTATTTATGCGGTTCAGGTCGAGGCAGGAAAATTCATTTGCCGCCAGAATGCTCGCGGCCCTGAGACATCAATTTGGGGGACATCCTATTTATAAGTGAATTTATGTGAATTTATCGCCATTTTTACGGTAATGGCGAATCAGGTGAAAATATTATGTTTATAGATATAAGCATGGATATAGAAGACGGGATGCTTCACTGGCCGAGCGACCCCGGTGTTACGATTACCCAGTTTTCAAGCATTAAAAATGGCGATAGTTCGAATAACAGCAAAATTACTTGCGGCGTTCATACGGGGACGCATATCGATGCTCCCCGCCATTTTATAGAAGACGGGGTTGGGATAGATAAATTAAAGTTAGACGCATTAATAGGGCGCTGCAGAGTTATAGAGGTTGATAGTTCTATAAAGGCAATTTCAAAAGAATTTCTTTTACCATATAATATAAAAAGCGGTGAGAGATTGCTTTTTAAAACAAGGAATTCTTTGTGGATAAATAATAAAGATGCCAATTTTCATGATGATTATGTTTATGTCTCAGCGGACGGGGCAAAATTTTTAGTGGAAAGGGGTATAATTTTAGTCGGGGTAGATTACCTTTCCGTCGAGGGGTATCATATAGGACATGACACGCATAAAGTCCTTTTAGGTTCCAATATAGTTGTAATAGAGGGATTAAATTTATTCGATGTTGCGCCGGGGGATTATAAATTAATTGCGCTGCCGGTTAAAATTAAAAATTCTAACGGTGCGCCTTCAAGGGTTTTATTGGAAAAATGAACCTTAAAATAATCTTTATAAAAATAACGATGGGGAGTTAGAATGGCAGAACTGAACCCTTCTATAATCGTAATTTTCGGGGCGAGCGGAGATCTGGCGCATATTAAGATATTTCCTGCATTATACAGTTTATGGGAGGACGGGTTTTTCCCGGACAGCTTTTTCATTGTGGGATTTGCCAGAACGAATATGGACGACGAAGCTTTCCGAAAAACAATTTTCGATAACTTAAATGTAAATTGCAGGAAAAAGCCCATAAACGAAGATGATTTTATTAATTTTTCAAAGCATATATTTTATTTAACTTCAAAATATGATGATGAACTCTCTTATCAGAAATTGGGTAAATTTATTACTCGCAAGGCTTCGGAATATAAAATGCCTAAAAATATCGTTTATTATCTTTCCACGCCTCCAAGCGTTTACGAGGATGTAATAGACAACATCAAGAATGCAGATCTTATCTCAAGCAAATTTAAGGGCGATAGTTTTTCAAAAATCGTTATTGAAAAACCCTTTGGTTATGATTATGAAAGCGCTAAAAATTTAAATGGCAAACTGCTTTCGGTATTCAAAGAAGACGAGGTTTACAGGATAGACCATTATCTTGGAAAAGAAACGGTTCAAAATATACTTGCATTTAGGTTTGCAAACGCTATTTTTGAGCCAATCTGGAATAATAAATACATAGACCATATTCAAATATCCGCTTTAGAGTCTATCGGCGTGGGTTTCAGGGCAGGCTATTTTGATAAGTCAGGCATCATACGGGATATGATGCAAAACCATATGATGCAATTACTATCGTTGGTTGCCATAGAACCGCCCCCGCTTCTCGATGCAGACGATATAAGAAATGAAAAGGTAAAGCTCTTAAAAAGCGTCAGGCCTTTTAGTTTAAATGATGTAAAAAATTTTGCGGCAAGGGGGCAATACGATAGAGGTTTAATTAATAATAAACCTGTTATCAGTTATAAGGAAGAAAAGGGGGTGCCGATAAATTCACTCACGGAGACTTATGCCGCTTTAAGACTTTTTATCGACAATTATAGATGGGCGGGTGTTCCGTTTTATTTAAGGTCGGGTAAAAGATTAAAAAAGCATAAAACCGAGATAGCGGTTTTTTTTAAAAAGTTGCCTTACAGTCTTTACGGAAAAAATGGGATGGAAAGAATTAAACAAAATTCTATAATAATTACGATTCAGCCTAACGAAGGCATATCGATAAATTTCGGCGCCAAGACGCCGGGGTTTAAAATGGATATAGAACCTGTAAATATGGTATTTAATTATAAATCGTCGTTTAAACTTTCCCCTCCCGATGCTTACGAAAGGCTTCTTTATGATATAATTATCGGGGATCAGACCCTCTTTGCAAGATACGATGATATGCTTATCGCCTGGCAGTTAATAACATCCATAATAAACGGTTGGTCAAAAATAGAACCTCCCGCATTTCCAAACTATGAAGCCGGGTCATGGGGACCCAAAGAGGCGGATGATCTGATTAATGCCGACGGCAGGTTCTGGAACAATAATTAATTCCCAAAATTGCCGATAAAAATTATTCGGAATTATGCACTTGACAAACCGAGATTGCTTCGCTACGCTCGCAATGACGGAATAGGCAGTCATTGCGAGGAGCGGTAGCGACGAAGCAATCTCGTAGTTATTACGCCAAATACTAAGGATTGGTTTGTTAAGTGCATAATTCCGATATTTTATATTTCTTTTTTAACAAAATCGTATAAGTCCTGAGGCGATAAGCCTGCCAGCCTGTAAAGGTCATCCGGTTTGCCCGACGAACTGTAAAACTTTGCTCCCAGTTTTCTAAATTTTACCGTTATTCCGTTTTCGGCAAGCAGCGACCCCAGCGCCGTGCCGACGCCTGTTTTTACATTATGGTCTTCTATCGTTACTATAAAACCTGTTTTTGCGGCAAGCCGTAAATCTTCTATATCGACATCGCTCGGACAGGAAACATTAAGAAGCAAAGGGTTTATTCCGTCGTTTTTAAGCATTTCATATCCCCTTAACGCATGCATCAGCATATTGCCCGTAGATATTATGGTCAAATCTTTTCCGTTTCTGATAATATCCATTTTTCCGTATCTGAAGTTATAATCCTCTCCGAAAAACGGCTTATTTTCGTCATTTAAAATAACGGGAATAATAGACCGCCCCATAATTAATGCAAAGTTGCCCGCATTGGAAGCGATATGCCTTACAGCCCTGTCCGTTTGATTTGGGTCTGCCGGGATTATAACCTTAAACCCAAATGTTGAGTTGATTACGCCGAAATAATCGATGCATTGATGCGTTTTGCCGTCCTCTCCTACATCTATTCCACAATGGGTGCATACTACCTTTAAGTTTGTGTGGTTTATATCGTTTAGCCTTTGTTGATTGTAAACTTCGTCTATTCCGAAAACGCCGAAGTCGGCAAAGAATGTAAAAATATTTTCGGTCGATAATGCGCCTGATATGACGGCGGTATTATGTTCCTCTATGCCCGATTCGAAAAAGTTGTCTGGAAAGGCATTCCTGAATGCGCTGGTTTTAACCGAGCCCTCGAGGTCGCAATCGAACACGGCAAAAGGGATATTCGGGGAATTATTTTGTTCTTTATAATTTTTTGCTATGTCATATAGTGCATTGCCGAATGCCGAACGGTTGTCCGTATTTTTTTCTCTTGTATAAACTATGCTTTTATTGCCCGCATTTGAAATCAAAAAATTGTTTTTCTTTTCTTTTAATGGCTTAATAGGCAAACCTAATTTCTTTTTGTCAAAGAGTTTATCGATATCGTCCGGCTCTCCAAGTTCGGCCAGCGCCTTTTTGCAATCCGCAGGACTTAATGCCGCGCCATGATATTTAGCCTGATTTTCCATAAAAGATACGCCTTTTCCCATTATCGTATTTGCGATAATGACAACGGGAGAGGCAATTTCATTTGCTTTTTTTACGGCTAAATATATCTCGCTTACATTATGCCCGTCGATTTCTATAACATGAAATCCATCCGCCTCAAAATTTTCTTTAATATTATCTGGCATTACTTCGGATGTTTTTCCGCCGATTTGCAGTCCGTTTTTATCTACTATAACCGTCAGGTTATTTAATTTGTATTTTACCGCAAATCTCCTTGCTTCCCCTATTTGACCCTTTGTTTGTTCCCCGTCGCCCATAACGCAGTAAACATTATATTTTAAATTGTTTAATCTTGAATTTAATGCAAATCCGCAAGCGGCGGAAAGACCCTGCCCAAGATTGCCCGTATTCCATTCGATTCCGGGAACCGTTTTTTCGACATGTCCTTCGAAAGGAGAGCCCGCGCTTCTAAAATTTAGAATTGCATCCTCCATATCGAAAAATCCGTAATTTCCGAGGGCGGAGTAAACGCCCGGCGTTGTGTGTCCGTGGCTTATCACTATTCTATCCCTGTCCTGTTTAAACGGGTTTGAAGGGTCAACATTGCAAAATCCGTATAAAACGGCATATATGTCTATCGAAGACATTGAGCCGCCCGGGTGTCCGGAAGCGGCGAGAGTGGTCATTCTTAAAATATCCCCCCTGCATTTTTTGGTAAAATTCTTTAAAAATTCAATTTCTTCCCCGGACAATTCTTTTCTCTCAAACCCTTTATTAATTTCCATTACTGCAGGCGCCTCCTTAAAATAAACTTAAATTAATTAATTTAAATATAGATTGTAAACATCTTTTTAAATATTTTCAATCGATTTAAGCAGCTTTTCATAGGAATCTTCAAACGATTTGACCCCGTCCAATTGCAATTTTTCGCCAACCTTATTCAAATCTATGCCAATTCCTAATAGTTCTTCGTTGACTTTCATCGAATAATCAAGGTCTTTAGATGCTGTTTCCGGAAGCAGATTGCCATGTTCCGCAATGTGCAGGATAGTTTCATCGGGCAGGGTATTTATGGTATTTTTACCTATTAGAGGCTCGACATATTTTAAATCGTAATAAGATGGGTTTTTAGTGCTTGTGCTTGCCCATAAAAGCCTCTGGATATTGGCGCCCTTTGTTTTAAGCGGGGCAAATGAGCTTCGCTGATTTTCAATTTCATTGCTATGAGCAAAAATATCGCTGTATTTTTTAAAAATGATTTTTGAATTTGCCACGCCGGCTTTTCCCAGCAAATTTGTAATTTTTTCTTTTTTAGAGGGGTCGGCCGTATTTTTAATTAATTCGTCTAATTGCTTATCGACCATCGTATCAATCCTGCTGATGAAAATGCTTGCGACGGAATGAATATTTTTTAAATCTATCCCATTTTCTAAAGCCTTTTTAAGGCCTTTTATGTAAGCATTTGCCACTTGAATATAGTGGTTTACCGAAAACATTAATGTAACATTAACATTTATGCCTTTAGACAGCAGTATCGGGATAATTTCAATCCCCTCTTTTGTGGCGGGTATTTTAATTAAGACGTTTTTTTTATTTATAAGCGCAAATATTCTTTGCGCTTCATTTATGGATGTTTCAATATTTGTTGCGATATTGGGCGGAACTTCTATACTCACAAACCCATCATTTCCGCCGGTTTTTTCAAAAACCGGCAAAAGAATTTCGGCAGCTTTTTTGATGTCTTCACGCGTAATGGTGTCATATATGGCAAAGGAATCCAATTTTTCCGACGAGAGTTTTTTAATTAACTCAGGGTATCCGCATTTTCCGGAATTTATTGATTTTTCAAAAATAGAAGGATTGGATGTTATTCCCGTAATTACGCCGTTTTCGACTAATCGTTCAAGCTCGCCGGAGTCTATCAGGCACCTCGATATATTATCGAGCCACGGGCTTTGACCGTATGAAATTAATTTTTTAAATTGTTCCTTTTTAGAAATTAAGAAATCGGTTTCCATTCCATCTCCTTATAGAATTAGATTATATACTTATCGATAAATTGTATAAATTTATCAAACCGAGTAGTTTATGATGGCTTATGAAAAATGCGCGTATGCATATCGTTCGGGATTATTGGTTATTAAGAATTATTTATTATTTATTTTTAAAAAATAGCCAGTGATTTTCTCCTGCCTTAGCGAACTTAAGCAAGGTATATTCACCCTCCATTTTTTGGCCGTTAAGACTAACAATATATTTAGAGGTATCTTTTTTTACGGTTCTATAAGTTCCGTTATCCCAAATTTTAACGGTTCCTGCGCCGTAATGACCTTCGGGAATTATACCTTCGAAATTTGCATAAGAAAGCGGGTGGTCTTCCACTTTTATCGCAAGATTTCTTTTTCCGGGTTCTAACGGAGGTTCTTTAGGCAAAGCAAAAGAAATTAGAACCCCGTTTTCTTCAAGCCTTAAGTCCCAATGCAGGCGGCTTGCATGATGTTCATGAACCACAAATATTTTGTCCACTAAAAGATTATATCATAAAAAATAATTTGCGGGGGCAATAGACATAATTAATTTTTCATGATATTATTTTCGATATCGAATATTAAAAATAGATTAATTAAATTTAATTTATAGATTAAAAAATTGCATTATTATATATCATTAATATAATTATAGGTTAAAATTGTTTTTATGGCGGCGAAAAATTCAGGTATCTGGAATGCATTTTTGCGGATTTATATAGGCATTTATTTCCTTTACGCCGCCCACTTTAAATTAAATCCATTTTTCTTTTCAAGTCTCCATAACAAGCTTTCATATTTTGCGGTTCATGACCCGCTTGAGTTTTATGTTATATTTTTAAATCATTTTGTCATTCCCAACGCGTTTTTGTTTGCCATATTAATAGTTATGGGAGAGTTATTCGCGGGGATTTTTTTGACGGCAGGGTTTTTAACCGGGATTGCGGGTTTTGTCGGTATTTTTCTAAATCTTAATTATCTTCTGGCAATGTACTGGATGGGTCCTGCAGAGTTAGCGATAAATCTTACCTTTATAATGTGCGAATTGGTTATAATATTTACCAATTCGGGAAAGGTATTGGGAATAGATGCGTTATTGTGAACTACCTCGCCCTTACGGACGAGGATTCTTGGTTCAAAGACGGGATACTTTTTAGTGCATAAGCATTACTACTTATGATATCATCCATAGAGCCCGTTTCCCCAAGCGTATATTCCGGCAGTTCCTGCCGTATTTTTTCTAACATTCTTCTATCTACATTGCAGGCGGCATTTATATCCCTGTTGTGAACAGTATGGCAAACAGGACAAGTCCATTGCCTAATACTTAATGTCATATCAGGACAATTGTATCCGCATATATGACAATCTTTAGATGTGCCTTTAGGATTTACTTTCATAAATAACTTGCCAGCTTCTTCCGCTTTGTAGGCTATATATGAAATAAATTGTCCCCATCCTGCGTCGTTTATTGATTTAGCAAGATTATGGTTTTTGACCATATTTTTTATCGATAAGTCTTCTGCGCCTATAGCATCGTAATTGTCTACGAGTTTTCTTGAAAGTTTATGTTGAAAATCTTTTCTTTGATTGGATATTCTTTTATGAAATTTGGAAACAGATACTTTTGCTTTCTTGCGGTTATTAGAACCTTTTTTCTTATTGGATAACCGTCTTTGCTTTTTGATAAGTTCTTCTTCCGATTTAATAAGGTATTTGGGATTGTTTATTATATTGTCGTTAGAGAAACAAACAAAGGATTTAATACCTGCGTCTATGCCGATATGTTTGTTTATGTTTGTTTGTTTTTGTATAACTTTATTATATTCTACCGATAAACAAACATACCACTTATCTATTTCTTTTTTGATATTACAGGTCTTAATAATGCCGTTGATATTGCGGTGCTGTTTAAGTTTTATTGTGCCGAGTTTGGATAGTTTTAGTTTACCGTCAATAATAGAAAAACCGGACTGAGTATAAGTTATAGAGTCATATCTACCGTAATTCTTGAAACGGGGATAACCGGCTTTGCCGTCTTTGGATTTAAGACGTCGGAAGAAAGCCTTATAAGCCTTTTCTACTCTGAATAAGACGTCCTGCAATACTTGGGAATGGATACCCGTAAGATAAGTTATATTTTTCTTATCCTGAACAAGTATCTTTTGCTGGTCCATGCGGGATAATCCCTTGCCTGTTTCTTTGTAATGGCGGTTCCTATCCGCAAGGCAGGAATTATACAGAATACGGCAGATATCAAGCATCCAGTCGAGTTTTTCTATTTGTTTTCTTGTCGGATATAGTCTGAATTTATACGTTTTTATCATTTTGCGACTCTACATATTTTTTAAGTATATCGAGCGTTACCTGCCCCGTCGTTGCAAGAAAATAAGAAGGACCCCATAAATGCCCGTTCCATAATTGTTTTTTTATTTCGGGAAACTCACGAAATAATAATCTTGCCGAAACCGATTTTAAGCTGTTTACAAACTTGCTAATCTCTATTTGCGGCTTGCTTGAAAATAATATATGTATATGGTCTTTATCGGTTTCTTGTTCTATTATTTCTATGCCGAAATGTTCGGCGACACTTTTATTTATTTCTTTTAGTCTTTCCGATACTTTATTGTTTAGTATTTTATTTCTATATTTTACACACGCTACATAATGGAACTGAAGACAATATACTGAATGATTTCCTCTATTTGTATTATATCTCATATATATAGGTATAGCATAACTGAAATATAATATCAAGCTAAAAAGCAAATAAATTATTGTATTGCCCGCAAAAGTCATGCTTTTGCATATCCCCCACCTTGCGGAAGGGGACTTCCCGGCAATGTTAGTTAAAATAAAAAATGTTTAATTTTAAATTGAATTTTGGTAAAATAAAATATATAGTATTTCTTTTACGGTGGATGTAGCTCAGCTGGTAGAGCCCCGGATTGTGACTCCGGTGGTCGCAGGTTCAAAACCTGTCATCCACCCCACTAAAAACCGCATATTCTATAAGGTTCTCCTGTTTCAAGCCTTTATCATATTTAATCAAATAATGTCGTTTTTTACCCATTTTTGTCTTTTTTATGGCGGAATTTTCACATGGGTGATATAATAGCCAAAAAGCCCTTAGAGGCGGGTAAAATATGGCTATTATAAAAGATGGCAAGTATTATTACTACGATTTCGTGTTCGAGGGAAAAAGATACAGGCGTTCCTGCAAAACTACCGACCGCAAGCTTGCCGAACAGATTGAAATATCCGTTAAGAACGATATTATTAAAAGGGAAAATAGCCTGCCGACAGATAAGAACAAGAACCTTTTATTTAAGACGGCATGGGAAAATTATTTAAGAAATAACGGTAATTCCGAAGAAGCTATAGGGCGTAAAATTATTGCCGCCAGACATTTCCTTCCTTTCTTTAAAGACAAAACATTACCTGCTATCTTGCCGCTTGACATTAAAAATTACCATCTTGAGAGAAAACTTGAATTGATGTCGTTAGAAAAAAATAAAAATAAAAAAGAATCTGAGATAAATTTCAGAAGGCGGCGCGGACGCTTGGGAATACAAAGCAATTCATCAGCCTCTTAGCCAAGAAGTTCGGGATTAAAAAACCGGAAGCGCAAAAAGGCTAACCCCCTTGTTTCCTTATAAATTTTCAACAAATTCTATCTTGATAATTTTATTAATGCTATAATAAATATAACTTAAAATAATGTAAGTAAATCTTTTACGAAGAAAATGAAATAGAAAAGTTTTTAAGCCGTTTGGAATTTAATTAAAAAGTTGATACAATAATATAATCTATAGAATTTTAATAGAAAAGGTGATTTACTATGGGCATATCGATAACTATGCCGGAATTAAACATAAAAGAAGACGAATTGAAAATACTTCTTGCTTCCAAGCTTTTGGAAGACGGTCTTGTATCGCTCGGAAAGGCCGCCGAGATAGCCGGATACCCCGAAAAGGTTTTTGTCGAGATACTTATACATAAAAAAACTTTCCCTATAAAATATCAGGACCTCAACTTATCGGAAGAGCTTTCCAATGCCTGATAAAGTAATTGTCGATACCTCAGTCCTGATTGCGCTTGATAAAATAGACCTTCTGGAAGTCTTTTGTAAAATCTACGGAGAGATAATCCTGCCGGAAAGGGTTGCCTTAGAGTTCGGCAATTTAGATTTGAACTGTTATAAATCCATTAAGGTCGATAATCCCTTAGTTAACGTTCTTACAAACGATTTAAACCTTGGCCGCGGCGAATCGGAAGTTATTGCGCTTGCGTATGAAAGTAAAAACAGGGCGTTGATAGACGATTTAAGGGCCCGTAAAATTGCCGGGCAATTAGGCGTAGTTTTTAGCGGCAGCCTTGGCGTATTACTTAGGGCAGAAAAATCAGGATTTATCGATAGCGCTTACAAAAAAGCTTTAGAGCTAAGGAATAAAGGGTTTTACATTTCAGACGGAATCATAGAGGATATGAAAAAGCAATAATACTCTTGATTCGTTAATGGCGTGATTTTCACATAGGCAAGTTTAATATAAGCAAAATTATTTAATAAAATAAACTACTTGTGAAGCAAGGTTATTGGATTGTGACTCCGGTGGTCGCAGGTTCAAAACCTGTCATCCACCCCACTTAAAACCGCAATAAATAAGCAGTTATCGCAACTTTCTTATCGACAAGATTATGCAAAAATAGGTATATTACGATTATTAAAATATATTATAATAGTCTAAATTTTATTTAGACCAATAATGTAAATTCCGTTATTCCGGCAGAATTTATCGAAAGTAAAATTTATTTAATCTGCGGTAAAAAGATTATGCTCGACAGCGATCTTGCGGAACTCTACGCCGTTTCGACTAAAAGATTTAACGAACAGGTCAGGCGTAATATAGAACGTTTTCCGTCTGATTTTATGTTTCAGCTTACGAAAGAAGAATACGATTCTTTAAGGTCGCAAATTGCGACCTTAAAACAGGAACGCGGCCAGCACAGGAAATACCTGCCTTATGCCTTTACCGAACACGGCGCGATTATGGCCGCAACTATTCTTAATTCGCCCAAAGCGATAGAGATGAGCGTCTTTGTGGTCAGGGCGTTTGTAAAGCTAAGGGAAATCCTTTCGACAAATAAAGAACTTATACATAAGCTAAACGAACTGGATAAAAAATACGAAAAGCACGACAAAGATATAAAAATAATTATCGAAACAATCCGCCAGTTAATGTCTCCGCCGGAAAAACCTGAAAGAAAGATAGGATTTAAAACAGGAAAATAGTGATATCAGGGATTTTATGTTCAGGAATGATTTTTAGGCAATAACAATATTGCAAATACTTTTTAGTTTATCTTAAATGCAGTTCCAAAGGTGCGGACAAATGCTATTGACGGGTATAATATAAAGATGTATGATTAAAATAATTTAATTTTAAAAAATATGATTTAACATTTACGAAATGTTTAAAAAATATAGCATAAATAAAATTAAAATATTCCCTGTATTTATATGCCTGTTATGAAAGGACACATAATAAATTCTGCCTCGGTAATGGGTTATTTCGGGACTTAAATATATAGTTAATTTACTTGACTTAAAATTAATGGTATAAAACCGGGGGAGAAGAATAAATGTCTTACCCAATCTGGTTGAAATATCCCTATCTTTATATATTTTCCGCAATTTTTGTTTTGATTGTCGTTCCGCATATTTTTATCGCTAAGCAAACCTTCAAGCAAGTTCTCGGGCATATCGAAGGAAAAGTGTACGACTTAAGGTGGACCCAAATATATATTATTTTGGTCACTACCGCTACTTTAACCGGTATCTTATTATCCTTCGGAAAAATAGGACGAATTGAATGGCATCAGGACTTTTGGTTTTTTTGCGGATTATTTTTTTTATCGGCGGGTGCAACAATCCGGCTGATTGCGATTTTAACGCTGGGACGGTATTTCTCTCCCGTGCTTACAATCAGGCAGGACCATATATTAGTTGAAAGGGGAATATACAGCCTTATCAGACATCCGGCTTACACAGGGCTTTTCCTTTTCATGCTTGGATTTGGATTATTGCTCGGAAATTGGCTGAGCATGGTTATTATCTTTGCCGCTGCCATTACCATTGCTTTCTTTAGAGTGCCTTTAGAGGAAAAGGCGCTGATAGAGAAATTCGGGGATGAGTATCGCAGCTACATGATTCGAACAAAGCGTTACATTCCTTATCTGTTTTAGTTTGACCCCAATTGTTTGATATTGTTTGACCTCAATTTGACTTTTTGTATTTCTCATGATAATCTTTTAAAAAATCGTTCATTGTAAACGAACATAAACTAAACTTTATCTTAAAAGTTTAGGGAAACAGGTGAAAATCCTGTGCTGTTCCCGCAGCCGTAATAACTTATGGCGGCGTTTTGCTTTTTAAAGCCGCCATAAAGAATATTCCACTGAGCCACTGGCAAGATTGATAAATGCCGGGAAGGCGGAACGTTCCTATGTTTAAGCCGGAAGACCTGCTTTTTAAGATACTATTTGAATTTAATTAGCGGGAGGTCTAATTATGTTTTCGCATCCTTTTAATTCGTTGCCTTTTAAAAAAAGGCTTATTCTTCTTTACGCATTTTTAATTGCTTTCCTGTTATTTTCCGTAATTATCTTAATCGACAGGTCAAGGGTCTTTCCTGTTTTATTAAGCTTAGGTTCGCTTGCCTTTTTTTTTGGTTTAAAACATGCGCTTGATGCCGACCATATTGCCGCAATCGATAACACGACGAGAAAATTAATGAATGACGGCCAAAAACCTATCGGCGTCGGATTTTTTTTCTCAATCGGGCACGCGTTGTCGGTTTTTATTTTGACGATAATAACGGTTATCATTGGAACATTTGTGGTTAAAGCCTATCCTGAATTGGGTAATTTAGGCAATATACTCGGAACAGGCGCTTCAGCTTTATTTTTATATTTAATTGCTTTTATGAATCTCGCCATTCTGATAAATATCGTTAAGATTGCGAGGGATTTTAAAAACTTTAAAAATAAAAAAATAGAAGAGGAACTTTTAAAAAGAGGATTCATGTTCCGGTATTTTAGCGGCATCATGAAAATCATCAAGTCAAGCTGGCAGATGTTTTTTGTCGGGCTCTTATTCGGCATAGGTTTTGATACGGCGACCGAGGTCGGCGTATTATCTATTTCAGCCGTATTTGCTTCATCCGGCAGGCCGCTAATCGATGTTTTGATACTGCCTTTAGTATTTGCGTCGGGCATGATATTACTCGATTCAACCGACGGCGTTGTAATGCAGTACGCTTATAGTTGGGCTTTCCTGAATCCCGTAAGGAAAATCTTTTACAATATTTCTATCACAAGCATTTCTGTTTTTTTAGCATTTTGCATCGGAACGGTGGAATGGCTTCAGGTTATAGGAATGGAATTTAATTTTACGGGGGAACCGTGGGATTTCTTTAATAATATTTCCTTTGCAATGTTAGGCGGTATTATAGCCGGCATATTGACATCGGCATGGCTTGTATCGCTATTGGTTTATAAATTCACCGGGGTGGAAGAAAGATATAACGATAGTAAAAAGGGACTTAATTTATGATAATTTAATTCCTGAAATATATTATATGGGGGACTTTAATTATGAATGTCGATTTAAAAGGCAAGAGAGCTTTAATTACAGGCGCAAGTTCAGGACTCGGCGAGGTTATTGCCAAAGAATTTGCAGCCGATGGGGCAAAGATAGGGCTTAATTATCATTCGGAAGCGGAAGCAGCCGAAAAAATCGCTTCGGGGATAAGAAAAAACGGGGGCGCCGTGCTTGCTTTGCAGTCCGATGTTTCGGATGCAGGTTCGGTTGAAGCAATGATAAATGCTTTTGTAAAAGAATGGGGCGGCATAGATGTTCTCGTGAATAATGCGGGAATAGACGGGGTTCGTTCCCTCGTATGGGAGTCCGATATACCCGAGTGGGAAAAGGTAGTAAAAATTAATCTATTCGGACCATTTTATTGCTCTAGAGAGGCTTTAAAATATATGGTAACTCAAAAAAGCGGCGTAATCTTAAATATAACCTCGGTACATGAAAATATTCCATGGAGCGGTTATAGCAGTTATACCGTTGCAAAAGCGGGTTTATCCATGTTGACAAAAACTATGGCGCAGGAAGTCGGCTCCTTAGGAATAAGAATAATGTCTTTAGCCCCCGGCGCAATTAAAACGCCTATTAATCAAAGCGTCTGGGATAATCCCGAAACCCTTGGCAATCTTCTTAAAAAAATACCGCTTGGAAGAATGGGAGAGTGTGAAGAAGTAGCCAGGGTAGCCGCTTTTTTAGTTTCCGATTACGCTTCTTATGTAACGGGAAGTACAATATTTGTGGATGGAGCCATGATAGATTATTCTAATTTTACGCACGGGGGTTAGTTAATTAATTAAAAAATTAAAAATAGCAACAATAAACTGAGGACTAATGGGATGGCAGAACCAATTTTTGCACCAGGATGGCCCGGGATCCCGGGACGATGGACAAGCGCCGCTAAAAGCGGAGTTGGAACGGCTCTAAAGGGAAGCTCTGTCTGGTTTACTATTTCTCATGGCATTTTAAATGAGGTCTATTACCCAGGCATAGATGAAGCGGCTATCCGCGACCTTGGATTTATCGTTACCGCGGATGACGGTTTTTTTTCGGAAGAAAAACGCCATGCGAGCCATAATTCCGCGCTTTCTTTTGACGGCGTTCCTGCTTATCATCTTGAAAGCGCCTGCTTAAAAGAATATTACAGGCTCGAAAAAGATGTTATTACAGATATTAATAGGCCTGTCGTGTTGCTAAGGGTAAAATTTACTCCACTAAAGCAGGGTAATTACAGGCTTTATGTAATTATTGCTTCACATTTAGGCAATCACGGAGCGGGTAATACTGGATGGGTTGGCGAGTATAAAGGAGTAACCGGTCTTTTTGCTTCAAGGCATGCAAGTTCGCTTTGCCTTATGAGCAATGCCGGTTTTAAAACCTGTTCGGCAGGTTTTGTCGGGTATTCCGATGGATGGCAGGATTTGGTTCATAACCGCCGTCTTGTTTCTATTTATACGAGGGCGGAAAACGGAAATGTTGCGCTAACAGGCGAAATAGACTTAAAAAAGGGCGGCGAGTTTGTTTTAGCTTTGGGATTTGGGCATAGTCCTGCCGAAGCCGGACTTCAAGCGAAGGCTTCTCTTGACGAAGGGTTTGGATCGCTTCTAAAGGCCTATTCTTCGCCGTGGCAAACATGGCAAAAAACGCTACTTTCCGCTAAAAAGCGCAAACTATTCGGGGTTAGCGCCATGGTAATTCGTGTTCACAGGTCTAAGCTTATTCCAGGGGCAATTCTTGCCAGCCTTGCGGTGCCGTGGGGATTTGCAAAAGGCGACGGCGATTTAGGCGGCTATCATTTGATATGGCCGCGGGACATGGTTGAGGCGGCGGGAGGACTTCTTGCGGCGGGAAGCAAGAGCGAGGCGCGGGAAGCCCTTATATATCTTGAATCCGTGCAGGAATATGACGGGTCATGGCTCCAAAATATGTGGCTTGACGGGTTGCCTTACTGGCACGGCATACAGATGGATGAAACTGCCCTGCCTATTATGCTTTTTGACCTTGCCTGCAGGGAAGGGGCGCTGTTAGACGGGGACATTAACAGGTTCTGGCCTATGATAAAAAAAGCGCTCAAATATATAATCCAAAACGGTCCTGTTACGCAGCAGGATAGGTGGGAAGAAGACGGCGGATATACCCCCTTTACTCTTGGGGCCGAAATCTCGGCCCTTGTTATCGGCGCAGAACTTGCGGAATTTACGGGGGATGGCGATATTGCCCCTTATTTGCTGGAAACTGCCGATGCATGGTATTCTTCCATAGACCGATGGCTATATGTTAAAAATCTCGAATTTGCGGATAAAATCGATGTAGATGGTTATTATGTGAGAATTACCCCGCCTGACCTCGAAGAAGGCGATAATTTTGTGCCAATAAAAAACCGCCCTCCTTCGAGCAGCCGCAAGCCTGCTTCAGCCGTAATATGCACGGATATATTGTCGCTGGTTCGTTTTGGATTGCGCAAGGCGGATGATACCCGGATACTTAACACATTAAAAGTTGTCGATGCCTTGCTTAAAGTCGAAACACCGGCGGGCCCTTCATGGCACCGTTATAATGGAGACGGCTATGGCGAGCATGCGGACGGCAGCCCTTTTGACGGTACCGGTATCGGACGCGTCTGGCCTTTGCTCACGGGTGAACGCGCTCATTATAATATAGCATTAGGAAACTTTAAAGAAGCCGAAAGGCTGCTTAGAACTATGGAAAATTTGGCAAATGACGGAGGTTTGCTTCCCGAACAGACATGGGACAGCCCCGATATTCCTGAAAAAGGTCTCTTTTTTGGCCGTCCGACAGGTTCGGCAATGCCTTTAGTGTGGGCCCATGCAGAATACTTAAAGCTTGTCCGTTCACTGACGGAGGAAAGAGTGTTCGATACCCCTCAGCAGACGGTAGAGCGTTATCTTAAAAACAATGCAACATCAAACATTGTGCAATGGCGTTTTAACCATAAAATTCGTTATATGGAACAAGGTAAAATATTGCGCATCGAAAGTTTAGCTCCCGCAAAGGTTCATTGGAGCGGCGACAACTGGCAAACGGCTAATGATATTGCAATGCGGGATTCCTACCTTGGGGTGTATTATGCTGATATACCTTCTTCGGATATTCATAAAGACGGTGAGATAATTTTTACATTTTACTGGACAAATGTTAATAAGTGGGAAGAAAAGAATTTTCATGTACGAATAAAAGCTTAAATTAAATTGGCAAATTGAAAATCCTAAATGCCCGCCCCCGCTATATTAATAACTTGAAGCGTTTTTCGGTATTTTTAAATACATTATAAGGGTCGTGTTCAAAATGATAAATCTTGGCAACTTCTATTTTAAGCCAGGGAGCCCATTTATTAAGCATAATGACGGAGATAAAGGTACCGATGAACGGACCGATCCAATATACCCACCAGCCGCTCCACATCCCAGATACCAAAGACGGCCCCAGGCTGCGCGCGGGATTAGTGCTTGTTCCCGAAATAGGCGCCTCAAGATAAACCATAATGGCATATAAAAATGGAAAAAGGGCGGGGGTATAAGGTCTTAATTTTTTATGCCCCAGAAAGAAAAAAAGACCCGCTATTAAAAAGAATGTGGTTATAGATTCCCCGATAACTGCGGCAAAAACTCCTTCTTTTCCTGGAAGGGTGGCTCCGTAAAATATCCCTTTTCCTAATTTTCCCCAGGCGAGAAGAGCGGCTGCGCCTGTAATACCGCCGAGAAGCTGGGATATGACATAGCCTAAAGCTACATAAGTTTTAATTTTTCCTTTTAACCAGAATGAGAGCGTAACCGCCGGATTTATGTGGGCGCCGCTCCATTTGCCGACAGGCGAAAATGTAATTAACATTCCTGTGCTTCCGAACAAAAAACCGGTAAGTATCCGTCTAAATCCGGGATTTGGAATCATTGCGGATATGGGGCTTCCCTTGGCAAAATCAAGAATGACAAAAGAAACGCCCACGCTTATAAGCAGCGCAGTTCCTATAAATTCGGAAAGATATAATCTCCATATTTTCATCAATTAATTTTTTCACTAAATAAAAACTGCGGGATTAATTTATTTTTCCTTCCAATTTATTATTGAAAAGAAGTAATATTCCCTGAATATTCGTAAATCATTATATCACCTGTAGATTCTTTTAACAACTTATACCCGTCTCTACCCAGTTTATAAAAAAAGATGTTGACAATTAATTTAATTTTTTGATAAGATTAAGGTTTCTAAACTTAAATTGGGTATTATTTGGCATTTTTCGAGATAGAAAGGGCTAAGCTGGCGTAGCTCAATGGTAGAGCAGCTGATTTGTAATCAGCAGGTTGCGGGTTCGATTCCCATCGCCAGCTCCATAATTTTAAAAGGAAAGAGGAGAGGTGCCCGAGCGGCTAAAGGGAACAGACTGTAAATCTGTCGGCGCGAGTCTACGGAGGTTCGAATCCTCCCCTCTCCACCAGTATTATATTAAGGTTTTAGAGTTATATTAAATAATTATTAAGATAAAAAAAGAGGTTTTTAATTGCGGGAATAGCTCAGTTGGCTAGAGCGTCAGCCTTCCAAGCTGAGGGTCGCGGGTTCGAATCCCGTTTCCCGCTCCATATTATAACTATCGGCTTATGCCCATGTAGCTCAGTGGTGGAGCACTTCCTTGGTAAGGAAGAGGCCATCGGTTCAATCCCGATCATGGGCTCCACAAAATTATAAATTATAATAAATAATTTTTACAGGAGGAAAAATGTCCAAAGAGAAATTTGACAGATCAAAGCCGCATGTCAATATAGGCACGATAGGTCATGTTGACCATGGCAAGACCACATTAACCGCCGCCATTACAAAGGTCCTTTCGAGAAAAGGCCAGGC
>JAMDCP010000021.1 GCA_023489335.1 Deltaproteobacteria bacterium | reverse complement strand
GGATAAGCTTAAAAGGTTAAGCTTGATTTTTTTAGAGGCAAACATGTGTAAATTGCCCTTCCTAATCCCGAAAATAGAATCAGCTTTAACATTTTTAAATCCGGCGGTATAACCTTTTAAAGCAAAACCTAAATTCGTAAATTCATTTTTGGAAGCATTTGCTATTTTTAATATTTTTGTGTTGTAAAGTTTTTCGATTTTAGATTTTGCCGCGTTAGATTTTGCCGCGTTTATTTTAATCATCTTTTCACGGGATAGAAATATTATTTGCAAAAGATTTCCCTTGAGGTCTTTTATTGCCCCTTCGGTTTGCGAAATGGCATTCATATTTAAGCTGTCATGTTTTAAAGCGCCGGCGTAATAAATCAAAAATACATTCAGCGATAAAATAAAAATGAACCCTGCTATTATAAGAAAATAGAGCTTGGATTTTAATGTTTTGAGCATAAAATTAATTCTCCTTATCCCTTTTCCTTTTGCTTAAAAATTTATTTAAATTTAAAAAAAGATGTTATTCGGTATAATTAATATATTATTAATTTGAAAAAGTAAAGTAAAATATTTTCGTAAAAGTAATTTAAAAACTGTTGACTTGAAATATATGAAAATGATAATATATCAATAATCATATATATTTTTATTGCATATTTTCGGGTATAATTTAAAAAGTTATAATGATTTGTGTAAATAGAATATACAGGTATTAATTCGGAATAAATTATAACATATATCTTTATTTATCGGAGTGTTTACGATGACAATCAAGATTAAGGGTTTAGAAAATTTCTCCAATTTAAGTTTTATTGCCTTTAGAAGATTAAGGCTTATTTTTTATCCTTTAATTTTTTTAATTTTATTATCCATTTCGTTATCGATATCCGGGTGCGCAAAGAAACCTTCATTTGTCCAAAAGATGCCTCAAAGAATAAATGTCCATGCCGTTAAAACCTCTTATAAAATAATCGGCAAATATTTAAAATCCCCCGGAAATGTAGTTTCTTTAAACAATACCGTTATTTCCGCTCATATAATGGGTTATGTTACATATGAAAATATACATTTAGGGCAAAGCGTCGAAAAGGGGCAGCTTCTTTTAAGATTGAGCGCTCCGGAGCTAAGCTCGAAGTATTATGCCGCTAAGGCGGGATTTTTAAACGCTCAAAAGACTTACGGCAGAATGAAAAGGCTTTATAAAGAAAATTCAGTTTCAAGACAGACATATGATAACGCATTTATGCAATATAAGGTTGCAAAGGCCGATTTAAATGCCGCTTTAAGCTACTTAAATTATAAAAACATTTACTCCCCGATAAACGGGGTGATAACTCAAAAAAAGGTTTTTTTGGGGGACCTTGCCGCTCCTGGACAGATACTTTTAATGATTCAAGCCGTAAACAGGTTGGAATTCAAAACGGATGTCAATGTTAAATATTATAGTATTATTCTGCCAGGCGAAAAGGTTGAATTAGATATCGGTTCTATTAATAAACCAGCCTTCGGGAGGGTAATATCCGTTGTCAAGTCCGCAAATCCTTATTCCCATTCCGTTGTGGTGAGGATTAAGATTAACCGGCGGGAAAAGATTGGCATGCTTCCAGGCATGTACGGGGTTGCAAGATTTAAGGTCGGCAAAAGAAAAGCTATGATTATTCCGAAAGCGGCCGTGCTGAAAAGGCTCGGGGTCTGGGGCGTATATATTGCAAATAACGAGGGAGAAATTATGTTTCAACCTATTAAAAAAGGTCCGATTTATAAAAAAAATTATATTATAGCTTTAAACGGGCTAAGCCCTGATTTAACCGTGATAACTTCGGGTTTAAGCAAAATCTCCGTCGGCGGTTATGTTAGTCCCGCATATGCGGCGCATCGATAAAAAATCCAATTTACGCAAGGAGCTATAATAATTAAGATGAATAAAAACTTTAGCGCTAAGATTACCGAATATTTTATAGAAAACAAGATAACGGTTTTATTGATTTTATTCAGTATCGGATTCGGCGTTATTGCAATACTTTTTACGCCGAGGCAGTATAATCCCCAAATTATAGTCCCTGCCGCAAATGTTATCGTCAGGTTTCCGGGAGCCAGCGCAAATCAGGTTAAAAATCTTGTCACTAAGCCGCTTGAAAGAAAAATGTGGCAGATTCCAGGCGTAAAACACGTCTATTCCATTTCAATGAATTCCGAGTCCATAGTTACCGTGGAGTTTCATGTCAACGCAAGCAGGGATAAAAGCCTTGTCGATTTATACAACAAGGTTTTTTCCAACCTGAATGAAATTCCAAAGGGAGTGATGAGACCCCTTATAAAGCCGATAGATGTAAATCATGTGCCTATACTTAACATTACCTTATGGAGCAAAAAGTACGGCGGCGGGTATTTAACCGCCATTGCGAGCAGGATATTAGACAGATTGGATGCCGTTCACGGAACCGGCGTTACATTTTTAAACGGGGCAAGATACAAGCAGTTAAATGTTTTTCTTAATCCGGTTAAAATGGCCGCTTATAATGTTTCCCCTTTAATGATTGCCCAGGAACTTAAAGGGACTAATATCGATTTACCCGCCGGTTTCCTGCAAAATAACAATAAAAAAACATTTTTGACGGCAGGGGGATATTTTCACCGCGTCAGCTCGGTTAAAAATTTTATTATTTCCGTTTTTAACGGCAAGCCTGTTTATTTAAAAGATGTAGCTGCCGTTAAATATTCCTACAAGCCCTTAAATTCTCTATCCGAAATCGGTTTCGGCAAGTATTACAGGGAAATTAATTTTAAAGACAAAATAATAGCAGGCGCCAAAGGCATATATCCTGCTGTGACTATAGCGATTGCAAAAAGAAGGGGAAAGAATGCGGTTACCGTCGTTGATAATGTGTTGCAGAAGTTTCATTCGATAATTAAAAACGACATGCCGAACGGCGTTCATTATACTATAACGAGAAATGACGGAAAAAAGGCAAATAATGCCGTCAACAAGCTGCTGTTTCATTTAATAATAAGCATAGCGATTGTTATAGCCCTCCTTTTGATAATATTGGGTTGGCGGGAGGCGTTCATAGTTGCATTTACTATTCCTTTAATGTTATTCCTGACTCTCGGCATTGCCTTTATTTTCCACCAAACGCTTAATAGGATAACGCTCTTCGCATTGATACTTTCGCTTGGGCTTTTGGTCGATAATGCAATTGTCGTTATCGATAATATAGAAAGGGTTTTTTCAAGGCAGAGGAATATCTTGCCCGCTTATGCCGTGGACGCCGTTAACGAGATAGGAAATCCTAATTTTTTTGCAACTTTAGCGGTTATAGCATCTTTTATACCTATGCTGTTTGTTACCGGCATGATGGGCCCTTATATGAGACCTATCCCTTTTAATGTTCCGATAGCCATGCTCGTATCGTTATTTGTCGCCCTTACGATTGTTCCGTGGTTTTATTTAAAGCTCATGGCAAACGAAAAGGGCATGGCGCTTCTTCATAAAAAGGAGAAAAAAAAAGAAAACAAAGATATTAAAAAGGGCTTATACGGTAAAATATTGACCCCGCTGCTTTTGGGCAGGAAGAAAAGGTTAGTTTTTATTTCGGTAATTATTTTTCTTTTTATTGTTGCAATGGCGCTGCCGGTTTTGAAAATAGTAAAATTTAAAATGCTCCCCGTCGCCAATGCAAATACCTTTTTGATAACTATAAACACTAAGCCTGGTTCATCCTTCGAAAAAACTAACCTTGTTACGCTTAATGTAATAAATTATTTAAAAAGAATAAAGCAGGTTAAAAATTATGTCGCCACCGTCGGAACGCCTTCCGTGATAGATTTTTCAGGGCTGCTTCGGGGTTCTAATTTCAGAAATGCAAGCTGGTTTTCGGAAATCAGGGTAAATTTAATAAGTAAAGATAAAAGGGCAGTGTCATCGCATCAGCTTGCTTTAAGTATTTTGCCCGCGGTTCATCAAATCGGCAAAAAATACGGCGCAACCATAAAAGTCCTTGAAAGCCCGCCCGGACCACCCGTAAAGGCAACAATAACGGCGGAAATTTACGGGTCAAATTATAAGGAACAGGAAAGGCTTTCCAAGATTGTAGAGTCAATGATGAAAAAGACAAGGGGCGTGACGGATGTAAATTCTTCTTATAAAAAGCCGATAAGGAAGGTAATGTTAATTATACGCAGAAGAAAGGCCTCGCTGCTTGGCATAAGTTCCGAAGAGGTTGCAAGGTCTGTTTATCTTTTAAATAACGGCATGACGGTCGGAACAATTCACAGGAAAGGGCATTTGCATCAAGAAGATATTTATTTAAGGATGCCGGATTCTTTTAAAACGGATATAAATTCGCTTTCAAGCATATGGATTTACGCACCTTATGCCAAAAGACTCGTGCCTTTAAATTCCGTCGTTAAAATAAAATACGGTTATTTACGCAACATGATTTATGAAAGGGATTTAAAGCCCGTGGTATATGTTTACGGCAAGGTTATAAAAAGAAGTCCGATGTATGCAAATTTGGATTTATTTCTACACTTTTTAAAACATCCCCTGCCCGCAGGTTATAGTATAAGATGGGGTGGGGAGTGGCATCTTACGCTTAAGGTTTTTGCGCAATTGGGCGCGGCTATGGGGATAGCCATTTTGCTTATTTACATACTTTTAGTCGGCTATACGGGTTCATTTATACTTCCAGTTATACTTATGGGCGCAATACCGCTTGAAATGATCGGAATAATGCCCGGTTTTGCCGTTATAAGAACATACTTTACCGCGACATCCATGATAGGAGCAATTGCTTTATCGGGGATTGTCATAAGAAACTCGCTTTTGCTGATAGAATTTATTAACGATAGGAAAAAAGAAGGGTATAATATAGAAGACGCGCTGGTCGAAGCCGGCACAATGAGAGCAAGGCCGATTATTATCACCGCTCTTGCGGTTATATTCGGTTCGGTAATACTGGTAACCGACCCTGTCTGGAACGGGCTTGCCTGGGCGCTTATTTTCGGAATGCTGGCATCTACCGCTTTGACGCTTGTCGTCATTCCTATCCTTTATTACATGATCGAAGGAAGAAGATGGCATAAAGAGGAGATTCACGATAATTTATAAAAATAATGTAATTTAAACAGGCAATAAAGAGGTTGATTATGCCGATAAGGTTCGAATGTAAAAATAGCTGCATAGCTCTTATAGATATAGATTTGGGAAATAAAAACACCTTTAATATATCAGAGATGAACGAATTAATTAAAATATTCGAAGAACATATCGAAAAAGAACTGGATTTAAAGGCTATCTTGATAAAAAGTTCTAATGCAGATTTTTATGCAACAGGACCGGCAATAAAAGAGATCGAAAATCTCGATAGAGACGGAGCGAGATATTATATCACTATTTTAAATATGATGACAAAGCATATTCAAGATTGCCCTGTTCCCGTTATTTGCGCCATTAAAGGGGCGGTAAGCGGCATAGGTTTCGATATCGTATCGTCCGCCGATTTTAGATTCGCGCTTAAAGATGCGGTTTTTGCGGATGTTTCGTCAAAGTACGGTTTGTTGTCGCCTTCATCCATAGCGCTTAGATTAAGTTTTTTAATCGGCGTTCAGAGGGCAAAAGAGATTATATTGGGCGGCAGAAATTATTCGGGCGGGGATTTGTATAATTTTAATTTTTTGACAAATATTTTTAGCGCAGGCGAGTTCGATAGAAAGGTTGACGATTTTTTAAATGAGTTTAAAGAATTATCGATTGATTCTTTGAGGCTTAAAAAAAGATTTTTTATAGATTTGTGGAAAAATTATATTAAAAATAACCAGTTTCCTGCGGGCGATATTTTTTCGGAACTGCTTAAGAGTGGAAAGGACTGGAAAAAGTTACTCGCCGGTTCCGAAAATAAAACCTTATAATTTTTAATATTAGAACATTTTTTTATTTTTTGTTATAGACATTTTAAAAGTTATTAACATTTTTTATTTTTTTGCTTGACAAGAATTTTAGAATATTCTATAGTTAGAATATACGCATAATTGCGATATGTTATATCGCCAAATAAATAAAAAATGGGAAAATGGAAAAAGAATTCTGTGCCGACGATGAAAATCTGAACAGAAAATGCAAGGAATTGGCTTATATTTTTAAGCTGCTCTCCAATCCGACAAGGCTTGGAATTCTCTGCATTGTTGAAGGTGAAGAAGTCAGCGTAAACGATATATCTTCCGCCCTCGGAAAATCCCAATCTAATATTTCCCAACATTTAGCCGTTTTAAGAAATACCGCAATGGTAGATTACAAAAGAGAAGACAATAAGCTTTTGTATTATTTAAAAAATTCTAAAATAAGACAATTAATAAAAGACATAAAAGAAATCAAAGACGCAAAGGATTTTAAGGATATAAGAATATCTGACGATATCTTTCCTGAAACAGACGGCAGCGCGGGTCCGTGAGCAGTACCGCTTCCATAGTTTTAAAATTCAAATTTCCTTGCAGTGTTATTTTTTTATTTTTAGAAGGTTATTGTTTGCCTTTGCAAAAAATAACCATGTTGAATTATGTCAAAAAATTAATCAATAAAATATCAAAAAGGAGGATATTTTAAATGAGTGAAGAAACCAAAAATCCTATCACAGAGAAGATTGAAAGCGCCAAGGGGGGGCATTTTTATAAGGAAATTATGAAAGATTTCCGTATTAAAGAGTCCCTTCACGGTTGTTTGAACTGTGGAACCTGTGTGGCTAATTGTCCCGCCGCCGCTTTTTACGATTATTCCCCGCGCGAAGTTTGCCAGATGATGATCGAGGGAGACGAGGAGACGATAGAAGAGTACATGAAGGGCAAAATTTGGAATTGCGCCCAATGCTATAGTTGCAAATACAGGTGTCCAAAAGAAAACTCCGCGGCGGATATTGTTATGGCTATGAGAGAGATTGCCGTTAGGGAAGGTCTTGCAGCGGAAGCGCTTGCAGGTTATACAAGAATTGCAAAATTGGTTCTTACAAGGGGAAATCAATTAGCTCCCGATATGC
>JAMDCP010000012.1 GCA_023489335.1 Deltaproteobacteria bacterium | reverse complement strand
GTTGGTTAAAGAAAAGAAATTCGACCTGAATAAAGATATTTTCTCTAAACTTAACTACCTCGTGTCTAATGGAGAAGCCCTTATTCCCGGAGAATTCAGGACAGGCAGGGTAACGATAGGCGGAACCAAACATATGCCTCCCGAACCGGATAAGCTGCCCGGGGTTTTCGAAGAAGGACTTAAGGATATAAAGGCGATAGAAAATCCGGTTACCCGCGCATTGGTTTTTTTCGGCTTCGGCAGCATAAACCAGTTCTTCTGGGACGGCAATAAAAGAACGTCTCGGCTTATGGCCAACGGCGTATTAATGGAAAACGGCTATCCCGTATTAAATATTAAAGCCGAAGACAAGCTGGAATTTAACAGAGAAATGATAAAATTCTACGACTCAGGGGATTACAACACCCTTTTATACTGGCTGGCGCCGTATTACCGGCAGGAAGCTCTGAAAATAGGATTTGCCTGTCCGGCGCCTGCAAAAAAAGACGCTTTCGCGGAAGACCTTGAAAGAAGGCTTAATAAAAACAAAGACCCTAAGCTGGGGTAAACAGGTGTGGATTATGGAAAATATTTCGGAAGAAAAAAAAATATATCCTAAGGATTTAGGATTAGAATCTTTATTTTGGAGTTGTCCTGATACACCTGCGCCGATAGACACTATAATTGCCGCCGCAATAAAATCCACCGTATTTGAATATATTGTTTTATGCGTAAGAAAATGGGGTTTTAGCAGGGTTTTAAAAAATTACAATGAAATAAGAAGTTATATCAAGAAAAGCAGCCTTCCATTTCTTGATTTTCAATTTAATGTTATTAAAGAGGGTTTTTATGAATACAAACAAGTCTCAAAAAGCAATTAACCTGCTCGATGAAATAAAAAAGACTGGGAGCATTACAAGGGGAAATCCTTTTTAAAAAGAAAAATATTATAAATGAAGGAGTAATTTTATAATCATGCCTATTTATAAATATAAAACGTTTAAAGAAGCGGAATGCGATTTATGGATTATGCATCCGGACGAAAAATCTATCGAAAAAGCGTTGAATTTTATCGTTTTTGGTCTTGATTTAGCAAAGAGTTCAGAGATGCGTAAAAAAATTAAAAAAGGTTTTACATTATATAAAACTTTAGAGGAATCTAATGATGAATATTAAAGAAGCATTTGTAAACACCTGTAATGTTTTTAACGAAAATGATGTTAAATATGTGGTGGTAGGCGGATTTGCCGTTAACATTCATGGTTATATCAGAGCCACAGAGGATATAGATTTTTTTATAGACAAATCCGATGAAAATATCGAAAAGATTAAGAAAGCGCTTCAAAAAGTTTTTAACGATAAATCCGTAAATGAAATAAATTCGGCTGACGTCGAGAAATATGCCGTTATAAGATACGGTACCCCTTTTAATTATTATATTGATTTTATCGGTAATTTAGGAGAAAAATTTACTTTTAAGGATGTAAGCGAGAATATAGAAAAATATACGATAGAAAATGTCGAAATACCTGTTTGCGGGCTCGAAACTTTAATAAAAATGAAACAAACTGTGAGGTATAAAGATAAATTAGATTTAGAATTCTTAAAATACAAAGAACACGTTATTACAAAAGAAAACTCGGAAAAAATTAAGCTTCAGGAAGACGCCTTTACCAAGGACTTAAATAACAGGCTTAATAAGGGCAAAGGCGGTCCGAAGCGGTAACGGGGGTTTTGGCCGTTGGGGGTTTGGGCATGAAACCAGCGATAGGCAGTCGGATTTTAAGTATAGGGTTTATCTGGAAGAAAGTTAATGCCAAACTACCTAAAAGAAATTTAACCGGCCTTAAAACGCAAATACGAAAGGATTTTTTTAAGAAAATATCGGGCAATCAGGTTTTTTGAGGTTTCTACCCTATTCCCGATTTTCTTGGGAGAGTTTGAGAGGGTAGCTTTTGTCGCCAAAAGCGAGCCCTCTCGATATATTTTTATATATTTTTCGCATAGAAACCAAACCCTGGCCGTCTGACTAAAAATCAGACGCCCGGACTGTGAATTTTTTGTGAAGAAATTTTTTGAAAATAGGTGAAAATAAGGAAAATAACGGATAAAACAAAATAGCCGGAAATTAAAAAGGTAAGCCGCTTTCCTGCATATTTACTTAATCTAATAATTTCCCTTGATATTCTTCCCAAGCTTGGTGTCGCGGGTTCGAACCCCGTTGCCCGCTCCATTCAAAGACGCAGTAAATAAGCCGTTTAGAGCAATATCCTTTCTCTTATTGATAAATAGTCAATGTTAACTATATGTATATTGATAATTCCGTTCACGATGTATGGGAAAAAAATTAGCCGGCTAATGCTTCCAGCGAGTTATATTTTGCTACTCTTTTGGAAAAGGAAAGCACCTCGACGCCGACTATTTTGCCATCCTTATCGTAATCTACTACCAAACCGGATTAATCCACATATTCGCTGTCTTTTATAGCGTTCTTAGAAAAACTGATATCTAAAATATCCCCCTCTTTATCGTAATCAATTTTTAGCATAATTCACCTCGATTTTTTATCTTTTTAAAGAGCCGTCCAACTAAATAGGATGCCCTATTTCTATTAAATTTCCGTCAGGATCCCTAAAATAAACGGACAAAATAGGTCCCGCCGCTCCTGTTCGGCTAACAGGACCTAAAATAATATCAACTCCGCAAAGTTTTAAATGGTCAACAGTTTTGGATAAAGGTTTATCGGTTATAAAACATAAATCAGCTGTACCTGTACCTGAATTTAAGGCTTTCGGTTCAAATTCACTGCCCAACTCATGAAGATTTATTTTTTGCAAACCAATTTTAATTGATTTCCTCCCGTTTTCAAAGTTTTCTTCAGTCAGATTGAGAACGCGCTTATAAAAATCAATCGTATTGTTTAAACTTTTAACGGTCAGAACCAGATGGTCAAGTTTCATAAAGCTAAGTATAGCGTGATTCTTCTAATAATTCAATGTTTTCTGAAATTATTTTTTAGCAGCTAATATGTATGCTATAATAAAAATATAATTTTACGGTTTCCAAATATAGAGGTTATGTAATGTCAAGGGTTACATTTTTACGCCTATTTATCGGGTTATTCGGCATTGTTTTTATAGTACTCACATTTTGGTTAAGCGCATATTTTCATTTGAGTATTTCTACAAAAATAGTAATTGTATTGGCTTTTGCATTGGCAACTATTCTTGCAGAGTTGATAATAGCCATCGGTAATCTGGAAAAAAGATTAAAAGCGGTTTTTCCGTCATTAGAACTTTCTCTTAAAGAACAAATCGCTGTTAATGAAACTATAATGTTATACAACAAGCTTAAAAAGAAAAAAACAGATATTTCGACACGAATTGCAATTGCAGGCTTCGAGAAAATTCATCATCTTTTAAGGCAGGCTGAAAA
This sequence comes from Deltaproteobacteria bacterium, assembly GCA_023489335.1. Lineage (GTDB taxonomy): Bacteria > SZUA-79 > SZUA-79 > Acidulodesulfobacterales > Acidulodesulfobacteraceae > Acidulodesulfobacterium. The sequence goes on along the minus strand of JAMDCP010000012.1, from coordinate 85,309 downwards.
AGGAGGGGATTTTACTTTCCATGATATTTACGCCGCTAAATTTATTATATTAGGAGAATTGAAACCAGGGCAGTCGTTTAAGGTTGTAAGTAATCTTATAGAACCGTTTTATTGGAAATCAGGCAAAGACATGACTGAACATACGGAATTAAATTACAGGCAGGCAAAAAAAGGCATCCGCATCGAACGGGTATTTGTTTTAAAGAACGAGGATGATTTCTCTAATATAAAAGAAGTTATGGAAGAACAGGCAAATAACAACATTGATGTATTTTACGTTTTTAAAAACGATTTAAATAGACTGCTGCCATATGCTAGTTTTGCCATATCGGAAGAATTGTCGATAGGGGTAATTTCACACAGGGAAGATTTATTGGGAAAGGTTACTATTACATCGAATAACGAAATAATCACGGAACTTGCCTGGCAATTTGATAATATCAAAAAACAATCCAATAAATTTAATATGATAAAAAAGCCTTAATTCAGCTGCAATCAGTATAATATAGCCGAAATGAAGATAAAACAGTGTAAAGAAAAAAAAGAAAAAAAGAATCCGATTTATTTTATCTATAGGAGTTTATATTATGGATTTAACCCTTGCAATAGAAACAAGAAAAAGCATCAGAAAGTTTAAAAAAGAAGATGTGGATGTAAACCAAATTATGAAAATTATCGAAATCGCCTCTAATTCGCCAAGCGGGGGCAATTCGCAAAACTGGTTTACTTATATAATTAAAGATAAAGATGTTCTGGACGGGATGAGAAACGAGGTCGAAAAAGTATATAAAACCCTTATAGAAAAAGAGGCCCCGGGCGTTTATACATTCTTTAACGATGCCCCTGTCGTACTGGCGGTTGTCGAAAAGCCGTACGCCGGAAGCATAGATAATATTCTTGAAAAAACGGACAAAGATAGAAACTATACCAGAAAATTTATCGTAAACCCCGGGCTTCAAAGCGTTTCGAGTTTTATTACGCATATATTGCTTCTATGTCACAACGAGGGTTTGGGCGCATGCTGGATGACGGGCCCGTTAATTGCAAAGCAGGAGTTAGAAGACATTATCGGCGTAAAAAGCCCGGACAACCTTGTTGCGCTTATTCCGATAGGAAAGCCTGTGGAAAGAAATTCTAAGACACCCCGAAAGAACGTTTCCGAAATAATCAAAGTGATATAAAGTAAATAGCGCATAAATATGTTTCTTTCAAAAAACTTTAAAGCCAATGAATAATGTCCTTAAAAAAGACAAAGACCTCGTTTTCCCCCACATCTTTCAACTATCGGCTTCCGCAGGAAGCGGTAAAACCCACAACCTTTCGTTAAGGTATGCGCAGTTTCTTCTGTCCGCAAATATTACAAAAAGAGAGACGGGCGGGATTAACACAAACGGCCTTAATAATATTATGGCCATTACCTTCACCAATAAAGCCGCTACCGAGATGAAAGAGCGTATATTAAAGTTATTAAAATCTATTGCCCTCGGCGAAAAGCAGGCGTTAACTCAAATAAAATGCGTTATAGATTTAACGGGCATGAAAGGTGGGAAAGACGACGATGCGCTCATAAACAAGGCATCCGGTTTAGTCGATAATATAATAAGAAATTACACCGATTTTAATATTAAAACAATCGATAGTTTTTTAACGGAAATAATTAAAGCGTCTTTACCTGAAACGGGTATATGTCCCGGATTCGATATAAGGATGAATCCGCTGCCGTACATCGATTTTGCAATAGATAAACTGCTTTTAACGGCAAATGAAGACAGGGAGATTAAAAAAATCTTTCTTGATTTTATTAAAAATTATACGGATATGGAAGGCAAAAGAAGATTTAATCCCCGTTTCATAATTGCCGATGTTATAAAAAATTTAAGAGAAATTGAAAATGCGAGAGGAAAATATTTCGAAATTTGCGAAGATAAAGATTTTCTGGATAAAACCCACAGGCATATAGAAGCATTGGCGAAAGATATAATAAACATAGAAAAACCCTTCGGAAATTTTCCCGAATGCGGGGGGAAATTAAGAAATTTATTAAATTTAATAGATGAAATTAACAGGTCGGATAAATCGTATAAAATAGGATTACATAAAACATTTCAAAATGGCTTGGAAAAAAATACGGGAAGGGATTTCGTTTCCAAATACTGGCAAAGGCAATATGTAAAAGATATAATTACTAATTCTAAAAATTTAAAAAATCAAGATTTATTAACATCCCTCCAGCAAATCTGGGACGATATAAGAGCCGGCATAAGAGATATAATTTTAACCGTTGGCGGGATAAAGTTCTATTCGTACATAAAAATATTAAAAGAAATTAAAAGCATTATAGCCGAAAAATCTAAAAACGACGGCGTTATTTTTATAGACGAATTAAAAATAAGGGTTAACGAATTAATTAAAGATAACAAAGTTCCCGATATTTATTTTAATATCGGGGAGCAAATATACCATTATCTAATCGACGAGTTTCAGGATACCGACAGGCTTCAGTGGGAAAATATTAAGGCTTTGGTGGAAAACAGCATCTCTAACGGCGGTTCCATTTTTTATGTGGGAGATAAAAAGCAGTCGATTTATAGATTTAAAGGCAGCGATGCAAGCCTTTTCAACGGCATTGTCAACGATTTTTACGGCAATATCATAAATAACGGGAATTGTTATTTAGAAAAACTTGAGAATAATTTCAGGTCTAAAAAAGCGCTTATCGATTTTTTTAACGAAACATTTAACCCCCAAAATCTTATCGAAAAGTTATTATATAAAGATAAAGGCAATCCCAATTCAGGTAAACCCCAAAATACGATTAAAAATATAGTAGATGAGATGATAGGCAGCCTTATCGAAAATATTTATAAAGACCATGAACAGGATATACCGGATAATCCTGAGGATATTAATGATGATTTTAAAGGTTATATTTATATAGAGCGGTTTTTAAATGACAATGAAAGGGGTAACGGCAAGGATAAAGATAAAAGTAAAGATAAAGCTGAAGAACTGGATGCGGAGGCTTATAAACCTGGAGCGGAAGAAAACGGCCGCGAAAACGGTTTGCTTCCTGATGAGGATGATGCTTTGGACGCCGGTGTTAAAGAAAAATGCGCAAATAAAACGGTAAAGATTATAAAAGATTTAACGAATCACGGTAAATACGGTTTTAAAGATATCGCAATTTTGACCAGGACTAATCAGGAGTCCGCAGGCCTCGTTCTTAAGCTTAAGCAGGAAAATATTCCCGTGAAATCCGAGCAGAGCGCCGACATAAGAAATAATCCTTTAATCAAAGAAGTTATTTCATTTTTAAAATTTCTTAATAAGCCGGCGGACAACCTTTCGTTTATTAATTTTATCAGCGGAAAAATCTTTGCAGGGGTTATTGAATCTAATTTAGCATTGAAACAGGAAATAAATAATTTTATCTTAAACAACAGGGGAAAGGATTTTATTTATATAGAGTTTAAAAAATGGCGGCTAAATAACGGCGGCCGCACCGGGCAAAATATATGGGATAATTACATAGAAGAGCTGTTTAACGGCGTAGGATATTATCCTGCCTATGATACTGTCTGCAAATTGTATGAAAAATTCAATATCTATGAAAAATTTAAAGATAATCTTGGATTCTTTATGCATTTGCTTGAGCTTATAAAAAACAGGGAACAGGATGGCGAACACACCATAGATATGTTTATAGATTTTTTTAACGACCATGAACAGGAAAACGACCAATTTTTAGTGAAGCTGGGTTCGACAGATTATGCCGTAAATGTTTTGACCATGCATAAAGCCAAGGGACTCCAGTTTCCGGTTGTAATTATACCTTATGCGGGTATCAAAATAACCCCGGTTAACGAAATAGTTTTGGAGTATAGCGGCAATAAATACAAAAGCAATATATGCGCAGGTTATGAAGGGCATGATGAACCCCAAAATAAAGACGGCTATCTTAAACTTTATTACGCAAATAAAGACAACCTGGATTTTTTATTAAGCACGGGCGAAAATTTAGATGAGATAAAAGCGTATATTTATGAAAAATCTATGGGGTTTATCGATGAATTAAATCTTTTTTATGTTTCGTCAACAAGGGCGAAAGAGGAGCTTTATATATTAATACCTTTTAAATTCGGGAACAGCAATAACAAATTAATTAGCCTATTTTTTGATAATGATATGAGGGAAGGCATAAATACTTTAGAAATCGGAAATAAAAAGAATTATTCCGATGAATGCAACGGCGGGGATTCTACCCCATCTTTTCATATATTAAATAATGCCTTCGGCAGGTTTAAAAATTACGATTGGAAACAACATTTATACGGGATACGCCAAAAAGAAGACATTTCCCTTATTTTAGATGAAAATATAAAAAAGGGTTTGTTAAGAGGAAATATCGTGCATTTTATATTATCGAAAATAAATTTTTTAAACGAAGGTAACTATAAAAACGAATTGGATAAAATTATTCCCGAAGCAACCCATGAATTTATTAAATCACAAAATTATTTTACGGAAATAACAGGTTCAGAAATAGAAATAATTAAAAAAGACATTATAGATTTATTAAGCATAAATGAAGTTAAAGACTGGTTTTTTGTAAATGGTAAAAATGCCCGGAATTTCAACGAAAAAGAGACGGTAAATTACGAAGGGGAGCTTAAAAGAATAGACAGGCTTGTAATATTTTCCGATAGAATAGCGGTGATAGATTATAAAACGGGCAGGCTTGACGAAGCTAAATCCCTTAAATACAAAAAACAGGTCAGGGAATACATGGGTATTCTTGCGGGAATATATTCAAATATCAATAATACCGGCAAGCCGGACATGGATATAAGCGGATATATTTTATATACCGACGAAAAAAAGGTTGAAAAGGTTTCATGAATATATATGCGCTTTCTTATAAAGATTTTCTTTTGGAATATCTGGCGGATAAACTTTTAGAGGATATAAATTCCGGCATCGATAATGGATTAAATAAAGATTTTTCAAAATATGCGGTAGTATTCCCCGGAGAAAGGCCGGCATTATATTTAAGGTCTATTCTTGCAAATAAACTCGAGTCCCCTTATTATCCCCCTGCCATATTTTCGCTAAGCGAATTCATAAAATTCATTGCCGAAAAAAGTTCCGGTCCAAAAGCGGAGATTAACAATATAAACGCCTCCTGGTTTTTATATAATATTGTTAAAAATGAAACAGATTTAAAATTTTTTAAGGAAACCGACAGGTTCGAGGATTTCTTTTTATGGGGACTGCAATTACTTAAAACGATTAACGAGCTCGATGCCGGTTTAGTGGATAACGAAAGCATTAATAAGATGAAATCTTATATTGCGGCTATACCCGAAAATATGAGCAAATTTTATAATTATTTATCTATAATCAGGCATAGGTTTCATGAAAGATTGAGGGAAGAAAATTTAACGACGGCAGGTTTAAATTATATAGAGGCATCTAAATTTTTAAATAATAATGCGCCTAAGCCCCTAATTAACGAATTCGAAAAAATATATTTCGGCGGTTTAATTTTTCTTAACAGGGCGGAGTCGGATATTATAAAGGCTTTAATAAACGGCGGGATTGCAGAATTTTATACCCAGTTCGAATCTTTAAAAGAAGATGAGTATCTAAAAGATAATATCGTCGTAAATTTAAGGAAATCATTAGATAAAGCAGAAATAGTCTGCATAACAAAAACAGGCGCGGCCGTTGCTCGGGGAAACGAATATGACACCTCATTATTTTTTTATGAAGGGTTCGACACCCATTCCGAATTACTTGCCGGAAACGAAATTTTCGATGAAAATAATTTCGATCCCCAAAAAAATGCCGTTGTTTTGCCCGATTCCAATACTCTTTTACCGTTTCTTTACCATGTTATGGATTACATCGATGCAGATTACAACATAACCATGGGTTACCCGTTAAGAAGAACCCCGCTTTATTCATTGATAGAGCTTATATATAAAGCCCAGATGTCGGCCAGAAGTAAAACGTCCGCGCCTGCCTTGCTTGCTAACTCAAAAATAGAGCCTGAATACCGGGCAAAGGACTATATAAATTTGGTAAAACATCCTTATATTAAAACACTTGGCGGAATAAAAACTATATACGCGATAAATAATATAGAAAATCTTATCGTAAAAAATGGGGATATATTCATAAGCCTTAATGAGATAGAAAATAATTACTTAATAAACAAAGGCGCCGCGGACGCATCCGCAGTAAATATCATAAAGGCCGTTCATGAATGTTTTTTTAAAAATTTCGAGGACAATAAAACAACGGCAAAAGACTTTGCGTCCAATTTGATAAAAATCGTTAATTTAATAACAACAGAAAATAACGATGCTCTGAAGTATAAGCTTTCACCGGAATTTACCAAAAAAATGATAGAGGCCGTAAATTTATTTAAAGATTCATATTTTAATAACGAACCCGTCCTAAAGAACTCGGTATTCAGGTTATTTAAATATTATATGGATAACGAATCTATCGCATTTAACGGTATTCCGCTTAAGGGCCTGCAAATAATGGGAATTCTCGAGACCCGCGTTCTCAAGTTTGACAGGGTTGCGATATTCGATGCGAGCGAAGATGTTTTGCCGCAGATAGAGAAATTCGATCCGCTCCTGCCCTATCCTGTGAGAAAAAACTTAGGCTTATTTACTTACAACGATTATGAGGCGCTGCATCGATACCATTTTAGAAGGCTTGTATTTGGAGCCAAAGAGGCTCATATCGTTTATATTAAAAACGACAAAAGAATTAGAAGCAGGTTTATAGAAGAAATTATTTGGGATGAGGAGAAAAAGGCAAAAAAACTCGATATAGAGGATAAAGTAAAACCGTTAGGCTTTAAAACGGTAATATCTCAAGAATCCCGGAACGGAGAAAACGGTTTCGAAATTAAAAAAAACGATGAAATTTTAAAAATATTAGCGGGTTTAATAAAAAAATTATCGGTTTCCGCTATAGATACATATATTAACTGCCCCATGCAGTTTTATTACAGGTATATTATTCGCCTCGAAGAAATTCAAGAACAGGGTAAAAGGCTCGGGGCTGACAAAACAGGAACATTTATCCACGCTGTTCTTAAAAAATTTTATGAAGGCATCAAGGAAAATAGATATAATTTTGAGCAATTCATAGAAATAGAAGGAAATAATTATGGGGCGGATTATAATACCGGCCGTTATTTGGAGTCCGCATTAGATAGTATTATAGAAAGTCCTGATATTATCGAAGAATTAGAAATAGATGCAGGCAACGGCGAGTTTTTTCTCGTTAAAGAAACGGCGAAAAAATTACTATATAATTTTATCAAAAAAGACCTTAAGAGTTATGACATAGGTAAAACTATCTGGGAAATTTTAGATTTAGAAGCAGGAAAGGAAGCAGAATTTATAATTGTGGGTGATAAACGGCGGGGGACTAAAGCAATAAAACTTTACGGCATAATCGATAGAATCGATATGTATAAAGATATATATAAAAGCAAAGAGAATAATGAGGAATACCCTGAAGCCAGGGAGAACGAAAACATCCTTATCATAGATTATAAAACAGGCATATCATTCGTTAAACCGGATATCGAGAAGATTTTAGAATATAAATGCAATAGCGGAGGCAGTCTTACGGGGAATATTTCGGTTATATCGGGAATACAGGATAGAAGTAAAATCAAAGAACTTATAAAATCATTCCAGCTTCCGGTTTATCTTTATCTTTATAAGACCGAACAGGGTACCCATGGTTATAAAAATTTAAACGCCTGCATTAATTTAATAACATTGGATAAAAAAATGGGCAGCAAGGGGCATAGGCAATACTTATTCGATAAAGAAAGGGTTGATGGCGCGGATAAGGATGAAATTATGGAGAAGATAATTCTGCCCTCTTTAAAAAATGTAATAGAAGAAATGCTGGATAAAGAAAAACCGTTTATTCCAGATAATTCAGATATTAAGGCTTGTGAATACTGCCCTTATTCTTTGCTGTGCAATAAAGTATAGAAAAAGGTATCATTTAATTTTATAAATACCCCGTCAGTCCGCTAAAGCGGACCGCCACCCCTTTTAAAAAAGGGGAATTAAAAAAAATAAAAAGAAAAGATACCTTTTGCTAATACCTTTTTCTAATTCAAAATTCCAAAAAATGTTATAATAATCCTATTATGCCATTGTTTAACCTTGTTTCGGAAAACAACCCCGCAGGCGACCAGCCAGAGGCAATAGATTCGTTAGTTAAAGGAATAAAAGGTAAAAACTATAAATACCAGACGCTTTTGGGTGTGACGGGTTCGGGAAAGACATTTACGATGGCGCAGGTTATCAAAGAGCTTGAAAGGCCCGCCTTGATAATTGCGCCGAATAAAACCCTTGCGGGACAGCTTTATTCCGAGTTTAAGGCATTGTTTCCCGAAAATGCCGTCGAGTTTTTTATAAGTTATTACGATTATTATCAGCCGGAGGCATATGTTCCGTCGAAAGACCTCTATATAGAAAAAGATTCCGCTATTAACGACCAGATAGATAAGATGAAGCATTCGGCGACCCGTTCTATTCTTTCAAGGAGGGATGTTATCGTTATTGCTTCCGTTTCTTGCATATACGGGCTTGGCTCGCCGCAAAGCTATAGAAATATGCTTCTCGAGCTAAAAAAAGGGGACGAGGTTAATTTTAGCGATATTTTGGACAAGCTGACCGAGATAAGATACGAAAGAAATGATATGGATTTTCACAGGGGAATATTCAGGGTCAGGGGAGATATAATAGATGTATTCCCCGCTTACGAAGAAGAGGTTGCAATAAGAATAGAGTTTTTTGGGAACGAAGTTTCTTTGATAGCGGAGATTGACCCGCTTAGAGGCACAATTATAAGGAGGCTCTCAAAGGTTGCAATTTATCCCGCATCGCATTATGTCGCGGATGAGGTAACCTTGCAAAGCGCCGTTAAATCTATTAAGGAAGAACTGAAAGAAAGATTGATAGAGCTTAAATCCGTAGGCAAGCTTGTCGAAGCGCAAAGGCTTGAGCAGAGAACTATGTACGATCTCGAAATGATTCAGGAGATGGGTTATTGTTCGGGTATCGAAAACTACTCAAGGCATTTAACGGGCAGAAAAAAGGGCGAGCCTCCCCCGACCCTTCTCGATTATTTTCCAGAGGATTTTATTATCATAATTGACGAATCCCATGTGAGCGTTCCGCAAATCAGGGGAATGTATAACGGGGATATTTCAAGAAAATCAACGCTTGTCGAATATGGATTCAGGCTTCCCTGCGCGCTTGACAACCGCCCTTTAAATTTCGACGAATTTTCATCCCACATAAATAATCTTATATATGTTTCGGCAACGCCGGCGGAATATGAATTAAGCATCAGTTCCCAGGTCGTAGAACAGATAATTCGCCCGACGGGTTTAATAGATCCGCATGTGGAGGTTAGACCCGAAACCAATCAGGTTGATAATATTATCGGTGAAATTAAAAATACCGTTAGCGAGGGGGGCAGGGTTCTTGTTACCACGCTGACAAAAAGAATGTCCGAGGATTTAACGGAATTTTTATTAGATAGCGGGGTTAAGGCAAAGTATTTGCATTCCGATATCGATTCGTTAGAGAGATTTAAGATTGTAAGAGAACTAAGGCTTGGCGAGTTCGATGTCCTCGTCGGAATAAATCTTTTAAGAGAAGGGTTAGACCTTCCGGAAGTCGAGTTAATAGGAATCTTAGACGCCGACAAAGAAGGATTTTTGCGTTCTAAAACATCGCTGGTTCAGACGATAGGAAGAGCGGCAAGGAATATTAAGGGCAGGGTTATATTATACGGCAATAAAATTACCGAATCGATGCGGTATGCCATATCGGAAACGGAAAGAAGAAGAAAAATTCAAGAGGAGTACAACAAAAAACATAATATAACCCCTAAATCCATTCAAAAAAATATATCCGAACTTTTGACCACAATTTTTGAGCAGGATTATATCGATTTATCCGGCAGCTTGAACGGGGAAGAATCTTTAATAATAGATCCGAAAGAAGCTGAAAAAAGAATTAAGAACCTTTCGAGAAAAATGAAAAAGGCTGCCAGAGAACTTAATTTCGAGGAAGCCACGCGCTTAAGGGACGAAGTAAATAGGGTTAAAAAGAATATGATGTTAATGGATAATATTTAAGTATGCCATGAATGAAGATTTAACTGCCAAACTTAAAAACATTCCGCAATCCCCAGGGGTCTACCTTATGAAAAACATAAGCGGGGATGTAATATATGTCGGCAAGGCAAAAAATTTAAAAAAGAGAATTTTACAATATTTTTCGAATAAAAAAGCAGGCGTGAAGACGGAACATCTTGTTTCGAAAATTTATGATATCGAAACGATAGTTTCTCAAAACGAGCTGGATGCCTTTTTACTTGAAAATAACTTAATAAAGCAATATAAACCTAAATATAACATAAGCCTTAAGGATGATAAATCTTATCCTTATATCAGGCTCGCAAAATCAAAAACAGGTTTTCCTTACATTATAAAAACAAGAAGTTTTAAAAAAGGCGACGGGGAATATTTTGGCCCATATTCAAGTTCTTATGCCGTAACGCAAACGATAAAAACGATAAACAAGATATTTAAGATAAGGACTTGCTCCGACAATAAATTTAATTCTTACGCCGTTAAAAAAAGGCCGTGCCTTTATTATCAAATAAACAGGTGTTCCGCTCCATGCTGCGGATATATAGGGATTTCCGGCTATAAGGAAAGGGTGGATGGGATAAGGCTTTTACTGAGCGGAAAAAACAGGCAGTTATTAAGGGAATTAAAGCGGTCCATGGACGGATATGTAAGGGAATTAAACTTTGAGGCGGCTATAAAAATCAGGGATAAAATCAACGCAATAACCATAATTAACGAAAAGCAGATAACCGTACTAAAAAATGAAAAGGATATAGATGCAATAGGATTTTACGGCGAAAAGGGCAGGACGGATGTTGTCGTAATTATTATTAGAGGCGGAAAAATTGTAGGCACGAAAAATTTTTTCTTTAAAAACATATATTTAAATGACGATGAAATGCTTTCGGCTTTTTTAAACCAGTATTATTCCAAAAGTTTGGAAATAGGCGGAAAGATTTCGGATGAAATCTTAATTCCGGTAGATATAAATATCGACGATAAAAACAGCCTTTTAAGTTATATTAAACAGTTTTCGGCTAAAAAGGTGAAAATTATCAGCGCCGGTAAAACTGTTTCCGATGGAAAAAAAAATAAATACGGCGATATTATAGCAATGGCACTCCAAAATGCGAAAAAGAATTTTTTGGAAAAAACGGGCGGAGGCGGCCCGGCAAGGGCTGGTAATGAAGGGAAAATAGGGGAGGCAGGCAAAAGCAGGGAAGAAAAACTGCTCGGCATATTAAAGGATGTCCTGCGCATGGGTAAAATCCCTAAAATTATCGAATGTTTTGATATTTCTAATATATCGGGGACTTATGCGGTTGCTTCCAAGTCTGTTCTTAATAACGGTAAAAAGGATACTTCATTATATAGAAAATACAGAATCAGGTCAAAAAACACCCCTGATGATTATGCCATGATGTATGAGGCTTTATACAGGCGGTTTAATAATGCGGCGGCAGGAAAAGACCCGCTGCCAGATTTGATTATGGTCGATGGAGGAAAGGGGCAATTAAATGTTTTGGCAAGGGTGTCGAATGAATTTAGGAAAAAAGGGCTGATAGACGCTGAAGATATGCCTGCGCTAATTGCAATCGCAAAGGCAAAAGACAGCGGTAAAAATATCGAAACGGATAATATTTATTTGCCGAACAGAAAAAACGAGGTTAATTTCGGAAAGAACAAAGAGGCAATTTTTTTACTGATGCGGTTAAGAGATGAAGCGCACAGGTTTGCCGTGTCGTATTTTTCTAAACTTAAGCGAAAGTCGTTAGTTTCCTCCGAATTATTAAATATCAAAGGGGTTGGAAGAATGGTTTATAAGAATTTAATGGATAGTCTGGGGAGCGTGGAAAATGTGAAAAACGCCCCAGTAAATCAACTGTTAGGCATTAAAGGCGTCAATAAAACGGTGGCGCAAAATATTTATGATTATTTTCATAATGACCGGGCAAACTCTTTCAATTTGCCGATTAAATAATCATTTTCGAATTTCTTCCGAACGGCTATCCTGAAATATTTATCGTCAAGACCGTGATAATTTCCGCAGTACCTAATCAAAATGCCGGATTTGAGCAAATAGTTTTTTAAATCCAATCCATTAAACTTTTTAGATTTAATTCTTATCAAAAAGAAATTTGCTTCGCCGGGTATTATTTCAAATGTATTAAGAGCTTTTAATTTGCCATGAAAGTTATATTTTATGTTTTCTAATTTTTGCGCCGTATTTATAATATAATCCCCGTCATTTAAGGAACTGATTGCAATTGCCGTTCCAAGGCCGGTTATTTTCCATGGAATAATATTGCCGGAAAATTTATTTATTATTTCATTATTCGCTATCATGTAACCTAATCTTTCGCCCGGCATTGCAAAAAATTTTGTCAAAGAGCGGATTATAATTAAATTATTATATTCGTGCGCCAGGCGCTTAGCCGAAAATTTCTCGCAAAAATCCATAAACGATTCATCCAAAACTAAAAAAGCCTCCTTCTTTTCTAGCAGGTTTAATATTTCCTTAATACTATCCAAAGGGGTAACGGCTCCTGCCGGATTTGAAGGGCTTGCGAGGAAAACCATATCATTTTTGTTTATCTTCCCGATATTTTTTAAAAGATTTAAATAGCTTTTTCCCAAAAGCCTAAAATTATCGGCAGGTTCTGTATTTATATGAATAAGAGACGATTTTACCGCTCTTGCCGCCCTTTCATATTCATAAAAAGACGGTTCGACTATAAGGATGGTTTTCGGCTTTACAACCTGTGTAATGTTAAACAGGAGGTCTGTTGCGCCGGCTCCGAGAAATAACAGGCCTTTACTTATATTATGGTAAACAGATAATGTGTCTATTAGAGTGTCAGGATAGCTTTCAGGGTAGTTTTCGACGAAAAATTTTATCAGCCTGTAATTTCTTATAATCTTAACGGCATTTTTACTTAAGCCGAAAGGGTTTATGGTGGCGGAAAAATCTATTATTTTTAGCTGTGAAGGATTGAAACTACCTGTATTAATAATGCCGCCGTATAAATCTTTTGCATGTGATAATATGTCGCCGCCGTGGCAGGAATAAAGGTTTTTTGCCAACCCATGTTCTTGACAAATTTCAATTTTTGATTCCATTAACCCTTTTTGTGAATAACTCAAGAAAACCGGCTGATGTCTTTATGGCTTCAGGCAGGATTTTCGCCAGTGAATTAAAATATTCCATTTTTGTTCTTGCATATAATAATTCAGGCAGGTATTTCGAAGAATTATGAGCATTGTAATCAACCCAGCCAAAGGGGTGTTTGTCGTTGTAATGCCCCCTTAAAGGGTTGAATTTATATACCCCGTTTTCTAAATGCAAATTTACATCCAGATAATGCGATGACATCCATCTTTCAAAAAGAACATGTTTCCTTAATGCCAGATTAGTGGTGTGAAACGGTATGCACAGGTCCTGGACGAGATGCGTTGCGCCGCCCAGCGCTATAAATGACCTTTTAAACCTCCCCTTTTCCCAATCTTTTGCGGCAATATTAAATAGCTGAACGCATTTTGTGCCGGCATCGGAAAATCCCCTGATGTAGCCCGCATGAGAGTGAGGGTATAAATAATGTCCGCCAAACCAGTGAACCCTTAATTTTTTAATGGCAAGCCTGTCTATAATGTAGGAGCCGCGTTGCATTAATTTAATGCGTTCGTCGGGTTTTAAGCCCGAAATATCGCGGTTAAAAATGGTATCTATAACATCATGTTTCGAATCGTTATAAAGCAGTTCGAATGTTTTTTCGATGCAGTAATTATGTAATTTTGGTTGCATAAATTTATATTTATATTATTCTACTCTTTTTAAACCCCAGTCTATTTTATATCATATTTTGAAAATAATTCAATACTTATTTTTTTTAGGTTGTGTCAATGTGCCCGATTTTATTTTATAAATACCCCGCCCATCTTTGCCTGCATAAAACCGTTGGTTTTATAAACGCAGGCAAAGATACAGCCTTTAGGCGGACTGACACCCCTTTTAAAAAAGGGGAATTAAAAAAATAAATCGGATACCTTTTCGGATACCTTTTCGGGGATAAAGATTTTTCTTGACTTTAAGATAATATATGCGATATAAGAAATAAAGATAAAGATAATAATACGCCTAAAAATTTTAAAAAATTAAAGGAGCCGGCCATGTTTAAAAAAATTTTATGCCCCGTGGATTTTAGCGATACATCTACGAGCGCGGCTTATAATGCCATTAATTTTGCTTCAGAAATTAAAGCCGAAATAACATTTATCCATGTTATAGATATTCAAGCATTGCAAAATATTGGGGATTTGTCAGGCGGGTCGTTAAATGAGCTCGATTTTTTGATAGAAGAAGAAAAACCAATTTTAAATAAATTAAAGGAAGAGTGCGAGAAAAAAGGGGTTAAAGTCAAGACTATACTTACGCATGGCGAGCCGCATAACACTATTTTAGAAACGATAAAAGAAGGAAGTTATGATATTGTTATAATGGGCACACATGGAAGAAAAGGGCTCACAAGAGCGGTGCTTGGCTCTATGGCTGAAAGCGTTGTCAGAAAATCAGATGTACCTGTTTTATTATATCATTATAAAGGATAAGTTCCCTAAGCGGTATAACCTTCCATAACCTTCCCCAGAAAGACGGCTTCCGGAACGGCGCCAACCACTTCGCCGTTATCGTTCATCACTGTCTTGGGGACGCTAAAAACCTCATATTTGTCGGCAAGATTTGGAAATTCTTGAATTTCTATAACATCGGCCGTTATATTATCGTTTTCTATGGCAAAATTGTGGGCAAGAACCGCCGCCGGCGGACAATGAGGTCAAGTAGGGGTAACAAATACCTGAATATTATAAGGTTTTATAATCTCTTTAAGTTTTTCGATAGTTTTTTCGGAAAGACCTGTATTTTTGGAGGAGACATTCATTATCCCATGAATTAAGGTCATAAACTCATGGCCTGCTGGGATACCGTAAAAACGAACGCCGTAATCCTTCTCTCCTTCAATCACGATTCCCGGTGTTCTTTTAATGGAATACTGCTTAACCTTTTCTTTATCTTTGTCAAAATCATACTCTTCGAGTGTTATCTTATCGCTCAAACCAGAAACTTCGGCCAGAATGTCTTTTACTTCCTTGCAATATAGGCAGGCATCTTCGGACTTGAAAAATATTATTTTAACATTATTTTTAAGTTTGCTTTCAAAGTCTTTCTTTAAAAATTCGGTATCCTGTTCGCTTAAAAGGGGCATTTCGTCTCCTTTTTCATTTGATATGTTTCGGTATTTTTGGCATTTGTGGCTACTACCTTATATATTATAAAACAAGCGGCATATAGATGCAATATCAAAATGCCAACCCAAAATAAAAATTGATTTTTAGTAATTATAGTGGTATATTTAAAAAATCTCTGGAGGTTATATGCTTGATAAATTTAAAGAAATTAAAAAAAGCAAAATAATTTTAATTGCTATTTTATTAGTCGGGGGCATTGTTCTCGGATTGTCAAGCTATGCTTATTCCCAGGGAACCGATAACTTTAATGTTAAAAAAAATGGAGAAAAATATTATTCCGAAAATAATAAATTTATAATACTTAATATATCAAGTAATATGGCGGCTTATATCAATAAAAAAAATCAGAAGGTTTATTATTATTACAATAAGTTTTATTATTTTTGGCACAGGGGTATCTGGTTCTACTCGAAAAAAATAACAGGCATGTTTAAAATAACGCCTCAAAAGGATATTCCAGAGCCGTTAAGGCACGGTCCTCTTTTGAGGGTGAAAAAGAAAAAGGTTCCTGCCGGGTTTGCGGCGTTAAAGGTTCCGCCGCAGCCGGTAAAACATGAGTTACCAAATGCCGCCACGCAGCATTTGTATAACCTCCCCCTAACCCTTCACGGCTTGATTATTTATCAAAAAAAGTTTAATTTTAACGCAATTGGAAAATAGTTCGAAAATAATTATTAACGAAATTTATTAAGTCGAATATGAGGTTTTTAAATATATTAGAATACCCTGATATAAAACTGCGAATAAAAGCAAAGCCTTTAAGCCCGAATGAAATCCCTGAAAATATTACCTTAATCAAAGATCTTGCATATACGATGTACAAAGCCGACGGCGTGGGGCTTGCCGCTACGCAGGTTGGCGAGGGTAAGCGTATCATAGTTATAGATATAAGCAGAAAAACGGATAAGGATAAAAATTTTTCTCCGGATTTTTTCCTGGATGAGGGGAATATTCTTAATGCAAATAAAGGCCTTATCGTGGCAATTAATCCTGAAATAATTTCTAAAGAAGGGCATATCGTCTATGAAGAGGGGTGCCTTTCCATTCCTAAATTTAATGCCGATATAGAAAGGGCAAGCGAAATTAAGGTTAAGGCTTTAGACTTATCCGGCAAAGAGGTTATTATAGAGGCGCAAGGTTTGCTGGGGATAGTCTTTCAGCACGAGATAGACCATCTTGACGGGATTTTATTTATCGACAAGGCTTCGCCGTTAAAGCGTTCCCTGTACAATGCCGCGCTTAAAAAATCAAGGGTTAAGAAACCGGAAAAGGATGCCAGTTATACTTCTTAAACCCAAATATCGAAATTTGCCGCTGTTTTAACTTTATAGGTATTTATGCCTTTTTCTAATAACCTGAACACACCCTTGAATGTAGTTTTTATGGGGACGCCGGAGATTGCCTCGGGATCGCTGCAAAACATTTTAGAACTTTTTAAAACAAATATTCTGGATTTAAAGTGTATTTATACAAAACCGCCCGTTTGGGACGGCAAAAAAAAGGAAACCATAAAATCGCCAGTAAATACAATCGCGGATGAGGCAGGCATAAAAGTCAGAACGCCCAAGACCCTGAAGAATAATCAAGGTGAAATAGAATTCTTAAAATCATTAGACCTTGACTTGATAGTTGCTGTGGCATTTGGATTGATTCTTCCGGGTGATATACTGGCTATTCCAAAATATGGAGTACTAAATCTTCATCCGTCGCTGCTTCCAGATTTGAGAGGGCCAAGCCCTATTCATTATGCAATATTAAAAAGGGTTAAATATAGCGGCGTTTCCATAATGGCTCTTGATAGCGGGATAGATACCGGACCTATTATAGCTCAAAATAAAGTTTCAATCGGAAAAGACGAATATTATGAAACCCTTTATGAAAACCTTTCAAATGCAGGCGGCGTTCTTTTGGCGGAGGTTATTAAAACTATTTTCAGGGTGAAATTGAATGTTTTTAAGTATGCCTATCCCCAGTCTTTGATAAAAATAAGCAATATGACAGGGTCAAAACTCATCGATTTAGCCGCCCAAAGGTTAGATTTTTTTCGAGGCGAACCGTTGGAAATTTACTCAAAAATAAGGGCATTTAGAGGGTTAGGCGGGGCTTTTTTTATGTTTAATGGTAAAATGGTTAAACTCCTTGAGGCAAAAATCTTGATAAACGGGAAAGAATTTAATAATAAATTTAATGATAGTATGAATGCGGAAGATATAAATAATTATGCGGATAAAGATGCGAATATAAATACAAAAAACGATTTGGATATATATGGCGGACATTTTGGATATTATGGCTACATCGATTATATGGAAAATGGAAACGGTTTTGAAGAAATTGCGGGATATATTGAAAATTCACTTGAATTAATACCGGCGGCGGTACCCGGCATGGTTATCCTTGCAAATAAATACGGTTTTGTTATAAAAACAGCTAAAAAAGGGGTATATTTAAGCCTCCTCAGGCTTAAACCCGAAGGCAAAAGGCTTATGGAATATGAGGATTTCATTAACGGGTACAGGATAAAATCCGGCGATATATTAGAATAATTTAATAATTTCTATGTTTATGAAATTTGTAAAAAAAGAACATGCTTATTTTTTAAAAATAATATCGGCATCTATTTTTGTATTGCTGATAATATCGGCTTTCCTTTTTTGGGTAATATCCGGCGGAATCGAAAAATTAAGCCCCGATTTACCTCTTTATATATTTTTGTTTTTTGCGGCAATAGTTTTTATTGTTTTATCGATTTTTTTCATAAGCCTGTCTTTTAAAAAAAATAAAAATCAGTCAGCATTGGTTTATCCGGCAAGATATATTCTAATCAGATTATTGTATCCCATGGCCTTTTTTATTACCTCTATTTTCAGGATTAACAGGGATAAGATGCAAAGTTCTTTTATAGAGATAAATAATTTTTTGCTTTTTTCTTTAAACAAACAAATACTTAAGGATAGAGTTCTCATTTTACTCCCGCATTGTTTGCAATTGCATAATTGCAAAGCCAAGATTACCGAGGATGTCCATAATTGCCTTCAATGCGGAAAGTGTAATATAAAAGAACTGGCGTTATTAAGCGATAAAAAAGGTATTTTTATTGCCGTAGCAACAGGCGGAACATTAGCAAGAAGGGTATTGGAAGAAAAAAGGCCGAAGGCCGTGATAGCGGTGGCTTGCGAAAGGGATTTAAGTTCGGGGATTATAGATAGTTTTCCTTTGCCGGTTTACGGACTGCCCAATATAAGGCCAAACGGGCCATGCAGGGATACGCTTGTTGATGTAAACGCATTATGCGGATTAATAGAAAAGATAGCGGTGTAAAATATATAAATATTATATTTTCTTTCTTAAATCCCTGATCCGTTTTGATTTTCCCTGGCTTCTTTCCAGAGTTTTTGGCGGAACTGCGGTTACTTTAGACCTGATTCCGATTAATTCGTAAATTTTGTGTGAAATTTCTTTTGTTATTTCATCCATTTTGCTTTCACCCATATTAAAAACCTCCTGTTTCGGCTCGATGATAACATTCATTTTGTCAAGAAGGTTGTCGGTGTAAAGTTCGATTAAATAGGCTGGTTCAAGATAATCGTATCCGAATATTATAGATTCGATTTGGGAAGGGAAGATATTAACCCCTTTTAAGATAATCATATCGTCGGTTCTTCCTTTTATTTTATGCATTCTGACGAAAGATCTTCCGCACTTGCATTTATCCTTATACAGGCTCGTTATGTCTTTTGTTCTAAATCTTATAAGGGGCATAGCCTGCCTGTTCAGGCTCGTTAAAACTAATTCGCCCTGTTCGCCTTCCTTAAGGACATCGCCCGTTTTTGGATTTATTATCTCGGGAAGAAAGTTATCTTCGTTTATATGCAGGCCGTTTTTATATACGCATTCAAAAGCGACTCCCGGACCCAAAAGTTCGCTTAATCCATAAATGTCGTAGGCGTCTATGTTAAGCGAGTTTTCTATATTTTGCCTGAATTCGTTCGACCACGGCTCTGCGCCGAATATCCCCTTTTTTAATTTGATTTTAGAGGTATCCTTTATAAATTTATTTATCTCCTCTCCAAGAAAAAGTGCATAGGAAGGGGTGCAAAAAAGGGCTGTAACGCCAATATCTTCCATCATCGTAAACTGCCTCTCCGTAAAACCTGTTGACATTGGAATTATCGTCATTCCAAGGGCTTCTGCCCCGTAATGAAAGCCAAGTCCGCCCGTAAATAATCCGTAGCCGTAAGCATTCTGCCCTATATCGTTTTTACCGAGTCCGGCAGCGCATAGAACGCGTGCCATAAGATGCGCCCATACCATGATGTCCCGTTTTGTATATCCTGCTATAATGGGTTTTCCCGTAGTTCCGGAGGAAGCATGAATCCTGACTAAGTCTTTTAAAGGGCGGGAAAAAATGCCGAAAGGATAATTGTTTACGAGGTCTATTTTTGCCGTAAACGGCAAGTTTTTAATGTCGCCTATATTTTTAATATTATCTATATCGCTTATATGCTTTATGCCTGCTTCGTTTAGTTTGTTTTTATAAAAATCATTTTTTGTAAATACGGTTTTAAGAGTTTCTTTAAGCCTCGCGGCCTGGAGGGTTTTTAACTCTCCATAATCCATTGTTTCATACTTTTTTTCAAAGTAATTTACTTTAATGTTTTTATTATTTTTCATTTCTGCCTATTAAAAATGCCTTAATATTTATTTCTTTAGTTTTTTCGGGAACGCTGTCTTGGATAGCTTTAAGCCAAAAATCCTCTTCTATATCGGTAAATTTTGACAAAAGCCCGAGCAGTATAATATTAGCAACCCTGACATTTCCTAAAGCCATTGCCGTTTCTTTCTTATTAACCGTGAGCAGTTTATCAAAATTAATTTTTAAAGTCCCGGTAATCTCTGCAATAGAAATCCCGTCATTTTCACGGGCGGATGCCCACAGTGGAATTTTACCATAATTTGACGAAATTATTAATGTTTTTTTATCCGCAAAATCTCTGGCATATCTTAAAGTTTCATAAATATCGAACGAAAGAATTATATCTGCGCTCTGCCCCGGTATAAGCGGTGAAAATACCTTTTCCCCAAATCTTATATGAGTTGAGACGGAACCGCCTCTTTGAGACATGCCGTGAACCTCCGAAGTCTTAACATCGAAGCCTTTCCCGTAAGCGGCGTTACTGATGATCTTTCCGGCAAGAACTACGCCCTGTCCGCCGATTCCGCATACTAATATATTTTGCGCATCCATAAGTTTAAGGTTCGTTCGTTAAGATTTAATTTCTTCGATAAAGTTAAATACGCATATATCTTTGCAAATAGAACAACCGATGCATGAGCTATCGATAAAAGGAACCGGTTTATTATTATCCAAAAATTTACCCGAATTAAGAATAGAAGGGCACCCTGTTTGCATGCAGAGGCCGCATCCGTTGCAGCCTTCAAGTATTTTGAATTTTTTGCCTAAATCGATTTTGACCGGATATAAAATGCACGGCCTTTTTGTAATAATCACATTTAAATTTTTTGAGCTTAGCGCCTTTTTCAAGGTTTTGTAAACGGCGTTATAATCATACGGGTCGATTGTGTATATTTCATCTATTCCAATGCCTTCCACCACTCTTTTTATGTCTATTTTGTTGGACATAACTTGACCTGGCGACAGGTTTTTACCCGTTCCTGGATGATCCTGCCCGCCTGTCATTGCGGTTGTCGAATTATCCAAAATAATTGCCGTGAAACAGGCGTTATTATATTTTGCGTCTATTAAGGAAGTAATACCGGAATGAAAAAATGTAGAATCTCCCATTATGCCGGCAATTTTTTTGGGCGAGGAATTTGATAAAGATAAGCCCTGTGCCGCTCCAAAGGCAAGTCCCATCGATATACAGCTGTCCATTGCATTTAGAGGGGGCAATGCGCCCAGGGTATAACAGCCTATGTCTCCCATAACGGGAACTTTGAGTTTTTTCAGGGCGTAAAATATGGAGGTATGCGGGCATCCGCTGCAAAGAGCGGGAAGCCTTTGAGGCAATTTTTTCAAAAGATTGTCGAGTTCGCTTAAGCCGCCCTTGCTTAGCAATTTGCCGGACGATTTATTATCATATTTTTTAATAAAGCCGGCATTTATAAGCCCTTCTTTTACCATATCGGGCGTAAGTTCGCCAAATCTGTTAAAAATCTCTTTGCCCTTTAAGTTTATGCCTATAGAGGATATTTCATTTTGTATGAACGGCTCTAATTCCTCGACTATAATGACGCTTTTTACCCTTTTTACAAATTCTTTAATAAGTAAATCAGGAACGGGATAAGAAAAAGAAAGTTTTAAAACGGAAGCAAACGGAGCAATTTCTTTAACATATTGGTATGAAACCCCGCTTGTAATTATTCCGAAATCGAGGCTGTTGTATTCAATCCTGTTAATGCCGGAATTATTTGAAAATTCCTGTAATTTTTTCAACCTTTCGATCGCAATTTTATGCCTTTTTCTTGCATAAACAGGGGCCATAACAAATTTTTCTATGTCTTTAATGTAGATTTTTTCTTTTAGATAAGAATTATTTTTGTTTTCTGAATTTAAATTCATATTCGGCAGGTAAACCGGTTCGATATGGACAACACTTTTTGAGTGGGATATTCTTGTAGTCATTCTGATTATAACCGGCGTATCGAAGCTTTCGCTTACTTCAAAAGCCTCATCGGTAAATTTAAAGCATTCATTGCTATCTGATGGTTCAAACATTGGAACTTTGGCAAATTTTGAATAAAACCTGTTGTCCTGTTCATTTTGGGAACTATGCATGGCAGGGTCGTCGGCGGTGATAATGACGATGCCGCCGCGAACCCCCGTGAGCGCAAGGGTCATAAATGGGTCCGAAGCTACATTGAGTCCGACATGTTTTGTGGTAAACATAGACCTTTTATAGCCGATAGATGCGCCAATCGCTATTTCAAGCGCCGTTTTTTCGTTTATCGACCAGTTGACGATGGCATTATTAAATCTTGCAAGATAAGGAAGAATTTCGGAACTTGGGGTGCCCGGGTAGCCTGTTGCCACACGAACGCCGGCTTTATAAGCGCCGGCGGCTATTGCTTCGTTGCCCGTGAGAAGGGCAGTGTGAAAAGTTTTTGCCTGCAATTTCGATGATATGCTTTATATTTATTGTTTTTATGGTATATTATTATAAAGCTATAAAGGCTAAATATTTAAATAGCTAATAGCAGGGCAATCCGAGAAAACACGCACATTCCGAATCAATACCGTTGCTTTCTCTCGAACCTGGCGGGGTTTTCGATCTTCCTGCCGTATTGTCGGATTACCCGCATTTAATATAACATATATTAAAGCTTTTTGAAAAGCATTATTTTTATTAATATATATTAAACTAAAAATAATAAATTTAATAAAAAAGCCTTAAAATAAGAGGTTAAACGAGGAGAAAATAGCATGTGCAGAATGATAGGGGTTATGTCAAAAAATAAAATGAGTTATAAATACATAATCGAAGACAGAGAAAACGGGGGAGCGTTCCATAGCCTTAAGGTACAGTCTAAAAAGGCTTACGATGCCCCTCACAAAGATGGCTTCGGCATATATATTATGTCGTTTAAAAATGCCCGGCAAAACAACGGGGATAGGGAACCTGAGCGCGAGTTTTTGTTTAAAAGCGGGGATCCTATTACCGAAAGCGCAGGGTTATCCGAAAGACTTAATTATACTAACGGGAATCTTTTAATATCGCATATAAGGTTGGCTTCAAGCGGGAAAGGGGAGATTGACAATATCCATGCCCACCCCTATGTGAATCCCGATTTTTTTGAAATTAAGGGGATTAATAATGTTACCGATTGGGAAAATTCTGACAGCCCTTATTCAAGCTATGTGCTGGCTCATAATGGAACGATTTATAACCTTGGGGACGAATCTATGACGGACTCGCAGGCGCTATTAAACTTAATTGCAGGCAATTTTAAAAATGGCATAGGTTTTGACGGACTCAAAGATTTTATTTCCGATTTTGCTAATAGATTCGACTTTACCGCTATCAATTTTTTATTGAAAGATCCAAAAAACGACCTGTATGCGTTAAGGCTTGCGAAGGCTAAAAAGAAGGGGGAAGACCCCGTGAGGCAGCCAAGATTGGCATATTATTCTTTATATTATTTAATAGACGGAGATAAAGCCGTGGTTGCATCGGAGCCTTATGATTCCGACAGGGGGTGGAAGTGTATTGACAATTACACATTGTTAAAAATAGATAAGGACATTAACATTAGAACGGCGGAGATTAACTAAGCCGCAGTTAATCGTGATGAAGAAATTTGTCGTCCTGAACAGGGTCATGCTTCCTAATGTATTCCATAAGCATTGCCGCATGTTCTTTTTCTTCGTCTCTATTGTGGGCTAAAATTTTTTTTAATTCCTCGTCCCCGGTAAGTTCGAATCTTTCTTGATACCAATTAATTGCCTGGAATTCTTCGATTAAAGACTGTCTTGCCATTTCAAGGTTTATTGTTTCTTTCGTTAAATTTGAATCATGGTAGTCTTCACACATACATCCCCCATAGTATAAAATATTATTGTTATTATTTGACTTTCGCTTTGGCAAGCGGCTTGATTATGTGAGATTATATTTGATTTTTTCTTAAAAATCAAGCCAATTAATATTTTAATATTTTACAATCCTTGAAAAAATTGTGTGAATTAGATAATATTAAAATATGGAAATAGAAAAAAAGGTTCTTGTCGCAATCGATTTAAATTTTGAAACATCTTTTATATTGACGCAAGCCGCTTCGTTTTTTAGGGAAAATGCGGCAAAATTTTACATTTTACATGTAATCCCTTACGTGCCGTTTCCTGTGATAAACAGGAAGGCCGGTCTTCAGCTTAAAATGGAGGAAACACGGAAAACCGTGGAAGATGAGTTAAAAAAATCCGGTTTATATTATTTAAATTATGAGATTTTTATATCTTACGGTTTCCCCGCATCCGAAATTCTTAACTTTTCAAGGAAAAGAGGGTCGGATTTAATTGCCATAGGAACTCACCAGAAAATAGGTTTTAAGGAATTTATATCGGGTTCGATTTCTTTTTCGGTTGCAAAAAATTCCCTGTGCCCGGTGCTTTTAATCCCGCTTAAACATTCAATAAAATTAAGCAAAGAAGAGTTGGCAAAAGAACCCGCGGTGTCTTTGGTAAATCCATCATAAACTTTAGCACGAATAAAATCACGGTAATTTGGTATTTTATGTTAGTTATATACGATTTTAAAACCGGAGTAATCGGCGGCGACCATTCCGAAAAGGCATACGAGGACTTTTTATCTAAGCGCTTGGATAAAATATTTGAAAATTTTAAATTCCGTTCGGAAAAAAATAATCTGGATTTAGATAAAAAAGATTTGTTAATTTATCCTAAGATTATTAAGAAATCTTTAGATTTAAGACAAAAAGAGCCTAAAGCCGTCTTTAAAGCTATTATAAATATAAAAGTTAAAAGATTTGAAACGGGCGCAAGCGTCGGTACGGAGGCGCTTAACATAAATAATATTGAAGTTGAAGATTTCATTCTAAATTATTTACTTGAAAATAAAATAAAAGCAAGGAAGGCTGATAAAGAGGAAGAAGGCTTTTTTTACGGTAAAAAGAATAATATTTTTGAAAATACAAAATACGCGGATAGCGCAACAAAAAAAAATAAGCCTAATGTTTTAATTGTAGGGATGGGTCCTGCCGGGATTTTTGCAGCCGTTTCGTTAGTAAACAACGGGTTCAAGCCGATTATTATCGAAAAAGGGAAAAGAGTAGAAGATAGAATAAGGGATGTAAACGATTTATTCGACAACGCAAAATTTAACGAAAAGAGCAATGTCGTGTTTGGCGAAGGAGGGGCGGGGACATTTTCCGACGGCAAGCTTACGACTAGGAAAAATGACCCGTTAGTATCATATGTTTTAGATTTTTTGGTAAAAATGGGTGCAAAAAGCGATATTTTGACCGAGCATAAGCCGCATCTCGGAAGCGACGAATTAATACATATCCTTAAAAACATCAGAACCTACCTTATAAAAAACGGGGTCGAAATCTTTTATGAAGAGGAATTGACGGATATAATCACGGATGCGCCAAAGGGGGATGCAAAACCGTTCATGCTGCATTCGATTATAACTAATAAAAGGGTTTTAAAAGCGGATTTCTTAATTATCGCCGCAGGTTCCAACAGTTATGACACCTATGAGTCGTTAAAAAAAAGCGGGGTCTATATGGAAAAGAAACCTTTCGCTATCGGGTTCAGAATAGAACATAAAAGGGATTTTATTAATCATTTATTTTTTAAAGGGGGTAAAGTTTACAAAGGCGGCAAAAAGGAAGGTGCAGGCAAAGAGCTTGAGAGCGTGTATTATAATATAAGTTCAAAAGGTTTTGGCGGATACTCGTTTTGTATGTGCCCGGGAGGACTCGTTATAAACTCAAGTTCTAAGGAAAACCATCTTTGCGTTAACGGGATGAGTTATTCGGGAAGAGACCTTGAAAATTCCAACAGCGCTATTGTAGCAACGGTTAGGCCAGAGATGTTAGACTATATGGGTAATTCTATGAATAACAGCCTTCTTTCCGAAGACATGGGCGGGCTGATATTCAGGCAAGGCGTGGAAAGCAAGGCTTTTAAGGCCGGCGGCGGTAATTTTACCGCGCCGTTTCAACCGGCGGCGGATTATGTAGAGGGCATTATCGACAGGGTTGCGGCTATTAAAAATTTACCAAAAAATACTTTATCATTAACCTTGCCGTTAAATAAATCTGCCGATTTGCCAAAACCTTCTTATAAGCCCTCTGTTAGATATTATAATCTTTCCAATATAATTCCGGATTTTTTAAATATACCTATAGCCGGTTCTTTAATCGAATTCGAGACGAAGTTCAGGGGGTTTGTTTCAAACTCTGTTTTAACGGCCGTCGAAGCGGGAACATCATCTGCCGTCCGTATAAAAAGGGGGGATGATTTCGAATCGGTCTCCGTAAAGGGTTTATATCCGTGCGGCGAAGGTTCGGGTTATTCGGGGGGGATTATAACAAGCGCAATGGACGGAATAAAATGCTCCGTGAGCTTAATCGAAAAATATAAAAATCTATAAAAATATATATTGAATTAAAAATAAATATAAATATAATAGATATGTATTAAATTTTAGGCATATAAATAGCTATTAAATTATTTAAAACAAGGAAGCGTTATGAAACTTATATCGAGCAATGAATACCAAAAATTACTTGGCGAAATTGCCGAACTTAAAAAAAAGAATAACGAACTTAACCTCTCTTTGAGCAAAAAAGACAGCGAAATTGCCAGGGTTATAGATGGTTATAAAAAAGAAATAGAGGCGTTAAAGTTAAAAGTATCAAGGCAGGAAGAGGCTATAGAAAGCAAAGATAACCTTATTAGTTCATGCGCAAAGGATTCCGAAGAACTCCCCAGGCTTAACGAAAAATTTAACCAATTCGTTAAAAATTGCACAGAGTCTAAAAATAATATGAAAAACTTTATCGATTCGTTAGACCATATGTATTCGAGCTCGTTTTCAACGCTTGAAAAGACATACGACGACTCAATCGAACTTTATAAACTGACGCTTTTTACGGATGAAATACTGAGCACCATTGTTTCGATAACCGACCAGATCAATTTATTGGCCTTGAACGCCGCAATAGAGGCGGCGAGGGCTGGGGAAGCAGGCAGAGGGTTTGCGGTTGTTGCGGATGAGGTGAGAAAACTTTCAGAAAAGTCCTCAAGTTCGACAAAGGAAATATCCAATGTCCTTTTCGGCATTAGAAAGGTCAGTGCGAAACTTAACGATACCCTTAGAATAGACAGTAAATTAAATGAAGGGCTTACGAAAACGATTAAAAATTTAGGCAGCAAAGTTTCAGAGATTTGCGTGTGATTTTGTATTAATTTAACTTGAAATAGGTGAACATATATATGATTTCCGAAATCCTGTTTGAATCGCCCAATCATAAGTTTATTTATTTTGGCAAGGACAGCGAAAGGCCCGATTACATAATAGATACCAACCAATATTTGCTCATACACGATAAAGTGGCGACAATAATGGATCCCGGCGGCATAGAAATGTTTTCGTCCGTTTCATCCGCCTTTGCCGGCGAAGTAAGAATGTCCGAAGTTAAATACATCTTTTCTTCCCATCAGGACCCGGATGTAATCTCGGCACTGGCTTTATGGCTTTCCATCACCGACTCGAAGGTTATAATAGACAGAATTTGGTCCACATTTATATCCCATTATGGAGCAAGACCGGAAAATATGATAATGGTTGAAGATACAGGCATGAAGCTAAATATGACAAAGGATTACGCCTTTGAGATAATCCCCGCGCATTACTTACATTCGCCCGGGCACTTAAACCTCTACGACCCTGTTTCAAAAATACTTTTTACGGGCGATATCGGGGCGGCGCTTGTTCCTAAAGAAGATTTAAAAGGAAAAAGAAAACCAAATATATTTGTTCAAGACTTCGATAGCCATATTAAATATATGGAATATTTTCATAAGAGATGGATGCCCTCGAATGAGCCGAAAAAGGTCTGGATCGACAGGGTTTCGAAGCTCGATGTCGAAATGATAGCGCCGCAGCATGGCCTCATTTTTAAGGGAAAGGAGATGGTCGGCAGGTTTTTGACATGGTTCGATTCCCTGAAAGTCGGGCTTTATTCTAAATAGGGCAGACCTGTTTTATTCACGCCGCATTTAAACAAAGTAAATATATGATTTTATTAAACCCATTAAACGATTATTTCGAGGATATAAATATCCTTAAATCTGCAATGGAAGCTATAATATTTACATCCGGCGAACCAATTTCTTTAGAAAGGCTTTACGAAATTTTTAATATAAGTTCTAAAAATAAAAATAAAGAAAAAGGGAAAATAGATAAAAAAAAGAAGGAAATGATTTTAAAGGCAATAGAATTTATAAAAGATGAATTTAACGAAAACGGCAGGCACGGGATATATTTATCCGTCAATAACGATAACTATAGCTTTAAGACAAAGCCCGAATATTACGGAATAATTTCCGAATTTTTAAAGGTAAAGCCGCAAAGGTTTACAAAGCCGCAATTAGAAACATTATCGATTATAGCATATAAACAGCCGATTATTAAGAGCGAAGTGGATACGGTAAGAGGGGTTGATTCGGGAGGCATAATAAAGTTCTTATTGGAAAAAAATCTTATTAAAGTTGCCGGCAGGAAAGAGATTATCGGGAAGCCTTTAATTTATAAAACAACGGACCATTTTTTAGAGGTTTTTAATCTTAAGGATTTGGATGATTTGCCGTCTGTTAACGAGATTGAAGATGTTGTCGAAAAAAGAGCAAGCATGGATAAAAGGGTAGAAGAAGATACGGAAGGAGGAGAAAAAGGGGGACTTTTGTTTAAAGATTAAAGATAATTATTTTTTTAACAAATTCGTAAAATTTTGAGGTATAATGATTTATAAGGCAAATACAAACGATAAATACGAAAAAAAGAGATGAGTTTCGTTGATTTTTAATCGAGTTCCACTGATTTTTGATTCGTAATCTGCCAATCTATAGATGAAAGATGAGGATTTAGTTACATGAATTATTTTAAGACTTTTATATTAATGATGCTGCTTACGGTTATTCTTATTGCTGCTGGCGGCGTACTGGGCGGAACGCAGGGTATGATAATAGCCCTGATTTTTGCGGCTATAATGAATATCGGTACATATTGGTTCAGCGATAAAATGGTTTTATCCATGTACCATGCTACCCCCGTGACGGAGGCGGAACAGCCGGAACTTTATTCGATAGTTAGGAATCTTGCGGTAAGAGGAAATATCCCGATGCCAAAGGTTTATATAGTCGATGAAGATACCCCGAACGCATTTGCCACGGGCAGGAATCCGCAGCATGCCGCTGTTTGCGTTACAACGGGCATTATGAGAATTTTAAACAACAACGAATTATCCGGCGTTATAGGACACGAATTAACCCATGTAAAAAACAGGGATATACTGATAAGCTCCATTGCGGCTACCGTTGCAGGCGCGATTAGCATGCTTGCATGGATGGCTGAATGGGGGGCAATGTTTACCGGTTTTGGAGGAAGGAGCAACGACAGGGAGGGTAATATCGTCGGTTTAATTGTAATGGCAATACTTGCCCCTTTAATTGCCACATTAATTCAGCTTGCTATATCAAGACAGAGGGAATATGCGGCAGATAAAGGCGGGGCGGGGCTAAGCGGCAACCCGCTTTATTTGGCAAGCGCATTAAATAAATTAGAAGCAGGGAACGAGGAAGAACCGATGCCCGCAAATCAGGTGACCCACGCTACCGCACATATGTTTATAGTAAATCCGCTCAGGAGCGGCGCCTTTAAAAGCCTGTTCAGCACACATCCCCCAACGGAAGATAGGATTAAAAAGCTGAAGGAAATGGCAAGAGGGGTTGCGTAAGGTAAGAACCGGAATAACAGCAGGCCAGGCCATTAAATCCATTAAATCTTATATAAACATAAAAATATAAAAATAATGAAAAAGATAGCGCCATCTATTCTTTCCGGTAATTTGTTGAATTTGGCGGCCGAACTTGAATTAATAAAAGAAGCGGGCGCCGATTTAATACATATTGATATTATGGACGGCATATTTGTTCCAAATATAACCGCCGGATGGGATATTGTCAGCGCAATAAAATCGGGGACGGATATTCCGCTCGATGTCCATTTGATGATTGATAAACCTGAAAGGTATATCGAAGAGTTCGTTAAGAGCGGTGCGGATATCTTGACGATACATCAAGAAGGATGTATCCACCTGCACAGGGCTGTCGAAAAAATAAGAGAATTGGGCGCAAGCCCCGGGGTTGCAATAAATCCTTCCACGCCTATATCGGCTCTGGATGAAATACTGGATTATATAGATTTGGTTTTAATTATGTCCGTAAATCCAGGTTTTAGCGGACAGGAATTTATATATGGTTCTTTGTTTAAAATAGAAAATATGCGTAAAATCATAGCAAAGCGTGAGTTGGAAACATTAATAGAGGTTGACGGCGGCATAAAGGTGCTAAATATCGCGGATGTTGCTAATTCCGGAGCAAATATCATCGTCAGCGGCTCAGGAATATTTAAAACCGATGATTACAAAAAGACAATTATGGAAATGAAAGAAAGAATTTAGTTTTTATTTTCGGGACGTAGCGCAGTCCGGTAGCGCACTTGCTTCGGGAGCAAGGGGTCGCTGGTTCAAATCCAGTCGTCCCGACCAGTTAAAACCTTTTTTAAGCCGGCAGACAGTAAATTATAATTTACGGGTTTATAAATGGAAAAGTTAGATATTTGCAAAAATATACTTTCAAATATTCCCGACGGCTTTATATTTTATGATATAAATAACACAATAATCGACTACAACGAAGCTTTTTTAATGATGTGCGGACTTGAAAAAGGAATTGAATTAAGGGGTTCCGAAGCTTCGGAATTATTTAAATTAATAAAAGTAGATAAGCCTGTCAAAACCTTAATACCCCTTTTCCCCAAAAAGATTAATAGCGATGTTGAAAATACCCCGAAACAGCTTAAAACCGTTCTATCCCGCAGGGTAAACCATAAAGTTAAATATATAAGAAGGATTGCAACCCCCGTTTACGATAATGACGGTAAGTATTTAGGCAGATTTTGTATATTAACGGATATAACCGAAGTAAAAGAAAATGAAAATAAACTTAAAAAACAAAAAAGAGAATCACTGAATACGCAAGAAAGGCTTAGAAAATTTAATGATTTTATCAAAAAAATTCAAGGGGAAATCAACGAAGAGGATATTTATCATGATACGCTTACCTTTTTAAAACAAAATGTAAAAGCCAATCAGATATTGATAAAAAATATCGATTTTGACTCGCAAAGAGTTAATATCGTAAACTCGTTGAAGCCTGTCGGCAGCGTTTTTATCGAATCTAAAGAGGTTACAAATAATCCATCGCTTTGTTGCATAATAAGGGAAAATAAGCCATTTGTCGTAAAAGATATAAACGATGACTACACCTGCCGTTACCACATATATCCTCAAAAAAGCGGAGGTTATGTATGCGTCCCCATATCTTTTAATTCAAGGGTTCAGGGGTTAATTCATATTTTTAATTTGAAAAAAAATTATTTTACGGATGAAGTGGTAAACTTTGTAATCGATGTTGCCAATACGATATCATCTTATATAATGGCTCTTAAGGTGTACAAAGAAGCCCATTTTTATGCAACCGTCGACCCTTTGACGGAGGCTTTCAATAGAAGATTTGCCGAAAGTTTTTTAGAAAAAGAGATAGCAAGGGCTAAAAGGAATAAAGCTATATTTTCTATTTTAATGTTCGACCTTGACAATTTTAAAGAGGTTAACGATAAGTACGGACATAAAATCGGAGATATAACATTAAAGATGTTTGTTAATTTCTTAAAGGAATCTTTAAGAAGCTGCGATGTTATATCGAGATTTGGGGGAGATGAATTTATGGCAATACTTCCCGATACCGATACTAACGGTGCTAAAAGTATAAT
Source organism: Deltaproteobacteria bacterium (assembly GCA_023489335.1). GTDB lineage: Bacteria > SZUA-79 > SZUA-79 > Acidulodesulfobacterales > Acidulodesulfobacteraceae > Acidulodesulfobacterium. The sequence goes on along the minus strand of JAMDCP010000012.1, from coordinate 53,209 downwards.
TAAAAAGATAAAAGACGAACTTAAAAACAAGAAATTTATATTGGAAGACGACGCAATAATAAATCTTAGCGCTTCGATCGGTTTTGCAGCATACCCCGAAGATGGAAAAACAATCGACGATTTGTATCTAAAAAGCGATAAAAGGCTTTATAAAATAAAGAAATTAAATCACTCTCATTAGCCCCTGTTAAATTAAAGGCTAATATCGAATGAAGGTTCGCCGGTGTAATATCCCTGAACAAGCTCTATGCCCCTCTGCTTTAGCTCGGTCAATATTTCTTCGCTTTCGACAAATTCGGCTAACGGGATAATGTCTATGCTTTTTGCCAATGTTGCTATACCCTCGACAAGGCTGGCATCCCTTTTGTTCTTATGGCAGTTTTTAATGAAAGAGCCGTCGATTTTTATAATAGGGGTTGACGGAAGGTATTTAAGGTAATTGAGCGAGGAATAGCCGCTTCCAAAGTCGTCCAGCACGAAAAATATTCCTTCTTCGTCCATAATCTTAGCAAATTTTGAAAATCCTTCTAAATTAGGGAGGGTTTCCCTCTCCGTAATTTCAAAGAACAATTTTCCTTCCATATTATGTTTTCTAATTGTTTTCTTTAATTCGTCGATATTTTTTGTGTTTTTAAATATGCCGGGATTTATATTATAGAAAAGCTTTGTTTCTATTGCGTTATTTATTGAAAAGCGGTTAAAAATATCAAAAGACTTTTCCATTAAAATAAAATCGAGTTTATTAATAAGATTAAGCTTTTCTATTGTGTCGATGAATTCGTAGGCTGAGTAGACCGCCCCGTTCATTTTGATTCTTGCAAGGGATTCATAGCCGTAAATTGCAAGATCGCCAATATTTCTTATCGGTTGGAATGCGGGTAAAAAGAGGTCATGTTCGATAGCTTTGTAAATTAAATCGGTTTTAGAGCTTTTAATTATATAATTTTTTGCAATCTCCTTATATCCCACCATACTTTTTCCTTCTTCTTTGGCAAAATGAAGGGCGTTATCGGCAATAGACAGAAGTTCATCGACGAGCGATGCGTCGGAGGGAAATTCCGCAATGCCTGCCGTGATGCCTAAATTTAACGAGATATTGTCCAAGTTAAACTTTTTATCGGATAAATCCGAAATCAGCTTGTTTAAAATAGAATTTGCAATTTTTTTAGTCGTGTTTTGCATAATCACGCCAAATTCATCTCCGCTTAACCTTGCTATTATTCCAAATTTTGAAAGGTTTTCTTCTAAGTATTCGGCAACCTCTTTTATTAAAATATCGCCTATCGAGTATCCGTAAGTGTCGTTAATATGGCTAAAATTATCGATGTCGATTATTCCGATAACAAAGTTTTCTTTTGTTATTTTATAACGGTTTATTTCCTCGTTGAGAAGCATCATAAAGGACTCTTTATTATATATATTCGTTAAAACATCGATGTGGGAAAGAATATCGAGATCTTTACTGAGCGCGGTTATATTCGACATATACTTGTTTACGGCATAACTCGAGAAAAAAAGCTGGGATAAAAGCCGGAGCAGGCTAAGCTCGTTTTCTTTGAATAACTTGTCATATTTTCTCGCAAGAACGAGCACGGCTTCATACTGCCTATCATACACATATGCCTTCATAGAAGCGCCGCCTATGGTTTTAAGCCCTTTATTTAAATAAAACGGGATAGCTGGAGGAAATTTAGTATAGTCGTAGGTATACGGTTTTGAACTGCTGAGTAAAAAATCAAGCGCAGGTGTTATTCCGTGAAAAACTTCATCCGAAGACGATTTCCTGAAATTCTTTATCCATAGTTTCGAAGGGACATTTAATTCCGGCTTATGCGTTGTTCTATTATAAATTATAAATTCGGAACCGTCGGCCATAAGCAGTTTTTCAATAATGGATAACGCATCTAAGATCAAGTAATTTATATTTAAATCGGACATTACCCCCTTATTTATATTAAGTGTTATATCATAAAGCACTTCCATGTATTCCGTCAGTTTTTCATCGAGATGCGGTTCTTTTATTATCGTATTATATATTATCGGGGATAACGCTTCGCTAAAAGCTGTGATTTTACCTATCAACTTATCCGAGAAATAGTTTGTTCTTTTTGAATAGACATTGAGCGAGCCTAAAATCGTATCGTCCATTTTAAGGGGAATTGCCGCTGAGGATTTATAGTCATATTTTTTAGCATAAACTAAAAAAGATTTATAGGACGGGTCATTTATGTCGTTTAATATAACAGGTTTTCCGGTTTTAACAGATCTTCCCGTCGGGCCGTTTCCATATTTTGAGTCGTCCCATCTTATGTCGATTTCGTCGAGAAAAGATTTTTCAAACCCCATGGAAAGAATCGGCTGGATTAGAAAATTATCTTTTTTTATACCTATCCATGCGTAGGCTATGTTATAATTTGCAAGTACTTCTTCGACAATCTTTGTAAGGTTTTCCAGATATTTAAAATTCATTAAAACATGGACCCCCCCGTTATGTAAATTTGTTTGGACAAAAAAGACCCGTTAAATATGCAAAAATTATATTATATTTTATACATTATTGAAAGCAAGAAAAAAAGCAAGAAAAATACCTTGACAAGTTTTAAAATAAATAATAACAATAATAAGGTAAAATAAAAATAAAAAAGCTAAAAAAGGCAGTCTATATTCGCAATATAAATATATAAATAAAATAAATGAACGATGGCTAATAAGCTAATAAATAGGAGGTATTTATTATGTCTATGTTATCAAGTGTTCAAAGAACCTTTAACAACAATAAATTTCTAAAATTATTCTGTTCATCTATTAAATTTAGCGCTTTTGCCGGCTTGCTTTTAGCATCCTTCTTATCCTTAAATATGCCTAAGGCTTATGCCTCTGGTGTGCTCGGCGCCGAGGTAAAGGGCGGAGCCTATTTCCAAAATCTTTCGGGGCATGTAGCGGTTGGAAATTCGGCAAGCGGGCTTGTTCCGACAAACATAACACCTTCGGATATAGGACTTCAAACAACTAAGACCGAACCGATGTTTAAAGCCGCATTTTTAATATTATACGACAATAGGATTTCTTTCACTTATGTCCCATATGTTTATAGCGGCTCGAAAATTTTATCCCAAACCGTTTATTTTAACGGACAAACTTATACCGCCAGCACTCCCATAACATCAAAATTAGACTTATATAGTTATAAACTGTTTTACACCCATAATTTCTCTATAAATAGGTATGCCGAAATCGGGCTCGGGGTTGGCGTTAATGTTATCACGGCTAAAGCCGAGCTTGATGCCCCTTCCCAATCCATTTTCGAATCAAAAAATGTGAATTTACCGATACCTATTATCGGAGGAAGAATAAAAATTTCTCCGCTTAACGATATATCATTAGTAGGAAAATTTCAGGGATTCACAATTGGTTCGAAAGGCTATTATTATCATATAAATGCAGGTGTAAACTATAAGGCGGTCGGACCCCTGTCGGTTTTTGCGGATTATGTGTACGACAAGGTTCATGTTAACACAAATAATGTCGATGGAAGTTTAGCTTTTGACGGTCCTGAGGTTGGTTTAAGGCTGAGATTTTAGTTGTTATTTTGAGTATAAATAAATAAAGGGTTTATTATAAAAGGGCTTTTATTATAAAAATGATTATAAAATCCTTTGGAGCCGCAAAAAATGTTACAGGAAGCTGCCATCTGCTAACGGACGATAAAGACGGTATAAATATAATGGTGGATTGCGGGCTGTTTCAGGAAAGAGATTTTGAGGATAAAAATTATGAACTCGGCTTCGATCCTAAAAAGGTTGATTATTTAATACTCACCCATGCCCATATAGACCATTGCGGCAGAATTCCTTTTTTGGTAAAAAGCGGATTTAAAGGGCAAATTCTATGCACTAAACCGACATATCAACTTTCCAAGGTTTTGCTTTTAGACACAGGAAAGATAATGTTCGAAAATTATAAATATGAATTAAAAAAATCTTTAAGGAAAAACGAAAAAAAGCCGGAACTTTTATATGATGAATCGGATGTTTTAAACTCGTTCGATTTTTTTAACCCTGTTTTAGAATATGATAAGCCTTATGATTTAAAAAACGGTTTTGTTGTGGAAATTCGCGACGCAGGGCATATCCTGGGTTCATCTTTCGTAAAAATAAAGAGGGGCGATAGTTCGGTTATCTTTTCAGGCGATTTAGGAAACAAGGAAAAACCGATAGTCAAAAATTTTGAATATCCCGACGAAGCAGATATAGTGTACACCGAAACGACTTACGGAGACAGAAATCACAGAAGTTTTCAGGAATCTAAAGAAGAATTTTTGGCGGCAATCACGGACACGCTTAAAAACAACGGTAATGTATTGATTCCCAGCTATGCTACGGAGAGGGCGCAGGATATACTTTATATGCTCAGGGAATTTTACGAACAGGGTCTTCTTCCGTCATGCAAGGTGTTTTTAGATTCGCCGCTTGCTTTAAGTGTAACCGATATATTTGTTCAAAATCTCTCTTATTTTAAAGAGGATAAAATTCCGCTTTTTAAAAAAGGCGATCCTTTCGACTTTCCGTATTTAAATATCGTAAGAGATATCGAAGAATCTAAACAAATCAATAATGTACCCGGAAGGGCTATTATTATTGCCGGAAGCGGAATGCTTCACGGCGGCAGGATTCTTCATCACCTGAAGCATAATATCTGGAAAAAAGAAAATGCCGTCATATTTGTCGGCTATCAGGCTAAAGGAACTTTGGGAAGGCTTATAGTCGAGAAAGAAAAAGAAGTAAATATTTTGGGCGAAAGATTTAAGGTAAATGCGCAGATTTATACAATAAACGGCTTTTCGTCGCATGCGGACCAGAATGAGCTTATGGAATGGATAACGGCCGTAAAGGTCAAGCCCCAAAAGGTATGCCTGATTCATGGCGACGAGGATGTTATGAAAGTTTATAAAAGCAAACTCGTGGAAAAAGGGTTTAATGTTTATATGCCGGATTACGGAGAGGAAATAGGTTTTTAATATACCAAACCTTAATTTTTACACAAATTAATCACAGGCGAGCTGTTAGGATATATGACTGCGCAGACGACGAAGAGTAAAAGGAATATTTATGAAAATAAAAAAATTATTTATTATAGTTCTTATTTTACAACTCTTTATCTCTATCCAATTAATTGCGTCCAAAACATCCGCGGCTTATTCCGCAACATATTATTCCCCGCAGTCCAATTTGCAGCGCATCGATATTCACTGGCTTAAAAAGGCGTTAAGGGTTAAGAGGCTTTATATAGCTATGTATTCCTTTACAGATAAGACAATAGCAAGAGAACTCCTCTACCTTGCAGGCAGGGGAGTCAGCATATACATATACAGGGACGATAAACAGATAAGGGACAGAACCGATGTAACGCGAATGCTTGAGAATGTAAGGAACATGCATATAAAGGCTAAAGACGACAAGGGGTTCTGGAATATCATGCACGATAAGATATTTATCATACCGGGCGTAGTTTTCAGGGAGGGTTCCGCCAACTGGTCCCCCTCAGCCGAAGGCGCATCCTGCTGGAACGGCAACTGCGGTTCCTCGCAGAATCAGGACAACAATGCTACCTACATAACCGATAGGGCGGAAATAAACGGGGCGATAAGGGTATTTTGGCGCATGTGGAACAGAAGGAATAATTTAATTTACACAAAATAGGGCACAGTCAATTTTAAGCCTGCTTCTAAAACTACCTCAAAGTATTTGTTTTCATAGATTTAGCTTTGAAAAGAATGAAGGAGGTAATAACATGAGACCAACATTTAAAGAATTTAAAATTAAGGCATTAAAAGACCAGGAAGTAAAGAAAGAATACGATAGGCTTAAGCCGCTTTACGATATTAAAGCCAAACTAGTAAGGATAAGGCTTGCCGAAGGGCTTACGCAGGAAGAAATAGCCAGAAAGATGAACACGACTAAAAGCAATATCTCGAGGCTTGAAAGCACCGGTTCGAAGATTATGCCTAATATATCTACTTTAATGGATTATGCCGCGGCTATGGGATACGACGTTAGATTTGATTTTACTAAAATAAAAAAACGCAAAGGATAACATGGCGGCAAAAACCCGAAAAACACCATGCTAAACTTGCGGTAAATGCGGTAAAAACATTATCGGAGTTTTTAATAGAATCTTTCAACAAGCAATTTAAACGAGACGAAAAAACAACATTAAAGGCCGATTTGGAAAAATTATAAAATTAATGGTTTAATCCGGTGGCGTTAATAATACGGGAGGCCAATTTTTACCCGGTGACGCTTTAATGGGGAAAGAGAAAGTTGGTGGAACGGCTTATTTACTGCGGTTTTTAATGGTGGAGCTGATCGGGGTCGAACCGACGACCTCTTGCATGCCATGCAAGCGCTCTGCCAACTGAGCTACAGCCCCTTTTGCATTTTATGTTATGCTATAATAATACTATATTCTCTTATTTTAAGTCAATAATTAATATTCCTTTATTCTTTTATAAAAATATGCGTTGACAATATCGGTATTTTATAATAAAATAACTTAATCATTAGAGGGGACGGGCTTAATGTTGAGGTTTTAGATAATTCTGTGTTGCTTCAAAAACCATATTTTTTAGAATTTAAGGCGGGAGAACCGCCTTATTTTATTTCTTATTTTTTAATATTACCCCCCTCTTAAAAAGAAATATGAACCGGGATATATTTGTCGGTAAAATTCAAAATAGGCTCTAATTTTAACAGGATTTTGCAATGAGATTTAACGGGTTAATCAAATCGAAAACATTTTTATTCGGCATTATTATTTTGACCGCATATAGTATTATTTTCGTAATTATTTATAATTCCGTTGTTTTAAAAATGGAAAGGGATATGGATGCGGACAATAATATTCAATTAGAGGTTATAAAACTTTCGAATAGTATAAGGCTGGCTGTAGATTCGGCGCAAGATGTGGTCCATTTTTCACGGAAAAACGATAAAAAAAGGCTAAAATCATCTCTTTCAAAATTAAGCGCTTCAATAGCTCTCACGAATAAAAGGTTTGAAGAGTTCAATAAAAATCTTGAAAAATTTCCTTATTTAAAGAAAACCATTCTCCCTTTTGAGAGCAGAGCCTATTACAATTGGAAAAATTTAACGGTTCCTATTCTTACCACCCTTATTATTCACCACAAAATTATGGCAAAAAGGGCGTTTATGGAACCTTTATTCATTAGCATGTATAAAACCGCTCCTAATTATGCTCCTTTAATGGAATCCGGTTTCCAACACAGGATTAAAGATGCCTTATATTTTCATATAATTTTAAACATAATTTTTATTGCGGGTTTCTTCTTATTTTTTATAATTTTAACGCTATTTATATTTAATATTTCAAGCAAGGAGTTAAGAATACAAGAGAGCGAGAAGAAATACAGAATGCTTTTTAATAGTATAGGAGATGCAGTTTTTTTAATGGAGTATTCTAAGGAGGGTTTTCCCGCGCGATTTATCGATGCAAACAAGGCAGGGCTTAAAAGGCTTGGCTATGATAAAGATGAGTTTCTTAAACTTTCCCCTATTAATATAATACCGAAAGCCGATTATGACAAGATGAAAAATTATTTTAGGGAATTGGCTTTAAAAGGACATTTAACTTATGAAGCCAATCATATTACAAAGGACGGAAAAATTATACAGGTGGAAGCGGTGGATAATATTCTGGATGCCGGAACAACTAAGATGGGCGTTTGCATAGCAAGGGATATCTCAGGCAGGAAGGCGCTTGAAAAAAAACTTCTGGATTCCTATCTTAAATATAATAATCTCGTTGAATTTCTGCCTGTCGGGGTGTATCAGGCTACGATAGACAAAGAAGGGCATTTTATCGATGTAAACGATTATATGGTGAAAACCCTTGAAGCAAGCGGCAAAGAAGAGCTAATAAATACCAAAATCGTGGATTTATATGTTGAAGGAGGGGAGAGGACTAATGTCATTAAAAACATAATGAAAGAAGGGGTATATGAATTCGAAGGGAAAAGAAGAACTTTAAAGGGCAGGATTATCGATGTTTATATTGCCTGCCGCTTGAAAAAAGACGACTACGGAAAGGATATGATAGATTGCATACTTTTTGATATAACTAAAGAGAAAGAATTAGAAAATAGGTTAAAAGAGAGCAGGGAACTTTTTATGTCCGTGGTTAACAGTATGAACGAAGGAGTTTTCATTAACGACACTAAGATTCTTTACGCCAATCCTGCAGCCGTAGAGTGTTTTGGTTATCCCGAAAAAGAACTCTACGACATGTATGTATGGGATTTATTTGGCGAAAAAGATAAACCTATTATAAAAGCCAATATAGAAAGAAGGCTTAAAGGAGAACAATTTTATTTTGAATACACCTTCCATACTTTTACTAAAAAGGGTGAAGAAAAATATATATTGTTTCATGTTCAAACCATTGTTTATCAGGGGCGGTTCGTTGCGCTCGCAATATTTTTCGATATAACCGCCAAGGTGTTGTCGGAAAGAGAATCGGAAAAAGAGAAATTATATTTTCAAGAGTTATCCGAAACGGATCATCTTACAGGGATTTTTAACAGGAGAAAATTAGAAAAATCCCTCGGCGAATATGTTAAATTAGCGCTCAGATATAATAGGCCGCTGTCTTTAATTATGTTCGATATAGATCACTTTAAGGCAATGAACGACAGTTACGGGCATCAGATAGGGGATAATGTTTTGATAGAGCTTGCCAATCTGGTAAAAAATAATTTAAGGGAAACGGATTTTTTCGCAAGATTCGGTGGGGAAGAGTTTATAATTTTAATGCCGGAAACCGATTTAGCTTATGCAAAAGCAAAGGCCGAAAGCCTGAGGAGATTAATAGAAAAAAATATCTTTAAATATATTTACAGGCTCACTTGCAGTTTCGGTGTTGTAGAATATGGCGAAAAAGATAATTTGGGTAATACGCAAGACATTATTGGCAGTCTTATTAAGCGGGTTGATAATGCCTTATACAGGGCAAAAGAAAACGGAAGAAACAGGGTGGAAGAAAGCCTTTAAGTTATAAAATTATAAAGGTGCAAAGCAGTTTTAAAGGAGAATTAACGTGGATAATTTATTTGAAGGCGTAATTAATTTTAATAATAACGAGTATAAAAGATATAGTGAGCTTTTTAAAAAAATGGGAGCAGGACAAAATCCGCATACGCTTTTTATAGGATGTTCCGATTCCAGAGTCGTTCCTAATCTTATCACGAAGTCGTTGCCCGGGGAACTTTTTGTCGTAAGGAATATTGCCAATATAGTCCCGTTATACAGGAGCGTCAACGAGTTTTTGGCAACCACTTCCGCAATAGAATATGCCGTAAATATGCTTGCCGTGAAAAATATCGTCGTATGCGGACATTCGAATTGCGGAGGATGCAGAGCTTTATACATGACGGACGAGGATTTAAAAAGTATTCCCCATACAAAAAAATGGCTGGAATTGGCTAAAGATGTTAAAAAAATTGTGTTAAATTTAGCGGCAGGTAACAATCTCGACCTCGATGAAAGGGAAAGGGAGTTATTGACCGAAAGGGAGAATGTAAAAGAACAAATCAAACACTTATATTCATATCCTTATATTAAAGCTAAATTAACGGACAAAAAAATTAATATCTACGGATGGCATTATGTTATAGAAACAGGCGAGGTGTATAATTATTCTTTTGATAAAAATTGCTACGAAAAAATCGATGAACCTGTTTACCCTGCATTGCCGTAGAATTTGATTAATCGGCGCATCTCATATCTTTATCGGGAAGCCCTGTTTCGATTGACAAACACGGCGCTTTAAATAAGTAGCCGTGCCACATTCCATGTAATGTTTTAGAGGTAACCACAGTCCAGAAAAATGCAAGCATGATGACAAAAATAGCGCCTATTACCTGAAAAAGTTCCATTCCCGTTAATCTAAACAGTGTAATCGTTGCCGAAGTATAAACCCCGAGAGGGAAGGTAAATCCCCACCAGCCCATATTAAAAGGCAGGTCTTCCTGCATATATCTGAATGTCATAAGGATAGCTATTATTAGCCACCAAAAGCCGAATCCCCACATAATTAATCCCCCTATAGGTCCGACACTATAAGCGGTTTTAGCATAAATATAAAGTTTTGTTCCGGTAAATACCGCAGGCGCATCGTTTCCAAGAAGAAGCAAACCTAAACTGCCCGTGCCTATCGGCCCTAATGTCAACCATGTAGATACCGCCATATCCCTATGCGGGAGTTTATGCCATGCAAGGCGCAAGAACAATATGACAAGAATGCCGAAAGCAAGGGGAACTGAAAATGCCCATAGCGCATAACCGAGAATAATAACATACCTGCCTATAGCTGGAGCAACATGCGGAGCTAAGAAACCTGCCGATGCGGCGGCAACTTCGGCCGGGACTATCGGCAGCAGCCATATCGCGGTCATATCTTCTATGCTGTGTTTTTGATTCGTAAACATGTAGAAAGGAACCAGCAAACCCACGATTATAGAAATAAAAGCGTCAAACCACCATAAATTTAAGGCTATGGGTGTCATTTGCGAGCCCGCAAATATTAAAAACCCGTTTATAATAGTGGCTAAGCCCATGGGTATAGCTCCCAAAAACATTGATTGCACGGGATGTTTTAATAGCTTTTTTGCGGATTTAAAATAAAACACAAAGCGTCCTATAAAAAGAATGCTAAAAATTATAAACAAGGCGATGTTAATTATCCATAAGCCCTTTGCTAATAGATGCAACCCTGCAACCTGATATGGAAAAGCCGCAAGCATGAGCGACAGAATGCCCGTTCCCATATTCATAGTAAACCAGTTTGGGGTAAACTGCTTTATAAGATCGGTTGGGTGCGACATCTGTTTAAGCGGACGCAGATTGTACGCCATGTTATTTAATCTTTTCATAGAAGCCTCAAAATAGTAGAACATCGGCTTTATATTATTGTATTATCGATGCCCTGTATGATTTTTACGGAATTTAGACAGAAAACGACATGTAAAACATGCAATATGATAAACTATATAAGTAAAAAATAGTGAACATTATCTTAACTTATTTTTTATATAAAGTCCATTAAATAATTTAATTTGCCATTATCTCTTTATACATTGAATTTTATAAATAAACAGGATAAAATAATAAACAAAAGCGGTATCGAACTATCAATTTAATTTATACTTGGACATAATTAATGTGTCTCGCAATCCCTTCCAGAGTGGTAGAAATAAAAGACGAAACAAAAGCCGTCGTCGATACTATGGGTTCCAAAAGACTTGTGTCCACCATGCTTTTGGAGGAGCAGGCTAAAATAGGCGATTATCTGCTTATCCATGTAGGCTACGCAATGCAAAAAATAGACGAAGACGAAGCAATAGAAAGCCTTAATTTATTTAAGGAAATCGAAAATAAAATAAACATGGATTAAGAACCGGTTAGAACGGGTCAGAATGAGCATATATTCCTCTTTTAAGCAAAAAGACGATATAGAACGGTTAACCTGTCTAATAAGCAGCGAGGCCAAAAAAACGATAAATATAATGGAAATATGCGGCGGGCATACACATTCCATTATGAAATACGGATTAAACACCCTCCTTAAAGACAAAATAAACTTTCTTCACGGCCCGGGCTGTCCCGTTTGCGTTATGCCTGTAAAAAGAATCGATACTGCTATAGAAATTGCAAGTTTGCCCGATGTTATACTTGCGGCTTACGGCGATATGATGCGGGTTCCGGGAACGCATAGTTCGCTAATAAAAGAGAGGGCTAAAGGAAGAGACATAAGAATGATATACTCTCCGCTCGATATTATAAAAATCGCGGCGGATAAAAGCAATAAGGATAAAAAGATTGTTTTTTTTGCAATCGGGTTTGAAACGACAACGCCGATGACGGCAGCCCTTCTTGAAGAGGTAATAGCAAAAAAAATCGGCAATATATTCTTTTATATTAATCATGTTCTTGTTCCTCCGCCTATAAACGCTATTTTAGATTCTAACGACAATTTAATAGACGGATTTATCTGCCCCGGACATGTAAGCGTTATCACGGGAAGCGGCATTTATGAAGATATTCCGTTAAAGTATAAAAAAGCGGCGGTTATTGCCGGATTTGAACCTTATGATATTTTAAGCGGGACGCTTTTGATAGTAAGGCAGGTTGAAGGTAATGCGCCAAAGGTGGAGATTGCATATAAAAGGGCGGTTAAAGAAACGGGAAATAAAAAGGCGCAGGATTTGGTCAATAAATATTTTGAGGTAAGAGGCGAGTTCGAATGGAGGGGGTTTGGAAATATTCCAAAAAGCGGGTTAAAACTAAAGGATGAGTTTAAGGTTTTTGATGCCGAATATGTTTTTGCGGATAAATTGGGGGAGTCAGCCTATGATGCTAAAGAAAATGCGGCTTGTAAATGCGGGGAAATACTTAAAGGAAGGCTGAAGCCGGACGATTGCCCCCTCTTTGACGGAGTCTGCACCCCCGAAAATCCAATCGGGGCGTGTATGGTTTCTTTTGAGGGGGCGTGCGCGGCATATTATAAATACCGTAATTTTTAATCCCTATTCTATTATTATCTATTATTATATAAATAGCGGCTTTAAAAATTTTATGCAACCATTAAACATTTATAAATTATAAATTTATGAATTCTAAAAAATTAAACAATGATGAAGATGAAAAAATTTTGCTTTCCCACGGCGGCGGCGGAAAAGAGACCTCCCAATTAATTAATAATATACTTTTTAAGGAACTTTACGGCGCGGGTTTATATAAAGGTAATGCAAAAAATCAAATAAAATTATTGGAAGATGCCACGATTTTAAATTCCCCGCAAAAAATAGCCTTTACTACCGACAGCTTCACGGTAAGTCCAATTTTTTTTAAGGGCGGCGATATAGGAAAATTGTCCGTTGCGGGAACGGTAAACGACCTTTCCGTTATGGGGGCAAAACCGCTTTTTTTAAGTTTAGGGCTTATAATAGAAGAAGGATTTTTAACGGGAGATTTAAAAAAGATTATAAATTCGGCGGCTCAAGAGGCAAAAAAAAGCGGGGCCAGGATTGTAACGGGGGATACAAAGGTTGTTCCAAGAGGAAAAGCGGACGGTATTTTTATAAACACAAGCGGGATAGGCGAGGTTTTATACGGCAACATTTCCGTTTATAATATAGCAGACGGGGATGTCATTATCGTTTCAGGGGATATAGGAGACCATGGAAGCGCCATTATGTCACAAAGAGACGGCATAGATATGGATGTGGAAACGGAAAGCGATTGCGCTTCCTTATGGGATATGATAGATGCGGTCTTGAAACGGGGGGTCGCCGTCAGCGCTATAAGAGATGCCACGAGAGGCGGGCTTGCCGCTGTTCTTAACGAGTGGGCCGCAACGGCGGGTGTTTCTATTTATATAGAAGAGGATAAGATACCGGTAAGGGACAGCGTGAAGGGTTTTTGCGAGCTTTTGGGTTTTGAACCGTATCAACTCGCATGCGAGGGTACGGCTGTTTTTGCAGTCAAGCAGGAGCATGCAAAAAAGGCTCTGGATATTCTTAAATCCCACCCGCTCGGCAAAAATGCGGGGGCGATAGGAATCGTGGGCGGTAACGGTAAAGATAACAATCAATTAAAAGGCAAGGTAATTTTACGGGGTATTTACGGGATTAATAAATTATTGGATTATCCATCGGGCGAACTATTACCAAGAATTTGCTGATGAAGAATAAGAATAACATTTTTGAAAATGCAAAATAATGCGGATATTAAAAGGGCTATAATTAAATTATCTGGAAGGGTTCAAGGCGTGGGCTTTAGACCCTTTGTTTTCAGGCTTGCAAAAAGGCATTCTATCAGAGGTAATGTTTTAAATGATTTAGGCGGAGTATCAATCGATGCCGAGGGAAACGAAAACGATTTAGCAAGTTTTATAAAATCTTTAGATTTAGAAAAGCCGCCTCTGGCGGTTATAAACACCAAAACCTTACATTTTAAAAAACCCGCCTTTTATAGCGATTTTAAAATTCAAGAATCGGACAAAAAATGTAATAGAAAAAATGCTCAGGGAAACCAAAACTTAACCGTATCTCCGGATATTGCAATATGCGATGAATGTTTAAAGGAGCTTTTAAATCCGGTTAACAGGAGATACCTGTATCCATTCATAAATTGCACCGATTGCGGCCCAAGATTTACGATAATTAAGGGGATGCCGTACGATAGGGTTTCGACCGTTATGGATAAGTTTAAAATGTGTTCCGTTTGCGCTGGCGAGTATAAAAATCCATTAAACAGGAGGTTTCACGCAGAGCCTAATGGATGCTTTTTGTGCGGGCCGGAGGTCGAATTTATTTTAAATGATAATTTATCGGGTAAACCGCTCCAGCCGCTCCAGCCGTTAAATTCATTAAATTATGCAAACAGGGCGCAAGGTTTTAAGGCTATAAAATCTACGGTAGAACTTTTAAGGAACGGCGGTATTGTCTGTGTTAAAGGAATCGGCGGTTTTCATTTAATGGCCGATGCCACAAACGATAAAGCGGTTAAATTGTTAAGAGAGAGAAAAAATAGGCCGGCCAAACCCTTTGCCGTTATGCTTAAAGACATCTATGGAGCCAACGGGGTTTTAAAATATGCCTATTTAGACAATATTTCGTCATCATTAATGTTATCGAAGGAAAGGCCCATTGTTTTATTAAGAGATAAAGGAAACCTGTCTTATTTTGTGAATTGCGGAATGAAAAATATAGGTATATTTTTGCCTTATGCTCCGATCCATTATATTATTTTTAATTTTTTTGATAAACCGCTGGTCGCAACATCTGCAAATATAGGGGGAGAGCCTATAGTGAAAGATAACGGGGAGGCGATTCGTAAATTGAAATCTATAGCGGACGGTTTTTTGATTCATAATAGGGATATTCATAGAAGGTGTGACGATTCGGTTATAAAAGCGGTCGGCGAAGATTGGTTTTTTATCAGGCGTTCGAGGGGCTATGTTCCGGATACCGTTAAATTGCCTTTTAAGTTAAAAAGAAATGTTTTATCGGCAGGTTCTTTCCTTAAAAACACATTTGCAATCTCATATAAAAGCGAGGGTAAGGGCGGCGGGGGAGCGGTTATATTAAGCCAGCATAACGGCGACCTGGACAATATGGACAGTTTTGTTAATTTTACCGAAAATGTGGAAGATTTTGAAAGGTTTTATAATTTCAAACCCGAAGTTATAGTTTGCGATAGCCATCCCGCTTATGAAAATACGAAGTGGGCTAAAGAAAAGGCCGCGAAAGAAGGCATAAAATGTGTGTCCCTGCAGCATCACAGGGCTCATATTATTTCGTGTATGGCCGAAAACGGGTTAGAGTTAAAGGATAATGTTTTCGGCGCGGCATTCGATGGGACAGGTTACGGGGATGACGGAAGTATTTGGGGAGGAGAATTTTTTAAGGGAAGCTATGTCGATTTAAAAAGGGTCGGGAGTTTCAAAAAATTCAGGCTTTTGGGAGGGGATAAAGCCGTCAGGTCGCCGCAGAGGGTTCTTTTGAGCATTCTGTTCGGACTTTTTTTTAAAAATGAAGTTGGAACCATTGACGGTTTTAAACTTAAAACTATTGCGAATTTAACAGGCCTTTCCATAGAAAACATCAAAGTATTTTTAAAGATGTGGAATAGCGGGATTAATTCTCCTTACTCGTCTTCCTGCGGAAGAATTTTTGACGCCGTTTCGTGTTTATGCGGATTCAGGGGGGATATTTCTTATGAGGGGGAGGCGGCAATGTATTTGGAGGATCTATGCGGCGTAGGGGACGGCGAGAAACATGACGGCCAAATAAATAAAACCGATTTTTTTGAATATGATATAAGCTATGATAAAACTGACGGTCTTTTTATAATCGATTATAGCCCTATGTTTAACAATATCGTTAAAATCATTATTAATAATTCGGATGATTTAAAAACCGGCGGTAATAATTCAATTAATACATATGAATTGAATAAATTACCCGATATGCTGTATAAAAATATCGCGGGCAGATTTATAAACACTCTTGCTTTCATTATAAGAGATATGGCTTTAAGAATAGATTGCAAAAATGTTTGTCTAAGCGGGGGAGTATTTCAAAACACTTTTTTATTGGATAAAACTGCTAAAATTCTAAAAAAGAACGGATTTAATACCTTTTTCAACAAAAAAATCCCTCCCAATGACGGCGGAATTTCTTTTGGACAGGCAGTCTACGGCGGAATTATAGATTAATCAGATTTAAATTAAAGGTTGAAATTCGGCAATTTGAAGGTATTCGGGATTTATGCTCCATTCTATGCCCAACGGCTTTATCTCTTCCAAAACGAGAGCTTCGAGATGCGGCATAGCGTTTTTTAAGGGAGGGGAAATATCCATTCCAACATTAATTATATCTTCGGGGGATATTGCAAAAATCGTTATCCTTGGGTTATGCCCCTGAAGGCTGCACATGGTTATGACATCGATAAATTCTACATCATGGGCTGTTTTTTTCATTAGATCAACGGGGATGCTTTCGCCGTCGAATTTAAATATGCTTCCAGGCTTTTCGTCTGTTTTAATTGCATCTATGACGATAATATTATCTAAGTTAAATATGTCGTCTAAAAGCCCGTAGCCCATTGTGCTTCCGTCGATTATCCTCAGGTTTAAGCCAAAAATATATTTTTTTCTAAGATAATGGACAAAATGAATCCCAAATCCTTCGTCTTTTAGAAGCAGGTTTCCGATTCCTATAATTCCCGTCATAAGTAAAATCCCGTTTATTCTCCATTTATTCGGATTCTGTTTTGTTTCTGATATATTTATACCCACCGAACGGTATCAGAATGTCCCCCTCTTTCCACATTACCGAACGCCAGACCTCTGTGTAAATATGATAAACTATGAATATTATAATCAGCCACATTGTAAACAGATGAACAAGGGTAACGCCCGTCAGTCCGCCGAATACGACAAGCGTCCAGTCGGTCGTAAAATGCATAAGCCACGGCCACCAACCGCCTACGGCCGAAGTTCCGGTAAACGAAGCCACATACATCTGGAATCCCGTTACCATTTGAAGTAAGATAAGCAGATGAAAAATAGTGAATATTATGGCATTTAAAGGATCTTGATATCTGGTTGTTTCAGGTTTGTCTTTAAGCGTGAAGTAGTGCTTGACCATTCTCCCAGCCTCAGCTATTTTATCTCCGAAAGGTATAAAGCTTTTATAAAGAGGCTCTTTCCACGAAAAAAAAGCAAGATACAGCCAGACGATAAAAATAACATCTATAATGACAGCGCCGATAAAATGAAATTCTCTCATCCATGTCATTATGAACGCCTGATATGTTTCTCCCGAATTTATAATCCCTTTTGAAATGGAATCGGATTGCGCAGGGGTTTTTCCAAATATAAGAAACGGATAGGCTATATAAAAACCGGTAACGATGTTATTGATGACGGCAAGAAAGAATGACCAGTGTATAATTCTTTTTATAACCGTCATTCTATGAACTAATTGTATATCGCCGTATTTTTTTTCTTTATTTTCCATAATTAACCCCGTTTTAAAAGTTAATTAAATGCTATAGATTACCGCTTACGCGTGAATGGCGTCAGCGTCAGCAGATTTTATATTTTTTTATTTCATTTGTTTTCGGGTCGATTATATGGACGGCGCAAGCCAAACATGGGTCGAACGAATGAACGGTTCGCAAAATCTCGAGAGGTTCGGAAGCGTTTGCAAGTTTAACTCCCACAAGAGACGCTTCATATGCCCCGGGGTTGTTAAATGCGTCTCTCGGAGAAGCATTCCATGTCGATGGCACCACTATTTGATAATGGGTTATCTGCTTATTTTTTATTCTTACCCAGTGGCCTAAAGCTCCCCTTGGGGCTTCGTCGAGCCCTATTCCCGTAATTTCTTTCGAAGGCATATCATACTTTGTCCAGCTTGTCTGGTCCACCGCCGCATTTTTAATTAGTTCTAAAGTCCAGGGTTCTAATGCATCCGCTACATATTTCGCTTCTATTCCTCTTGCCGCCGTTCTTCCAAGAGTGGAAAAGAGGGCTGTTACTGGTAATCCGGCGGTTTTTAAAACATAATCCACTAATGATTTAATTGTTTTATTGCCTTTCGCGTAAGCAACAAGCGTCCTTGCGAGAGGGCCGACTTCCATAGCCTTATTTTCATATCTTGGAGATTTAAGCCAGCTGTACTTTTCATCCTCCTTAAGGCTTCCGTCTTTATTCAAGCCTGTATAATCCGGGTCGGTAATACCGACGGACGGGTTAAGCCCTATTTTTTCGTTCGGGTATTTATACCATGAATGCGTAACGAATTCCGTTATCTTTTTTTCGTCTAAGTTATGAACCTTGCTGAGGTCTCTACCCAGTATGACGCCCCTCATTAAATAATAATTATCAGGACTTTCATCATCCGTTTGAGGAAAAGCGCCGTACGCAAGATAGTTTTTAAGGCCGCCGCCTATACCCTGAAGAGCCTCTTCTTTGTAAAATTGGGCGGCAGTGAGTAAGTCGGGAATATATGCATTATTAACGAAATCTGTAATTTTATTTATCCTGAATAATATATCATCCATTCTCTGGGGGTTAATTATATCGGCGATAGACGAAATGCCGCCGACTACACAGGTTTGCGGATGAGGGTCTTTTGCTCCCAGAATCGCTATGATTTGAGCGGGTATTCTTAAAATATTAAGATTGTCTAAATAGTGCGAAGCTATTAAAAGGTTTCCTTCGGGAGGGAGTTTGTAAGACGGGTTTCCCCAATAACCGCCCGCAAAAGGCCCGAGCTGGCCGGATTTAACAAAGTTATTAAGCCTTGCTTTTACCTCTTCGAATCTTGCTAAGCTTGCGTTATAAGGCGTTTTAGTGTAGGCATATGCCAAATCCATCGTTTTTTTCGGGTCGGCTTTAAGCGCAGATACTATATCTACCCAATCTAAGCCTGCAAGCTGGTAAAAATGAACTAAATGGTCCTGAACCATTTGCGCGCCTTTTAATATATTTCTTGCAATTCTGGCATTTTTTGGAGGATGTATGCCGAGCGCGTTTTCAACCGCCCAGGTAGCGGCCTCGTAGTGCGCATAGGTACAGACCCCGCAGATTCTCTGGGCAAAAAGCCCTGCATCTTCGGGGGCTCTTCCGTTAAGTATAAGTTCTATCCCCCTAAATAGAGTGCCGGATGAATATGCTTCGGTTATTTCATTGCCGTTAAGAATAGCTTCTATCCGCAGGTGTCCCTCTATCCTGGTTATAGGGTCGACTATAATCTTTGTTGCCATATATCCTCCAAATATTTTATTAATATTATATTAGGTTGATTTGGAAAATTTTATATTTACATTATCTTATTCTTTACTTGTCATTATTGTCATCATTTTTATCCGAATCACTTTTTTTCTTTTCGGATGTTTTTTTGGATTCCCTTTTCTTTTTAACGCCCGTATATATAGCATGAGCCGCAATTCCGGCGCCCGCCGCTCCAAAAAGCGCCATACCAAATTCATCGGCGGTAGCCTCGACCATAGGGAGTATGATTTTTGCATCCGCATTGGGCTTCTCGAACGGGGTCATTCTATCCCAGAATGCAGGCTGGGAACAGCCGATACAGCCGTGTCCGGCTCTCATAGGGAAACTTATATCCTGATTATATTCCACCGTGGTGCAGTTATTCCATGTAAAAGGACCTTTGCAGCCCATCATATATAGGCAATATTGTTTTTTTGCACCGTCATCGCCCCAGTGCCTCACATATTCGCCTGCTTCAAAATGCCCCCTTCTGTAACAATTATCGTGAAGCCTTCCGGAATATGCCCAGAGCGGCCTTCCAAGGCTGTCAAGCTGGGGGGCTTTTCCCACCAATATATATTCCACTAAAGTGCCTACGACATTTACCGGGTTTGCCGGACAGGCAGGGATATTTATAACCTGCCTATTCGTAACGGAGCTGAGGCCGACGGCCGAGGTGGGGTTTGGGCGTGCGGCAGGTATGCCGCCGTAGGAAGCGCAATTACCTATCGCAATTATAATTCCTGCATTTTTAGAGGTTTCTTTGGCAATTTTCAGACCGGAATCACCTTTTGCCCCTATGGTAAGAAATTTTCCGTTAAGACCCGTCGGTATAGCGCCTTCAACGACAAGTATATATTTGCCTTTATCTTTTTTGACGGTTTCTATTCTTCTTGCTTCTGCCTGATAACCTGCGGGAGCCATTATCGACTCCATATAGTTCACGCTTACATAATTAAGAATAATTTCGGCGGGTGTCGGGTGAGCGGTTCTGATAAAGGCTTCGGTGTTCCCCATGCAATCCGCCATATCAAGCCATATAAAAGGGGTTCTGGTAAGAATATTGGCGGCTCTTGCCACTCTCGGCCTAAATATATAGGGGAGCATCAGGGCGGATGTTAAAAAAGAACTCCACTTGAGAAAGTCTCTTCTTGTTACTCCATGAAGGCTAAATATATTTTCTAGGTTATTGTTTTTGTCTTTTTTATTATTAAAGCACTCTTTTTCAAGGCCGTCTAACCGTTCATCGACCCTTTTTAAAACCTCGTTCGGGTCGTCCGCGATATTTCTTAAGGGGTCCCATTTAAAATTGAAATTATTATCTTCTTCGGGCGTTGAAAAAGGATTATCGTTTTCATTTTTTGCGGCATCTTTTTTTTTGCCATCTCCCATATAACCTCCTAAAATATAAGTAAATTATAAATAAATTAAATTATTATATTATAACTTTTTATTAAAATTATTATATTTAGAAATTAGATGGTGTATAATACACAATATTATCATTGAAATATAAAATGTCAAGTTAAGTTTTGAATTTTTTATTTATTTTTTTATGCACGAATTTTCCATAGCCTTAGAAATAGTAGATACCCTTCAACTGAACGGGTATTTAGAAGGCGTAAAAAGTGTTAGCGAGGTAAAATTAAACCTTGGCAAATATTCGGGGGTCGATAAAAATTACCTTGCTTTTGCATTTCAAAATTTAAACGACGAAAGGTTTAAGGATGTCTTACTTGATTTTATTCTAAACGACGGCGATGAAATAACCATTCGGGAAATTCTGGTAGATTAATAGATTAGAGGTTTATTATCTTTATGTTAAATTCAAGTCAAAGGCGTGCAGGCAGGTCATTATTGATTCAGAGAAATGCTTTAGAAACAAATGATATTATCGCAAATAAAAATAAGGCATTGTTCGGTAAGGCTTTTGTTATGAATTTTTTGAGCTCTCCTGGTTCGGGCAAAACATCGCTATTGGAATCTATAATTCCTATTTTAAAATCGGATGGCTTTAAGGTAGCAGTTATAGAGGGGGATGTCGAAACGGATTTAGATAAAAAACGGATAGATAAGTTAAATGTTCCTGCATATCAAATTATTACAAACGGGACATGTCATCTCGACGCAAGGATGGTGAGCGGTTCTCTTAACAGTTTAGACATAAACGGCGCGGATATAATATTTATCGAAAATGTAGGGAATCTTGTCTGCCCTACTTCTTTTAACCTTGGTGAAGATATTAAAGCCGTGGTTCTTTCCGTGACGGAAGGCGATGATAAACCGTTGAAATATCCGGCGGCTTTTTATAAGTCTAAGGTTATGATTATAAATAAAATCGACCTCTTGCCCGTTCTGGATTCAGATATTGCCAAAATAAGAGAAAATGCTTTGTCTATAAATAAGGATATGGTAATTTTCGAAACATCATGCAAAAATAATTCAAAAGCGGGAAATACCTACAATAATGGATTGCAGGATTTTATCTCTTTCATAAAAGATAATGTTAGTTTAAAAGTTTCCGTATTTAAAAAATAAAATAAGATAATATATAACTTAAAGAATGAATATATGTGTTGCCGGCGATGTTCACGGAAGAATCGATAAATTTTATGAAAATATAAGGGATTTTGAATTAAGGCTTAAAATCAATTTTGATATTGTTTTGCAGGTTGGCGATTTTGGTATATGGATAGATGAAAAAAATCATGACGGGACAACCAAACTTCATAACGGGATAGGAGATTTTCCAGAGTGGTATAAAGAAAAAAGAGCCGTTCCCGTCAAGACATACTTTGTAAACGGTAATAACGAAGATTTTAACTTTCTTAATGCGGTTAAGTTATCGGGGGATTTCGAGATACTTAAAAATTTATTTTATATACCGAACGGGACGGCGGCAAAAGTAGAAATAGAAAATGGAAGCAGCAAAGGGAGCTTAGTTGTTGCCGGCATCGGCGGAAAATATGCTCCCGAACACTTTAAATATAGCGAGTCGGACAGGCATTATACCCAATACGAGATAGATAATTTGATTGGGTATGCGGACGAAAATAAAGGGGATAAAGACAAACAAATAGATATCTTTATTTCGCACGATGCCCCCGAAGGCGTTCTTATAGAAGATAACGATAAAAATAGATATTATCCGAAGGCGGTAGGATTTAGGGAACTTATCTTACAAATTAAGCCGAAGATGGTTTTTTTCGGTCATCACCACGGGGTTTGCAAATCCGAAATAGAAGGAATACCTGTTTACGGGCTGAATGTTTTAGGTAAAAAAGATAGTTTGTTCGCTTTTAAAATGGAAAACGGCGCAATTACAACCCTGGGGAAATATTAATTTATGGTTTTTAGCCGCTTATAGCAGGATAGGCTATTGACAAATTACAAAAAATATAATTAAATGTTATTCATTAACAATAAATATTGTTATCGTTATCTTTTTGCGGGAATAGCTCAGTGGTAGAGCATCACCTTGCCAAGGTGGGGGTCGCGGGTTCAAGCCCCGTTTCCCGCTCCATTAAAAACTGCGGTAAATAAGCGCTTCCAAGCGGTATCCTTTCTCTTGCATTGCAAAAAAAACAAATATTGATGTTATATCTATGTAATTAATGTATAATATACATCATATAAATATATTTAAATTATCTAATATCAATTATTTATAAAGAAGTAATTTTGATAAGAAGAACTCAAAAAGGCATAGGCATACGATAACTAATTGAAATTTACAGGAGAGAATAAAAAAATGTTTAAGAACAAAAAAAATTACGACCCAAAATTTAAGGCAAAAGCGGTATTTGAAGCAACCAAAGAGGAAAATATCAAAATACCTTTGTCTGATAATGAAATTACCTTCGCCGGCTTAAATCTGGCGCAACCTTTAATTCGCGCCATTAAAGGCGCAGGTTACACCACTCCCACCCCGGTTCAAGCGCAGGCGATTCCGCTGGTATTGGCCGGCGGCGATTTGCTGGCAGGAGCGCAAACCGGCACAGGTAAGACTGCCGCCTTCATGCTTCCGATATTGCACCTGCTCGCCGAAAAATCAGCTGCGAATTCTCATTCAGGTCGTCCGCGGTGCTTAATTCTCGCCCCGACGCGTGAACTCGCCGCTCAGATAGAAGAATCGGCGCAAATCTATGGCAAATATCTTCCGTTGAAATCCATTGCAGTGTTCGGCGGTATGAACATTTATCCTCAAATTAAGGCATTGCGCGGGCACGTGGACATACTCGTTGCCACGCCGGGGAGATTGCTCGACCATGTTGGACAAAAAACGGTGGATTTGTCTGGCGTTGAAATTCTGGTACTGGACGAAGCCGACCGCATGCTTGACATGGGATTCATTCGCGACATCAAAAAAATAATAGCGCTGCTGCCAAAACAACACCAGAACTTATTATTTTCGGCAACCTTATCCGACGAGATAAAAGCCCTTGCAGGCGGCCTGATGCACAACCCGGCATTCATCGAGGCGGCAAGCAGCAACACCGTATCGGAACTGGTGGAGCATAGCGTCCATCTGGTGCCGCAACGCTTTAAGAGCCACCTGCTCTCGCATCTAATCAAGCATCACAACTGGAAGCAGGTGTTAGTCTTCACCCGCACCAAACATGGCGCTAATAGGTTATCTGAAAAGCTGGTTGCAGACGGCATTCCATCCGCCGCCATACACAGCAACAAGAGCCAGCCTGCCCGCACCAGGGCATTGGCACAATTCAAGAACGGCTCATTGTTAGTGCTGGTTGCGACGGATATAGCCGCACGCGGATTAGATATCGATCAACTTCCGCATGTCGTGAATTTTGAATTGCCGAATGCGCCGAAAGATTATGTGCATCGCATCGGGCGTACTGGGCGTGCAGGCAGCAGCGGCGTGGCAATTTCATTAGTGGATAAAGAAGAATTCCGTTATCTCAAAGACATTGAGCGACTGATTAAACGCGGGATTCCGAAAGTCGCGTTTGACAGCTTTGTGCCGCCGGCTAATCTTTCCGCCGAGGCTCCGCGCCCGCCGCATTCGCAGCGCGGACAAAAAAGAAATAATGCACCGCGTACCGCAGGTTCAGGCAACCGCAATCAGCCGCAGCGTGACGGACAGGGCCAAAAGCCGCGGAGTCCAAAACAGAGCGACCGTAAACGCACGGCGGACAACAGCCGGCCGAACCGCTCCCGCCCCAAAAACCGCTTACCGTAATGCGGGACTAAAAAATATGCCTCTTAATTTAATAATTCAAAACTTTCTTCAAACTCATTATGTTTTTATTCATAATTATGGATATCTCGCAGTTTTTCTCTTAATAATGCTTGAAGATTTCGGCGTCCCGTCGCCGGGGGAGATTACCTTGATTTCCGTTTCATTAATAGCTTCGGAGGGTGGGCTGAATATAGCTTTAGTGCTATTACTGGCATGGTGCGGCGCAGTCATCGGAGATAATATAGGTTTTATTATCGGTTATTTCGGGGCGGAGAAGCTGCTTGCGCGTTACGGAGGCAAATTTGGATTAACGCATAAAAGGTATGCAAAGGTTATGGTATTTTTTAACCGCTACGGAGGCGGTTTTGTTTTAATCGCCCGTTTTATTGAAGGCGCGCGCCAGCTAAACGGAATAATTGCGGGAAGCGCGGGAATGAACTGGAAGCGGTTTCTTTTGTATAATTCTGCCGGCGCCGCTTTATGGATACTTTTTTGGGGATACGGGAGTTATACTTTAGGCAGCCGTTTTTTTAAATACCTCCCCGATGTAGAAACTTTCGGCTATTACGGTTTAGTCATAATAATAGCTGTTTTATTTATTGCCCTGTTTTCGTGGATGCTATGGAAAAAAAGAAAAAAAGTTATTAACAAAGATTAATTAAAACTTGACTTAATAATCAAAAGATAGTAGTATCTACTTAAATAGCTTAACAATTACCACATTTAAAATTCTTTGAAAAAGCGGGGTTTTTTGGTTTAAGTCCTGTTCCCGCTCCATAATGAATTCGGAGATTAAATTTGGTCCCGGAAATTAAAGCGAATATCTTAATCGTGGATGACGAATCCGATTTGGTCGAGCTTTTAAAATACAATCTTGCAAAAGAAGGTTATAATATAGAATTTGCTTTTAACGGGTTTGACGGCATTAAAATTGCGGAAGTGGTTAAACCCGACCTCATCATTCTTGACCTCATGCTTCCAGACATCAACGGTTACGAGGTCTGCAAAAGAATAAAGCAAAATAAATATTTATCCCTGATTCCCGTCATGTTTTTATCCGCAAAGCAGGAAGAAGTCGATAAGGTTTTAGGCTTTGAAGCAGGCGCCGAAGATTATATGATTAAGCCGTTTTCGATTAACGAACTTTTAGCCCGCATCAGGGCTATTTTTAAAAGAACGCTTCCACAAAAAGTAAATACTTTAACCCCTGCTTCCCAAGAATTTAAGTTTAAGAATATCAGTGTAAATGTTACCAAACATAGCGTAATAGTAAAAAGCAGGGAAATAAAACTAAGCCCTATCGAATTTAAAATCCTTATTTTTTTGATGACCTATGCAGGAGATGTATTTTCGCGTGAAAAACTCCTCGACAATGTATGGGGGAACAATTCATTTGTCGAACCGAGAACGGTAGATGTTCATATAAGAAGATTAAGGTCTAATATCGAAATAGACGAGCAGGTTAAATTTATCGAAACTATAAGGGGGGCAGGCTATAAGTTTATAGATGAAGAAATTTGAATTAATTTAAAACTCTAAAAATATATCCGCCTTAATTAATTATATGAAATTAAAATCTCTATGCAGGTTAATTAGAAAGAGATTTAGCCTTATCGTATTAATTTTTTTACTATTCATCGTTCTGTTTTCCGCATCGATAATATTTTTTATTACATCGCCCTATTTTGCATCAAAGATTAAAAGTTATACCTCCTTTTACTTAACCGAAACTCTGCACAAACAGGTTAAAATCGAAACATTAAAAATATCTATTTTTGCGCCCCAGGTCGTTATAAAAGGGGTAAGCGTTAAGGATGTTGCTTACATTAAAGATATTAACCTTTTTTTTGGTCCATTAAATTTTTTCCGGAGAAAAATAACCATAGATAAAATAAATATAATTCGCCCCGAATTTAATATTTTAATTAAAAATAATAAAATTGCGAATTATAAAAGGATTAATCTGGCAATAAAATCTTTAACTAAAAAACCCGCCTTTTCATTTATATCGTTTTCTTTCCAAAATATTGCCTTTCATAACGGTAATTTCAAATTAAACGATATGGATAGGCATATTTTATTGAATCTAAAAAATTTTGATTTAAATATTTTTAAAAAGCAGATCCTTAACCAGCTATTTTATAATAACAGCGGGATTTATTTTAATTACGATTTGCCGCATATATTTTTAAGTACGCCTAATCTCTCGCAGGTTTATAGTTCATCCGCTTTGCAAATTCACTACTTTAACGGTTTTATAAAATTCAGCAAGGTTCGCGCAGGGAGCGATTACTTTAGTTCCGTGTCGAGCGGCATATTAGATTTAAATAAAGAAAAGGGGACGAAAAAGAATACTTTACATAAAGAAACGGCCGGCTCAGGCATTACTTTAAATAAAAAAATAAGCATTCTTTTTGATAAAATATCGCAAATAGTGAGTAAAATTAACGATACCACCGTAATAAATTTTAATCATTTATCCCGCGTTTCCAAAAACTTTAAGGCTGTCCCCATACAAATGAAAGGCAAGCTCGATGTTAGATTGCATTTAGTCGGAGACTTTTCAGAAAAGATTCAATCTTCCGCGCAGTTCCATCTGAAAAATTTTGTTTTCCAGGGAGGGTATATAAAGGACGGTTTTGTGGAATGCGGCGGAGAGTTTGGAAAGGTAAGAAATCAGGTTTTAAAATTTACAAAAATTAACCTGAAGATGTTTAACGGGACTGTGGAATCCATCGGGAATATTAATCTTAGCGAAAACGAGGGTAAATTTAAATCGACATTAAAGGATATAGATGTAGGAAAATCGATAGAGTTCTATAATTCCGTAAAAATTCCTCAATTTACGGCTATAGCTAATGGCAATGTTGAAACATATTTACATCTCGGGAAAAATTTTTATGTTGCAAATATCGAAAGAATTAATGTGAAAAAGCCTGAGCAGCTGTTTGAATTCAGGAATAAAAAAGGAGAGAGGGTTATTTATTCCATAGATTACGGGCAGCCTGTTTGGGTTTCCGGGTCGGTAATTGTTAATGACAAGATTGTTCTTCTCAAGGATTTGCGTACTTCATCGAGTCAATCGAGCGGCGTTGTAAACGGGGTTATCTCGTATAACAAAAGTTATTTAAATATAGGATTCGATGCCGGATACAATGAGCTTCCGAAGGTTAATTTTATAGAAGCGGTTAAAAGCCGTTATTTTGAACCGGCAGGAAGCGGGGCTATTAAGGGCATTATAGCAGGCAAGTTTAATAAGATATCTTTTGATTTTAGAAACAGGTTTAAATCGCTTTATATAAACAGGTATATGGACAGTTATAAAGGTATTGCGAATGTTAATATAGAGCCGTCCGGCGAGGTCCTGTTTAAAAAGGTTAATTTAGAGGAAAAGTCGCAAAGGTTAAACAAAGGGACGATAGATTTTAATGGGCGCATTTATGAAAATAAAATTTTAAAAACAGAATATATCGATGGGAAATTTGAAACAAAAAATATTAGCATTAATTCTAAAAAGCCGTCTTTTCCCTTATTCCTTTATTTAAATTCGAAAGGCAAAATAAATGGCGGGTTAGAAAATCCTGTCGTCGATATTCGGGCTTATACCGAAAAGGCCGATGTTTACGGGCAGAATATATCAAATATCAATTCGCATGCAATATTGACGAAAGAGGATTTGGAAATAAAAAGGCTTAACGGAGCATATAATAGCGCAATTTTTAATGTTTACGGCCTGATTAGATTTAAACCCCCGGTTAATAAGAATTTTAATTACGATTTGCGATTAGTTTCAAACGGGATTAATTTAGCAAATTTAAATTTAGAGCCGGTAAAAAAATATAATATCAGGGGGATTGCAAATCTTAACCTGCATATCGGCGGGTTATTCGCCTTACCTTATATATCAGGAAATGCGGCTATCAGGGATATATATGTTAACGATTACTTCTTGAAAAATATCGATATCGGAATTTCCTCTTCAAAAAGCAGGATGGTATTAAATTTATCCGCCTTAAAAAATAGTTTAAAAACTAAAGCGGATATTTTATTAAAAAAAGGGTATCCTTATAGCTTTACTACAGGGATAAATTTATTAGATATCGATTATCGGAAGACGCTATTCAGGCTATCCGGCGGTATTTACGGAAGCGGCAAACTCTCTAATATAAAAAATTCTTACCTGTTTGCAAAATTAACCTATGTTTATCTCAAACACGGACCGTTTTTCTTAAAAAATATCAAAAATATAAGGATTTCTTATGTGGACAGGGTGCTTGATTTAAGCGGGTTTGAATTAAAAGGGGGAAATAATTATTTTCAAATTAGAGGGAATATTACGCCAAAAAAGTATAATCTTATAATAAACGACAAAACAGATTTATGGATTTTAGGGCTTTTTTCGAATAAAATAATAAATTCGTCCGGCTTCGTAACGGCTTCGGCAGTCGTTTTTGGGCCAAAACCGCATCCCCGGGTTTACGGGTTTGCCGAAATAAACAAGGGATTAATGGAAACCTCGATAAACCCAAGCTATACCGTTTCGAGGGTTTTCGCAAGATTAATATTTAATAATAATTTAATAGTGCTCGAAAAAAGCAGGTTCAGGCTTCTTAACGGAATCTTTTCGGCGCACGGCATAGTAAGATTAAGTGATTTTAAGCCGGTTTCATATAATTTGCAAACTAACTTTAGTTCGGCAATTTACAGAAAGTCTAACTATTTTTATGCCGAGATGGACGGAAGCGTCGGATATAACGGCAGTGCGGACCATGGGACCATATACGGCGATATCGACATAAAAAAGGCTTTATATGATAAAAAAATTAATTTTTCGTCATTTCTTTTAAGTTATAAAAAATACAATATAATTAAGCCAGTGATTAAAAAAGGAATTTTTAATCCAGAGTTAAACCTCTTGATTAAATCCGATAAAAGCATCTTTGTTAGAAACAATATTATAGATACGAATTTTAGCGCCAGACTCCATCTTATAGGAACCCTTTACGACCCGGTTTTGATTGGAACGGCTAATGCCGAAACCGGAGAAATATATTTTAGAGGGACGAAATTCAGGCTGTCTTATGCAAATATAGATTTTAACAATCCCTATAAGATAAGCCCGACCTTCGCCGTTTCGGCGGATACCGATATAAACCAGTATATTGTGAGGATGAATGCAAGCGGTTCCCTTTTAAATTTTAATGTTAATCTTTCATCGACCCCTCCGCTTTCCGAATTGGATATCGTTTCCATGCTGGCGCTTGGCGCTCCGGCAAGCTCCGTTTATGCAGGTTCTGCCGGCGGAATTGCAGCGTCTGAAGCCGCCTCGGCAATTGGCGGCGGTATCGAGCAAAGCGTTACGGGGGCAATTTCAAGTTATTTCGGATTTAAAAATCTTTCGGTTGCCCCGTCATATTCGGCAATAACCCATAGCGCCGCTCCCCAGGTAATGGTTACAAAAAACATAACAAAAAATATGTCTATTTCATATAGCAATATAATAGCCTCGCAATCGTCCCAATCCGTGACCCTTACCTATAAACTCACCCCGCATATTTCCGTTATAGGCGTTTGGGAAAACAACGAACTTGCCCCGAATAATTCCAATATATACAGCGAGGTCGGCGGCAGTATCGCTTTTCATTTCAGATTTTATTAAAAAAGTGGTAAAATCTAACTTATTTCAAGATAACGGTTTAAAGTAAAGCGGGATTTTGTCAGGAATTATGATATTTAGATTTACGCGCTTAAAAAATATCAGGGTATTATTTTTATTTATATTGCTTTATATTTTTGCCTTTAATTGCCTGCCCCCCGCAATAGCTGCCGGTTTGCCCAGAACAAATATTTATAATATTTCATCGGAAAAATATACGATAAAGTCCATAGATTATAAGCTGCCGTCAGACATCCCTTTGAAAGATGTTAAGAATTTTTTTACCATAAAAACCGGGCGGAGGTTTTCGATGTACCGGCTTGAAAAGACGCTGAAAGCCCTGTATTCCACAGGCTACTTTTCAAATATCATGGTTTTCTCAAAGATAGACCGCAAGCAGAAATTCATGTACTTAAAATTTATTTTTGTCCGGCGCATTTATATAGAAAAAATCGAAATACACGGGCTTAAGGATACGGGGGTATCCGAAGAAAATATATTAAAATCCATCCCTTTAAAAAAAGGAGGACAGTTTTTAAAGTATTATAAAGAAATAAGCATAGGCGAAATAAAAAATATAATGTCGGATGCGGGTTATCCGGATGCCAAAATAGGCATTTCGTCCTATGTTCTGAGAAATGTAAAGAAATATGTCATAGGTATAAATATAACGCCGAATAAACCCACAATCATTTCAAATATTTTTGTTAAATTTAAGGTTTACTACCCAAAGGAAAAGGTTTCAAAACTTATCAAAGATATCGCCGGCAAACCCCTAAACAAGCTTTTGATTAAAAAATTGAGAAGAAAAATAAGGGATATTTATAAGGATGAAGGGTATCTTAACACTATTATACCAGAACCTAAAATTACATATATTTCTAAATATAAAGCCATAATAACCGTTGAAGTCCACCCTGGATATAAAATTATCTTTCATTTCAAAGGAATAAGCCCGTTAAAATCAAGTTTTATCAAAGACTCCGTGTTTAATATAAAAAATGTTTTGATATTCGACAAATCCACCTTTATTTCATTTAAAACCGTATTGACTGATTTCTATAAAGAAGAAGGGTATTATTATGCAAAGGTTGATATTAAGGAAGAAAAAGATTCGAGCAATAAAACGATAAATGTCTATTATACTGTAGATAAGGGTTTCAGGGTTGCCGTAAAAAACATTATTATAAAGGGCAATGAGCCTTTCAGTAAATCTACAATATTATCCCTGATGAAAACCGGCATAACATCTATTTTTAACAGGGAATATTTTCGCGAGAAAAGGCTTATAGGCGACATAACCAATATAGAAAATTATTATAATAACGAGGGGTATCTTGCCGCTCATATCTTGTACAACTTAACCTTTAGCAAGGATAAAAAAAGCGTGGTAATAAGGGTTACCATAAAAAAGGGGATAAGAACTTATGTGAAAAATGTCACCCTTGCCGGCCTGCCGGCCGCAATCAAAACAAAGGATTTGACCGGTTACTTTGAGGGTATGCAAAATAAACCGTTTTATATTATTAAGGCGGAGAACGGTAAAAATCTGCTTTCCACAAAACTTGCGGATTCCGGATATATTTTTTCTAAGACAAGGCTTGACATTGAATATGGCGCAGACAAAAAATATGTTGATTTGCGTTATGATGTTAATAGCGGTCCGTTGACCAGAATTAAAAATATATTAATATTTGGAAATACTATTACAAAGACGGCTTATATTAAGGGACTACTTTTATTTAAAAAAGGAGAAATCTATAATCAAAAAAATATAATCGAAACTCAGGACAGGCTTTATAGAGCCGGAATTTTTAATTATGTCAGCATTAGCATCGAAAATCCCCAAAACATTGAGCCGGACAAGAATATAATTGTAAAGGTAAAGGATGCAAAGCCTATTTCATTGAGTTTTGGGGCAGGTTACGGAACATATACCAGGTATAAGGGATTTGTGCAAATAGCTGACAGCAACCTTTTTGGTTCAGGCAAATCCCTTTCTGCGCGATTATCCAAAAGCGCCGTTTATACAAATTTGCTTTTAGATTATTACGACCCTGCTATTTATAATTATAGAGGGCTTGCTTTTAACGCCAGAGGATTAGATAACGATATAATTACTTTAAATTATACGCTTCATAAAGAAGGCGGAGTTTTTTCTTTGATAAGGAGATTTAACGATCATCTGAAAGGATTATTATCATATGAAATGTTTTATAATTCCTTGTCAGGTTTAAATCCCGGAGCGCAAATCACCCCAAGAGATATCGGGTTTACAAGAATAAGCGCCGTTGCAGCGTCTATCATTTATAACACGAAAAATAATATGTTTAATCCTACATCGGGAAATTTAACTACATTAAGATTGTCATACGCTTCAACCATGTTCGATTCCCAGATTAATTTTATAAAATTGTTTTTCCATACGGAACAATTTATTCCGTTTATTTACAACACGGTGCTGTTATATTCTTTGCGTTTCGGTTATATTAAACCTCTGCCGCCTACAACGCAGGTACCGATAAACGAAAGATTTTTTTTGGGGGGCAGAACGACGGTTAGAGGGTTTCCACAGGATTCAATCGGGCTTATAAATTTAAATCCCTACCAATACCCGATAGGGGGGGATATTATGGAGAACTATAATCTCCAGTTAAACATCCCCGTTTATGATAACTTTGACTTTTTTGTT
Source organism: Deltaproteobacteria bacterium (assembly GCA_023489335.1). Taxonomy (GTDB): domain Bacteria; phylum SZUA-79; class SZUA-79; order Acidulodesulfobacterales; family Acidulodesulfobacteraceae; genus Acidulodesulfobacterium. The sequence continues at coordinate 20,299 of JAMDCP010000012.1, read as the reverse complement.
TTTCAAGACGGCGGAAATGTGTTTTTAAACGCCCTGAATATAAGACCTCTTGCTTTGTATAAATCGGCGGGAGCCGGCATAATGTATTTATCGCCCATAGGGCCAATCAGTTTTTCTTACGGCTTTATTTTAAACAGAAGGCCGTACTGGCCGGCTGGCGGGGTTAATTTTACGATTGGAACATCGTTTTAAATTAAAAATAATGGAAATAGGTAATAGTAATACTGGCAACAATGGATTAAGAAGAGGATTTTCTACAGGAAGCGTAAGCGCTGCCGCTATAAAAGCTTCTATAAGATATTATTTTAAATGTAAAAAGTTTTTTCAGCTAGAAATAAAAATGCCGGGCGGGGAAAACGCTTTAATAGGTATAGCCGAACTTTCAAAAGAGGATGTTTATTCCCATCCGCTTGCAGGAGGGGTTTCGAGGGCGGCCGTAATAAAAGATTCCGGGGATGACCCGGATGTAACAAACGGCATAAAAATATGCGCCGATTTTATGCCTTTAGATGATGCGGACGGCGCCGTCAATATGCTTTTAAATGAGATAGACGATATCAGGGGCAAGCAAAATCAAGATAATCAAGGCGGCCAGGGCGGTCTAATAAACGAGGGCAAAAATACCCCTATACTTTTAGATTTATACGGTAAGGCAAGCGAGACAATTTTAACCCGCCTGCCGGACGGGATAAAAAAATATTATGGAAAATTATATATTTATAATATAATAAAACACCTGGGATTTAGCATTATACTTTCTTCTTCGTCGGGTATCGGTATAGTAAAAAGGCAGGGCTTACCGGTTAACCCCGGTTTTCCGGCTATAAATCCCGTTCCGTTCAAAATGATAGAATGGGCTGTAAAGGAAGAGATAAGTCGCAGGATAAGCGGTTCGGCAGGCATAAATAAGTTAAACGGCATGTCCGGCAGCAGGGTGCTTTTGTCTATTCTTTATGTGCCGGGCGGCGATATTGTTGCAAAAAAAACATTAAATCCAAGATTAGGCATAGAGGGCGGGATAAGTATTCTGGGAACCACGGGTTATGTCATTCCGATATCCACAAAGGCGTGGCTTGAGACGATTAAATCATCCCTTGCTTTTTTATCGGGCAACAAAATCGACACATGCGTTTATACGCCGGGAAGGTTTAGCGAGAAAATGGCGATGAAGCTTTTTAAAGACATGCCTCAAGAAAGCTTTATAGAAATAGGGGACTATGTGTCTTATTCAATGAGAAAAGCCGCAGGGTCTGGTATAAAAAGGGTTATTTTTGCAGGGCAGTTTGGAAAAATCGTGAAAATTTCGCAAGGGGCAAGAAATACGAATGCCAGATACGGTGAACTGGATTTAAAATATCTGGGCGGCTTAGTTAAAGCGGCTTTAAAGGAGCATGTAGATATTATACCCGGGAACGCGGTTAATGATTTATATGAAAAAATAATTAATTCCAATACCTCAAGGCAGGCATATGACCACATTTTATCATTGCATAGTGTTTATAGCCGGCTGTCCGATAAGATTTTTTATAACATTTTACAAGCGGCAAAGGAAAATTTAATCAGGATGTCCAGAGAGCAAGTAAATATCGATATTGTACTGATTTCGTACGAAGGCAAGATGCAGGCTTCTACATCATTATAAGGATAAATAACAAATGACAAAGAAGGTTCATATATTGGGAATTTCTCCATGTTATACCGAAACAGCTAAAAAAACGGCATTGGGTTTATTTATGGATAAGGTTAACAGAATCGACGCCGTGTTTGCAAGAAGAAAAGACGATTCAAGCATATTGGCATGGCTTAAAGAACAATTTTCTATTATTAATAAGGGTATAAATCTCGAACGCAGCGAAAAAATAACGCATATAAATAATGCGACAATATTTTATGACAGCAAATTTAAATTTATATTTGATTATGTAAGAGAAAATCTTGGCAAAAAAAATATACTTATATTTGCCAACGGAGACCCAAATTTTTTTGGTATCGGGGGAAGTATTTTAAGGGAATTAAAAGCAAACGAAAAAAGATTTGTGGAAATTTATCCTGCCGTCAGTTTTATGCAAATCGGATTTTCAAAGTTAAAAATCACGATGACCGATTCTTATATTATAAGTACCCACGGGCGCGATTTAAGAAATATTTATGAGGCTTTATATTCTCAAAAACGGGTTATAGGAATTTATACCGACGATATTAACACGCCTTACAGGATATATACGGAACTGGAAGAAAAGGGTTTTACCCCCGAATTCGATTTTTATGTTTTAGCCGATTTGTGTTCTAAAAATGAAAAGATATACAGGAGTTTTACGAAAGAAATTCTTGAGAGTTTATCTAATAAAAAAAATATCGTAATAATTGAGAGAAAAAAGCCGTTTAAAGCAAACGAAGGCGGCGAGGCTTATTCCAAAATCTCATTCCAAAACAGGAATCAGATTTTTGGCATAGAGGATGAAAAATATGTACATATAGCAGGAGAACCGACTAAAAAGGAAATCAGGGCAATAAGCATAAGTTTAATGAATCTTAAAAAGGATTCCGTTATTATCGACGCCGGGTGCGGCAGCGGCAGTATCAGCATAGAAGCCGCAGGAATAGCGAGCGGCGGCGTCGTATATGCCATCGATAACAACGAAACGAAGATCGAGAATCTTAAAAAGAACATAAAAAGATTTCAAAGGCCGAATATTGTTCCAATTCTTGGAGAACTTCCCGAAGCTCTTAATATGTTTAAAGAAAATGCTACAAATATCCTTTTGCCCGATGCCGTATTCATAGGCGGTGGCAGCAAGTATCTCGAAGATATTTTAACAGAATCGTTTCATATATTAAAAAACGAAGGCGTCATCGTTGTAAATAGCATACTGTTAAGTTCCTTTAATAAAGTAATGTCGTTCGTTAATAATTTTAATACTGCCAATAAAATTAAAATGAAATATGAAGTTATCGCCGTTAACATAGCGAAATTAAAAACAATTAAGTCAGATTCATATTTTAATGCATTAAACCAGATTTATATCACTAAAATAGTTAAACATAACAATACGGTTTTTAAATTTGAAAATAAAACCCTGAAGTAAGTTAATGAAAGGATATCTTAAAATAAAATTGGAAAAAAGGTCCCTTCCCCTTGATGGGGGAGGGTTAGGACGGGGTAAACAGCCATTAATCGATTAAATTTATTAAATGTGGTAGGCGTAGGGCCGGGAGACCCTGAACTAATTACGCTCAAAGCCGTTAAAGTTCTTAAAAGCAGCGATTTTATATTTTATCCCGAAGTAACTTTCGGGAAAAATAAGATTGCTTATAATATCGTAAAAAGCGCTATAGAATTGTTCGGAGGGCGGGATATCGCAGGGGAAAGGATGATCCCGCTCGAAATTGAGATGAAGCTGTCAAAAGGCAGAAATGACGAGCTTTATAAGGAAAACGCCCTTAAGATAATCGGTAAATTAAGGGAAGGGGCCTGTTCCTATATAACGATAGGCGACCCGATGTTTTACAGCACATACTGGGGTTTATATAATGCCATTAAAAATGAGGCGGTAAAAAATAATGAAGAATTAAAGATAAATATTACCCCAGGGATATCGTCTTTTAATTATTCTTTTAATCTAATCGGCGAACCTTATATAATAAAAAATAGCTCGGTTTTTATAACCGTTCCTATTAAAAAGGATTTAAAAGAAATAGAAGGCGAGATAAATTTTATGGCAAAAAAAAGCGCGAAACCGCAAGTTATCGTTTTTATGAAGACAGGGGCGTACTTAAAAAATATTATGGAAATCTTTAAAAATTCATATATTAATAATTTTAAAGAAGGAAAACTTAAACTCTATTTAATCGAAAGGTCAAGGCTTTTAGACGGCTTCTGCGATGACGATTTAAACCTGAAAACAAAGATAAATAGCGGCGGCTTAGAAGTTGAATTTGATTATTTTTCTATTCTTATAGGGGTATTTTTATGAGGAATGAAGCGGGTATAATTTCGCCAGAGATATATTTTGTGGGCGCAGGTCCGGGAGATCCCGAACTTTTAACCGTAAAGGCTTACAATATATTAAAAAAATCGGATGTCGTTTTTTACGCAGGTTCTTTAATAAATCCAAAAGTGCTTGAGATATTTAAAAATGAAGTTTTACTTATAGATATGAAAAGCCTTAATTTTGATGAAATTAAGGAACGGCTTGTAAATTTATTAAAATTAAATAGCGATAAGGACGAAGCCCGGATTATTTCAATACTTCATGCAGGGGATTCCTCCATTTATTCATCTATTAACGAGCAGATGACTTATCTTGAGGAAATGGGGATAGACTATGAGATTATCCCCGGCGTTACGGCGGCCTTTGCGGCAAGCGCCGCAAACAGGTCAACCTTGACGCTGCCGGATGTATCCCAGACGGTTATATTTTGCAGGGGGGAGGGAAGAACAGGGAAAATGCCGAAAGGACAGGACATAAAAAGCCTTGCAAAACACAATGCAACTATGGCTATATATTTAAGTTTCGGGATAATAGAATCTGTTGTAAGAGACCTTCTCGAGCATTACCCCCTTGATACCCCGTGCTTAATAGCCAGGGATGTTTCGCTTGAAAGCGAGCTTTTAATAGGCTGTTTATTGAAAGATGTCGTTAAAACGGCAGAGGAGTACTCCGTAAAGAATATGGCTGTTTTAATTGTCGGAGATGCTTTAAAGGGAAAATATTACGAAAAAAATAGGTCTAAATTATATGATAAGAGTTTTTCGCACTCATTCAGGCTTAAAGAAGGCGGTTGAAGGCCGGGAGCAAAGCTGTAACCCTGTGAGCGGGATAACGGACATTGCGTTTATGCCGTTTTCCAAAAACAGTTTGTTGCTGGCTTTAAAGGCTTCCGAAGGTATTTTTAAGACGGATAATTTTAATATAAATATTACAAATATAAATATTTTTATCGAAAAATCGAAAAAAGATTTAATTCTTACGGCAAATGAAGAATTATCCAAAATCTTTGGCTTTAAACTTAAATCCAAACCCGGAAATAGCGATGATTTTTCTATTTGCGTAAAAACATATGATAACTTATCAAATGACTTTTTAAATAATTTATTTAACGAGTTTGATTTTATCGTATTTTTTTTAGCGCTGGGGGCGGTCGCAAGGCTTATTTCTCCGCACATTAAAGACAAATTAAGCGATCCCGGCGTTGTAGTAATCGACGAACTTGGCAAGTTTGCCGTAAGTTTATTGTCGGGGCATATCGGAGGGGGGAACGAGTTTACGGAGCATGCCGCGAATATTTTAGGAGCCATACCTGTTATAACAACGGCAACGGATGTTTCTGGAAGGTTTTCGGTAGATATGTTTGCAAAAAGATTTGGATTCTTTATCGAGGAGGCTAAAACCAAAATAAAAGAGTTTAATAAAGCTTCTTTAAACGGCGAAAAGTTTATCGTTTATTTAAATGAAGATGAATGGATAAAAGGAGGGTTTGATTTTAATCGTTATATAAAAGAGTTAAAGCAGTATGCCGGAAAGTATTCAAAGGAACAGGATTTCAGGTTTATAACCTCTGCATTAAAACTTAAGGAATTAATAAACAATTCTATAACTCCATTAAATTTAATTATTATTTCAAGAAGGGCTAAGTTGGAAGAATTGGAAGAATTATACGAATTAGATGGGTTTTCCGATAAACATAACATTAATGTTGCTATTTTAAGGCCGAAAAGCCTTGCCGTAGGCATAGGCTGCAATAAAAATACGGGTTTTAGCGAGATAGACGGGTTTGTTTCATCGGTATTCGCCGAATATAATTTATCTTTAAACTGCGCAAGAAATATTGCAACTATAGATATTAAACAGGATGAAGACGGAATTTTAAAATTCGGGGAAAAATATGGGAAATTTATTGATTTTTATTCAAAAGAGGAAATTAACGAATTTATCGAGAAAAATAAAACCTGTGAAAATAATACGAAATCTTTGTGTTATGAATATACGGGCGCTTACTCCGTTTGCGAGCCATGCGCTCTTTTGTCGTCTAAAAATAAGGAGCTTTTAATATGCAAGAAAAAGAAAGGCAATGTAACAATGGCTGTGGCTGTTGCAATATAACTAAAAGGAGGGGGCAGGCAAAATGAATAAAGATTTTGGGAAAATTGCGGTTATAGGAACAGGACCGGGGGACACGGACCACTTGAGCAAAAAAGCTCTGGATGCCGTAAAAGATGCCGAAGTCGTAATAGGTTATTCATCTTATTTAAAACAGATAGGGGATATATTAAGCGAAAATCAGGAAAAAATGCCGTTTAACATGAAAGACGAAATCAAAAGATGCGAGGCGGCGGTTAAAAAATCTTTGGAAGGTAAAACAGTAGCGCTTGTTTCGGGAGGAGATGCCGGAATTTACGGCATGAGCGGACTTTTACTTGAAATTATAGAAAAAGAATCTCTTGTCGGCAAAGTTCCGGTAGAGTTCATTCCGGGAATACCGGCTTTCTGCGCCGTTTCATCGGCGGTCGGAGCGCCTATTACTAACGATTTTTGCGTTATTTCGCTATCCAATCTTTTGACGCCGTGGAAAGATATAGAAAAGAGGTTAAGAGCGGCATCCGCAGGCGATTTTGTTATAATAATATATAATCCCAAGAGCATGAAAAGAAAAGAGGAACTTACAATTGCAAAAAATATTTTATTGGAAAATATCGAGCATGACAGGCCGGCCGCTATTGTAAAGGCTGTTACCAGACCGGACGAAGAAATTGTTATAACGACATTAGAAAACATCGATAATTTTGATATAGTTACCATGAATACTACGGTAATAGTGGGAAGCAGCAATACCTACGTAAATGATTTATATATGATAACTAAACGCGGTTATGGAAATAAATATGATTTGAATAAAAAAATAAATTATTAGAGGACGGAAGGGGAAAATTATGAGAGTGCTTGTTACCGGCGGAGCAGGTTTTATAGGTTCTAATTTATGCGAAAGATTGCTGGATTCTGGATATGAAGTTTTATGTATGGATAATTTTTATACCGGTTCAAAGACTAATGTTTTGGAATTTACGAATAACCCTGCTTTTGAAGTTATAAGGCACGATATTAGCGAACCTTTTAGCATTGAGGCGGACTTTATAATAAATTTAGCCTGTCCCGCATCCGTTCCCCATTATCAGAAAGACCCTATTAAAACCATGAAAGACAATGTTTACGGCATATTTAATGTAATGGAAAACGCAAGGAGGCTTAAGGTTCCGGTTTTACATACTTCGACATCCGAAGTTTACGGTTCGCCGAATGTCCATCCTCAGCCGGAAAGTTATAACGGCAATGTAAACCCAATTTCTATAAGGTCTTGTTATGACGAGGGCAAGAGGGCGGCAGAGACGATAATGTTCGATTATCACAGGCAGTACGGAGTGGACATAAGAGTGGTCAGGGTTTTTAATACTTATGGCCCAAAGATGCTCGAAAACGACGGCAGGGTGGTTTCGAACTTCATAGTACAGGCGTTAAAGGGGGATGATTTGACCGTTTACGGAGACGGAAAACAGACAAGGTCTTTTTGCTATATATCCGATTTGATAGACGGCATTATGCTTTTCATGGAAAATAAAAGCGGGTTTACTGGACCCGTAAACTTGGGCAATAATTACGAATTTACCGTAATAGATTTTGCAAAATTGGTTATATCCCTGACAGGTTCAAAATCAAAAATTAAATTCGTGGAATTGCCGAAAGACGACCCTATCCAAAGAAACCCCGATTTAACGCTTGCAAGAAAGGTTTTGGGATATAATCCAAAGGTTAGCATAGAAGAAGGGCTTAAAAAGACTATATCTTATTTCGGGAAGGTTTTAAAGCATTAACTTCAATATTCATTTATGATTAATTTCAATATAATAATAATCGAATCTGTTATATATATTGTTGTGAGTATATTTATCGGCTTTCTCTTGCGCCATGAAGATTTAAAACGCATTAAGAGATTGATTTTGTTATTTTATTTGGTTATAGGTATAGCGGTTTATTCCATTTTATATTTTATAATACTTTCAGCCGTAATATTATTCGCCGCTATGTTTATTTTAAAATTTTACGAATATTAGCTTATGAATTACATTTCATAACTAATCTAATCTTTTAATATTTTAAAACATAAGTGAATAGTTTAACATGATTCCTTGAGACGGGCTTTCGTTTGTAAAACCTTTTATGTAAGTAACGCCTATCGTATTATTTTTCACCACCGTATAAATTACGGATAGATTTCCCGTCACGGCATCGTGTGTTCCAGATATAATTGCCTGCGACCATGCTCCCGAGACGGCAACCGATAAGTTTTTTGTGATTAATTTACCTGCGCCGGCATATGCGGAAAAAGGGTTGGTAAGACTCGTAACACCCGAAGGTTTGCCTAAAACGGTATAACCGCCGTTTATAAAGTAAAAATAAGATTTTATTAGCTGCGTAATACCTAATTGAAAACCGTAATTTGCTTTTCCTGTTCCCAAACCGGTGGATTTGCTGGCTGTCGGCAGGTCAACGAAGACCGTTGCCGTTAAGGTTGGAAGAGAAGGGTTTACCGCCTGATTTGTAATGTTATAATTTCCGGTCAATACTATATCCCCTAAACCGCTTTCGGTGGTTGAAGTAGATGCGCCGGCTTTTTGAACTGGTATACCGTTAATGATCACCGTCGATGTTTGTTTATGAACCTGCATATATGGTATCGTGGCTTGAAAATTAAAGGTTTTATCCGGATAATAATTTATATTAAGCGGGATATAAATTAAGGATGTAGTATAATTTGTGCCGTATTTGCCCCATGTTTCGTTATAGCCGGTTCCTATCTGCAAACTTGAAGCGCCGAATGATTTAGATATATTTATACTTATGGAAATTATTAAAAAAACAAAAAAAGCGGCATAAAACACTTTTATTTTTCTTATCATTATTAAATATCCCCCTTTTTATTTTATAAAAAAAATGCAAGCTAAATAAGAATTATATTTTTGTATTTAGCTTGCATTTATATAAAATTTTAATTAATTACCTGCCCATCATCTGCTGCTGCATATTATTGGTTTGTTGAATTTGTTGCTGGGTATTGTTCATCTGCTGCATCTGCTGCTGAGTATTATTGGTTTGCTGAATTTGTTGCTGGGTATTGTTCATCTGCTGCATCTGCTGCTGAGTATTATTGGTTTGCTGAATTTGTTGCTGGGTATTATTTACTTGATTTATCTGGTGCTGGGTATTATTTACTTGATTTATCTGGTGCTGGGTATTATTTACTTGATTTATCTGATTTTGCATGGTCTGATTTTTATAGACATTACCGTTTTCATTAGTCATATAATTTTCTAATTTTAAATTATGTGTCGTATTCTGGGTGTTAACCGCAAGAGACAGGGTATGGTCAACGGTCACACCGGTTTCGGTTCTATATACCTCGTTTACTACCTTTAAGTTAACCACTCCGTTCATTTCTTTAATTACATTTTTAACATTTACTTCGTTGCCGTTAAGCTGAGATATGGTATTGTTGTCTGCTAAATATTCTTTAATAAAGTTTTTTATGTTTGTTTTATCTATAGCGTTAGTATTGTCTTCAATCAATTTTACAAAAACAGCATCCCCTAACCCGGCGCCTTTTTTCATATATAACTTTAAACCTGCAGGGCTTATGTTAAGTTTTTTTTCGATTTCTACGGCGGCCTTGTGGTTATTACCGACTTTATTAAGTATCTTTATGTATAACTTCATTAATTTTGCATTATTATTAATTACCGTTTTATGGGTAATTTGCGCCTTTGCCCCGTAAGTCGTTCCGGCAAAAACAATTCCTGAAGCAATAAAACCGATTAAAAAAATTTGTAAAAATTTTACAGTTTTCATAATTGACTCCTTTGACTTTGTCAATTTAATTAAATTTTAATTTTTAGAAAGAATAATTTATTTATTATATTCAATAAAGCATATCAATTTTTTATTAATATACCTTGCCTTTTTGCAAATGTCAAGTTTTTTAGTTTTTTTTAGTTTATTTTGGCAGGAGAAATTTTTACGATTTTAAAGGCTTTGAAGGGTTTTTGAATGGCTCCCCGAGACGGATTCGAACCGCCGACCCAGTGGTTAACAGCTAAAATGTGTAAACCGGCAAATACTTATTTCATAAGCGGTTTAGCGGGTTTGTTTTTTTACGGTATCCGTTTTTGGTTTTTATTTAATATCCTTAATCGAGTTATTTTTAATACCCTTAAAGAACATATCCGGGGGGATATAACCGTTACTATTTATTAAATACAAGAACTCTTTAACAGCTTTTCTTTTGCTTTTAACTTTCATCCCCGCTACTATATAATAGTCTTTAATTTTTATTAAATAAACGCCCGCGGCCTTGCCTATACCCACGATATTATCCATGTCGTCCAAGTCGAACTCAGATTTTGCATTGCCCCAGTCTATAAAGAATATTAGAATAATTATAATTCCTATAAGGATAGAAAGCAATATAATCATTTTGCCAGACTCACCATGCCATTAACCATCGGCAAATAGACTCCCGTAAACATAATTAGTATAAAAACTACGACTAAGGCTACTGCTATTCCCGATAGCGCATTCCTGAAAAGCTTCATTTCGATATCGAAATATTCGCTATAAGTTTTTGAGAGGTCCATAGTCGCCTCATCGAGGGAGCCGGCTCTCTCCGCCGAATCTATAAAATAAATATCTTCTACTCTTAAAAAAGAAGCTATTTCAAAACTTTTTGCAAGTCCGTATCCAGACATTAAATGAAGATATATTACCTCGAGCTTATTTTTATAAAAGTCGTTTTTAGTGTTGTCCTTGAAAAAAGAGATTATCCCTCTTATATCGGCGCCAGAAGATATAAGCAAGCTGAATTGATACATAAAATATCTTAAGAACTCGAATTGGAAGAGCTCGCCTACTATTGGAATAGCCGCCAGACCGTTGAATATTTTCGTCCTTAAGTTGTATTTATTTAAAACAAAAAAGTAAAATAACAAAATACAGGCAGCGATAAAAACTGCGGTATAAAAAAAATAATATTCTCTAAGCAGCGTAAATAAGTTGATTATTGCGAGCGTCGAGGGCGCAACATGCGGAAACTCCTTAAAAAAACTTGCAAAAGAAGGTATAATGAAAAACAAAAATGTTAGGAACGCGCCGTAAAGCAGCGAAAATAAGAGGGCGGGATAGGATAAGGTATTTAATATAGCTTTCTTATAGCCCGTTTTCGCTTCGTAATATTGCATGCATTTAATGAATCCGGTATATAAATCCCCTGTTTTTTCGGCGGATTTTAAAAGGCTTATGGCGACTTCGTCGAACTTATTATCTAAAAATATTCCGACGAGATTGTCGCCTTTGTGAACCCGCTCCTTCAAGGAACCGACAAATTTTATTAGATATTTAAAATTATTGTTGTAATAATATTTTACAAATTTATTGATTATACGCCTTATCTTAGACCTGTGTACGAATTTATCTTGATTAATAGCGTTAATTTTGTCATGCAAAAAGTTTACAGAGGTGGATATATTGCCGCTTGACCTTATTAAATTTGCGAGCTGAAAAAAAATATCTTTGCACTGCTTGTCGTTTAAACCGGCGTTAGACCTATGCTTTTTTAGAGAGAACGGAAACGGTAAAACTATATCGGGAAGTATGCCGTCGTCTATAAGTTTATCTCTGATTTCGTTTGCGGATTCCCCTTCTATAAAATCCCATATAGAAAATCCGTTCTCATTTTTATATCTTGCCAGATATTGCATCACAAGCTCCAGTTACGTTGTTATCCAACTATTGAAAAGTATTGTTCGACGTCGATAATGCCCTTTATCAGCAAGCTGAACGCATACACTTTTATTGGCAGAAAACTTCTTTTTTTTATAAACGCGTTCTCGAGTTCGAACACGGTTTTAGTATCTACCGCAAGTTGTCTCATTTCGTCGTCGAAAAGAGCTATTTCGATAATAGCCCTCTTGTTTTTTTTATACCCCGTATAATTACAGTTTTTACACCCTTTTTTATTTCTGATAAAAATTTCTTCCACACGCTTAATGCTTATATCTTCCCTTATGACTATATTTTGAAATTCTTCAAAGTCTTCGTAGAACGGCTTTAAGTCTTTATAATCGTTATTTAAAAGAATACTTGCCTCTTTGGATACCGGTTCCTTAATTTTACATTCTGGGCATAGTTCGATATAAAGTCTTTGGGAAGTTATCATTCTGATCGAATCTATAAATCTTGTTATATTGATTCCAAGCGTTTCAAGCCTTCTAAAAGAAGCAAGCGCTGAATTTGTGTGAACGGTCGTAAGAACTAAGTGTCCCGTTTCCGCCGCAGAAAGAGCCGCTTCGGCGGTATGTTTATCTCTTATTTCGCCCACCATGATTATTTTCGGTTCGCACCTTAACATAGAGCGGATTGCGTCTGGAAAATCAAGCCCTTTTTCTTTAATGCTCATTTGGGTTATATTTATCTCGGAAAAATGATTTTCGACCGGATCCTCTATCGTGAAAATAGTTTTTCTCATCTCGGATAAGTATTTAATAAGAGAATAGAATGTAGTCGTTTTCCCCGAACCCGTGGGTCCAGTCGAGATTATAATGCCGTGCGAAAATTTCTTTACCAACTTTAATAAATTAACCTGATGAGAATTAAAACCTAAATTATGTACATCTAAAAAATCTTTTGAATAAGAATAATGGATTCTAAGTACTGCTTCGAAAATATTTGAAGTAGTAGCTGCATTTACGGCGATAGGGATAAACTCAACCCTTATATCTACGTCTTTATCGATTAGTTTGGATTTATGCAAAAAATTTGCGCTCATCGGCTTACCCGGAATAAGCGTAGTTTTACAATTCCCCGCAATAATATTAACAATAGCTATTCCTATGTTGACGGAAATAGACCTGAAAGATTCTACTTGCCCGTCTATTGTATCGAAATTTAAATAAAAACTATCTATCGCGTATTTAATCCTTATGTTGGGAGATTTCCTCACGATTCCTACTTCTATTACTTGATTTAAAAGTTTCACTGCATCGTCTTTTTGAACCCTGTCGTCTCCTTTTATGATAAATTTTGTATTTAAAGCGTCGTATATAATAGATTTTTGCGCGAGTATGATATCGTAATCCATTATAAAACCGACTCTCGAGGTTATCTCAAGGTCAAGCCTATAACATACGACTTTAACTTTATTGTTTTTGTCTCTTAAAATTAAAAAACATTTATCAAATAAGAATGCGAGCGTTTCATCCACTTTTTTGCATAATTCGGCATCGACATCGTCCGGATTAATAGATTTTAGACAGGTGAAATTATACTGCTCCGCAAGGGACTCTAAAAGATCTTCTTCCGTTATATATTTTTTTTCAACTAAAATTTCCCCGATAAGCCTATCTTCCTGCGTTTCTTGAAGAAGCAACGCATCTTTTAATTTATCTCCCGAAACCAACCCTCTGCGTAAGAGTATCTGCCCTATTTGCTCCATTATTACGCCGCCTCAAAATATATCGTTAGAGTGCCTAAAGTCGCCGAAGACGGAACGGTAGATTTTATGTATCCTGGCGTGAGTCCACTGCCATTCCAGTATATTCCTGTTCCGGAACCGGTGTAATCGTTATTGGCGGAGTTGAAAAAATCGGTCGCCATATTGAACGCCGCATTCTGCGGAACGTCCTGAAGGGAAATGGTATATACGTTTGAGGCTACGCTATTGATTGAATAATAACCGCCCCAGGGGTTGCAATGAGCTACCCCGCCTCCTGAGCCGCAAGCGCCTGATCCCGTATCGCCGTCGGAGTTAGTCCAGTTAGTTCCGATTACTCCTTGCGCGACCATAGCCGCTATAATATCCGTCCCACCCGTATTTACCATGCCGGCATTATATCCCGCATAGATATTAACCTCATTTTCGAGCCGCTGAACATTAGAGACCGCCGATGAAACTTTCCCCGAGCTCCATAACCCTTTCAGCGGACCTAACGCAAGCGCGGCGAGGGCGCCTATTAAGGCTATGACTATAACGAGCTCAGCGAGGGTAAAACCGTCTTGAGAATTAATTTTTTTTAGCATATTAAACTTCCTCCTGTTTAATTTTATTTTAATTATTATTGAAAACTAAGAAAAAATTGTCCTGAGGGGATAGGAAAATTATTTCTTGGAATAACTATACTACAAGAATTAGATGCAACTACACTATAAGCTGTATCATTATAAACAAAACCTGCAAGTTGATTGATAAAATTATTACAAAGCTGAAGTGCCATATTATTTGTTATACTATTATTCTCTGAATCTACTCCTATAGTAAATTCTCCATGAACGCCACCAGGTGCGTCAGTGCCTATCCAGTAACCTGTAAAAGAATGATTAGGCGGAAATATATCAGTTGGATCTCCATTTATTAATGTCCAATTTGTAGGTAAAAGTCCATCATTTTGCAATCCTTCAGCAGTTAAACCATTAAAATTATATCCATTCATTTGTGCATATTGTTCACATGTTAATTTAAGTTTAGATATATTTTGTGTTATTGCCGAAACTTTCCCAGAGCTCCATAACCCTTTCAGCGGACCTAACGCAAGCGCGGCGAGGGCGCCTATTAAAGCTATGACTATTACGAGTTCCGCGAGAGTGAAACCGTCATTGTTTTTTATAATTATTTTTTTCATTATTCGGAAGTAATAATCGGCGTTATCATTATGATAAGGTCGTCTTTGGTTTTTTGATAATTAACGGATTTAAAGAGGTTCCCTAAGAGCGGGACGTCTTCGAGGAGCGGCACCCCATATATTGATTTAGTCTTATTCGCCGATAGGATACCGCCTATCACCATTGTTTTGTTATTTTGGATTATCACGGTATCCGTAAAACTTTTTGCCGATATCTCCGGCTCCGAAAATGTATTGCCTGATACGGTAAACTGGTTATACCCCGTAATATTGTTATCCATAAAATTTATAGTTACGTGAACCAAACCTCTTTTATAATCGACATATGGGGTAAACGCTATTCCGAGTCCCGAATACGCTTGACCTATAACAGGATAAGTTTGAGTGGTGCTCGTTAAGCCGCCTAAAGACGTGGTCATAACCGTCTGCAAAAAATTTGATATAGTTCCCGATGAAATTACCCTCGTTTCCCCGGAAATAAGCATAAGCCGCGGCTGCGATATTACGTCTACCGTTCCCTGCGTGGAAAGGGCGTTAATGACGGCGCCTTGGCTGCCGCTGCCGAAAGTCAGTTCCGGAACATTCGAAATATCGTTTCCGGATGCAAGAGGAAGTCCGATAGATACGGAGCTTAATCCTAACGCATTTGATTTAAACGCGCTGTTGAAAACCTCGTTCCAGTTTATCCCCGCCTGAAACTGTTTATTCAAGGTTATGTCTATTACCTCGACTTTTAAAAGTACCATATGCGAAAGGTTTTCTTTTACTTTCTTCAGAAAATTAAGAGAGCTTTCAACTTCGCCCGCCCGACCGCTTAAATATATTATTCCGTTTTTAGGTTCTATGGTGAACGAGCCGTGTTTCAATATAATTTTTAAATTATCTTTAAGGTATTGATATAAACTTTTTTTATTGGAAGCCGATAGGCTTATTTCGCCGCCTGGGTTAGACAAGTTACTCGAAGCGCCCGCCGTTTGCGTTCCAGAAGTGGTGGTAGGTGTTTGAGTTCCGTATCCGCCCATTGCCGAATTTATATTATTATTGTTATTACCTGCATTCATGCCGGCGGCGCCAACCGAGCCGGAAAACTGCAGAAATAAATCAGATACAGGTATTCTAAATGTTCTTTTTTCAAAACCGAACACTTTTAAAATGCCGTCTTTATAGCTGTATCCGTAACCGTTTGCGACTACCACCGTTTTCAGCACCCGGTAAAGAGGCTGGCGTTTAATGTAAAAATCGTTTATATTGCCGTTATGTATCGGATTAGTGATAACTAAAGACACGCCCCGCACCGACCTTGCTATAAGATTTAATGCAGCCTGGATATCCATACCACCTATAAGAGAAATTCTTTGCTTAAACAAAGGCGGAATCTTAAGCTTTAAATGGGCGGACGGTTTTAACTCAGGTTTGGAAGTTTTCGCAGAAACTATGTACACATTTGCGTGGGCATTGCAGGAAAAACCTGAAAATAAAAATAAAAATAAAAATATTATCGATGCTTGAATGCCGCTTTTACTTTTAATAATATTCATCATATTAAGGCTCCTCATTTGACTTTAGGGACACGAACCGGGTTAAGGTTTGTATTACCGTTATTGTTTGTATTTGCGCCGAACGAAACGGGGTAGCTCCGTGCGATTTTATTACACGATATTTTAACCGACGAGTAGCCAATTTCTATTACAAAACAGCTCCCGAAAGCCTCGTTGGATTTTAAGTATAAATCCGCGCCTTTATATTGAATAACGGCATTTCGTCCCGATATACCTAATACTTCGAATTTTTGCCGGTTAGGGACATGAGTTATACCGGGCAATTGCGACCGAATATTTTTAATTGCATTAGGAATATTATTTATATTTGGATACCCCTGTCCGGCCGGAAAGGTTGCCGGCATAGGATAAGGATGGGCGGTATGAGTAGATATCGGCAAAGATTTCTTTTTCTGCTCTAACTTAAATAAATCGTTTAATTTATTATCCTGTTTTTTTGAAATTACCGACTTTGGCGCCGCTATTTTTATTTTTCCGGTTTCGGCAGGCACGGGAGCGGCGGAAAAGGGTGAATGAATTATCCCTGAAGTGGCGGAATGTTTTAAAAACGAAGAAAATGTAGGCGTTTTTGTTTGCGGCTCATGTTTTGATAAAAAAACCGCTATTATAGACGCTATAAATAAGACCGATAACGCTATAAGCGTTATTTTTTTTCTTTTCGAAAGCGCTTTAAAATTTATAATTTTCATTTTATACTCCGTACAGATTAAGGGTTATATTCGTTCTTTTCTTCGATATTTTTATAAAATTTATTTTCGCCGGAAAAAGGTTCCGTATGTTGTTTAAAATTAAGAAGAATTCTTTTATCGAATAATATTTAGTTATTTTAAGCTTAATATTAATTTTTTTTAGTCCGTAAAAGGTATTTGAACCCCCTATGTAATAAGATAGATTTTTTATTTGCCCGAAATTAGCGGGAATTATTTCTTTTTTGTCATAACCTTTAGTTTTATTAAAAACATGAAGCGGGCGGGGAGCCGTAATAAAACCCGGTTTCCCGCCGCCGATCATGTTTGGGGAGGTGATAGCGGAAACTGGAACTTTGATTAAATCAACCTTTATTTTAAAACCGTTTGAATTTAAATAATTAATATAGCTTAAGAAAGTAAATAAATAGGTCGTAAGGCGGTGGTACCCATAGACGGTTTTAGGAATTTCGACTCTCTTTACCGACACTATTTCGGAATTCAAATTCCTTTGTTTTTGTTTTAGCGCCGCATAACTTTCTTTCTCGTACTTATAACGCGGATATATTTTCGCTGTTTTAAAAATAAGAAAAAGCGAAAATAGTATAATTATTATCGATACTATTTTCTTCATAAGCGTCCTTGGAAATAAAAATACGGTTTACCTGTCTTGGTAATATAACTTGTAACTTCTACCCCGGCTGCCTTTAAATTATTTTGCAGTTCGTTAAAATCTTTTACAAATTCTACAGGACCGCCTGCCGTATATCCTATACCGGTTATTTCGTAGCTTCCGCCCGCATTTCTCACTTCTATATATTTAATCGCCGCGCCCGCGGGAAACTTGGAAAGAATATTTATTAACGACTTCGCGTATTGCGGCTGTTTGGATAAAATATGTAAAAATCTTTCGCTCGAAAGCGTTTTTAATTTGTTAAAAAGAATATCGTTTTTTGTGCGTGCCGCTTCTATTTTAGAGGAAAAATCGGACAATTTATCGTTTATGTTTTTATAACCGGCAAGCGAGAAAATAAGCATTAAAGCCGAAACGGCAATTAATACCGTTTCTTTTAAATTTTTTTCCTTAACTCTTTTTTTAATATTTTCTTTAGGCTCGGCGAAAATATACTGGTCTATGCCCTCGAACATCGCAAAAATATCGGCATACGAAATCAGCGCCGGTTCGCGTTCTGCGTTTAAAAACCCTATAAGCGTTTTATCTAAAACGAAAAAATTGATTTTAGCGAACCCTCTTTTGTTTAGAGAATTTATCATTTCATCTATCTGGTTCTGAAAAGACTGTATATTCGTAATATCCGTAGCGATATCTTTTTTCTCGGTAATTATAGTCATTCTTACGGCTTTATCTTCTATCCTCTCTAAGAATATATTCGTAGAATCTGTATGACTAATGCTTTTTAAGTACTTTAAGAATAAAATCTGATAAGGAAATGGATATGAATTATAAGAATCATAAATGTCTTGAATTATAGTATTTTCTGAAGAAAATACTATATAAGCGTCTTCGTCTTTCCAGACTGATACCGACCGCCTTTCGGAAAATTTCTTAATAAATTTCTGATAGCCCCTTGCTTTAAACTTATACGGTTTTATCTTTATATTGCGAGACAAAAAAGCTAAAAAGCTTTGGGAGACGGGCGAGTCGTAATTTACTAAACTGCCCGTATCGTTTAAACCTTCAAATCTGTCTATGTATGAATCGTAAATATAATTCATTTTTTTATGACCACCTCCTTTTTATCTATGTATATAAATATTTTGTAAGACCTGCCGAAAAGTCTGTTAAGTAATACCGCGAGATTTATTGCCTTAAGATTTATCGTTATAGAGCGGGCAAGATTAATATGTTTCGCTATAAAGTAATACCCCGTTTTTTCGTTGAGCTCTTCGATAACCCTCCATAAAGGCGTCTTGTTAGCATATAAACTGACGGACGGAAGGGGACTTGCGTCGCCGAATATTGAGGGTTTTAGAATTTTAGGCGGTTTTATTTTTTCTTGGTTTTTAATTTTAGCTTCTTTTTTATTTTCGTTGATAATTCTTTTTGTCTTAATAAACTTCCGCCCGCCCGCCGGAAGTTTTGCTTTTTTTGTTTTAACAATCTTTATCGGATTTTTCTTTTTTAAATAATACATAGAGATAAGTTCCCTCATTTTTTGATTTTCTTTTTTGATATTAAACCTGCTATCCGCATTTGTCTTAACGGGTTTATAAAAATATATTCCAGCCGCGGCCGCAATACTTAAGATTATTAATATTGGAATAATTATAAACCCTTTATCGTTCATTATTATTTCCTTTGTTTTTCTTTTATAAAATCAAAACCATCTATATTTTTAATAAAAATAGTAAAAATATCCGGGTCAAACGCTTTGCCCGAGGACATCTCGTCCCTCATTATCCTTACGCTTTCGCAAGTGGAATATGCCGGCTTGTAAACTCTCCCATTCGTGAGGGCATCGAATACGTCCGCTATTATGGTTATCCTGCCCGATAGGGGAATATTGTTCCCCCGCAAGCCATTTGGATAACCGCTCCCATCCCATTTTTCGTGATGCGTAAGAGCTATTTCCGCCGCAAGACTAAAAATATCGTTTTTTGCGCCTGGATTCCCTGAATTATTAAGTATTTTGTAGCCGATTTCACAGTGGAATTTTATCGTTTCAAACTCGTCAGGCGTGAGCTTACCCGGCTTTAAAAGTATGTTATCCGGTATTCCTACCTTACCTATGTCGTGCATCGGCGCGGCAAAAAACATATCGTTGGCGAAATCATTCGAAAGATGCAGAGCTTTAGTAAGCAATTTGCAATACGCCGCAATTCTTTGAGTATGCTTGCCTGTAGCCTCATCCCTTGCCTGCGCTACCTTATTTAACCTTCTTAAATTTTCCAGAATGTCTATATTAAGCATTTTTAAATATTGTATTTGAATATATAATTAATATTAATTCTTTTTAATTATATCAAAACAGAATACAAAAAGCAAAAAAAATTTCACATCTCCATTCCGTTGTCTTTTTCTATTGCCTTTACCGCCTTTTCCACCTCGGTCATGGTCCTGTCGGGGAATATCTCGTTCCGGTAATGCATTATCCAGTTTACGTCCTTCCCGTCGTCCTTTAATTGTTTGACGGCGGCGTCAAAGCCGCCTGTCCGGTAAATAGATTTATAATGGGATATTTCTTCTGTGAACTACCCCGCCCTTACGGACGGGGCTTCTTGGTTCTCAGACGGGGTGCTTTTTAGGTAGCTAATGCTACGGTCATCCACATTGCCCGTTTCCCCAAGCGTAAATTCGGCAAGTTCCTTGCCTA
>JAMDCP010000019.1 GCA_023489335.1 Deltaproteobacteria bacterium | reverse complement strand
ATTATGAGCTTTTAATAGAAGAAGCAAGGGTAAACCAGCAAAATAACAAGTTTTGCAAATAAAATTAACTCCTGTCCATTAACTTCCTAAGAGCACGCCCGACACGCTTTTTAAATATTTATACGAAGAAATCAGCGAAAATATTATACTGATAAAAATCAGTATAAGACCTATGCTTCCAAAATTTATATTAAAATGCTCATAATAAATCAATAAAAAAAATATGCCGAACATTTGGAAAGCAGTTTTCCATTTTCCCTCCTTTCCGGCAGAAATAACTACCCCTTTTTCACTGGCAATAGCCCTTAACCCGGTAATAAATATTTCCCTGAATATAATTATAACGACCACCCATGCCGGAATTCTATTTAATGGGATAAGCATTATAAGAATTGTTACTACAAGAAGTTTATCGGCAATAGGATCTAAAAAAATGCCTAAATTTGTTACCAATTTTTTCTTTCTTGCTATATAGCCGTCTATGAAGTCCGTTAATACGGCAAAGATAAAAAAAACCGAGGCATATATGCCGTAGATTTCTTTTTTGAAAAATAACAACGCAAATATTACAGGTATAATTAAAATCCTGGACATCGTCAAAAGATTGGGCAGGTTGTATATTTGTTTTTTACTTTGCATTGTTACCTCCCTCCCTTGTAATACTTCATTACCTCGTCAACATAACTGCGGGTTTCGCTGTAAGGAGGTATGCCGCCGTATTTTTTAACGGCTTTGCTTCCCGCATTATATGCGGCGAGAGCCAGAGGCAGATTCCCGTTATACTTGACAATAAGGCTTTTTAAGTATTTCGTTCCGCCATAAATGTTTTGAGACGGATTAAACGGCTTCCAGACATTAAGCTGCCTCTGTGTCCCGGGCATTAATTGCATAAGCCCTTCGGCGCCCTTATCCGAAACTGCATCGTCATTAAATCCCGATTCTGCTTTTATAACGGCTTCTATCAATTTGGAACTAACTTTATATTTATTTGAGGCTTTAAGTATTATTTTTTTGTATAAGACATTATTATACCGCTTAAAATTATTAGAACGCCGTCCGGTCTTCATATAAAGCCGATAGTTATTTGAAACGGGAACATTAGAAAAATAAACCGTTCCGTTTTTGCCGACGCGCATATAAATATCGGCTACCCCTGCCCTGAGATTAACAAAATTAATTAAGCAAAAAGAAGCAAAAACGGGTAACAAATATACATATTTTTTTATAAAATATTTTTTCATAAACTACAGGACAAAAGGGCATTTACCGCGGAAGCGGCCGGCGAACTCCCCCCAAAATTTCCGAAATTACCGATAGAAGAATAAAAATTATCTTCGTAAAGTAATTTTTTGGACTCTGCCGCCCCGACAAAACCCACAGGCATAGCGATTATTATAGGCGGATTGTAATTTATAAAACTATAAAGCCGCTTGCATAAATCCATGACCTCTATAAGCGCCGTCGGAGCGTTTCCAACCACGATTATATCCGGTAACTTTTCCATTGTCGCCAGCCTTATTGAAAAAGCCGTTTTTGTTATATTATTATAATTACTTACATTATCTTTAACCTTATTGAAAAATTCATATTTATTTTCTAAATTTTGCTGCTTTTTCAATAAAACATCATAATTAAGGCCTATATAACAATTTAAGTCAAGTATAATATTTTTATTGACATTTTTACTTATACCGGCCTTCGTCATTTCGGAGTCGCATACAATTTTTAACGGTTCCTTTTTTTTAATTTTTTCACTAATCAGGTTTGTCCCCTTTTGAACCGAATCGTTTGTGAAGAAAAGGGCTTCCGCATAATTTACATCGCTTGTGGCATGAATGACTCTTTTAATAACGGCCTTTTCGGCTTCGGAATAAAAATTATCGAAGCGGGGATTGCCTTTCAGTAAAGAATCTATTATGGTTATGCTTTTATTATAAATTTCTTCGCCGATGTTAGGCATAAGCGCAATGTTTTAATAATCTTTAGTAAATGTTATAATATATTTTAATTGATAAATTTATATAATAGAATTTATCACACTTTACAACTTAAGACAAGTTCCGAACTTGTTAAATTAAAAAATAAAAATGAAAAAAGCGCCGCTATTTGATAAATCGCAGCAGGAATTAGAAAAATTCTGCGTTTTAAAGGGGTTTAAAAAGTATAACGCTCATCAGGTTATGAGATGGGTTTATTTTTATCAAATCTTTGATTTTACTAAAATGACCGACATTCCGAAACCCTTAAGGGACGAATTATTAAATAATTTTCATACTAACCTCCCCGAGGTAGTAAACACAATATATGAAGATGATATAAACGGCTATTCAAAAAAATATTTAATCAGGCTTGCGGATGGTATGACCATAGAATCGGTATTAATAAATTATAATAACAGAAAAACTTTATGCGTCTCGTCCCAAATAGGATGCAAAATGGGCTGCGCATTTTGTGAAACTGCCGGGCTCGGCGCGGGCAGAAACTTATCCTCCGGTGAAATAATATCACAAATATTACTAATAAGTGAGGATATAAAAGAAAAAATTACAAATGTAGTTTTTATGGGTATGGGCGAACCGTTAGACAATATAGTAGAAGTGGAAAAATCGTTAAATATTATGTCGGATAATAAATTTCTTGCTATAGCGCCTCGAAAAATCACCGTTTCAACCTGCGGCTTATTGGATAAACTTAACGATATCGAAAAATTCAAATGTAAAATAGCTATATCTTTAAACGCTTCCGATGAAAGCACAAGGAACAGGCTGATGCCAGTCAATAAAAAGTTTCCATTGAAAAATATCGTTAATTTAATAAATAGTAAAAAACCTTCCGTTCATAATAAAATAACATTAGAGTATGTACTGATAAAAGGGATAAATGATAATATTTCAAACGCAAAAGAACTCATAAAAATGTTTTCTCCTTCAAAAGTAAAATTTAACTTAATACCATTAAATAAAGGAAAAAATTCCATATTTTTAAAAAACTTCGAAAGGCCGGGCGATGATGCAATTGAAGGTTTCAAAGTTAAACTGCTGAAGGCGGGATTTACCGTAACAACAAGATTTTCTAAGGCGCAATCAATAAACGGCGGGTGCGGGCAACTCACGGCGAAAACGCTATATTCTTGATAAAATGTTTTTCAAAAAGCTTGCTGCCGGAAAGAGGAAAGTTTTTTGAAATTCTGATTATATTGCTTAAATCCTTTTCCCTTTCGGGCGGTTTTGATGTTATATATTTCCTGCATCCTAAAATGACCGAACTCTCGATAAAATTTATCCTTTTCCCCTTAAACGGAAGAATATCTATTAAATCGATAATTTCGGGCTTTATATGACTGCCGAATGTCCCTGAAAGGTAAACATCGAAGTCATCGCCATTATAAATTTTAAATTTTTCGAGCAGGATTTCCGATGCAGATTTAACTGCCGATTTGGCTAATTGAAATTGCCTGACATCTTCCTGAAAAAACCGCATGTTAATTTTATCGTCGAAATACAGGACAACCTCATGCTCGCCGCTGGGCGCATTGGCTACGACGGAATAGCTTTCGGAATTTATTAAATCCGGGGGGAGAATTCTTCCGTTTCTATCTATAACATTTTCCCTTAAAAGCTCATGCACAAGGCTCATTATGCCGCTTCCGCAAATTCCCTTCGGCCTGGCGCCTTCCACTGTCTTAAATTCAAATATGCCGTCTTTAAGTTTTACATCAAAAATAGCGCCGGTTTCCGCCGTCATGCCAAACTTAATGTTCCCGCCTTCAAACGCCGGACCTGCGGGAGCTGAAGTAGTATATATTTTATGTTTATTCCCTATAGCTATTTCGACATTTGTTCCAAAATCGGCCATAAAAATCGGTTTGTCTCTTTTTTCTATATCCAGATAATAAATAGACGCCGTCGTATCGCCTCCGACAAATCCATCCAATATTGGAAATATGAATAACTCTTTGTTTTTTAAGTTAAAATCAGGTAAAAAATCGGTTTTATCAGGAAAGAACAGGGCAGACGACGGCCTATAAGGCGGTTTGGAAAGTGAAATAAGCGGATAGCCGCATAAGGCCATTTCCATGGCCGTATTGCCGGCTATTGCAACAATTTCGATATCGTTACAGCCTAATCCTGTTTCCTTTTTAATATCGCCTATTAAGGCATTTATAGTTGAGACTGCCCTTTGTTGCAATTTTTTAACGGAATTTTGGTCTAAACCGTTCTGTATCCTTTTAATGGAATCAATGCCAAATTCGGGGTATTGGAAATTTAATATGCTTTTACTCGAAATAAGGGAATTTTCATGATTCACTAAAGCTGCGGCAACCGTGGTTGTTCCAAGATCAATCGCCAGAAAATATTTATTTTGCATTATAATTAAAACAAATAAATAAGGGTACCTTTATCATGCTCTTTTTGCAATACTTTACCTATCCTGCGCAGCGGCTCTTCGGCGTTTTTAAAAGCAAGTTCCAGCGCGTCCGATTTTGATTCGGGAACCGGCATCACAAGTCCGCCCGAAGTCTCTGCGCCAAAAGCTAACCATAGTAAATTTTCATCAACATTTTTCGAGGTAGATACATATTTTGAAAAATATTTTCTGTTTCGCTTGGTCCCTGCCGGGTTTATCCCTTTCCTTATTAATTCATATACCCCGTTTATGGCAGGCAGGGAGGATAAATCAACCTCGCAAGCGGCGCCGCTTGCGAGCATCATCTCGCTTAAATGCCCAATGAGTCCGAAACCTGTAACATCCGTAAGAGCGTTTGGCGATTTTAAAGAAACGGCAATCTCGGAAGCCCTTTTATTAAGCTTTGACATAGATAAAGAGGCTTCGTTCAGCGAATCCGCGCTTAAAAAATCCGTACAAATAGCGCTGACAACAAACCCCGTTCCAAGGCTTTTTGTTAAATATAAAATATCTCCGGGACTTGCTCCTTTATTAGAATAGATTTCATTTATATTGCAAACCCCCGTAACGCTAAGCCCGTATTTAAGCTCTTTGTCGTCTATCGAGTGGCCGCCTAAAAGCGCTGCCCCTGCCTCGTTTATCTTATCCAAACCGCCAAGAAGTATAAGGTTAAAAACTTTTTTTTCTGTTTCCTTAACCGGAAAACAGGCAATATTTAAAGCCGTTATCGGCTTTCCTCCCATGGCATAGACATCCGAAAGCGCATTTGCGGCAGCAATCTGGCCAAAAGTATAAGGGTCGTCCACCACAGGCGTAAAAAAATCAACTGTTTGAATAAGACAGGAATCATTGCTTATTTTATAAACACCCGCATCATCTTTATACTCAAATCCAACCAAAACATTATCGTTTTTTGGAACAGGCAATTTTTCGAGAATCTTCGAGAGGTCCTCCGGACCTATCTTGCATCCTCAGCCGTGGGCGCTTGCCAAACTTGTAAGTTTATATTTTTTTGCTGTCATATTTATTTATTAGCGTATTACGGCATAGGCATTTTTCCGCCCACTATAAGATATTTAAGGTCTTTATCCGTAAATTTAACGCCGCCGCCGATATAAACGGACCTGTTATGATTATTGCTAAAGATATTGTCATATCCCGCATCTAAAAATATATGCCTATAAAATGTGTAGGCGATACCCGCATCGACATATTCGTTGACACTACCATTGGTAGAATTAAACCCGAATGCCCTTGCGTAAAGTTTAACATTCTTATTTGTGCCCGGTATATAGTAATTAACCCCAACCCCGCCTGTCGAATATAATAAACCGGCAAGAAGAGTAAAATTATAAAAATTTTTGGCTATTAAGGCATTAAATTTTATACTATTGGAATATGTATATTGCGTCGTGTTTGTGGTTACGCTCGATGGATAAAACTGCCCCGAGGGCGGGCTATTAGTAGTGTATGTCGTCGTTTGCGTTTGTCCAAAGGTATTGCCGTAACCCATAGGCACGGAAGCAACACCCAATTCGTAATAATGGCCCGGAGATGGCTGAAGTTTAACATTTACCTGGGTAACGGAGCTTTTACTTCCGACAAGGTATTTTGAACTCATATTCATTTTAACCTGAAACCGGCTGTAACCGCCTACTAAGTTATTAATACCCTTAAGAGAACCATTTAAATTATTATATACCGAATTCCTGTTCACAAGTTTTCCGATTGTTCCCTGCCCCTTGTTTATTTTTGAAGATATACCGTATATTTCATTTAACGATAGTTGTAATTTTTTTGTGTCGGCATTAATATTCTTCAGGCTTTCATTGATATTATCTTTATTTTTAGCCACAATATGATTTAAATTCCCGGAAAGACCTTTTATGTTTTCCGTAATAGCGGGAAGTTCCCGTTTTAAATTATAAGATATGGAATCAAAATTATGAATCGTTCTTGTGATAGCCGCATCGTTTTTAACGGCCAGACCGTTAATATGTCTGGAAATGGAAGCAAAATTAGACAAAATTACATTAACATTCCGTTGATTTAAATAAACAAGCCTGTTTAAATTTTTTGAAAGCATGGCAATATTATAAAGAATTGCCTTTATATGTTTTTCTCCGGTCTTTGTTCCAACGGAATTTCTAAGCGATCTGGAAACTTTTTCTAAATCGTCCGCGGTTTTGGCAAACTTCATGATAAGCGCAGACATGCTTTGGGGCGATATTTCACTCTTAACGGTTTCACCGTTTAAAAGTTCTTTTGTTTCAACCGCCGGCGGCATGCTGACAGGCGAAATAGAGATATAACTCTCCCCCAATAAACTCATCGACCTTATCGATGCGACATATTGGGGATAAACTTTGTATCGGGACTCTATCGCCATGTAAACCCTTGCCATGCCGTTTTCCAATTTAATTTTTTCGACCCTTCCTATTTTTATTCCCGCCATAGTAACATCCGTTCCTATACCGATGCCGTTTGCCGATTTAAAATAAGCCGATATGGTATAGGTGGGCGGTTTAAAGATATAAATCTTTCCAACCCTGATAGAAAAATAGGCGAGTATTAATAAAACGATTACGGTAAAAATACCGACCTTTGTTTCTTTATTTAATTTCATCTTTATTTAATTTCATAATTAAATAATGTTAAAATTAATTGGACCGCTCATACTTCCGGTAACAAACTGGTTCACGACTGGATTTTTTGAATTTTTAATTTCCGCAGGGCTTCCCATTTCAATAATGCGGCCGCCATAAAGCATTGCAATTACATCTCCGGTTTTATATGCGCCTTCTATATTATGGCTTATTATTATCCCAGTGAATTTGAATTTATTATGAATCGATATAATTAAATTATTTATTGCGTCCGACATAATCGGGTCAAGTCCCGTGGTGGGTTCGTCAAAAAGAACTATTTCGGGGTTAAGTATTAAAGCCCTTGCCACGGCCACCCTTTTTCTCATGCCGCCGGAAATCTCCGACGGCACCTTTAATTCCTGTCCGCTCAACCCTACATCGCCAAGCATCGAATAAACCATATCTTTAATCTCGCTTTCCTTAAGTTTAGTATGCTGTCTTATCGGGAAAGCTATATTTTCAAATATATTTATGGAGTCGAAAAGCGCTCCATCCTGAAAAACCATTCCGAATTTTTTCCTGATTTCGTTGAGTTCCTTTCTTTTTAAAGTACCTATATCTATGCCGTTTACCAAAACTCTTCCCGAGTCCGGCCTGATTAAGCCTATTATATGCTTAAGCATGACGCTTTTTCCGCCGCCGCTCCTGCCGATTACAACGGTGATTTTTTGGTCTTCGAATTTAATATTCAGGTCATCGAGTACCTTAATACCGTTAAAAGACTTTGTTAATCGTTCAAGAACAATCATAGCACTTTAAAATGATTTTGACAATTTTAACTAAATTTTTAAAAATCTATTAAAATAAAAATCTATTAAAAAAGGATGGATGTAAGAATATAGTCCGCAAAAAGAATATATACCGAACTTAATACTACGGCCTGGGTCGTAAAACGGCCGACTCCTCTCGACCCGCCGGTTGTTTCAAAACCCTTAAATGTGCTGATCGTCGCAAGTATTATACCAAAGAAAACCGCCTTCAAAAGGCCGTTATATATATCGCTTAGTTTCATATACTGGTATATTTTTTCTATATAAGTAGCATGATTGAGCCCTAAAAAATATGCGTAAACGATATAACCGCCTATTATGCCGATTAGCGAACACAAGATTGTCATAATGGGGAGCATAATCATGGCGGCCAAAATTCGGGGAATCGAAAGATAATAGTACGGATCGACGGCCATCACTTCAAGCGCGTCTATTTGCTCCGTTACTTTCATTGTGCCGATTTCGGAAGCCATAGACGAACCGCATCTTGCCGTTATCATAAGCGCGGTTAAAACCGGTCCCAGTTCCCTTGTCATGGATAAAGCGACCGTAGGGCCTATCATATAGGTTACGCCGACTATTTTAGCCGCATAATACGACTGGATCGATAATACCATGCCTGTGAAAAGGCCTGTTAAGCCGACAACATAAAAGGAATCGACGCCGATAAAAGCCATCTGATCGATTAGATTGCCGAAATTTATGGAATACCTGAATATAGAAAGAGTGGATTCCCACAGATAAATAACGAGGGAACCCAATTCATCGATTGTTTTTAATATAAATTTACCGATACCTTCAAAAGGGGCGAGTATTTCATCCATTGAACTATATACATTAATATTTATAATTTCGCAAATGCCTTAGAGCGGCCAATACTTTATTATGATTCCTCTAGCTCTACATGCCAATAAGCGTTATCGACAAGGCTTAGAAAAGGCATCCACTCTTTATACATAACATTTGTAAGGGATATATGATAATAAGGGGACCATTCGGGTTTCCGGGGTTTCCTGATAAGTTTCATTCCTGCCCCTTCGGGCGTTCTCCCGCCTTTATTTCTGTTGCAGGGGATACAGCTGCATACAACATTTTCCCACGATGAAACCCCGCCATGCGTCCTTGGAATAACATGGTCGAGATTTAACTCGGTTTTTTTAAATTCCTTGCCGCAATACTGGCATTTGTTTTTATCCCTTAGAAATATGTTAGCCCTTGAAAATTTTATATATCTTTTGGGTAGTTTATCGTAGTTGGCAAGGATTATAACCCTTGGCGCCCTGATCATTCTATCTACAAGCCCGATTGATTTAGATTCCTCGATGACGGACAGGCTCTGCCACGAATCAAAGCTGAATGTTCTATAATTTTCATCCACAGCCTTAGCAACACCCTGATAAAGAAGGATTAGACCCCTTTTTAAGGATGTAACATGAACGGGCAAAAAAGATTTGTTTAAAACAAGAACGCTTGATGAAAGCATAATTTTTATTAAAATTGATTAAATAAATATTATAGTCTTACCAAACCATTATATCAGCAAATCAAAAAAATAAAAAACTAAAAATATTCGTATTAATATTCATATTCCCTGTCCGGGATAGATTTTAACGCCTGAATTATATCTTTAAAATCTGTTTCGAGCACGGTTCTAACATCAATTAAAAACTCTTCATTTTTTATTTTTCCAATAATCGGAACACGAAAGCTGCGAAAAATCCGGCTTAATTTATCGGCGCTTAATGTTTTATGGGCAATGCTTATGGAATATGTTTTGAGTTCGTAGTCCGGCAAAGCTCCGCCTCCAACGATGCTCAAATCCTCTACTACCTTAAAATTATATATATTTTTATTTGCGTATTCAAGTTTTTTAATTTTATTTAAAAGCCTGAATGCTTTTCTTTTAATGTCTTCTCCGCTTTGCGAAAGAAAAAAAAGTGTGGGTATCCTTTTCACCGCGGTTTCTATATCTAAATATTCGAAGAGGACGGCTTCAAGCGCGGCAAGCGTCATTTTATCTATTCTAAATGCCCTGTTTAAGGGATTCGATGCAATTAAATCCACATACTCTTTTTTTCCCGCTATTATCCCTGCCTGAGGCCCCCCCAGCAGTTTATCACCGCTAAATGTGATAATATCCACGCCTGCGTTAACAACCTCCTGGGCAGTGGGTTCGTGAGGCAGCCCAAATCTTTCAATACCCACAAAACTGCCCGAACCCAGGTCTTCCATAACTGGTATATGGTAGTTTCTACCAATGGAAACAAGATCTTTGCTCGATAGCTCGCCGACAAAACCCCTCATTCTAAAATTGCTATGATGCACTTTTAATAAAAGAGCGGTGTTTTCATTTATGTTTTTTTCATAATCCGAAGGCTTTGTCTTATTTGTCGTACCGACTTCCACTAAAGCAGCACCCGAAGCTTTCATTATGTCGGGTATTCTAAACGACCCGCCAATTTCGATAAGTTCCCCTCTTGAAACTATTACTTCCTTCTTTTGTTCCGCGCAAAATGATGACAGCGCCATAAAAACAGCGGCTGCATTATTATTCACGACGATAGCCTTTTCGCATTTTAAAATTTTTTGAAGTAGATATTCTACATGCGAATATCTTTTGCCCCTTTTACCCTCCGTCAAACTAAATTCTAAATTTGAATAGGATGACGATATTTGCGCAACATTTTTAACTGCCCTTTCCGGCAAAATGGAACGCCCTAAATTTGTATGGATAACGACGCCCGTCCCATTGACAACTCTTTTTAAACTAAAAGAAAAATTATTTAAATCATTTTTAAGCCTGCCGACAAAATATTCAACTCTAAATCTTTCCTCACCTAAATTTCCGGCTTCCGCGGTTTCCGTGTTTAAAAGATTTAAAACATTATCTTTTTCCTGTTTTATTAAAGCATTAAGCCTTTCTTTTACAAAATTATAAGAAAAATCCTTGCTAAGCAATTCAACATCCTTATTTTCAAGGATTTCATAGACGCCCGGAAATTTCCTTAATATTTCATTTTTATTATGTTCCATAAACTTTTTTGATTTACAATTTTAAAGGCTCTCAAAAGATTTTAACCTTTTACCTATATGAAATGATAAAAAATCCTCCAAAAATGTGGAACATTCCCTTAATAATTCTTCTTTAACGACCAATTTATTTATTATCGACAAATCCGATTCTATCATTAAATTAGATAAATTAATAAAATTAACGGGCAAATTTCTTATTCCTGTATTATTTCCTGAACCGGCGCACGACCCGCAAACAACGCCCCCTTTTTTTAAACTAAAATAAAATCCGTTGCCTGCATTTTTCTCCGAACAAATGGTGCATGTTGAAAAGTTAGGAAATATACCCGTATATTTTAACAAATTAGATATAAAGTAAATCTCATATTTAAGCAATGTTGCGCTCATAGAAAAATTAGGCGAAGAAGCCTTTGCGTCAACGCGGTTAAGACCTTTATAAAGAGCGCGGGTAAGATAAAAAATATTTTTATTGTTATCCCTTTCCTGGCATAAAACCCTTGCAATCTCGGCAATCTTGGTTAAAAAAAGATAGATATCTATATCCTTTCTCACATTCTTATAATCTTCGACTATATCTGCTTCATATAAAATATCTAAAGTCATGCCCGCCTTTTCATAAAATTTTATATTAGTGAGCATTGCAGGCTCTAATTTGCCCAGGAATCTTTTCCTGCTTTTTCTTGCATTATTGGCAAAACAGGTAATCTTTCCGTAATCTTCGGTGATATAGCTCAAAAGCAAATCGGCCTCGTTTAATTTTTTTATATATATCACAAATGCATTTGTAGAGAATAATTTCATAGCATAGAAGATGTAGAATTATTTATTTTCCCGAATTAAATATTATAAATATTCCAAGCATGATTATAAAAACTCCAAGCCATCTTTTAAGACTGACTTCTTCCTTTAAAAATATTTTAGATAAAAGAACCACAAGTACATATCCGCTTGAAAGCATCGGATATGCAATGGAAAGAGGCAGTTTAGACAGGGCAAGAAGGTAAAATATCGTCGCAAAAAAAAGCATTACCAGCGCGCTAAATATAAACGGGTTAAAAAAAACTAGAATAGACCTTACACCGAGCTTTAAGTGCTCCTTTTTAACCATGCCCGAGCCGATTTTTTGCAAAATTTGCCCAAGCGATGTAAATATAACGGCAAGACCCATAAAGATATAAGGATTTGTCAGCATAATTTATATTTATATTATATACTTTTTAAATTTCAAAAGCTCGGTATAAGTGGGTAAAATAAAAATTCTTTTATTCCCGCCGCCTGTATTGCCGCCGCCTTCACTGCAAATTTTCATAATCCTTTTTAAAGAACTTTTTAAGTTATGATCTACTACAATGCTGTCTTTATTAACGCCGGCAGTTTGCAGCCTTATTGCCATGTCAAACGGGCGGGTACCCGTAATTACGATTTTGCCGAGTTTACCGGCATACGCCTCGAAATCGACATCCCAAATCCACGAAACATCCCTGCCGTCGGCATCCCTGTCAGAAAAAGCAAATAAAACATTTATAAAACCATCTTCGCCCGCGATCTTTTCTAAAACCCTGTTAAATCCGGTCGGATTCTTAACAAGGTCGATATTAATTTCGATTCCTTTTAAAAAACTTTTATACGACCTTCCAAATTTTGACCTAAAATTCTCAAATGAAGCCCTTATGGTTTCACCATCAAGTTCATAATTTTTTAAAACCGCATAAGCCGCCGCATAATTAGCCATATTGTAATCGCCCGATAACTTTGGCTTAAAATAAAATATTTTGTCAGCAGTTTTATCATATAAACCCTTTATTCCTTTATCGTTAAATTTACAGGCATAAATTTCTGGTTCCTTACCCTCGAATCCGCAATATTTGCAATTAAATCTTAATAAAAATATATTCTTATTTAAATTTTTTTCACAAAAAAGAATATGTCCGCAATTAGGGCAGGTTAAGGCATCGGATAAATTGGAAGAAAACCCATTAATTTTATTTATCTCATTTTCAAAGAAGTTTTCGTTAAAACCGTAATAAATCTGCGGATTGTTAAGGCCGTAGCCGATAAAAGACCCCAAAGGCTCGTAGGAGGGTAAAATGAGTTTGGGCGAATAAGGCAAATTTCTTATAGCGTTTTTTATCTTATTTACCGTTATATTGACCTCGCCGTATCTGTCTAACTGGTCCCTGTAGAAATTGGTAATAACGATAACATTCGGGCTTAACTTTGAAACTATATCAGGAAAAACCTTTTCATCCACCTCCATAACGATAAAATCGGCGTTAAATTTCAGCATTAAATCATAAGAACCTATAATGGATCCAAAAATTCCGTTCGGCATATTAGCGCCGTTCGAATTAGTACACACATTTTTACCCGAATTTTTAAGGGTATCCGAAATTAGATTTGAGGTTGTAGTTTTCCCGTTGGTTCCGGTAACGATAATAATGGGAACATTGTATGAATTAATGCCTTTTGAAAAATCGTCGAAAATATCCTTATCTAATTTTTTTAAAATATAGGCAGGCAAAACATCGCCTTCCCTTTTAAAAAAAATGTTTAAAATATTTTTAAAAAATTTATAAAAAAGAATCTCGATTTTATTTTTAAATCTTAAAGTCATAATAAATTCAATAAGTTATAATGTTTTGTTATAAATATTAATAACTTAATATTGATTAATAATTAATCAATTTGATTAATTATTCGATTTGTTTAACAAATCGGCTTTATAAGATTAAGGCTTTTGAAAAAAATTTTACAACCATTGTGAAATTGTCATAAAACTGTAACAAAATTGTAATATAACTGTAACATAACTTTCATAAAACCACATAAATCGCTTATAGGTTACCGCTGTAACGGGCGGGACAAATGTTGTTTAATTTTTTCGACCGCTTCCATTGCATTTTTAGCATAAATATCGGCATTTATCGATTTTGCGTAATCATCCGTTACGACGGCCCCGCCAACCATTGAAAATACCTTTAAATTATGTTTCTTCAGTTCTTTGATAACACGCTCCATTTCCGTAACGGTCGTTGTCATCAAAGCCGAAAGGCCTACGAAATCAACTTTATTTTTTATAGCTTCTTCCACTATCCTTTCGGTCTTTACATTCCTGCCAAGGTCTATAACCTCGTAGCCGTTATTTTCAAGAAGCATGGATACTATATTTTTTCCTATATCGTGGACATCGCCCTCAACCGTAGCCATTAAAATTTTAGGCCCTGTGGAAGCGCTATTTTTAGGCAGCTCCCGTTTAATTCTGTTAAAGGCTATTTTCATAGCCTCGGCGCTTTCCATAACCTGCGGAAGAAAATAGACATTTTTATCAAAAAGCCTGCCGACCTCTTCTAATGCAGGTAT
This sequence comes from Deltaproteobacteria bacterium, assembly GCA_023489335.1. Classification (GTDB taxonomy): domain Bacteria; phylum SZUA-79; class SZUA-79; order Acidulodesulfobacterales; family Acidulodesulfobacteraceae; genus Acidulodesulfobacterium. Next base: position 22,590 of record JAMDCP010000019.1, on the reverse strand, counting down.
TAAATACTTATTTCCGATATCTAAGGGCAAATCTCCGCCCCCTAAAAGTTTTTCGACATAATCTACGATATGTTCCTTTTCTCCATGAACAACGGCGTCATATAACTGAACTCCAGCGGTTTTTCCGGAAACAAGGTCATGATTTTTCTCCCTATCTATATCGCCTGCATAGTCTCTGGCTTCCGCCGAATACCTGTTTATGTAATTCTTGAAAAGATAGTCTTTCCCCAGCAGGGCATTCATGGCATAAAAATTCGCCATTAGATAGCTGTCTTCGGGATTTATTATAGAAGCGCTTAAACCTTCTTTAAGGCACAGCGATAAAAATGACGAGTTAATATAAGACCTTTTTGGAAGTCCGAACGATACATTACTGATGCCTAAAACGGTAGGAAGATTCAGTAAAGTTTTATTTTTTGAAAGCGCGCCTATTGTTACCATTGCCTTTTCCTGCCCCGCGCTTATCGGAAGGGTAAGAAAATCGACGATAATGTCATAAGGTTTTATGCCGTAATCTACAAGTCTTTGATATACTTTATATGCCGTTTCCAGCCTTTTTTCCGCGGTCTCCGGAATCCCCGCATCATCTAAGGCTAAAATCAAAACGCCCGCCCCATATTTTTTAATCAGAGGCATAATTTTTACAAGTTTCTTTTCTTCACCGCTTATCGAATTTATAAGCGGTTTACCGGGATAGAGCATAAGAGCTTCTTCTAAAACGGCCGGATCGGAAGAATCTATAGAAACAGGCGTATGCACGACATTAGTTACCGCAATTATTCCTTTTCTCATCAAAGCCGCTTCATCGGTTCCGGGAACACCCACATTAAGGTCAAGCACCTTTGCGCCCGCTTCAACCTGTTTTAAGGCAGTTTTCCTGATATAATTGGTTTTTCCGTTTTTAAGTTCTTCTATAAAATCTTTTTTACCGGTAGGATTTATTCTTTCGCCTATAACGATAGGCATATGATTATAACCGCAAGATACAAAATCTGTTCTCGATGTTAAAAAAAGTCCAATCTCTTTCTTTATACCCTTTTCGGGCAGACCGCTTTTATTTACCGTATCTATCTCATCTCTAAGCGCTCTGATAAACAAATCGTTGCTTCCGCAACATGCCGAAATTACCCTTACGCCTATTAATGCGAGTTCCGAAACTAATGAGGTAAAATCTTCCGGTTTACCCGGAAAAACGGTCTTTCCGCCTTCTAATTTCGGTATCCCGGCATTTGGCTTGGAAATAAGCGGTATTTCGGTTACGGCGGCCATTTTTTTTAAAATTTCATATATTCCCGATGGACCCACGGAACAGTTTGCGCCTATTACATCTGCTCCGAGACTGTCTGCCGTTATGGCAAAAACCTCGGGAGTTGTTCCTAATATCGTCCTGAAGGTATTATCGAATGTCATCATGGCAATAACGGGTTTATCGCATAACTCCTTAACCGCAATGATAGCGCTTCTTACCTCCTGCAAATCTATCATGGTTTCGAGTTGGAATATATCAGCTCCTGCGTCTAATCCCGCTTTAATCTGCTCTTTATAGATTTCAACGCTTTCTTTAAAAGCCAAATCCCCTACGGGGTAAATAAATTTTCCGGTAGGGCCTAACGACATTGCAACAAGCGCCCTATCGCCCGCAATTTCCTTAGCCGATTTAACCGCATTAAAATTTACGGCATATAACCTGTCTGACATGCCGTATTCGGCGAGTTTTATTTTATTGCCGCCAAATGTATTGGCGACTATTATCTCGCTTCCCGCCGTAAAATAACTTTTATGCACATCTTTTATATAGTTTATTTTTTCCGAAACATTAAAACTTTCCGGAAGCAAACCCTTGGGAAGCAGGTTTTTTAGCTGAAGAACCGTTCCCATAGCCCCGTCCGAAAGTATCAATCTTTTTTTCAGTTCGCTCCTAAAATCCTTTATCATAAAATGAATCTCGAATTTATTTTATATATTATAATTATAAAAATTGATTAACGATGCTAACATTTTCTATCTTCCTGCCCAAAAACCTTTCGCCCAATTCTTTAAATTTTTCAAGGTCGTCGCTGACAAAAAACAATTCGCTGCCCTTTGTTGCCCCATCTTTTAACATGCCGTTTTTTTCCAAAAAACATTTAACGGCTTTCGCGGTTTCGATCCCCGAATCTATTATTTGCATGTCCTGTCCTACCTCCTCCAATATTAAATCTTTAAGAATCGGGTAATGGGTGCAGCCGAGGACAAGACAGGAAGGTTTTTCGCAAATTACGGGATTTAAATAGTAATTTATTATTTTTTTTGTTATTTCTTCATTTAAAAAACCCTCTTCAACAAAAGGAACAAGAAGGGGGCAGGCTTTTTCTATAACTTTAAAGTCATTTTTAAACTTATATCCACCGTTTCCTTTTAAAACATTAATTTCTTCGTATATAACCCTTGAGTATGCCCTGCTCTTAATTGTGGCCGATGTCCCGATTACCGCAATATTCCCTCCGGAAGAAACCTCTACGGCCTTTTTAGCTCCCGGTTCTATAACGCCGAATATGGGAACGCTTTCTTCTTTTCGCAAGCCGTCTAACGCCAGGCTTGAAGAAGTATTGCAGGCTGCCACAACAATTTTAACTCCTTTGCTTATTAAGAATTTTGAAATTTCCATTGAATATCTGAGAATCGTTTCTTTCGATTTATTACCGTAAGGAACCCTTGCGGTATCCCCAAAATATATTAAATCTTCATAGGGTAAAATCTTTCTTACCTCTTTAAAAACCGTTAAACCGCCAAGTCCCGAGTCAAATATTCCTATAGGGGAATTATTGTATTTCATATAATAATTGTAATTATTTCGTTAAATATAGTAAAATATCAAAGGCATATATGCGCGCTTTATAGCTATTATAAAATAAAGAAACCTATTATATCAAATAAAAAACAATATAAATTTAAATAAAATTAACTTAATTAATTAATTTATAAAATGGAAAATAAATATTTAAAAAAAAGATTCGATGTTTTGACCGAAGATAACATTGATTTGGATATTTTAGAAACTATTGCCTTTAATTACCCTGCAAGCGATACCTCGGTAACTATAAGAACCAAAGAATTTACCTCGGTTTGCCCGTGGACGGGGCTTCCCGATACTGCCGAGCTCTTAATTACATATAGCCCGTTCAAAAAATTGGTTGAGATGAAATCCCTAAAGTACTACCTTTTATCCTTCAGAAATGTCGGAATATTGCAGGAACACGCCGTAAACAGAATTATAAACGATTTAAGCAAATTGCTTAAACCTAAGTCTATGGAAGTCGAAGCAAGATTCGAATCCAGGGGCGGGCTCGATACCGTCGTCAGGACCGCGTATAAAAGCAAAAGAAAATAAAGGGTTTAAAATTTCCTTAGCTCTTTAATATCTTTTCTTGCATTTATTTCAAAACTGTTATCGATTTTAACACGATTTATTTTGATGACCTCGTCAAGCGAGGCATTATATCTGTTTTTTAGCGCAATATCAATTAAGTAGTCGCAGAAAACAAAATTTTTAGGTAAAAAACTTCCGTGCAGATATGTGCCGAAAAAGTTATCCGTCCTTGCCCCCTCTGTTTTGTCTTCCCCGTTATTACCGAATCCGCGCAGGACAGTCCCAAAAGCTTTTTGGGCCTTTTCCAAATATGTCCTGCCGCCGTGGTTTTCGAAACCAACCGCAACCGTATTATTAAATTTTATTGCAATATTCCCGATAAGCCTTGGGCTTTTAGCCTCCGTATAACCTTTAAACAGGGAAATCCCTTCGATAATTTTACCGTCCAAGGACTTATAATAATCGCATAAAAGCTGATAACTGCCGCAAACGGCAAGCATTATTACATGCCTGTCCAGCGCTTCCTTTAATATATTTTTTTTATTTTTTATAAAATCGTCATAAATCAAAGCCTGCTCCGCATCCTGTCCGCCGCCCATGAAAATAATATCCGCATTATCTATCTTGAAACCGTTTTCCAATGAAATATTTTCAATTTTCAGATTGATCCCGTATATAGACGCCCTGTATCTAAAATAAAGAATATTCCCCCTGTCCCCATATATGTTCATAATTTCGGGATATAAATCTATTGCCGTTAATTCAAAAGTCTTTTTCATAATTTTAAATAAATCTTAAAATAAAGTCCGTAATTTAACGATTTTGATAACATATTTATAAATATTTATAAATATGTTATCATAACAAAAAGCGATGCCTATATTAGATTTAATTTCCAAAAAGCTCGAAGAAAACAAAAAGCTCGGACTTTATAGAAAAATACCCGAGTTTAATTTCACCAGCAAAGGCACCGAACCCTGTTTTTATTCTAATAACGATTTTAGCTCAAGCCCGGATTTCAACCCTCAATTAGATTATAACACGGGGTTTGTTAATCTTGCAACAAATGACTACCTCGGGCTTTCTTCAAGCGAAAGAATAAAGAACTCGGCTAAAAAAGCCATCGATATTTACGGAACTTCGAGTTCTTCTTCTTTTCTGATATATGGCCATACCCCGCCCCATAGAAACCTTGAGGATTTGCTGTGCGAATTTAAAGGCGGCTATGAAAGATGCATACTGTATCCATCAGGCTATCAGGCGAATATCGGCATAATAAAGGCGCTGTCAAATATATCTCCTCTCAAAACCTTTATAGCCTTCGATGAGTTATCCCATGCATCGATAGTCGATGGGGTTTTAGGCGCTAAGGTTAAATTTAAAAGCTTTAAACATAATGATTTATGCCATTTGGATAATATATTAGGGAGCCAAAAAGATAAAGAAATAAAACTTATTATAACCGAAGGCGTCTTTAGCATGGACGGCGATGTCCCTGATTTGCAGGGCATTTTAAATATCGCAAAAAACCATGATGCCGTAAGCATTATAGACGATGCGCATGCAACGGGAACTATAGGAAATAAAGGCGGCGGCAGCGTCGATTTTCACAAAGTAAAACCTGATATAATTATAGGAACGCTCGGCAAGGCATTAGCATCTAACGGGGCTTTTGTCCTTTCTAATCATTTAGTTATCGAATATTTAATTAATTTTAGCAGGCCTTTTATATTTTCTACCGGCATACCCCCGGCTTCAAGCGCGGCAAGCCTTGAAGCGCTGAATATTATAAAGGAAAATCCGGAAATAGTTGCAACTTTGCAAAACTATTCGGAATTTGCAAGGAATTTTTTGAAAAACTCGGGATTAAACATATTGAATTCTACTACCCACATAATTCCCGTGTTAATCGGAACCGAAGAAAACGCCGTTAAGATAGAAAAAAGACTTTTGAAAGACGGAATATATCTTAAAGCTGTCAGATACCCCACGGTTGCAAAGGGCAGCGCAAGATTAAGATTGAGTATAAATGCGGCGATAGGTTTTGCAAATCTTAAAAATGTATTAAAAAATCTCGTAAAAGTTGTGGAACAAACATGGGAATAATTGCAAATAAAGATAATATAGCGAATGCAGGGAAAGTAAACGCAAGCAAAATAAATAAAAATAAAGTAAAAAGAAATTTCTCGAATGCCGCAAATTACGATAGCTTTACCTCTTATCATAATTTAACCCTTAAAATGATATCTCAAACGATAAAAAATTATTTAAATAAAAATAATGCGCCTGCACCGCCAAAACACATATTAGATATAGGATGCGGGACGGGGCAGGGATATTTTATCGTTAATGAAGCTATTCCAAACTATAAATTTAATTACTTTGGACTTGATTTTGCAATTGGACTCTTAGACAGGGCAAAACAAAATTTTTCAATTTCGGGCAATAGGGATAATTTCTTGCTAATTTGCGCCGATGCCGAACTGCCGCCGCTAAAAGATAAAAAATTCGACATAATATTTTCAAATATGGCGCTTCACTGGTTAAATAATACCCTGCATTTCTTGAAAAATGTTAAATCCGCATTAAAAGACGAGGGTATCGTTATATTGTCATTTTTAAGCTTCGGGACACTAAGGGAATTATCCGAATGCCTTAAAGATGCCTTAATTGAAAGACGGGAGCAGGCGGGAAGCGAACCCTGCAATTTTAAAATTGAAGATTTTAAGCTTCATAAATTTCCATGTCCAACCTATATGGAAAAAGAAATAAATAAATCCGGTTTAGAAATAATAGACTCTAAAGTATTTGAATATGTCGAAACTGCGGATTCTTCCTTAGTATTACTGAAAAGAATAAACATGCTCGGAGCCAAAAATGCCCTTAACGCCGGACAGATGCCTCTTAGCTTATTGAAGCGGATCTTAAATATCTACGATAAATCCTACCGCAATTGCGCAGGTAAAGTTTACGCTACTTATAAAATTGCTTATTTAGTGCTAAAAAAAACTAATGAAAATAAAAAAGCCCTAAACATTTAATAGTTAGGGCTTTTTTATTTTATAATTTACCTGCCGTATTAAAATAAGCGAAATATGATGCAAGGCTTTACTTTGAAACGACTACAAAATGATCCCTTCTGTTGATGGCATAGCATACCCTTGTATGCGCCCTGCATAACGGTCTTTCCTTACCGTAGCTTATGGTCTTAAGCCTATCCGCGGCTACACCGAGATCCTCAAGATATGCCTTTGCGGCATTTGCCCTTCTCCAGCCGAGCGCAAGGTTATAAGCCTCGGAACCTCTTCTATCGCAATTGCCCTGTATTTGAATAACTTCGGTTGGATTATACTTAAGGTAAATTGCATCTTTTTTAAGCACCATCTTGGCAAGCGGGGTGAGAATAGATTTATCGAAGGCAAAATGGATATTGTTTGAGTTCGCCTGAATGTTATAACTTGCAAGCCAGGGGTATTCTTTGGCGTATGACGGAACTTGTTCCACAGCTTTCGACGGGGCTGTCGGCGAAACTGCAACGGCAGGCTTTTGTGCCGGGGGCAAAGCGCTTGAAGTAGTTTTGGTCACCTTGGGGGCGCAGCCCGAAAGAACGGCGGAAACGCCAAAAACTAAACCAAGAATTGATAATCCAATCTTTGTTTTTTTGTTCATCGTAAATTTTCTCCTTTAAAAATTAATTTTAAATTTTTAAAAACTTTTAGAGCCTAAACTTAATGAAATCAAATTAAATTAAAAGTAATTATTAACAAAATCAAAAAATAAACGCACCACTCTCCTTAATAAATTAAAGTTGAATAAAATACCCCATTAATTTCATATATCATACTTATATCATTATTTAAAAAAAAATCAATACCTTTTTATAAATTTTATAAAATTGAAAAATTTTAATCCTGTGATATTATTTATAATAAACCTAAAATAAATATATTTTTTATGGATGCGTATAATAATCAAAACCGGAATAATGAGTTTTATGTCCAATGGCATTTTATTGAATCCTGCAATTTAAGATGCATCCATTGTTATCAAAATAATTATAACCATAAAGATATAGACCTAAACCTGTTGGGGTCAATTTTTTTTAAAATCGACGAGGCTATGTCTAAATGGAAAACGAAATGCTTTATTTCATTAACGGGCGGGGAACCGTTTCTAAGGCCGGACGGCCTTTTTTACCTGGCAAGCTTAATCGAAGAATCGGATAATTTTAAGAATATCGCAATATTAACCAACGGCACATTAATCGATGATAATATGGTTAACGAAATAAAAAAATATAAAAAGATTTCGGAAATTCAAATTTCTTTAGATGGACATAACGAAAAAACGCACGATAAAATAAGGGGGAAGGGAACCTTTTTAAAAGCGGCGGAATCCGTCAAAAAACTTAAAAACGCCGGTATTAAAACATCTATAATGTTCACCCTTCATAAAAAAAACAAAGAATCTGCCGTAAATATGCCGGAATTGGCCTCTTCTTTGAATGCGGATGCCCTGACCGTCGAACGAATGACGGCCATGAGCGAGACTGAAAAAGAGGAATTTTTTATCGGGGCTCAGGAATTAAAAAGGATTTATTCGGATGTCTATTATAAAGCAAAAAAGGAGTTTTTTAATAAAAGCACTAAACTTGCCACATCGAGGCCGCTGTGGAACCTTGTAGACGAAAACTGCGGCGGTTACTGCCCTGTCGGGCTTTCTTCCATATGCGTTCTGCATGACGGCACTTTGCTGCCGTGCAGGAGACTTTATTTGCCGCTCGGCAATATTTTATCCGACGGGTTTTTTAAGGTGTGGTATAACTCCGAAATTTTATGGCAAATGAGAAAAAGGACGGACGAAAACGAATGTTCGAATTGCCCGCATATCGAAAGGTGCGGCGGGTGCAAGGCTATAAGTTATTACCATAACGGAGATTTAAATACAAAAGATCCGCAATGCTGGATATGAGTTGAAATGTTTAATTATAAATACCCCGTCATTTTGCCTTCAGGCAAAATGACACCCCTTTTAAAAAAGGGGAATTAAAAGCAAGAATTGAAAATAATAATTAAAGGAAAGGGAGAATAAATGAGTCAACCGCCCGCGCAAGTTCGAATATTAAAACTTGCGGATAATATAAGCATAAAACAGGATGGGAAAAATTATATGCTTTTTGATAACCTGAATGGAGATATTTATAAATTAAATGAGGTATCGTATAAAATTTTATCGTTGTGCGACGGAAAAAACACGGATGAGGATATAATAAAAAACATAACGAATACTTTTAATGCCGGCAGGGAAGAGGCGGCAAAAGATTTTAACGATTTAATACAGCTCCTTTCGGCAAGGCGGTATATTTCAAGTATATAAATTATAAAACAGCTTGACATAACTCAACTATAACCAAAAAACCAAACTAAGGAGGTGAAATTTATGAAAAAGATTTATGAAGCCCCGCTATTTCAGGAAATCCCCGCCGAAGAATTTTACAGTTTAATTATGGAAGGTTACGGGATTAAGGATTCGTGCTATTCCTGAAAGGAATGCAAAAAATGAAATGTGCAGGTTGCACATAAAAAAAGCTTGTGTTCTTAAATATCTCCCTATTTAAGAATAGGGAGATATTTTATTTTAATAAATTTTTGATAAATTTAGGAATATAGGCTTAATTAATATCTCTATTTTTATTCTTAATTAGGTTATATTGAGATGTGTGATGCAAAATATATTGAAATAAGTTAATTTTATTATGCTGAGTAAAATAAAAACTTTAAGCAACATTAAAGCAACAAAAGAATTTACCGATAGAGATGAGTCAAAGAAAATCTTTCTTAAAGCATTCGATGACTATAAGAATAAAAAAAAGAAATTAAATATTCTCGTCTATTATGGGATTGGAGGAATTGGAAAAACATCTTTATTAAAAGAACTTAAAAATTATGCAATAGAAGAAAATAAAAAAACCCATCTTAATATTACCATTGTTAATATAAATCTTGATATTTCCGCTTTTAAAAATCCTGCTGATTATCTTTTAAATATTTACGCACAACTTAAAATTTGCTCCAAAGAATTTGAATATGCAATGAGCCGCTATTTTCTGATAACCAAAAGACCGATTTCAGATTTAAAAAATTATAAGTTTAATGAAAATAGCATATTGTTTGATATAGTTGGTTTTATCGCTCAATTATTCGGTATTTTTGCTCCGGTCAAACTTTCTTATAAATTACTTTCATGGGGAAAAGAAAGCCTATACGTGAGATTAGGCGGTAATAAAAAATTTATTAATGAAATAAATGCCCTAACAGAGAAAGAATTAGAAAAAAAACTCCCTTACTATCTTGGGAAAACAATAGAAAATAACTACCATAATCAATATTTTATCTTTTTTATAGATTCTATTGATAAACTAATAGATAAAAATTCACCAGAAGATGAATGGTTGAGAGAATTAATAGGCTCAGCTGAAAATGGTTTGTATGTAATTGCGGGCAGGGAGTATTTAAAATGGGCAGATTTAAACGGGGAATGGTCAGGCTTCTTAGAACAACATATTTTAGGCGGGCTATCAGAGACAGATGTAGATTATTTTCTTTCCAGAGTGCCAATAAACGATGTTTTAATAAAGAAAGCAATTATTGATGTTTCTCAGGGTTTGCCATTATATTTGGACTTATGTGTCGGAATTTATATGAGTCTAGAGCAGGAAGGCAAGAATATTTCTCCCGAAAATTTTAAACTTGCCCAAAATGATGTTATAAGAAATTTTATGAACTATCTTGATAAAGATGAAGCGGAAGCGCTTAAAATAATGGCATCACTAGAGCAGTTCGATATAGAATTGTTCCTTAAATTCGCCAAAGAGCTAAATATTAATATTCCTTATACCTGTTTTAACGATTTTTGTGAAGCATCTTTTGCAATAGCAATAGATGAGCAAAATAAAATTTTTAAGATTCATGATACCATAAGAAGTTTTTTAAACAGAGAAATAGAAAAGGAAACTGCATATAAGATTTTTTCTACTTTGATTGAATATTCTAAGGAACTTTATTATGAAAATCAAAAAAACAGAACTAACTGGATATATCAACAGAGCCTCACTTTTCTTCAAAAGTTCGGAATATCCGATATTAAACCGGGTCATGTTACTATAATAGTAGAAATAGGACATAAACTTATTTTCGAAGGATACGGAAAAGATGTTGGAAAAGGTATCAATAATCTTGGAAGCGAGATTATTTCTTCAAATAATTTTTTAAATTTTTTATATGCAACTTGTCTATTTATGGGTGAAGATTTGGAAAAGGCCTTAAGTATATTTAAAAGTTTAAACGATAAAGGTATGGGGGAATGGAAATATCATAATCTTTTTTATATTGGTTTTTGCAATCAATTGCTTGGCAATTATGATACAAGTTTGGACATCTATAGAGAGCTTTCTGGCATTTCTATTACCAATAACAATGACGCAGAAATTAAAGATAGGAGTTTCGAAAGGATTTCTGTAATTTTATCCTTAAAGGGTAATTTTAAGGATTCATTAAACAATATGGGGAATATTCAAAATTTAAATCAAGATGAAAAATTAAGAAAGTTAATGCTGGAAGGTGATATTTACTGTTATAATTTTGACTTTTTTAATGCCAAAAAATATTTTATGGAGGCATTGCAAGTGTGTAAATCAATTAATTCACTCTATAATAAAGAAAATGTTGTTCTCAATTGTATGGCTGAGTCGTTACGTTTTACAAATCAATCCAGATCTCTAAAATTTTCAAAATATGCAATAGAACGTAGCAAACAATTAAATGAACCGATTCAAATGAATAGAGGTTTAATATCGCAATCAATTGCACTGGCTTTTTCTGACCCAGACTTGGGCATTGAAATCGCAAAAAGAGCAATAGAATCCAATAAAAACATAGGTTATAAATCTGGAATTTTATTAGCTTCAGAGGCTTTGGGTCTGAATCTTATTGCCAAAAATTGCAAAGATGAGGCATTAAGAGTTCTGGAAAATATAAATGATTTAATAAATGAACTGAACGGAATTTTTTCATTTACCCCAATTTTGATTTCATATATTTTATTTCCAGAAAAAATTAATGATTTTGAAAAAAAAGCTCAATGGAATGATTTTAATTTTACAAAATTAATAATTAAAAAAATAGCTGAAAATTTTATTATTAATAAAAAATAATTAGATTTTTAGATAAGTTTTTGGATAGCATTTAATTCAAACAAACCCTTCAAAATACAGAGGATATGTTTAATTTTATTTTTAATTTTCTAAATTATTGAGCCATTACTCAAAAATATTGTAAGTAACACAAGTATATATTTTATTACTTGCCTGAATATTTTCCGCTATCACACCTTCCTTTATTTTATTTTGATCACAGGTATGTTCCAAGTAGAAATTTGCTATTTCAGGAAATCCCCGCCGAAGAATTTTACAGTTTAATTATGGAAGGTTACGGGATTAAGGATTCGTGCTATTTCTGAAAGTCCTGCAAATAGGCGCAGTTAGCGCCGCTTTATTCCGCCCGCCTTTAACAAAGAAAGGATGGGCGGGATTATTTCAAATACTCTATAAGCTCTATCATGATCCCGTTTGGATCGTTCAGGAAAGCAATTTTCATGCTCTTATCCATCGAATAAAAAGGGTCTCTTGAAAAAACCGCACCGTCTTTTTTCATTTTGCAGGCATCCCCGTCAATATCATCCGTTTGAAATGCAAAATGAGCAAAGGAATTTTCGCATAGCTTAAGTTGTTTTGGGTTATCTTCGGTTATAAGTTCGATTTCGAAGCCTGTTTTTAAATCTTTTAAGAAAACTAAGGTGGTTTTATGAGCCTCTATATATCTTTTTTCCCTTACGGCAAAGCCAAAAAATTTAGCGTAAAAATCGATAGACTTGTTTAAATCGTTTGTCCTTATTGCAGAATGTATGAATTTCATTTTTTTTAAATTAATCAAAAACAAAGGCGGTAAGGGCATCATTTTCATGCCTTATCTCATCTGCCCGCTCTTTTTTCATTTTTCCGGCATACAGTTTATTTGCGGCATTAATAACTAAACCGTTTTTCCCGCCCACATTTTTATAGGCGTGGACAATGCCGGGCGGAACGATAAGCGCGGCAGGCCTATTCTCGCCAAGAAATAATATCATTTTATTGAGATATGTCGGCGAATCTTTTCTATTATCCCATAATATAATCTTGAAATCGGAGGGACCTAAAAAACAAAAATAATCCGTCTGGTAAACATGTTCATGCGGCCCTCTTTTAACGCCTTGCATCGTTAAAGAAACATAGGCCATCTGCGGAAAGATTGAATCATCTATCTCGTCGCTCCTGTATAGTTCGGCAAGCCAGCCCCTCTCGTCGATATGTTTTTGAATATCTTTAATAACGACATCTTTAATTTCGGATAATTTAAAAGAAAAATTCATTTAATAGCCTTTATTTTTTATGATTTTAAGATATTATTAAACTATAATTATAACTACAATGAATGCGGAAACAATGGGCAAAACTAAGCGCTCCCGCAAGTTTATATGCTTAACAGGGTAAGTTAAATTATATGCTATTAAATTTTTAATTTCAACCATTTCTAAAATTATAAAAGCAATGCAAACTGTTATAAATTTCATAAATAAAAAATTTATAAAAATTTCATTTTACGGCTGCCTGATAATTTTTGTTTTAATATTTTCAAGCGGCTGTTCTTTTGCTAAAGCATTAAAAATAACCAACCCCTCTCAAACTATTACTATAAAAGCAGTCGTCATTCCTTTAAGGAAAATAATAAAAGGCACGGAAACCATAAAATATATTAAAAATATTCAAAGCGCTAAGCAGGTTGCAAATAATTTTCGAACCCGCAATGGTATCCGCATAAAGAAAATTAAAAATTTCGGGGGTGGATTTAAAAATATCAGAGGGTTATATGTAAAGCTATCCGCTAATCTATATTTAATGCTTTATCCCAATAATTTTTATAAAAAGCCGAAGCGCTTAAGAGACTATAATATTCATCAACTTTATCCATATATTTTCAATAAAGGATCTATAGCTGTGGATAAATTATCGGAAAAGATTATGATAAACAGATTATATAAGCTATATATAATTAAAATTAAATTTAGAACAAAAATTCCAGAGGCGTTTGGCAATTTTGGATATTTTAAAAAAGAAATAGTATTAAATGCCCCTTTTTATCCATATATTTCGGCAAATAAAAACTCAAATCCGCCGGTAAATACCTGCTTTAAAATAAATTTAGCAATAAAAAACGGGTATGAAGCATTTTTTAACGGAAAAATTTATACGCATAGATTACTCATTGCCCAAACCACAAATTTTATTTCTATTATATTATCTAAAAAATTCAGAAAAAAGGAATTACATTTAAATACCGTATCGTTAAATTTTTTCTCTCCTTACCCTTATAATTTTAATAATAAAAATAAAAAAATTTATGCCGCGATGGAATTATTAAACAGATTCCATGAAATAAAATTAAAACGGATAAACATTGTTTATGTCCATCTAAGAAGAAGCATGTGGCTAAAACCTCCGCTGCGCTCGAACACCCTTCTTGTCAACACGCGGTTCGCAAGCGTTTTTCCTAATTTTTACATATACCAAAAACTGAACCTTATAAGGGGAATAATTTATTTAAATTTAATAAATTCAGAAAAAACAATGTTCGAAAAGGCGGGTAAAAACGGTTATCCTTTTTATTCCCAAAGATTACAAAGGCTTTCATTTATTAATTTTAAAGCATTTTTAATTAAATATTCTAAAAAAAATCCGGATATAAAAACATTTTTAAAACATTTTAATTTTATTCAGGGGGTCAACACGATTATAAACCACCCGATATTCCCTCTTTCTTATATTTACTTTACTGGTTTTCCCCGCACGCATGCATTAAAAAATAGCGTTTATTATTATAATAACGATTTAAACCTTATTCCCTACAAGAAAATAAAGGCCGAATTTTTAAATCTGAAGAAAAAAGATTATTATACCGTTTTTGTGAGCGGCGCAGGCGGAAATATCAGTCCGAACAGCGGAAGAACGGAAGGGTATATAAACTTTACCCTGACAAAAAGATTCAGTTATAGGAACAATCTTTTATTCGGCGTATTCAAAAATTATTACAACAGGGGTTTCAGCATAGGATTTTCCCGCCAAATCGGCAGGTTTTTCCCTATACCGCAAATGTACAAGCAGTCTGTTTTCGGATTGTTAAACCTCATGGAAATAAGCCCCGAGGCATCGGGCAACTCTTTTGTTTACCTGCATCCAAAAAGGGTGGCGGAATTTAGTCTGGGTTACGCTTATAATTCTATCGATTACAATATCAATCCGGAATACGGTTCTTCGTTCAGTTTTTCATATAATATTGCCAATTCCAATCTTTTCTCCCCGTTTTCTTTCAGTCAATTTATGCTGCAATATATTAAAAATTTGAAGATTAACGCGGGCAACATAATAGCGCTTAGAGGAATCGGGGTTTTTGCGCTCGGAAGCGTCCCCACCGCCCTCGACTACAACCTTGGCGGTATAAACGGAATTATGGGAATACCTGCAAGCCTTCCTTTTGTTAATAATGACACCCTTATTGCCGAAATAGATTATAGAAGAAATATTTACCGCGGATTAGATATCGATATTTTAAATAATCTTTTAAATATAAGGGCCGTAACTGCCGACATTATCACGGGAGCGGGCAAAATAGGAGACACCGTTCCGTCAGCCTTTAATAAAGGCCCTCTTTATAGTTTTGCAGGGCTCGGAATTCATTTTAAAACCTATTTTTTTGGAATATATCCCGAAATGATAAGCATTTATGCAGCCAAAGCATTTGGAAGCGGCGTAAGTTCGGAATACGGCGCAAGGTATTATATCGGTTTAAACCAACCGTTTTAATTTCAACAGGAATGGCATCTAAGGAATGACATATTGAAATTTTCTACAATTTTTGATATAAATATATAAATATGGAATACAAAGACTATTATAAAATACTCGGCGTAGATAAAACCGCTTCTTCGGATAATATAAAAAAGGCTTACAGAAAATTGGCAAGAAAATATCATCCCGATGTAAATCCCAACGATAAAACTGCGGAATCAAAATTCAAGGAATTACAGGAAGCATACGATGTCCTTAAGGATGAAAAAAAGCGCAAAGAGTATGACGAGTTAGGGCCTAATTATTTTAACTTTAAAAATGCCGGGGCCGGAGCGGGCGGAGGCCCAACGCAAGGGGAATACTACTATGATTATACAGGCGGCGGCCCATCGGGATTCACTTTTAACACCGGCGGAGGGGCAGGTTTCAACTTCGAAGATATATTCTCGGACCTTTTTAGCAGGTCCGGAAGGAAACAGGGTCCGGCTAAGGGAAACGATTTGAGCGCCGCACTCGAAATTTCCGTTATCGAAAGCGTTAAGGGGACCGAAAGGATAATTAATATCAACGGTGATAAAATAAAGGTAAAAATACCCGCAGGCATTGCAAATGGCGGAAAAATAAAGGTTTCGGGAAAGGGTTCCCCTGGTTTAAACGGCGGGCCGAGCGGCGACCTTTATATCAATATTGCCGTTTTAAGCGACAATATCTTCGAAAGAAAAGGGAACGACATCTATGTAAATAAAAAAATAAAATTAACCGAGGCTGTCCTCGGGGCAAAGGTGGAAGTTCCAACTGTTGACGGAAAGATTATGCTGACAATCCCCGCTGGAACCCAAAACGGAGCAAAGTTTCGTGTTCCAAAAAAGGGTGCAACGGATATGCAGGCAAAAAAATCCGGCGATTTAATAGTTATAATACAGGTAGAGGTTCCTTCGAATATTGCCGAAAAAATAAAAAAAATATTTATGGAGCTTTCTAAAGAGGGAATTTAAAAAATTTAATCGTATATTAAATTTATTAATTATGGATTATTTTATTAGCCTGGCAAGTTTTTGCGATGAAATTAACTTAAATAAAGAGTCTGCAATGTTTTTTGTTTACGAGGGTTCAATCTCCGTTAAAAAACAGGAAGACGAATTTTTTATAGACAGCGAAACAGCCGACACCCTCAGGCTCATTTCCGAGATTCAAAACGAGCTCGGGGTTAATAACGAAGGTGTATCGATAATACTTAATTTAAGAAGAAAAATCATAGATTATCAGACTAAAATTAAAACTATATTCGAATCGATAGACAAGTCTAAGAGCATTGACGAGCTTATCTTTATACTTGAAAGAACGGGTATTTTTAAAAATACGGATAACGGCGAAAATATTTAATATTTATTTAATCTATATTTTAATAAACATAAAACAATAAAATTTTATAAGATATGTCTTTTTCACTCGCTTTTCAAATAAAAAACTTAATCAATAAGGGTATAGAACTGCCTGACGATATGCTTTTGTCCATTTATGAGGCATCCGGTTCAACCCTCATGGAACTTTTTTCTTTAGCGCTCGAACTTAAAGAAAAATATGCTGGAAAAAAGGTTAATTTTTGTTCGATTATTAGCGCAAAAACAGGAATATGTTCGGAAGACTGCGCATTTTGCGGCCAATCCGCGATAGCCGGCAAAAAAGGAAAAAAAATAAAAGTAAATACTCTCCTATCCGTATCTGAAATAGTCGAAGCCGCAAAAATTGCCAAAAACAACGGCGCAAACGAATTTTCCATAGTGACGAGCGGAACTTCTATAAATAATGAAAATGAACTTAGCATAATTGCCAATGCCGTTAAACGAATTAAAGAAGAGGTCGGCATTACTCCATGCGCCTCACTCGGACTTATGAAATATGAACACTTATTATATTTAAAAAACTGCGGGCTTGAAGTATTTCATCATAATATCGAAACCAGCAGCGACTTTTTCCCAAAAATCTGTTCCACCCACTCTTTCGCAGACAATACCCGCACCGTTAAATCTGCTAAAAAAGCCGGACTTAAGGTATGCTCCGGCGTCATAATCGGAATGGGTGAATCAAGGCTTGATAGGATAAGGATGGCAAAGGAGATAAAAGAGCTTGATGTTGACAATATTCCCGTCAATTTTTTAAATCCGATCCAGGGCACCCCCCTCGAAAATACGGAAGAGCTTACCCCGATGGAATGCCTTAAAACTCTTGCAATATTTAGATTTGTAAACCCTGTAAAAAACATCCTTGCGCAGGGAGGCAGGGAATACAATCTTCGCCAACTACAGCCCCTTGCCCTTATGGCGGGTGCAAATGGACTGCTTTTAGGAAATTATCTGCTTACCTCCGGAAGAAACCCATCCCTTGACATGGAATTAATAAATGACCTGGGGCTTGAAAAGGCGGGGTATGTCAAATAAAAAAGCCCTCGGCATAGATTACGGCTTAAAACGGATTGGGCTTTCGCTAAGCGACGACACTCAAACAATTGCATTTCCATTCAAATATATCCCTAACACTTCATTAAAAGAAATAATTGCCAAATTAGAAGAGATTATTTCTAACGAAAATATCGGCTTAATCGTAATTGGGATGCCGTTGGGCCTTAAGGGAAAACAAACCGATTTATCGTTAAAAATAAATGAATTTGCTAAGGAACTCGCTTTCGCCCATTCTCTATGCAAAACCAAAAATCCAATTCCTATCGTAATTTACGATGAAAGATTTTCAACCGTTCAGGCTCAAAAAAGCCTGATAAGCCAAAATGTTAAAAGAAAGAAAAGGAAGGAGATTGTAGATTCCGTGGCTTCCACTTTTATATTGCAATCCTATCTCGATAAAAATAAAAAAAACGATAAAAACTTATAATTAAATTAATTGTAATTATGAAAGTTTTTATTTACTTAATTTTATATAATTTTATATAATTGGTAAAATATTTAAGATATTAATAATATTAATAAATATAATTAATAAAATATATACGGCAAATTTATGAAACATGAAAAACGCAGATTAAGATAATAATTTAAAAAAAACGGCAAATTTATTGAATGTGTTATTTTGTTGGCTATCCTGCCCATAAACGATTTAAAAAGATTGCGTTAATATTAGAATTTATTATTCCCTTAACCATTATTGCCTTCATTGCGTCATATGCGTTTCTTCCGCAATCATACCGCTATAAAAAGCCCGAACTTATTACGATTACCCGCGGAAATTCCTTAAAGGAGATAACATATAAACTTTACGATAAAAAACTGATAAACAACCCCTATCTATTTTATTTTATAGGTTTTATCAGCGGCTATTCGAGATATATCGAGGCCGGAACTTATTATGTATCCGCAAGCGAGTCCCCCGCTTCCATTTACCATAAATTTGTGAACGGCAATGTGGCATCGGCTAAGATAACCATTCCGCCAGGATTAAATATTTTTCAAATAGCCGAAATTCTGGCAAAAAAGAAAATTACCGGACGAAAACGGTTTTTAAAAGAGTGCTTTGACAAAAGATTTCTTTTAAGCCTTAAGATAAACAAAAAAACTGCGGAAGGGTTTTTATATCCGGATACTTACATTTTTAAAATACACTCGAACCCGCAAAACATAATTAAAGAAATGGTAAACGAATTTAATTTAAAAACAAAAAACCTAAAACTTGGCTACAATGATTTGATAATAGCATCCATGATTATTAAAGAGGCGGACGGAAATTATAAAAACAGCATGAAGCTAATCTCATCCGTAATACACAACAGGCTTAAGATAAACATGCCTCTCGATATCGATTCAACTTCCATATACGGTAAAAATTTATTAAGTTATAAAAAATATATAAAAAAGAAGGATAAATTTAAAATCGACCTTAATATGAACCTGTCTTATTTAAAAATAAAGTCCCCGTATAATACATACCTAAAATACGGCCTTCCGCCGTCGCCCATTGCAAACCCGAACATTAGGGCAATTAAGGCTGCCGTAAATCCGAAAAAAACAAGATATTTATATTATATGTCCACAAAAACAGGGAAAACAATATTTGCCAGGACATTAATAAGCCAAAATGAAAATATTAATAAATACCTTAAATAAGTAAAAACATAAAAATAAATTAATTTATTTTTAAAAATGTATTATAATGTTAATGTTAATATAAAGAAGGCTTGGAATATTAATCAATAAAGTTTTTAATAAAATTTATTATATTTTACATGTTTTAAAATTTTTATTTTATGGAGGAAAAACAATGAGGAAATCCTTAAATGCGCTAATAAAAACTTCGTTTTTGTTTCAAAAGCGGAAAATAGTCCTTGCAACTCTTGCAATGCTTCTTCTTTTGCCTGTTCTTGCTTTTTCCGGATGCGCTACAACCGCCGGACCAACAACCAGTGCAAGCGGGCTGTCTTCCGGCAATGTCGCATTAAGCACTAAAATGAGTTCAAGCATATTCCTGCAGCCTGTCGCTCCTCAAAACAAAATTGTATATGTGAGTGTAAGAAACACTTCGACGGCTACCGGGCTTAATTTCAGAAACGAACTTATTTCAGCCTTAATCGGCGAAGGCTATCGCATTACTAATAACCCTCAAGAAGCCAACTTTATGCTAATGTCCAATGTTCTTTACATCGGCAAAGAATCACAAAATTATACAATGGCTGGTGCTTTGGCAGGCGGTTTCGGCGGCGCTTTCATAGGCTCGAGATATAATTCAGGCACATCTATGGTAGCGGGCGGAGCGTTGGGCGCCTTAGCAGGCGGCATTATAGGTTCCATGTTTCAAAACAAAAACTATATGATGATTGTAGATATTCAGCTTGAACAGAGGCAGGCAGGAACTTACACCACAAACTCCACCGCCGCCAGCCAGGGAACGGCAAGCACCATTACTACTTATAATGCAGGCGTTAAAAACTGGGCCATATACAGGGATAGAATCGTATCGCAGGCATCGGCAATGAATCTGGAATTTGCTTCTGCCGAGCCTTTATTAAAACAGCAGATGGCTCATTCGATTGCCAATTTATTGCCGTAAAATATTAAAAATTAACGAAAGCTAAATATACCCCAAAATAGATATAACACTTGCGTCCGGTTTTTATAAATAAAAGCCGGACGCCGTCTGACAAGAAATTAGCATTTTCATTTAAATAAATTGCGAAAAACACTGCCCCAATGAATATGAACATTATAATTTGAAGTCTTGCTGTTTTTTTTGGCATTTTTTAACTCATTATATTTTTTTACTATCTTAGAACCAGAATTTGGTCTGGCAATAAGCCATCTCCCATTTTCAAAATAATATTTCCATGTACCTTTTCCTTTAACCCTGTTTTTTGCTATTTTCCCAGAAAATACATATTTAGAGGTTGTAAAAGTATACATGGTCGTAAAAGAAATATCACTGCCGATTATTGTGCCGGTTATATCAGCCCTATGTACACCCCCAAACATTTTGTTTTTCATAGTGCCACTTATTTTATCCCCATTTTCATGGATGTCCATCGTAAAGGGAATTAATTTGGTTTTACCGGATGAAGTGGATTTCGTAAAAAAACCTATCCAGTTTCCTGATATGTCAACCTTAAGAGTTGGAATGGTTGGCGGCGGTAAAACTGGACGAGGGACATAAGCAACAACAGTGCGTGGCGAGCTTTTAATTGAGTGTGAAACACTTATGGGGGTTGATCTTGGGGGAGGTTCGGCAGGTGGATTTGGCTGTATTCTATGTATTTTGTTAATAACCCTTTGATAAGATTTTGTATTTTTTTTTCTTATGATTACCTTGGTAGGTATGGGATTTGATTTGCTAATTTTTTTGACTCTGGCATTTAAATTAATTTTGCCTCTAATTTGTGTAAAGCCATAAATGCTCAATGTTATAATAGCTAATATTATAAATATTACAATTTGATAAGATTTTGTATTTTTTTTCCTTGTAGGGAGGTTGGATTCGGGTAGAACATTTGGTATAGCTACCTTTTTCCCTATAGGAATCTCAGATTTGGCTATGTCCACAAATTTAGGTGGAGCATTTGGCGTAGTTGCGGTTACCTTTTTTAATCTTCGCAATAATTCTTTCGCTTTCTCCTCATCAGTGGCGCATTTATATAAATCTGTATAATTTGTTCTTCCAAAAGTTGCCGGTATGCTATCATCAGCAACCTCTTCAAATCGCACAGGAATAAAAGAATACCCATTATTTTTCTCATGCTTATGATAAGCTGCTGAAAATTCCTTAAAACACCAATCATCTGTTTCATAGTTTTCAAAATATTTTTTAGTAACAACGGCAATTGTCCCACGGGTAGTACCAAATATAATGTTAATCTGTTTTTCAAAGTCAATACCTGGATCAAAATTATCCATAGACACATAACTATAATTCCCGGCGTCCAATAATTTTTTAAGCCATTCAACATAAACTTCCCCGTCGTGGCTTTTAAAACTTATAAAAAAATCTTTTTTACTTTCATTATTATTCATAAAGTATCCAAGATTAAACAATTTTTAGAATATTAATTAGAAACTTGTACATTTCTTAATCAAACTCCAAAGGATGCTCTCGATGAGTAATGTACCATTCGATGTTTTGACTTAATGCGCGATTGCCAAGTTCAATTATAATATCTTCCTTTGACTTTCCATTATCAATGTTATTTTTTATATTTTCAAAACTCACTTTGGCATTAGAAAATATTTCTGACATTCTTTCATATTGATATTTTTCTTCTCTAATGCTCCTATGTTTTATATAAGCTCTATAAATTGATAAAATTGCGGATATAAAAAAGAAACCAACAATAATAAAATAAATAAATGATTTAGAATGAAATTTTAAATAAGTACTTAAAAAATAAATAATCAAGGAGATAATGACAACCCCAAAAAAAATATATTTTAATATTTTTAAATTCTTTGTTTCGTCCCAAAATTTTAATATATTCTTATTTCGCTCTATAGCATTTTTAAAATATTCTATTTGTGGTCTTATCCAATAGTTTTCCGCGATATCAATATCTATAGCCTTTTCACATTTATCCTTGTCTGCAGCATCGATAATTAAATTTAATGTTTTTATAATGATGTCATAGAACATACCATGTAATTTTTCGGGTAATATTCTATATTTTTCTAAAAAATTAAAACTACCTTTTTTAATTCCGTTAAAATACAAAAATAATCTAATTCTGATAGTTTCTGCAAATAAACGATTATCTAAAAACAAATTATCGAATTTTTTACTTTCTTGCCATTCATAAATTATCATAGTCATAAAAAATGTT
>JAMDCP010000003.1 GCA_023489335.1 Deltaproteobacteria bacterium | reverse complement strand
AAGCTAAAGTAAGAATAGACTACAAAAATAAGGGAAATGAACTAAAAGGAAAGATTGAAATTAGCTTTTCTTCCGCGGAAGAACTCGAAAGGCTAATCAAATTAATAAAAAAATAAAGTTCACGCTAATCTAATCCAAGGTTAGAATTAATATCCTGCCTTTCGATCGTTAAAATAAAATTAATCAGCCTATCCCTATCGTTATTCGAAATATTGATAATCATGCATCCAACCCGGTATTGGCCGCTTAAGTATGTGGAATGCACAATTTTTAAATCGGCGTTAATAGATTTTTCCGAAAGTTTTATTAACGCATTTTTTATAACATATCCCGTTTCTATTTTGAATCCGGAATTAAATGACAAGCCGTTCCATGATAAATCGTAAACGGGCATAAAATAATTTTGGCCGTTATGCGAGAAATTAATAAAAGCCATATTTGACTGGCTTGTCGAGACCCTTAAAGCCGTCCTCTTTTCAATTAAAACAACCTCTACGGGCTTAAAAATTAAAAAATTAATATCTTCGCCGTTAATTATTTCTTCCTTAAATTTAGTTAAAAAATATCGTTCAATATTGTTGTTTCCTGAGTCCACGCCAACTTTTATAAACTCCGATTTGGGAATTATTTTATTTCCGTAAAAAGGCATAAGGCTGTCTATAAGCAAAAATTTTGGTTTTATTTCTAATAAATAGGATTTAAAATACCCTTTCGACGGATAAAGCGTGATGCCGAGTTCTTTTTTTGAAATTAAAATATTGTTAATTATTTGCTCTATCGCCTCGGCGTTTTTTATTCTGACATCGTTAATAGTGGAATCGCTATGATTGTCTTGTTCCCGTTCCTGTCCGTCCATTAAATGACAAGCCCCCGTTTAACTACATTTAATTACTTAGAAGGATTTACTGTATAAATATTACCATATAATCCGTAAAAATTATAATCAAAACACAAAAATATTTATATTTATATATAAATAAATTGATATTTAATTTATTTTTGATATAATTCGGTGATATAGGCTTATATCTTGTTTACTTTATTTATTTATAATATATTATAATTTATCATATGACCGAATTAATCATAACATGGCAGGGGCTTTTATTTGAAGCCGCAGCATTTCTGATTTTCACTTATTTCTTAAATTTGTTTCTGTTCAGGCCTGTGCGGGCTATCTTAAAAAAAAGAGTGGAAATTATCGGCTCAAACGAGGCCCGGCAAGATAACCTTGAAAAATTAGCGGAAACGCTAAATGAAGAAGCCGGCAACGAAAGAAAAAATTTAAGATTTGAAATAAACGGGATAAAAGAAAGGTTTCGCAAGGAAGCTCAAGCCGAAGCAAATAAAATCTTATCGGATACCAAAACTAATGCGGCCGCTAAGCTCAAAGATGCAATAGAAAAATTTAACGAAGAAAAAATTGCAATATTACATTCTATTAAAGAAAAATCCGAAGAATTATCCATTTTAATTTCTAAAAAAATTATAGAATAGAATGACAATCATCCAATTGTAAATCAACATAAATTATATGGAACTTTTTTGGCGGATATTCGATAGCGTATTACTTCTAATCGGGCTTGCTTATATATTTATAAGATATATAAATCCCTTTTTCGCTCAAAGAAAGAAAGACATTGAACTTTCAATAGAAAAGGCTATAGAGGCGGAAAAGCAGGCGGAGGAACTTTATAAAGACGCGCAAAATAGGCTTAGCGAGGTCAAAAAAGAAATAGAAGAAATAAAAAAAGAGGCGCTCAAAGAGGCTGAAATAGAGAAAACCCGTATCATAGAAGAGGCAAAGGCCTCTGCCGGAAAGATTTTAGAAAATTATTTAACCCTCGCAAAATCGGAAATAGACAAACAAAAAAGAGAGCTTTATCAAGAGGCTCTCGATATGTCTTTTAAGGTTGCCAGGGATATTACAAACAGGGAGCTTAAGGGAGAGGTTTTAGATAAAGTAAACGATAATCTCCTTAAACTTAGCGGTGAAGCAATTGTTAGATAACAAATTAGCAAAGAGGTATGCGGGAGCCCTTTTTAAGATAGCCCATGATGCGGGCAGGATAGAGGGGATTTTTAAAGAACTTAATAATTTTATTGATTTTTGCAAGAACGAGATATGCCTCAAAGAATTTTTATCGCAAACCTTTGTAGATAAAAAAGAAAGAAGGGAAGTAATTAATCTTTTAAGCAAAGAACTGTCTTTGAGCCGGGAATTTGTAAGCTTTATGCATCTATTGATAGAAAATGAAAGAACAAGATATTTGCCAAAAATTTTACAAGAATTTTCGAGGCTTAGAGATGATTTTCTTGGGATTATAATAGTTAATGTTATTTCAGCCAAAAAGTTAAAAGACGAAGAAGCCCTTCAAATCAAAAATATGTTCGAAAAGGCTTTGAGCAAAAGAATTGTTATAAACGAGAAGGTTTCGCCCGAAATAATCGGCGGATATATTATAAATGTGGAAGGCAAGTCGTACGATGGCAGTATAAAGACCCAGTTAGAGAATTTCTATAATTATTTAAAACAGGGAGCATATGTTTATGGCGGTTAAGGCATCGGAAAATACCGAGATTATTAAAAAAAGAATCGAAGCCTATACGAAAAAAATCGATATAAGCGAAACAGGGGTGGTTTTATCCGTGGGCGACAATGTGGCAAAAATATACGGACTCAAGAATGTCATGGTGGGAGAAATGTTAGAGATTACCCCGGATGTGTACGGTTATGTATTAAACTTGGAAGAGGATAATGTCGGCGTCGCAATTCTTGGAGAGGAATCTTATGTTAAAGAAGGGGACGCCGTAAAAAGAACGGGAAAAATTGCCGAAGTTCCGGTTGGCAAAGAGGTTATAGGAAGGGTTCTTGACGGGCTTGGAAGGCCTATCGACGGCAAAAACCCCATTAAAACCGATAAATACTCTTCCATCGAAAAAAAGGCGGTCGGCATAGTTCACAGGAAAAAGGTTAACGAGCCTTTATATACAGGCTTGAAGGTTATAGATGCGCTAATTCCTATCGGCAGGGGGCAGAGAGAACTTATAATAGGCGACAGGCAGACCGGAAAGACCGCCATAGCCATAGATACGATACTAAACCAAAAGAATTCAGGCGTTTATTGCATTTATGTGGCGATAGGACAAAAACAGTCAAGCGTATCTTTCATTTATGACAGGTTTATGAGGGAAGGGGCAATGGAATATACCACGATAATTGCGGCCAATGCGAGCGACCCCGCCACCCTTCAATATTTTGCGCCTTACACCGGGGCTACGATGGGGGAATACTTCAGGGATAACGGCATGCATTGCCTTATAATATACGACGATTTATCGAAACATGCCGTTGCCTACAGGGAGTTGTCGCTGCTCTTAAGGAGGCCTCCCGGCAGGGAAGCGTATCCCGGGGATGTTTTTTACCTGCATTCAAGGCTTTTGGAAAGAGCGGCCAAGCTAAACGATGCTCAAGGCGGGGGGTCGCTTACGGCGCTGCCGGTAGTCGAAACTCAGGCGGGGGATGTTTCGGCATATATTCCGACCAATGTTATATCTATTACGGATGGACAGATATTTCTTGAAACCGATCTTTTTTATGCGGGCGTCAGGCCTGCGGTAAATGTAGGCCTTTCGGTATCAAGAGTCGGCGGCGATGCGCAGATAAAAGCGATGAAACAGGTTTCTGGCGGTTTAAGGCTTTCTCTGGCGCAATATAGAGAGTTGGCCGCGTTTTCACAGTTTGGATCCGAACTCGATAAAACAACGCAGGAGATGCTTGCCCGCGGAAGGATGATGTCGGAACTTCTTAAGCAGGGCCAATATCAGCCGATGCCTATCGAGAAAGAGGTCGTAATATTATTTGCCGCAAATAACGGCTATTTGGCGGATTATAAGCTTACCTCTATAAAAGAATATGAAAAGGAGCTTTTATTATATATCGAAAATAATAATCCTGAAATATATAATGACATAAGGGAAAAAAAAGCAATCGACGAATCCATTAAATCCAATCTTATTGCATCTTTAGATAAATTTAAAAATATATTTGTGGAAGGTTAATCAAAAATTCCCCTTTTTTTAAATACCCCGTCGGTCAGCTTGCGGCGGACCGCCACCCCTTTTGAAAAAGGGGAATGGGGGGGGGTGGCATTTTGCCTTAAGGCAAAATGACGGAGTATTTATAAATAAATTTCTTTTTTCAACTTATATATGCCGAATTTAAAATCTATAAAAAGAAAAATCGCCAGCATCAAAAATACGAGGCAAATAACAAAGGCTATGAAAATGGTGGCGGGGGCAAAATTTAAAAAAAATCAGGCGGCTATGAATGCCCTCAGGCCTTATTCGGAAATCTACGGCGGCGTCATAAAAAATATTTCAAGAAATACGGTCTTATACAATCATCCATTTTTTAAAAAAAATTCGGGCAACAGCGTCGCCGGCATTATTATAATTTCAACGGACAGGGGCCTTTGCGGCTCTTTTAATATGAATCTTTTTAAACTTTTTTTTGAGGAGCTTAAAGCCAGAGGGTTGGACGGCCGCCGGATAAAACTGTATATACTCGGCAAGAAGGGAGCGGATTTTTTTAAAAGGCATAATTATTCCGTTGAATTTACCGCCAATTTCTCCGAAAATAACATAACGGAAAATTTATCCGAAACATTGGCGGTTAAAATATCTGCCGATTTTATAAATGAAAAAGCAGGCGAGCTTTATATAATATCCAATAATTATATTTCTACGCTTCACCAGAGGGCGGCGATAGAAAAGATTTTACCGTTCAATTCCTCTTTTGAAAGCAAAGATAGCGGCGGTTATTTGGTGGAGCCTGTGTCTTACGAAGACGAGATAATCGATAAAATTTTTAAGAACTATATTCAAACCAAAATTTATTTTAAAATAGTAGAGTCTTTTGCAGGGGAGCAGGCTTCAAGAATGAATGCAATGGATAACGCGACGAGGAATGCAGGAAAACTTATAAATAAATTAACCATTGCCTATAACAAGGCAAGGCAAGCCGCGGTTACGCTTGAAATTCTTGATATAATAAACGGCGTAAGCGCGTTAAAATAAATTTTTCGGGGGCTATAAATGTTGGAAATTACGAAGATTACGGAGGCAGTAAATGAATGAGGGCGTTGTTGCACAGGTAATAGGTCCCGTGGTTGATGTTAAATTTGAAAGCGCAAGTCTTCCGCCGATTTTTAACGCATTAGTGCTGACAAATCCCCGGATAAACGGCAAAGAAAATAATCTGGTTCTCGAGGCGGCGCAGCATCTCGGCGAAGATACCGTCAGGTGCATTGCTTTAGATTCCACGGACGGGCTATACAGAGGAATGAAAGTAATCGATACAGGCAATAAAATAACCGTTCCCGTCGGGAAGGAGGTTCTTGGAAGAATTTTTAATGTTGTCGGCGAACCCGTCGATGAATTAGCCGATGTGGAATTCAAAGCAAGGCTCCCTATTCACAGGCCTGCCCCGTCATTTGAGGAACAGTCCACAAATGTGGAGATATTGGAGACGGGCATTAAGGTGATAGACCTTTTAGAGCCTTACCTGAAAGGCGGAAAGGCAGGGCTATTCGGCGGCGCAGGCGTCGGAAAAACCGTGCTTGTTATGGAACTGATTCATAATATCGCAATCGAACATGGCGGCTATTCGGTTTTTGCTGGTGTCGGCGAAAGGACAAGGGAGGGAACCGACCTCTGGATGGAGATGAAGGAGTCCAAGGTTTTAGACAAAGCGGTTCTGGTATATGGACAAATGAACGAACCGCCTGGAGCAAGAGCAAGGGTTGCCCTTTCGGCTTTAGCCATGGCGGAATATTTTAGAGACGAGGAAAGGCAGGATGTTTTGCTTTTTATCGATAATATTTTTAGATTCGCGCAGGCAAATTCCGAAGTCAGCGCCCTTTTGGGAAGGATACCGTCTGCCGTCGGTTATCAGCCGACCCTTGCAACCGATATGGGCGAGCTTCAAGAAAGAATAACCAGCACAAAAAAAGGTTCCATTACTTCCGTTCAGGCAGTTTATGTCCCCGCGGATGACCTCACCGACCCGGCGCCGGCAACGACATTTGCCCACTTAGACGCTACTACGGTGCTTTCAAGGCAGATTGTCGATATAGGGATTTATCCGGCGGTGGACCCGCTTGATTCAACCTCGAGGGCATTGGACGCCAATATTATAGGCGGGGAGCATTACGATATTGCAAGAAAGGTTCAGTCCGTACTTCAGAAGTATAAGGAATTACAGGACATAATTGCCATTTTGGGAATGGATGAACTTTCGGAAGACGATAAGCTAATTGTGGGCCGCGCAAGAAGGATTCAAAGATTTCTTTCCCAGCCGTTTTTTGTGGCAGAGGTTTTTACCGGTTTTCCGGGAAGATATGTTCCGTTAAACGAGACCATAAGGGGATTCAAAGAGATACTGGAAGGCAGGCACGATGATTTGCCTGAGCAGGCTTTTTATATGGTTGGAACAATAGATGAGGCGATAGAAAAGGCAAAGTCGTTAAAATAAGAAGTCAATCAATCTGGTATTTGTCTTTAATTCCCCTTTTTTAAAAGGGGTGTCAGCCCGCCTTGATGCGGGCTGACGGGGTATTTATAATTAAACCATTCAATCTAAATTTATATAAAATAAACAGGGTGCCGGGATGTCCCTTACGCTAAAAATTGTCAGTCCGAGGGAAGTAATTTATGACGGGTCGGTGGATTTTTGCGAAATTCCTGCCGAATCGGGCATAGAAGGGGTATTGCCCGGGCATGTCAACTTTATTTCTAATGTCTCTAAGGGCGCCGTAAAATATAAAATCGGCGAGACTGTTCAGGAAATAGATATCAACGGTGGATTTGTGGAAATAAGCAATAATTTTATTAATATTTTGGTAAACGATTAAACGATTGATATTAGCCTTTAAAAATATTATTATATTACTGTCCGTTCCGTTCGTCTCAGGAATAAAAACATAAATACATAAATAAGATAATAAAATAGTAAATAAGATATATTTAAATATTATGATTGACATTAAGCTTATCAGGGAACAAAGAGAGTTTGTTAAAAAGGAAATGGAAAAACTTTTTGTTCCGGTCCAAATCGACGAGATTTACGAATTCGACGAGTCAAAAAGAAAGCTCTTATACGATACCGAGTGCCTTAGGAATACAAGGAAAATACTTTCAAAAGAGATAGCCGCGGAAAAAAATGAAGAGGTAATTTTAGCAAAAAAAAATGAGGTAAAAAGAATAAATGAGCTGATCAAAACGCAGGAAGATGAATTAAGCGCTATAGAACAAAAACTTAACGCGCTAATGCTAAATGTGCCAAACCTTCCGGACAGCGATGTGCCGGTCGGCAGGGACGAAACGGAAAATGTCGTTGTTTCTTATTTCAATGCAAAGAAAAAATTTGATTTTAAGCCAAAAACCCATTTTGAAATCGGAGAAAAAAGAGACTTAATCGATTTTGAAAGGGGGGTAAAGATATCCGGGACCCGTTTTTATGTGCTGAAAAAAGGGTTTGCCAAGCTCCAGAGGGCGCTTATTAATTTTATGCTCGATACCCATATAACTTATCACGACTACGAAGAGGTATATCCTCCTTATATGGTTAATGAAGCCTGTTTGGTCGGGACGGGGCAGCTGCCTAAATTTTCGGACACCCTGTACAAGGATGACGATTCAGGCTTATGGTTTGTTCCGACCGCCGAGGTTCCGGTTACTAATATGTACAGGGATGAGATAATAGATATTAAGATGCTTCCCATAAAACATGCGGCATATACCGCATGCTTCAGAAAAGAAAAAATGTCCGCGGGCAAGGATACAAGGGGCATAAAAAGAGGGCATCAGTTTGACAAGGTAGAACTTGTAAAAATTACCACCCCGGAAACGGCAAAGGATGAATTATTTAATCTCATCAACGATGTTCAGGATATTTTAAACAGGCTCGATATTCCCCACAGATTAGTTAAAATTTGTACCGGGGATTTAAGTTTTTCGGCAAAAGAGAAATACGATGTAGAGGTTTATGCCCCCGGGATGGACGAGTGGCTTGAGGTTAGCTCTTGCTCGAATTTTGGTTCTTTTCAAGCCAGAAGGGCAAATATTAAATTTAAAAGGGACAAAAATTCAAAAGCCGAGTTTGTAAATACGCTTAACGGTTCGGGACTCGCTCTTCCAAGGGTTATGATAGCGATAATCGAAAATTATCAGACAAAAGATGGTTATATCAGGATTCCTAATTCGTTAAAACCCTATTTCGGAATAGAAGAATTTATTTAAATAAATTATGTATGGTCATAAAAGGATAACCTTAGCGCTTCTAATTATTTTTTTTTCGATATATTCTTTTTTATCGCTTTTTTCTTTCTCCATATTGCAAGAGACATCCAATTCATACTCGATTTCAAGCGTCCATAAAATAAACTGGGGCGGCTTTGCCGGCGGAATTCTTTCGAATTTGCTTTTAACGATTGCGGGTATCGGCTCTTTCCTGTTAGTTTTTTTCATTTTATTAATCGGGGTACTCTTAATATTTAATAAAATTGCCCGGTCAAAGTTAAGATTTTATGCAGGGCTCTTTACCTTCCTCACCGCCTTTTTAATATTTCTTAGCGCTTTATTTCCTAAATTTCGGTACCATGGGTTTATAACCCCGGCCGGCGGGCTGATAGGAAGCGGAATTTATTATTATCTTTTTAGATTTTTTGGCGAAGCGGGAAGCATAATTATAATTATTATGTTATTTCTAACCTCTTTTTATCTTGTCTTTAAAAATATAGGGGTGGAAAACCTGATTGCCCCGATTTACGGCATTTATAATCTGTTTAAAAAGGGCATAAAAGAGATAAAGTGGTTAAACATGGCCGTAATAACAAATAAAATAACAAATAAATTGAATTCTACCCTTTCCTTGATAACATTAAAGATTGAAAAGAGAAAAGGATTAAAAAAAAGGAAAAGAAGTTTCATCTTAAATAAAGAGCTATTCGGAGGTTCAAGAGAGGATTTAATAAAGGATTTGGATGAAAAAGACGATTTTTCCGGGATTAATAAAAAGACGGGGATGGATTATAAGGATAAAGTAATTAGGGAAAAGGACGGCTCTTTTGATTTTGTGGGAGACAGGGAAACAAAAATCCCCCCGATTTCCTTAATCGGCTTTGTAGGGGTTAAGGACGCCCAAAAGCCCGATAAACTTTCCCTTCTGGGGAATGCGACATTAATAGAAAAAAAACTTTTAGATTTTGGCGTGAAAGGAAAGGTTACAGGGATAAACCCTGGACCCATCATAACGATGTATGAGTTCGAACCGGCAAGCGGCGTTAAAATCGGAAGAATTTTATCCCTTTCGGAAGACCTTACGATGGCTTTAAAGTCAAAACCGGTCAGGATAACGGGGGTCATAGAGGGTAAATCGGCCGTAGGCATCGAAGTTCCAAATAATAAAAGGGAAACGGTTTATTTTTCGGAAGGATTAAACTCGAAAGAGTTTATAGATTCGAAGTCTTTGCTTACGATAATTCTCGGCAAAAATACTACGGGGGGAAATGTCCTGTTTGACCTTGCAAAATGCCCGCACTTGTTGATAGCCGGGGCGACGGGGGCGGGGAAAAGCGTGTTTATTAATACGCTTGTCATGAGCCTTCTTTTTAAAGCGAATTACGAGGAGCTTAATTTTTTAATGATAGACCCTAAAAGGTTAGAACTGACGCCGTTTGAAGAATTACCGCATCTTATTTGCGATGTCGTTTACGATGCAAAAAAGGCAGGCATTGCGCTTAAATGGGCTGTTTCCGAAATGGAAAGGAGATACAGGGAATTACAGAAGGCAGGCGTTAAAAATATCGAGCAGTATAATGAACGATTGGAAAAACAAAATCAAAAACCGATGCCCTACCTTGTCATTATAATAGACGAATTAAGCGATTTAATGCTTGTCAGCCCCAAAGACATAGAAACATCCATAATAAGGCTTTCCCAGATGGCCCGCGCCTGTGGAATTCATCTTGTAATAGCGACTCAAAGACCGTCGGTAAATGTAGTTACGGGGGTTATAAAGGCCAATATGCCGTCCCGCATAGCCTTTTTAGTTTCTTCCAAGGTTGATTCAAGAACGATATTAGACGCCAACGGCGCGGAAGAGCTTTTGGGAAACGGCGATATGCTGTTTATGCCGCCGGGACAGGGCAGGCTTGCGAGAATTCACGGTTCTTACATATCCGAAGACGAGATTAAAAAGGTTTTAGAATTTATAAAAGAAAAGAATTTCCCGTCCTCGAAAAACGAGTTATTAATAAATGAGTTTGACAATGCAGGCAATTTTGATAGAATGATTACGGACGACCCGGATGACGAAATATACGGCGAGGTGTTAAATATGGTCGCATCTTCGGACAGCAATAATAATATATCCATATCTTATATCCAGCGAAGGTTCAGGATAGGTTTTAACAGGGCTGCAAGAATTATGGAAAAACTTCAAAATGACGGTATATTGACAAAAAAAGGGAGAACATAAAAATGAAGAAAAAGTTGTCATTCCCGCGTAGGCGGGAATCCATAACTGCCAAATTAACTAAATTACCCGTACTGTTTTTAATTTTACCCGTACTGTTTTTAATAGGTTTTATACCGAAATCTTACGGTAAGGAAGGCAATAATAATATAATCGGGAAAATCGAAGCAAAATATAAAACCGTTCATTCCATAAGCGCATATTTTGTTCAAAAAGAGATTATTCCGGGGTATTCTCAAAATATGTCCTTTAAAGGTAATTTTTATTATAAAGAACCGGGCAATATGGCATGGGTTTATACTTATCCTATGCATAAAAGACAGGTTTTAAAAGGCAATGAGCTTTATATTATCGACAGCGATATCAAAAAGGTTACGGTTATTAATGTGGGTAAAGAAAGAGGTGGGTTCCCCCCTAATATTGTTGCCGTAATCGGAAGTTTGACTAAGTATTTTAGCGTTGAAAGCGTGAAGAAAGATGCGGTGAAAGGAATTGTGGGTGTCGGGTTAAAGCCCTTAAGCCTTCAAAGGGCAAAAGAGATTTACATCGATTTTGCAATAAACAGCCTTAAGATAACATCATTAAAAATTTTAACATACCAGGGTCAAACAATAATATTTCATTACGCGGGTGTCCGGTTTAACAGGCATATAAATAGCCATATTTTTAGCGTCAATTTTCCGGCGAGTTATAAAATAATCAAAGAAAACTAATATTAAAAGTAAATCCGCAGGAGATTAAAATGCCGTCTTTCGATGTAGTTTCAAAAGCAGACCTTCAGGAAGTCGATAATGCAATAAACCAGGCTGTTAAAGAAATAACGGGGCGATATGATTTTAAAGGCACAAAAAGCGAAATTAAAAGGCAGGAAAATATTATTACCCTCTTAGGCGACGACGATTATAAACTTACCGCCGTTATCGACATATTAAAGGGAAAACTTATAAAAAGGGGCGTTTCTGTAAAATTCTTAGATTTTAAAAAGAAGGAAGAAGCATCTAAGGGCATGGTGAGGCAAGAGGTTGAAATTAAAGAGGGGATAGATAAAGAGGCTTCGAAAAAAATAATTCAGGAAATAAAAAAGATAGCCCCTAAAGCGGCGGTCGAAAACCTTAAAGACCATTTAAGGGTAAGTTCAAAATCTAAAGACGAGCTTCAGAATATAATTTCGCATCTAAGGGCTTTCCCGTTAACCATAGAATTGTCCTTTATAAATTTTAGAGATTAGAAAGATTAGGGGGGTCGTGAGCGGGAAATAGCCCAAATTTTAAGCATGTTTTTTATTATTGCCTAAATTTTAAGCGCATTTTCATTGCGAGCGAAGCAAAGCAATCTCATAATTAAATAAATTTTAGCTATATTTTTATTTCAATTAATGTTATTTTATTTAAAATTAAGCTAAAATTAGTTATATTTGTTATGAAAAACTTAAATTTATGATAATTTTAAGTTAATTTTTACGATATGGCATATTTATTGCTCAAATTAATCGGGAGGCATAATGAAAAAGGTGGAGGCAATATTTAAACCGTTTAAACTTGACGATGTAAAAGAAGCCCTTAATAATATCGGCATTCACGGTTTAACGGTTACGGAGGTCAAGGGCTACGGCAGGCAGAAAGGGCATACGGAATTATACAGGGGAGCTGAATATGTGGTTGATTTTATCCCAAAGGTAAAAATCGAGGTGGTGGTTTCCGACGAACAACTCGGCTTAGTAACCGAAGCAATAATGTCAAGCGCAAAAACCGGCAGAATAGGGGACGGCAAAATTTTTGTTTTGCCGGTCGAAGAGGCTATAAGGATAAGGACGGGAGAAAAGGGGGAGGAAGCCCTTTAAGAGAACAACTGTCATTACCGCATATTTTATTCCCCTCCCTTTATGGATGTAAAAGCAGAGCGCCCAAAGGGAATAAGGCGATGCTTTTATGGGTTAGGGGAGGGAGAGAGAATCCAGAAACCTTAAAATTCTTTTTATTTATAAATTCAATAAATCTTAATTTTTTAAATTTTACGGAGGGAAAATGACGGAAAACGAAGTTATGCAGTATATCAAAGAGCAGGAAATCCAGCTCATCGATGTTAAATTTTGCGATTTATTGGGAACATGGCAGCATTTTACGGTGCCGATAAGCGAATTGTCGGAAGATGTTTTTAAGGAGGGTTTTGGATTCGACGGTTCGAGTATCAGGGGCTGGCAGGCAATCGAAGCATCAGATATGTTAATTATTCCGGATGCCTCTACCGCAGTTATAGATAATTTTATCGAGGCTAAAACTTTATCTTTGACATGCAATATTAAAGACCCTATAACCGGTAATTTTTATGATAGAGACCCGCGTTATATAGCGCAGAAGGCCGAAAAGTATTTGAAATCCACAGGCATCGCCGATACGGCATATTTTGGGCCTGAAGCGGAGTTTTTTATATTCGACGATATAAGATACGACCAGACTTCCAATAGCGGCTATTATTACATAGATTCGGAAGAGGGAATCTGGAACAGCGGAAGGGACGAAATGCCAAATTTGGGGCATAAGCCAAGGTATAAGGAAGGTTATTTTCCAGTTTCGCCAATCGATACCCAGACCGATATAAGAAACGAGATGGTTATGGAATTGCAAAATGTAGGCATTAGGATCGAGGCAGCTCACCACGAGGTTGCAACGGGCGGCCAGGCAGAAATCGACATGCGGTTTAATTCTTTAACGGCTATGGGCGACAGCTTTATGTGGTATAAATACATAATTAAAAATGTTGCAAGAAGGTATGACAAGACCGCCACATTCATGCCAAAGCCGCTTTTCGGCGATAACGGTTCCGGCATGCATGTCCATCAATCCTTGTGGAAAAACGGACAGCCGCTATTCGCGGGCAAAGAATACGCAGGATTGTCGGAAATGGGGCTTTATTATATCGGCGGGATATTAAAACACGCAAAGGCTTTATGCGCTTTTACCAATTCAACGACAAATTCGTATAAAAGATTAGTCCCCGGCTTCGAGGCGCCCGTTAATTTTGTCTATTCCTCGAGAAACAGAAGCGCCGCAGTCAGAATCCCAATGTATTCAAATTCTCCAAAGGCGAAAAGAATAGAATATAGAACTCCAGACCCGACTTCAAATTGCTATATCGCTTTTTCCGCATTGCTTTTAGCCGGTTTAGACGGCATCCAAAATAAAATTCACCCGGGCAAGCCTGTCGATAAGGATTTATTTACATTATCTAAAAAGGAGCTTAAGAATATTCCCGTTGCTCCGGGTTCTCTCGAAGAGGCGTTGAAAGAACTTGAAAAAGACCATAAGTTCCTGCTTCAGGGCGGGGTGTTTACGGAAGATGTAATACGGACATGGATTGACCGCAAAATGGAAAACGATGTCCAGCCCGTTCGCATGAGGCCAGTGCCTTACGAATTTGCGTTGTATTACGATATTTAATGCAGTAACCTTGTTAAATAGAAAAAGTGTTGGAAAAGGGGTTAGAATTGAATTCTGA
Organism: Deltaproteobacteria bacterium; assembly: GCA_023489335.1. Classification (GTDB taxonomy): domain Bacteria; phylum SZUA-79; class SZUA-79; order Acidulodesulfobacterales; family Acidulodesulfobacteraceae; genus Acidulodesulfobacterium. Next base: position 23,810 of record JAMDCP010000003.1, on the reverse strand, counting down.
CCCCTTTTACTTTTTTCACTTTAAAAATATCGTAATAATAATCGAGAGCGTGCCAATGAGCCATAAAGTAAAAATAAGCCCTATTAGCCATTTGTTATTATCTGAAATTGCCTTATAGATTAAAGTAATATCCTGTTTAAATTCAGCCCGTAAGTTAGCGATATCCTCCTTTAATTCGGTTCTTACCGATAGTATCTCATTATGTAATTCGTTAAATCTCAAATCGATTTTAGCAAATCTTTCATCGACACCCTTAAACCTTTCGTCTATTATATCAAATCTTTCATCGATTTTATTGAATTTCTCGTCAACTCTGTCGAACCTATCATCGATTTTATCAAATTTTTCATCAACTACATCAAATCTCGCAAAGATTTCCCTATCCCTTGTCGTCGACTTTATGTACTCGACAAGATGCTCGGCTTCCTTCTCGCCGATCTTTTCTTTAAGTTCTTTATAGAGTGAGATTCCGCTATCCATAACTCCGCTCATTTTTATTAGCCTTTTTTAAATTATACTTGAAATGCTGTTTAATATCAACCGAGGTTTTGGAAAAAGAGGTCGTAATTCAATTCCGACCCTTTTTTAAAAAGGTATATCGTCGTCATCCTGATGTCCGGCGGAACCGTAGCCGCTTTCGCCCCCGCCCCCTTGAGCCGCATAATTGCTCCCCTCGTTTCTATTGCCTTCTTCGGTAATTTCGGCGCCGCTTCCCGCACCTTTAGCGCCCAGCAGGACAATATTTGTTGCAACGATGTCAGTCCTATATCTTTTAACACCGTCTTTGTCGTCATAAGAAGAGGTTCTTATTTTGCCTTCTAAAAAAATTTGTTTTCCTTTGGTCAAATAATTTGCGATACTTTGCCCCATTTTTCCAAAAACTGTAATATTATGCCATGTCGTTCTTTCCGTTTTTGCGCCGGATTTATCGTTAAAATATTCCGTGGTTGCCATCGGAAAACTGAGAATCGCCAATCCGTCGGGAGTGTAGCGAAGCTCAGGGTCCTTGCCCAGGTTTCCGATTAATAATACCTTATTAAGACTGCCCATAGTACCTCCAAATTTTATTATTTTTATTAGTTAGTTTTTATAAATAATGTTTATAAAAACTATGATAATTTAAGTAAACCTATTTGGCAAGTTAAAATTATTTTAAATTTTTGTTACGGTAATGTTTCAATTTTATTACATTTTTGTTAAAATTAAATATCATAAATAAAAAAAATAGGTATGCCGTATATAATAATATATAATGGTAACATAATAATTTTACTTTACTTTTTTTGATAATGGGATATAATTAAATCGTAGAATATACATCCGTGTTTTGTAAAAATATCGGTAAATATAGTAAATTTAACGGTTTTGTATTAAATACGGTTTATTAATAGCTATTCAGCGTATGAATAAAAATATCGTTAAAATTAATAATAAAGGGGCGTCGCTTCTTGAAGTAATAATAGCCATGGTGATTCTTACCGTGGGGTTTTTGGGCGTAATGGCCCTCTCCCTTGCCCTTACCAATAATGACGCCACTGCGGGAAAGATAAACACGGCAACTGCGATTGCGCAGGCGGAAGTCAGCCAGCTTAACTGCCTTGGAGTTTTAGGGATTCAGAACAATCTTGGCGTTTGGGGGATTGCTGCGCTGCCGGGAACCTTTAATTATACGGTTTCTCCGACTGTGAATCCAGACACGAGAAATAAAGTTGCAACCTGTATAAATCCCGCGCTTGCAGCGGGAGGCCCCGCCCCGAACTCCGTTCCCCCGTCGGGACTGGGGGTAACATTGCCTTATACGGTAACGGTCAACCTTTCATATAACCCCAATCCGGCTTCCACCACCGTTATTAACGCTCAGGTAGAGGTTAGCTGGCGGGATACAAGCCAGCATGTTATAGTAATGAATGATTTAATTTCATAAATAATATTATGAATTTTTATATGAAGCTTCTTAAAAATCAGGAAGGTTTGTCAGTGGTCGAGTTGGTAATCGCTCTTGCGATATCCCTTTTAGTGGTTGCCGCCGCAGGGTTTATACTTCTTACGCAGTCCGGCGTCATAAGGCTGACCAAATCCGTTTCGACCGAACAGCAAAGACTGAATACGGCTTTTAATACCGTCAGGTATTCTTTAAGGATGGCGGGTTTTGATTACGGGCAGAATTATTATATCCAAACAGGCTCCGTTCCTCCAGTGCAGATAGTCCAGGCGGTTTATCCTACCAATCCTTATGAAGTTTTAGTTAGTTATAGTTCGGTGGTTAATGGCGCTTCCCCCTGTATTTTAACGCCAACCGGTGCTGTTGCCGGAGAATTCAATCTTGGGCAATATTGTAATGTAAATAACTTTTATGTAGGACAAATTTTAAATATTACAAACCCCGTCCCTCTTCCTAATCAACCGTTGCCGACGCTACCTATAACCCTTTGTGTGACCGCGATTCCGGCGGGCAACAAGATTCAAACAAATCCCCCAGGTGCCGCCGCCGGTCCCGGCGTGTGTCCCGCTAATCCTGTGCCTCCGAAAAATATCGGCGGGGGTAGCGTGTCATCTATAAACCAGATATTATTTTATTGGGGAAATCAAAGTTATGGAACTCAAAATTCGGGATTTAATCCCCCGTTTAATGTTCCGGGGAATTTATACGAATGTATGGTAAATCCGGTGGTTATCTCCCCGACTGCTCCGACTTGCGCCGCAAATACTACGATTACACTGAGCGATTATATAAATGCTTTCGTCGTTACTCCGTCTAATCAGTTAAATCAATATAAGCAGCCCTACTTATATAATCTATCTATTACAGGCGAATCCAATGTTGCGTTATCCGATTCGCCTGCTTATAGTGTCCATGTTCCGTATAATGCCAATGCAAACGGAGCCAATGCTAAAGGAAATGCCGGGCAGATTGTGGGAAACAATATTTTAAAAACCCTTAACTCGAGCGTATTTTTAAGAAATGTTTTTTACGGCAGTTAGTAATATTTATTTGAGTTGATTAATATAATTTAAAAAAGACTGGATGAGCCGTCCAAATACTGACGGCTTTAAACCGTACCCGCCGAAGCGGGTTGGGACAGATTAATCAATATGCTTAAAACAAAAAATAAAGAAAAATCGGTCAAAACGGTTTTACAAAATGATAGAGGCATAGCCCTTATTACCGTAATACTGATTATTGCAATTTTAGGGATATTGGCTGCGGTGGCTATCGAGACGACCGGCACGGATATTATCAATGCGGGAAATTATACGAGTTCGGAACAGACATTAAGCATATCGAACTCGGCTATGAATATCGTATTGGCCCAGTTAAACACAAGCCAGCAAACCAATGCGGGAATAGGTATGCCGTCGCCGAATGTTTATTATTATACGCCGCAGGTGAACAATACGCTTCAACAAAGTAATAATTATGTTGCATTGACCGCGGCAAATATCGACTCCAATTTTTCAAATGTTTTAGGATTTACGATAAACAGCGGTAATTTTGGCTTTGAATATAACGGAACATACGGCGGCATCCCTGGTTATAGCTTGAATTATCATTTTTATAACGGGCAGATAAACACGATAACGCAGAACCAAAGCGGTTCAAAAACCGCCCGGACAGGAATGACATTCAGCTATGGACCTGTTCAGGTCGGGTATTAACTTAAATATGATATTCCATAAAACAGTGGAGGAAAAATGGCAAAGACGATGGCAAAGCTCTCGCACGCCTTTGGCGTGCTTATAAAGTTGCAGGGCGGCTTAAAAAATACCCCGTCCATCTTTGCCTGCATAAAACCGTGGTTTTATAAACGCAGGCAAAGATATGCCACAGGCGAAATGATACCCCCATTCCCCTTTTTTAAAAGGGGTGGCAGTCCGCTTGAGCGGACTGACGGGGTATTTAAAAAGGAGAATGATAAAATGCCGGTTTTTCATGAGGGTTTAAGGATGTTTAAAATAGCGGTCTTATTGCTGGTTTCCGTGAGCGTGTTAAGCCTTAGCCTTTTTTTTATTGTGCCGTCCGTTGCGGAGGCGGGAGATACATCATTGCTCACAAATCTTAATAACCCGAATGTTTTAATTTTCCTCGATACTTCAGGTTCGATGATGTGGAACGAAGGGGTGGATTGGAAAAACTCTACCGCAAGCGGCTACGACGCGCCGGAAAGCTGGCTGGGGGGCTTCAGCGTTTTGGGGGGCTTCAGCGTTTGGGCACCGGGGTCGAACAGCGTATTTTCAAAGATATATAACGCAAAAATGGCTTTGTCTAAAATAGTAACCGACCCGTCCTTTTCAAATCTTAATTTTGCGTTCGCAACATTTGACCAGGGGGACGGGGCAAGCGCAAGCGGAACAACTGACCAATGCATGTATGCTAACGACCCCTCTTTTCAAAATCCTGCAAATGCACCATATTACCCATATAGCGGAAGCACGGGAACGGGAACCCCGGACGAGACCGGTGCCTACATTTTGCCCAACGGTTCAGTCAACAGTAACTACTCTTTTTACGTTAGCGGGTTTAGCGGGTGCACAAGCTCAGCTAATCCTACGGGCGGGTATTTTATATCTTATGACTATATGCCTTATATTGGAGATATTGACAATTTCAATAGCATATCCTCATGGCGTTTATATGTTCCTCTTACAGTAAACGGCACTCTTAATACCGCCAACACGGAGACAATAACTTCTAATACAAACAACTCTACCGACACTTATTTCGATCCTGCCACAATAGCCGGACCTGCGATAAATTATGTTTTATGGACAGCGCCGGATTATGGGGGATTAACAGACCCTGCAGGAACAGTAGTCTCCGGGCTTAAAGCGGGCGGCGGCACTCCGATGTGGTCAATGGTTGAAAACATGACAACCTATTTTACCAATTCGTTAAAAGCCGATAGCGCAGCAGCCTGCAGGAGGAATTTTTCCATTATCATTACGGACGGCGAAGCGAACGGTTATAATGCGTCAGAAACACCCAACGCCCTTTACGATTTATATGAGAATGTGGACACAACTTATCCAATCGAAACATTCATGATAGGATTCGGTTACGCGGGAGGTTTAGGAGGGCCTTCTTATATTCAACAGATGGCGAATGCAGGTGCGGGAATTGGTCAGAATGTTACGGGAACAACAGGTACGTTCAATCCGTTGACATTTTCCGCAACTGTTGGCAGTTCGTCAACTACGCTTGTTTTACCAGCATCCGCCTTTTCCTCAACAAACGGGGTTTTAGTCGGCGATACGATTTCCGATAACGGCGACCAAAGTTCCGATTGTGAAGTTGCCAACAATAACAGCGGGGTTTACGCAAACGGCAATGACTGTGCCGTGGTTACGGGGATTTATCCCAATACCGACGAGATATTATTATCAAATTCTCTAAATACATTAAATACAAGCGGAAATTCCGGCACCGTTACCGTTTCCGGCACAGTTTATTTAACCTTTAATTATAATCAGCTTATAAGCTCGCTTACTACGATATTCGACCAGATTGAGGCGCAGTCGACCTCTTTTACTTCCCCCGTCGTTCACCAGGTTTACGGCGGGAACGGAGATGTCTATTATGCCGACTTTAAGGCGTTAAACCAGCCTTTATGGGGCGAGGGGAACATTTTTCTGTTTAAGTTAAATGCCCAGGGGCAGTTAATAGGGCCTAACGGTCCTGCCGTTACCGCCAACGGCCAGATAATTACAAGCGATTCATACTGGGATAACGGCAATGGCGCAGGAGGAGCGCTTCAAACGAAATCCCCCTCATCGAGATATATAATTACATCCGCTCTTAATTCAACCACCGGTTCAAATGCCGCCGTCTCGTTTAATACATCTAATACGGCAAATTTGGAATCCTTATTAGGATTGACATCGGCAAATTATACATCCGTTTGTCCGGGCGCGGCTTCCGAAAGCGCGTGTGCCAACGATATTATAAATTTTGTATTAAATCCCGATAGCGCGACGGATAACTGGAAGTTGGGGGCGATATTCCATTCCGACCCGGTTTTGGTTGGCCCGCCGCCTTATCCGTATTCGAGCGCGTCGTATCAGGCGTTTAAAACCCAGTATGCGACAAGACAGCAGGTTTTACTAGTCGGGGCTAACGACGGCATGCTTCACGGTTTTGACGCGGGTTCGTGGAATAGCAGTACAAGTTCATACAGCGACGGAACGGGCGCCGAGCTTTTCGGCTACATCCCGCCCGATTTTTTAGATACCCCGGGCATTACTCCGAGTTCGGACCTTTCGGCTTGCGTTCCGTCAGATACCGCTCTTGAACTGCCTAAACTTACATGCTGGTACGAAAGCTCCATTTCTACGCCGTCTATTTATGAGTTTGTAGATTCGACGCCGTCCGTTAACGATGTATTTTTTGGCAATATATTTAACGGGACGACAAACAGCGTAGATGCCTCGAGTTATCCTATTTCAACGACAGGCACGCCTACGAGCAGTTGGCATACGGTTGCTGTTGCCGGCGAAAGAAACGGGGGCAACGGTTATTTCGCCGTCGGCTTAACAAACCCCGCAAATGCCGGAAGCACATATCCGGACCCTTTATGGGACTTTTCCGATTCATCCGCAACTACCGCGCCTATGGGGCAGACCTGGTCAAAGCCGCTGATAAGTTATGTATGTCTTCCAAATCCAAATTATGATTCGAAAAACGGCGGAACGGGGGTATGCGGAAATGATCCAACCCCGGCAAGTCCGACAGCCGCCCCTCAGTATGTTAAAACTTACACCGCTTTTATGGGAGGCGGCTATTCGTCGAATAATTCGGCAGGACAGGCGGTCTATTCCCTATATGTCGAACCTAATCCGGTAAATACCGGAACTACATCGGCTCCGGTTTATGCCGATGAGCAGGAGTTGTGGAAATTCGACAGCGCAAACGACAGCAACATGACATATTCCATACCTTCCACCATATCACCTGTTTTAAGTCCTAATTTCAGGCTTCAAGCCTTTTATGCGGGAGATCTGGGCGGACAGATGTGGGCGTTTAATATACCCTATGGAAAACTGCCGCAAGGAAACGGAAATACCCAAAACTGGACCGGGTGCAGGGTTTTTGATTCGGATGCGTCAACGACCGCACCGCTGAATATCTTTTTCCCGCCTGCAATATCTTACGATACATCTGGCAATTTATGGCTGTATTTCGGCACGGGCAACAGGGAAAACTTGACTGAAGTAAATACTACAAGGGATAATGAATTAATAGGATTAAATACGATAGGAACTCAGGGAATCGGGGAATGTGCTAAAACAGGTCCGTATAACGAAACAAATTTAACCAATGCAACCGGCACAAGCGGTGTAGGGAATGTAACAACCGACGGCTGGTATATAACATTAAGCCAGGGCGAAAAGATGGTAGGTTCGCCTTTAGTGTATGACAGCGTAGTATATTTTGTTACCTTTACCCCAACCGCCGCGACAAATGCCTGCGGATACGGAACGGCAAAGCTTTATGCAGTTTATTATTTAAACGGCGGAGGAACGATTCTTACAAGCAGCACGGGAACGACGATATCGAATACAACCACATCCGGCAGTGCGGCGCAATCGATAACTATTGGCTCCGGAGTGCCGTCGTCGCCTGTTATATCGAACGGCAACCTTATAATAACGACATCGACGGGGGCGGTTTTAACACAAAAAATACCGTCGCTTCCGTCAAAATTAATCCCGACTTCATGGTTTCAATTGCCGTAAATCATTTCCCTTTTAAATACCCCGTCAGTCCGCTTGCGGCGGACTGACACCACTTTTAAAAAAGGGGAATGGGGGTGCTAAAGGAATTAAATGTACCTGATTTATTTATTTTCTAAAAATATAGTATAATTTATAATTAATAAGGAAGGAGCAAAATGATACTTGCGAAAAAAAGATTTTTGATAATATTACTTGTTATTTTATTTATAATGATTAGTCTTTCTATTTCGGGCTTAAAATGGACTGCCGCCTTTGCGGCAGGGACAAATACAAGTAGTCCCGCATTAAGCAAACCTGCCCCGGGACTTTCATATGCCGGCATGATTAAAAATATAAGCAGTTCGTCCATAACCCTTTATAACGGCGTAACCTGCATTATTACAGGTTCAACCGTATGCAAGGCTCCCATGTCCGGCGGAAGCATGATGAATATGCAAACCGTTTCCTGTTCATCCTTCACTAAAGGGGAAACCGTGTCTATCTCCGCCGTCGAAAATGCGAGCGGGCAGTTAGTCGCAACCGAGATTAACGAAGTTTTTTTCTAATGGTAGAGTTAATAAAAGAGATTAAAGATATAGCCGTCAGCATTAAGTCCTGGGCTATAATAATAACCTGCACAATCTTTTTTGCCGCCGCCGCAATTTTCGTTTCGCTTTTCGGCAGCGCCGAAAATACCCAAAAAGTTGCAAGGCTATGGGGAAAAACAATAATTAAACTCTTAGGAATTAAAGTTGATATTAGCGGCATAGAGAATGCCGACCCTTCGAAATCCTACTTAATTGTTTCTAATCATCAAAGCTATTTCGACATATTTGTTCTGCTTGCCTGTTTAGATTTAAATTTCAAATTTATCGCAAAAGCGTCCCTTTTTAAAATCCCATTTTTGGGCTGGTCGATGAAAAGGCTCGGCTATATCCCGCTCGATAGAAAGAACCTTAAAAGCGCGCTTAAAACCGTTCGAAATTTAACGCCGACATTAAAAACAGATAAAAATTGGTCCATTTTGATTTTTCCGGAAGGCACCCGCTCAAACGACGGAAAGCTTTCAAGTTTTAAAAAGGGCGGGCTTAATAAACTAATTATAAGCAGCGATTATATACTTCCTGTTGCAATAAATGGAACTTACGATATATTAAAAAAGGGGTCGATTATGATTTATCCAAAAAATCCCGTAAAACTTACGATATTAAATCAAATAAATGTAAATGCGGCGGATACTAAAGGAATAAAATCGGACGAAGATTTTATTCTAAATATTGAAAAAAAAATTGGGGAAGCAGTTTAAAAGATACAAAAATTAAATCATTTTAGTGTATAATCTATATTAAATAATTTTTTAAAAGGAGATTTAAGTCTTAAGTTCACTTATATGGAAAGGTTAAAAGCAATACCGCTTGGCGGACTCGGTGAGATCGGCCTCAATATGATGGTTTACGAGACCGAAAAAGATATTATAATAGTCGATTCGGGAATTATGTTTCCCGAGGATTATATGCTCGGAATAGATATGGTTATTCCCGATGTAAGGTATTTATACGACCCCGAGAAAAAACGGAAAATAAGGGGAATTGTTTTAACCCACGGGCATGAAGACCACATCGGCGCCATACCTTACATATTAAGGGAGCTTAACCTTCCTATATTCGGCACGCCTTTCACCCTCGGAATACTTGAAGAAAAATTAAAAGAACACGATTTGCCTTTTAAAGTATCGCTATTTACCGTAAAGACAGGTAATTCTATTACGCTGGGAGATTTTGAAATCGAGTTTATAAGGGTAGCGCACTCGATAATCGACGGGGCGAGCCTTGCCATCAAAACCCCGGTTGGAACCATAATACATACGGGCGATTTTAAGATAGACCAGACCTTGGATAAAAACTCCGTAACCGACATTAACAGAATTGCCCATTATGGAGATAACGGCGTTCTGGCGTTATTTTCCGATTCGACAAATATAGAAAAGGAAGGGTTTACGATATCGGAAAACGATATAAAAAAAACATTCAGAAATATTTTTCGCGACCATAGCGGAAGGGTTATAGTAGCCCTTTTTGCGTCAAACATACACAGGATTTCCGAACTTCTTTCCCTTGCCGTAGAATTTAACAAAAAGGTCATATTCAGCGGAAGAAGCCTTCTTACATATACCAAAGTCGCAAGGAAGTTGGGGTATTTAAAAATTCCGGAGGATATTTTAATAGACGAGGAGACAATTGATTATTATAAGCCGGATGAGCTTTTAATATTAACGACTGGAACGCAGGGCGAAGCAATGTCCGCGCTTTCGAGAATATCCGTAGATGACCACAAATATATAAAAATCAAGCCTGGCGACCTCGTCCTTTTATCTTCGAAATTTATTCCCGGAAATGAAAAAGCCATATCAAAAATTATAAACAACCTTTATAAAAGGGGCGCCGAAGTTTATTACGAAAACATATCCGAAATCCACGTATCCGGCCATGCAAGCAAAGAAGAGCTTAAACTTATGATAAATATAGTAAAGCCGAAATATTTTATTCCGGTGCACGGGGAATTAAAGCATTTATACCAGCATAAAAAACTTGCCGTAAGCGCGGGCATTCCGGCGGGCAATGTTTTTGTTCTGGAAAACGGCAACAGCCTTGTATTTACGGAAGATAAGGAATGTTATGCGGATGAGCATGTTTATGCCGGCCGCATTTTTGTCGACGGAAAAGGTATCGGCGATGTCGGAACCCGCACCTTAAAGGAAAGGGCGCATCTTTCGGAAAACGGGATGATTATAGTTTTACTTGTCGTAGATGCTAAAACATCGAGCATAATATCAGGCCCCGAAATCGTCTCAAAAGGCTTTGTCTTCGAGGATTATTTTAAAGAGTTAAACGAAACGCTTCATAAGTTAGTAGTCCATGTTATTGAGGAAAACCAGAAGTATGACAATATCGATTGGGTTAAAGTTAAGGATGACATCAGGAAGGCCCTAAAGAAATATCTGAATAAGACGATAGACAGGCACCCCTTTATTTTCCCGATGATAACCGAGGTTTAAATTAACCCAGATCCCGATTTAGAAATTAATATAATTATTTTATTAAAAATTTTGTTAAAAACATTTTTTTAATTTTAATTATGATATACTTTAATTAATGTAAACGATTAAAGATATTTGGAAATTAACCGTTTAATTTATAAAGGCTTACGGAGGTGATTAAAATGGCTTGTGCTTCAAAAAAATCTACATCTAAAAGCAAACCGGCAAAAGAAAAAGGCAAATAAGGAAAGGTTTGCGTTTTTGGATCGTCTTGCGGCAAAACGCTTTTATTTTTAAGGAGTTTTCCAACGCCTTAATTTAAAAGCGTTTTGTCGTTTTAATCTTCTTCATTTTCTTCGCCGGCTTCATCGGGGTTTTCACCGCTGTCGAGCTTGGAGTGGCGCGCTTTTGTCCTTTCGATTCTGTTGTCTATTCTTTTAACAAAGCTATTTAAAACACCTTCGAGCGCAAAAACCATTTCTTTATTGGCATTTCCCAAATGCTCGACGACATCTGCGGGGATTCTATCGTATATTGCGTCAACAACCCTGTGCCTGAATTCGGACCTCTTTTCTCTAAAGGATTTCTCGTCTTTTAAAAGCATTTTTTAATCCTCCGTATATTTTATATTTTTTTTGATTGAATAGAATAAAACCTGCACAACAGGCAAGCAAAATTAATATTTGCTAAATGATTAATGCCTGTATGATGTATTATAACCTAAAAGTCGTGAAAATTCAAATTGGGGATTATTCCGAATATTTTTTCCCGATTTCGTAGCCGAGTTTTCCCGAAATAGTATTGCTCGCTTCAATCGTAAGGGGTATAATCAGGTTTTTAAGTTTTTCCGGCGATGTCCTTATTACTGGCGCAGATATCGATATGCCGCCGATGATATGGGTGGTATAGTCCCTTAAAGGCGCGCCGACGCATATAATACCCTCGTCAAGCTCTTCGTTGTCTATCGCATACCCCTGCTTTTTTATTTTTTCCAATTCTTTAAATAAATTTTCCTTATCGGTTATAGTGTTTTTTGTAAATGCATTAAGTTTATCGGGTAAGAGCTTTTCTATGGAATCTTTCGATTCAAAAGCTATCTGGGATTTCCCTATAGCCGTGGCATAAATCGGAAGCATGTTTCCGACCCTCGAAGCAACCTTTAATACCTGGTCGGCTTCGACTATATCGAGATAAATAACATTTTTTTCCCTTATAACCCCCACATAAGCCGATTCCTTAATTTTATCCACTAATTCCCTAAGCACGGGTTTTGCGATGCTTAATAATCTTAAATGGTGAATAAAGGATTGTCCGAGTTCCAGGCTTTTTAATCCTAAGCGGTAGTTTTCCGTAAAAGGGTCCTGTTCGATGTATCCCATGTGTTCTAATGTTGCAAGAAGCCTGAAAATCTTGTTTTTGTGAAGCTTGAGGATTTTGCTTAATTCGCTGACGCCGAGTTCCGGTTTTTCTCCCTTAAAAGCCTCTAAGAGTTCCAGTGAATTTAAAACGGTTTTAATGATGTAGCTTGCTTTATCCTTTTTTTTATGAATGGTATCTTTTATATCCATTTTACTTTTTGCCCGCATATCCCCTTTTCACCCATTTATTTTTGTTTTAATTTATTTAAAAATATAATTTATTCTAATTTTACATAAATTAAAAATAAAATGCAATTTAAAGATAAAACAACATTGTCGTATATTATTAATAAAGATAAAATAAGATATAATATAGATAATGCTATTCAAAACGATATGAATTGAATTAAAAGGAAATAAAAAATATGTTAAGAATAAATATTAATTCCATAAAATTTAAAATATATTTTCTTTTTATCATATCGAACCTTATTGTTTTTTCGATAGGCATATTTTTAGCCGTCCATTATATTGCGCTGTATAGCCGTAAATCTTTAAGGGAGCAGTTAAAGTCAGGGTTAATGACCGGCGAAATGGAGTTTATCCACGAGAGGAATTATATGCTCGAAAAGGCTAACGACATTGTCGCCCATAACTTTAAAAGCCTGTTTATACAAAAGCTCTTGCCTTCGAAAGAGATGTCGAGCATTGTACTTATAAGGATAAAAAACGGACGAGCCGCCTATTTAAAAAAATTTAAATATAAATATGATAATAAAGTAAAAAGATTAAGCTACTATAACTATTATAGGTTTTCAGGGATTGTTTCAGCAAAAAACAGGCATATATTTACCGGGTTTGGGAGGGATAAATCGGACAGGCTTATCGAACTCAGGGTAATTTACTGGCTGATACATAATAAAACCGGGTTCATAATTATATTGAATAAGCATATAACCAGCGATTATTTGAGAAGCCTAGTCCTAAAAAATCATATGGCGGTGAATTTGGGCGTCTATTACGGGACGAGGAGGTCGGCGGTTTCAACCGTTAAAAACAATAAGTATGTGGGTTTAGGCCAGAGCGCCGTTAAAAAACAGCTCTTAGTTTTAAAAAGCGGCGCAAGCATTTATACATCCGTAACCGCAAACGGCATCCCATTTTATATATACAATAAACCGATAAAAAACTATAACGGCAGGATAATAGGAATTTTAGGCTCAGGAATAGAAAAATACAGATGGTTCCGGTATCTTTCGAAACTTTATATTCCGATACTTTTTTTCATCGGTTTATCCATTTTTACAATCCTGATTTTTTACTTAGTTAATAAAAAATTTTCGGACCCGTTTTACGACCTTTTAAAAAGCGTCGAAAAAATAGACCCGAATAACCCGGAAAGGCAGGATTTGGCGGCCAAATATCAAAATAGGGAAAGCGAATTTTACGAGTTTGCAAAGGCTATTACGGCTCTAAATAACGCGATAATAGAAAAACAGGAAGAAAACAACCTTATCGTATCTAATGTAAATTATTTTTCTAAAATCGTTTCGGGGCAGGATGATGTAAATTCGATAACCCTCAAACTTATAAACCTAATAGTGGAAAGGATGGGGTACAGTTACGCATGGTTCGGTGTTTTAGACGAGGGCAGTAAGGATGTTAAAATAATCAACGCCTATAATAACGATTTTAGTTATACAAAAAACCTTATTCTTAAATACGACGACTCGAAATATGCGGAAAACCCGACCGCAAGGGCAATAAAATCTAAGGATTATGCGGTGATAAACGATACCTCCAGCGACAAAACCATTCCGCTTTATAAAGACAGGCTTTTGGAATATAAATTTTTATCCCTCGGGGCGTTTCCGTTAATCGCTCATGGTCGGATAACGGGCGTACTGGTGGTATATTCGGGCAAGAAAGATGCTTTTGACAGTATTAAGGCCGGCGCAATTTTTAATCTGGCAAATTATGTTTCATATTTAATAACTTATCTGAAAAACCTTAAAAGGTCGCAGGTTTTATCCGAAACGGCGGAACAAATATTATTTTCCATGACGGCGGGGTATGAAAAGGGCGGCCCGGCTGCTAAACTTGGCAATCAAGAATTTTTAAATAATCTGGAAGATAATTTAAAAACCGATTTTGTTGAGTTTATAGTTTACGACAAGGTTAAAAATGAGGTTACGGAAGCCGTATTTTCAAAGGGATGGGATTATAACCTGGGTATAAGCGCCATAGCGCCTGCCCCGACTTTATTTATTCAAAAAAGAATTGCGGAAAACAGGCTGGATGCCTATGATTATCAGGATGACGAATTTGCGACGGAGGTTTTTAAAAATATGGGCGTCAGAGACATAATTCTTTACGCATTCGAAGGAACGGAGGGCAAAAGGTATCTGGCGGTAACAGGCGCAATAAAAAGAAAAATGGCGTTTTATAATGAAGATTTAGAATTTTTTAGGGACGGGATAAACCTTTTTGCCACATATTTTGAGAATAATCTGCTTTTCGAGAAATTGGATTCGTCTTTGAGATTATTAGAAAATAGGGAAAATTTGATAAATAAGATGGTCGAGTTCGGGGTCGTTTCCATAAATTTGACGGATAAAGTCGTTGGCCTTTACAACGATTACTTTGCTCAGGTTTTTAATTTGGGCAAGTTTTCCGTCCCGATAAGTTTAGATGAATTTTATGAAGATATAAAACCGGCTTTCGAAGAGGAAAATTTTGCTTACAATATCTTTGAAACATATATAAAAAACAGGTATGTAACTACAATCGAAAGCGTGGAAATCAATCTTAAAAGCGGGATAATACTAAGCATGAAATCAAGCCTGTTTTTAACTAAAGATAACAAAGTTATCAGGCTCCTTGTGTTCGGAAACATCACGGATTCAAAAAATTACATAAAAAACTTGCAGGGTTCGACTAACAAGCTTAATTTATTAAACGATTTGTCGTATAAGTTATCCGCGGCTTTTACTCTTGAATATGCCTTAAAAATATTTGCGGAGGGGCTGTACTCGGTAAAAAATGAAAGGGGGGGCGAGGTAGCCTCGCTTCATATAAACATATTCGATACGATAGATAAAAAGACCGTAACTTCTTTGATTTGTACAAATTTGATTTGCACGGGAAATGGAAAACGGCAGGAAAAAGTGGTTATGGCAACAAATAATATCGACTACGACGATTATCTATCGAACTGCAAGCTCTTAAAAAATGACGGGAAAGGCGGGGGAAAGGATAACACGGTTAATGACTGTGAATTTCATGGGACGGACGGCAGTTATACCTGTTTTTCGTTAAAAATTAGCAACGAGGTTGTCGGAACGGTTACAGTCGATTCGAAGGATAAAGATTTCTTCACGGAAGAAGCAACCGCATTGATAAAAGAGATAATTAATATAGCTTCGCCCGTTTTTGCAAAGCTGGTACTAATTGAAACAAATAAAGACCTTGCAATTACCGACCCTTTAACGGGGATATACAACAGGAGATATATGTACGAGTTTGCCAAAAGGGAGATTATAAGGGCGCATAGGAATAAGGCCAATGTTTCCATGGCGATTTTAGACATAGATAGCTTTAAAAATATCAACGATAATTACGGACATCAAATAGGCGACGGCATGCTGGCGGCATTTGCCGTAGATTTAAAACATATCCTGATGAGGGGGCAGGATATTATCACAAGGTATGGAGGGGATGAATTTGTTATAATCCTGCCGGATACGGATAAGCAAAATGCCGTAGGTCTTATGGAAAAACTAAGGAATTATATTAAAAGCAAGATATACGCTTTCGAAAATAATGTTAGTATAAGTATTACGGTGTCGGCGGGCGTTTCGTCGGTAAAAGGGCCGTTTGAACCTAAAGTCGCGGACGGCAACGGTGCGGCCGAAGACATTTTAAATAATCTTTTAAAGGTTGCAGATGACAATCTTTATAAGGCGAAAGATTTAGGAAGGGACAGGGTAGTCGGGTAGTAGAAATAGAGCGGCGGAAGGAAAAGGGGAGGTAAAAAAAAATGCACGAGATAAGGCTTTTCAAAAAAACCGGAGAAGAGAAGGAAAGGGAATATACCCAATGCCTGATATGCGCGCATAAGTGCAGGATTAAAGAGGGCAAGTCGGGGGTTTGCAGGACGATTGCCAATAAAGGCGGTAAGCTATACAGCATAAATTACGGAATTTTAGTGGCGCAGGGCGTTGACCCGATTGAAAAAAAGCCGCTATTTCATTTTTTACCGGGAACTTTTTCTTATTCGATTGCCTCGCCCGGCTGCAATTTCAGATGTTTAGGCTGTCAAAATGCGGATATTTCCCAGAGTTATAGGGATGAAGGCTATGAATCTCATCTTGAATATTTTAAAGACCTTGAAAGGGTGCCCCCGGAAGATGTGGTGAAAAGTGCGCTGAGGTCGAATTGCAAATCTATTGCATACACTTACACCGACCCGGCGGTTTTTTTCGATTACAGTTTGGATGTTATGGAACTTGCCCATAAAAACGGGATAAAAAATGTATTCGTTACGAACGGCTATTACACTGAGGAGTCCGTTGGCGCAACAAAAGGGCTTTTGGACGCCGCCAACATAGATATAAAATTTTTTAATGATAGCAATTACAGAAAAATATGCGGCGGAAGACTGGAACCGGTCCTGGAAGCGGTAAAGATGTTCTATAAAAACGGGGTTCATCTCGAGATTACGACGCTTTTGATAGACGAGTACAATAATAATCCGGAAGAAATCAGGGCGATAGCGGATTTTATAGCATCGGTCGATGCAAACATCCCATGGCATATTTCGAGGTTCTTTCCGCTTTATAAGATGCAGGACGGGCGCGTTACGCAGGAAAAAAGCCTTACGGCTGCCGCAAACATCGGCAAGGATGCGGGGCTTAAATATATCTATGTGGGCAATATAAGGCTTGACGGCTATGAGGACACCGTTTGCCCTTCATGCAGAAGCCTTTTGGTTAAAAGGGAAGGATATAATATCTTAGAAAATAATATTATAGAAGGCGGAAAATGCAAGTTCTGCGGGTATAAGATATACGGAGCGTTCTAATTCATTTTTATCGGTATTTTTAAAAAATTATATTAATCATATATGCTCGTTTAACGCGTTAGCTTTAATTTCGATTTGCGGAAGCGGTTTGACAGGTTTAACTTTGGGGCTGGGTTGGGAGCAGGCATCCTGGGCATTTGCGCCGTTACGCCGTTTTGCCGCCGCCTGCCCGGCGACTCCCGACACCGTGACTATTGTTCCGTAACCTATGTTTTTGTGTAAGAATTTGGCATTGCTGTACGGCAGCTCCACGCACCCGGCCGATTGAGGAAATCCGTAACGGGGGCGGGAAATATAATGCAATGCTATCCCTCCGTCAAAATAATCCACATATTTGATGCCGGAATCTTTGTATGCAACCCATTTTACAGGGTGTCCGTCTAAGCAGCCGACCATGCGGGGATCTTTTGATTTCAGCGATTCGTAAACTTTTAGGGAAATTCGGGACGGAGAGAGGCCGCTCATTGCCGTTTTGCGAAAGCGGAGAAAAACATACCATGTTCCGTCGGGAGTGGTCGCAAATTCCCCCGTATTTGCCGGAGACGAAAAAACCTCCCTTCCGTTTTCATAAAGCTCTACCATTTCCCCCTTTATGGCCTGCCTAACCAGAACCCATTTCCACGGGTACGGGTCAAATTCCCCGTTTGCCGCACTTTTCTTCAATTCGGACAAAAGCTTTGCATTTATCTGCGGGTTTGCATATTCCCCGTCGCGCAGCCTGCCCGACGCCTCAAGATATTGCGTAATTGCCCCCAGTATAAAAGGATTCCGGGAGTTCCATGTATATGAGTCGGCAACTTTTTGTAAAACTTCGGGAACAGGGAATGAAAATTCATAACCGTATTTACCGGCATGGGAAATCGGAAGATAATGCAGGTAATGCAAATATTTCACGGTGCAGGAGAATACGGCTTTACCGCCGCACTTTAAAGGACCGGAGTATTTATCGGATAAGGCGGCGGCGGATTTTGATTTTGATTTGTCCGAAATGGCGGACGCTTTGTGTATAGACGAAAGGTATTGCGTAAAACCTGCGATAAGCAAAATAAAAATAATAACGATAGATATAACCCAAATATAAAAATGCCGAGTTTTAAGATACATGTAAGCTTGCTTTCCGATTAATTTGCATGTGTAAAGTCAATACTGTTTTTAAATATATCAATATTAATAAGTTTTTGCAAATATCCGTATTATTCGATTACTTGATTGAAAATCGATATGATTTGCATTATTTTTTTTATAGCTTAGCGCTTTTATTTATTGACCTTTTTTAAGATCTTATTGTATAATATGAAAACGATTTCTTGCAGGAAAAACAAGAATTTATCAAAAATGGGGGATCGTCTAGCGGCAGGACCTGGGACTCTGACTCCCATTACGGAGGTTCGAATCCTTCTCCCCCAGCCATTTAAAAAAACCGCAGTAAAAAAAGCCGTTCCGACGATTTTCCTCTTGACAAGCCTATGCAAAAAAATGTATAAAAATGAATAGGTATGACATTATTTTGCTATACTATTGCTATACTTTTTAAAGAGGGGTAAATCGGCAATGGCAAGCATTTACAGGCCTAAAAACTCTAAAAACTGGTACTATAGCATAACCTACCAGGGAAAGCACTACCAGGGCAGCACTAAAACCTCGGACAAGCAATCGGCCAAACTTATCGCGGAAGCTAAGCAAACCGATATGGCAAGAGAAGAACACAGGATTCCGGTCCTGAAAAAAAGTATAGCAAATTTTGCTATACTCTGGCAGGAATATTTAAAGACGCAAATTAATCCCGATGTAAGAAAAAGAACCGCCGCAAATCATTTCCTACCCGTATTCGGAAACAAAGCGTTTAATAATATAGCAACGCCGGATATTAAAAATTACCAGTTCGAAAGAATGCGCGAAATAATGGGCCTGGCGAAAAATAAAGGGAAAAAGGAATCGGAGATAAACTTAAGGTCTATTAATTACGAAATTGCCATAATGCGCAATTTTTTTAATTACTGCATAGAGAAAAAATATACCGACAAAAACCCCTGTGCCGGTGTTAAAAAACTAAACGAACTTTCCCGCCTCAAAACCCTGTCCGATGAAGATATGCAGAAACTCATCGCCGGCGCCACGAATAAACTTACCCGCGACATTATTACTTTTTTAATTTACACCGGCTGCCGAAAAGGAGAGGTTCTCAACCTTAAATGGGACGACGTGGACTTACAGAACGGCGTAATCGCAATAAAGGCGACGAAGACGAAGCATGACCGCTACATACCCGTTTCCAGACCTTTAAAAGACCTTTTAAGCGGGATTGAGAGAGAGGACGATTATTTGTATGTGTTTAACAATTCCGGCAGAAAAATCGTCGATTTTAAGCATTCATTCAAGACAGCCTGCCGCAATGCCGGATTAAAGGATTTAAGGATACACGATTTACGACACGTATTCGCAAGCAAGATGGTTATGGGCGGAACGAGCCTTTATATTACCGGGGAACTTTTGGGACATCGGACTACGCAGATGACGAAGCGATACAGCCATTTGGTGCCAGATACACTACGGAAAGCGGTTAATGATGTGTGGGGAAAATAGTAAATATTTTCTAAAATTCTTTATTAATTTGTTGTTTAAGACGAATATTTATATATAATTAAAAAAAGGTTATTATAGGTGTTAAAATGATAAAAACCATTCGGCAACCGCAAATTTCAAATGATAATGGAAATAATATGGATATTCAAAGAGCCATTTCTGGTGTAATAACAAAATATCCTATACAACAATCTTTTGATTTTGCATTTGATTTTCAGCCTGACATCGAAGATTATAATGATAATCTAATTAAATTAGAATCTAGAAGATATATTGGCAATAAAAGCAAATTAGCGAATTGGATAATAGAAACTATTTTAACCCAAACAGGGAATTGCAATTCTTTTTTTGATATTTTTGCAGGAACCGCCACGGTTTCCAAAAGAGCCTTTGATTATTTTAAGAAAGTAGTCGTAAATGATATTTTGTATTCCAATAATATTATTTATAAGGCGTTTTTTAAAGTCGGCTCATGGAATAGAAAAAAAATTGAAGATTTAATAGTACAATATAATATATTGAATCCAAATGAATTAGGAGAAAATTATTTTTCTGAAAATTTTGGCGGTAAATTTTTTGATTATAATAATGCTAAAATTATTGGCTATATAAGAGAAGATATTGAAAATAAAAAAGCGCATTTAACGGAAAAGGAATATAGCATCTTATTGGCAACTTTAATTTACAACATCGATAAAATTGCCAACACGGTTGGACATTTTGATGCTTATATTAAAAAACCTTTTCAGAATCAAAAATTACAATTACGTTTAATCGAAACAATTGATTTCGATGGAATTGAAATACATAAGGAAAATGCCAATTCATTGGCTAGTAAAGTAACAGCTGATGTTGCCTATATAGACCCGCCTTATAATTCCCGCCAGTATAGCCGTTTCTATCATATTTATGAAAATTTAGTAAAATGGGAAAAACCGCAACTTTTCGGCGTTGCATTAAAACCTCCAACTGAAAATATGAGTAGATATTGCACCGTTAATGCAAAAAAAGCCTTTAATGAATTAATCGAGGATTTAAATGTCAAATACATAGCGGTTTCTTATAACAATACCTATAACTCTAAAAGTAATTCTTCTAAAAACAAAATAAGGTTAGAAGAAATTGAAGAAATATTAAAAAGGAAAGGCGATACAACAGTTTTCGAGCATTCACATAATTTTTTTAATACCGGAAAAACAGAATTTAATGACCACAAAGAATTTTTATTTATCACTAAAATTAATCCAATTCATAGAAAACCTAAAATTTACCGCTCGCCTTTGTTTTATGTTGGTGATAAATTTAAATTAATTCCGCAAATTCAATCTTTTTTTCCTGGAAATATAAATCGATTTATTGAGCCATTCACCGGCGGCGGCTCTGTTTTTCTAAATGTTAGAGCTAAAGAATATTTTCTTAACGATATTGATAGTTATATATTTAAATTGCATAAATTATTATTAGAAAGCGCAAAAGATCAAAATTGTTTTATGGGCCAAATTGATAGCATTATAGATAAATATAGTTTGTCAAAATCTTATAGAGAGGATATTGTCCCCTTAGAACTTAAGCAGAAATTTAAAAAAACCTATTATGCCCAATTTAATAAAATGGCTTATGGAAAATTAAGAAATGATTTTAATGAAAATCAAGAAAATATCTTAATATTATACATTTTGCTTATTTATGGGTTTAATAGAATGACACGTTTTAATAGTGCCGGAAAGTTCAATTTGCCGGTAGGCAACGTAGATTTTAATAAAAACGTAGTTGATGCTTTAAATAATTATTTTCAATGGACTCAAAATAAATCTGTTTATTGGTTTAATTTAGATTATGTCAACTTCATAAGTTCTATTGATATTTCAAAGGAGGATTTTATCTATCTCGACCCGCCATATTTAATAACTTCCAGTGAATATAATAAATTGTGGGATGAAGAGAAAGAGAGACGATTATTAGAATTTCTAGATTCATTAAACAGTAAGGGGTTTAGATTTGCTATTTCCAATGTTACGCACTATAAAGGCAAAAGAAACGGTATCTTCACAGGATGGGCAAAGAAATATATAACTAATTCTATTAAAAGCAATTACATTAGCTATCATGATAATTCCACTAAAAATTTTCAGGAAGTTTTGGTAACTAATTATGGGAGATAATAAATATAAACCCCTTTTATTTACAACAACCATGCGCACTCCAGAACGGCTAAAGAATTTTTTAACCGTTCTTATGGAATTTGATGGTAAAGTTTTGACTAATGAAATCATCACAATAATATCCAAGACCCTAATCAGAAAAGGTATATATAAGCCAACCAGAATTATTTCTGGAGTAAAAGAAAAATGGAAAAATGAATTAGAATTAAGCGAAGAAGAAACTGAACGTTTATTTGCTGAAAACCCACAAAGTCATAAAGAGGCAGGTTTCGATAAAGGATGGCCTTCAAGATTTGATACCTGGTTTAAAATAGCCAAAGAGTTAGGTTTTGTATGGTATCGGCAAAACGAGAAAATAGGGTTTTCTGAAAGCGGAAAAATGTTATTAGACAAGGAAAAGCCAGAAAACGAACTCATGGTTTTCGCTAATGCTTTTGCTAAATATCAACGCCATAATCCATTTCGCCATGTTTTAAATAGAAATGTCCCTTTAATTCTACTTATTAAGACAATCCAACTTTTAAATAAAGACCGAGATTTTAATAATACAGGTATTTCAAGATTAGAAATCCCTTTGCTATTATGTTGGAAAGATGACAATGCGGAAAGTCTATATCAAGAAATAAAAAAGTTGCGAAATAAATATGGATATTCACCAAGTAATGAAATAATTTTAGGGCTTTGTTATGATTTATTAGATAAAACCAAACGGAACGATAATTCAATTATAGGAGATTATCCGGACGATTTTATCCGCAAGATGCGTTTGACAGGTTTAATTTCTTTGCGCGGCGGCGGCCGTTTTATTGATTTAAACACTAAAGAGTTGGCAGCTATTGATTACATCGTAAAAAATTATAGCTTGCACCCGGATTTCACTACTGAAGAGGATTTTTTTGATTATATCAGCAAGGTCGATAATAATTTAATTGGGACACTTTCGGTTTATAAAGCTCCTGTCATAATTACCGATAGAGAGCTGGAGAAATGGGTAGAATATTATGAATGGGAAATTATAAAAGCAGAGATGCTCAATTTGGCCCAAAAAAAATCTTCTAAAGACGAAATTCTAAAAATTATAGACCAACCTTTAAGATTAGAATTTTTGACCTCATTAGCTATCCTTAAGAAGTTGCCAAAGGTGCGAGTAAAGCCTAACTTTATTTCTGATGATGAAGGTTTGCCTACAAGTTTTGCATCTGGCGGAAAACCTGATATAGAATGTATGGAAAATAATGACACAGTTTTAGTTGAAGTTACACTTTTAACGGGGGCACAACAACATATCAGAGAATCATTTTCTGTGCACAGGCATTTAGAAGAATATATTGCAAATGGCATAAAAGCTTATTCGGTTCTTATTTCGCCAAAAGCCTTTATTGATACCTATAGATATGCTGAGTTTATTAAACCTGAAGGCATCGAAGTACGAATTTTAGATATAGATAAATTTGTCTATAATCTTGAAGGAAAAACAACACTAAACGAGGCAACTTTATGATTATTTGAAAATTATATATGGGTTTCTTATTTTCATCCCCCACGATTGCAAAGAAGAGTCATATTCAAAAAATACCCCTAGGTTATCGACAATTTTATCATCAAAACTATTTTTATCTTCAATTTTTATTTTTTCTGTATAGTCTGGATTACAAAAAAATATTTCATTATTATAAGCTCTTAGGTATAAAATCTCGGAATCAGAAAATATATCTTTATCAAAATTAATTTTTTTTATTTCTTTTGGTTCATATTTTTTTGAATTATTATATTCAGCTAATATTTTTATCCATTTCGTTGTATAATCGGAGCATTTCCCTAAGATATCAATTTTATCAATAATAAATTTTCTAAGTTTAGATATGCCAATATCTTCC
>JAMDCP010000001.1 GCA_023489335.1 Deltaproteobacteria bacterium | reverse complement strand
GTTTCAATTCCATATTGGTGCGATTAAAAGTCAATAAAGGGGTACAATATCGCAAATAACAAAATCGTTTCAATTCCATATTGGTGCGATTAAAAGGCAAATATTTACCTGCAAAATTAATAACTTATATTATTTCATAAGCAAATTCATCTGTCAACCTCCGGTTGTGCTAAAACGCCAGACCCTCGACGACGTAAACCTCATATTAAATTATCGGTTATATTTTTTTCAACACCGATAATTTCGCGCCCGGCATATTTAAGACTGCCAAGCGTATAAATTATCATAGAATCTTCATCTGCTTTTATTCTCTTAATAATATCGGCTTTCATCACTTCGAACTGTCCATTCGTCAATTCCCCTTCAAAAACAGAATTTTGCACCCAGTTCAAGTAGCGTTTTAAAAGCTTGTGAACTTTCTGTACCCTTTTTTCTCCTACATCATAAACCAGAATTATATTCATAAAGCCGCTTACCACCAAGCCCTAAAAGCCTTGTATTCCTCAATATTAGAAATATGCTTTTCCAATTTATAGCATTCCAAACGGATAAGATGCCTGTAAGATACGTTTCTATTAAGACCCCTGTGTTTAATAGTCGTATTCAGCCTGTCATCGTATTCCCTTAAAAATATCTTCCTGCCGCTTTCCGAAAGGTAACAAGAATTCACATCCTTTTCAAAATCCCTCTCGCCCAACATTTTAGTATTAATTAGTTTAAATATTACATGGTCGACAATTATCGGCTTGAATATTTCCGAAATATCCAAACTCAAGGAAAACCTTCTGTTGCCCGGTTCGTGCAGGAAACTTACGGTCGGGTTAAGTTGAGTATGATAAATCTCTCCGAGCGTAGTGGCATATAACAAAGAATTCCCAAAAGATATAAGGGCGTTCATAACATTATCCGGGGGTCTCTTATTCCGTTTCGTAAATTCTTCTTCAAGGTCGAGAATCGCATTAAAACTGTCATAATAACGTTCCCTTATGTGTCCCTCCCATGCCATAAGCTTTGAAATATCGACAGCCTCATCTAATTTAGGAATTACCTCATTTATATCCGATATATAATCCTCGAGTCCCGATTTTCTATTTTTGTAATACCTAAGATTGCAAATAATATTATGGGCGGCGCTTTTTATAAATTCCTTTGCGACGCCGAGCCTTTTTTCGGCATTTTTATAAAGTTCCACCTGATTGACGATTATAAAACCTGAATTAAGATGCTCCCTTGGATAATAAGAACCTGAATAATAACCGTAATAATTAAATACATGCAAGGGTATTTTCTGCTGCGCTAAAAAATTCAATAATTTTGTATTCAGGTCGGTTTCGCTTAACAGATATATTCCTTCTATGTCCTCTATGGGAATCGCTTTTCTTTCACCCGATTCAAATTCAAGCGAAAGCGTATTGTCCTGTCTCTTTAGCCTACCGTTTCTAGTTATGTAATAATTTCGTTTCATGAGTAGCAAAAATCCTCATAGCCGCATTTTTTGCATATTTTAGAATTTAACACTTCCGGCGCATGTTCCGCATTTTTAATTTCGATAACCTTTTCTACGGTATCTTTTATCTCGCCTTCCTTTTCAGGAGTTAATATAACTTCGGTCGTCCGCTTTTGTTTAGGATAATTTATTACGCCTTTTCTTATATCGACGCCTTTTTGCCTTAAACGATATATATAATACAAAACCTGCCCAATATGAACATCCTCCATGCGGTTTGATTTTTTAATCTCATGCACCGTATTGTCATCAAGAAAATCTATCTTTACGGCGCCGTCGATAATGATTTCTTTCTTTTTCCTCGGATAAGATTCTTCATCTATTAACTTTCCGATTAGAACATTGTCTGATGTATGTTCCATTTCTACATCATGCGAAAAAAGCCATAGTTTCCTTTTGCAGAGAAGATAATAATTAAATTCCGTGCCGGTAACGGCGGCCGCCTGAGATTTAAAATTGGCTATGCTTAGGTCATTTGAAATGGCAATGTTCATAATTTGTCTTTTTTATAAAATTTTTTCCAAACTTTTTAAGAATTCTTCATGGCTTACATTGCGGGTAAAAGTTTCTATATCTTTTATATTTTCTATAATGTCCTCAATCCAACCCTTATCTTTATTAAGCATACAAAATACCTCTGCTAATCCCGTCTTTTATGGTTTTAGACCTTATATTTTTTAAAGAATTAGATGTCACGATATCCACTTTTTTATTAAAAATATTCTCCAGATAATTGTAGAGAGCAAAGAATTTGTGATGAATTTCCGGATCTGAATAGTCAAGTTCAACAATTATATCAATATCGGATTCTCGTGTTTGTTCATTTCTCGCTACCGAACCGAACATGCCAATTTTTTTCACCCCATATTCTCGGAGCAGTTCCTTTTTATGAACTTTAAGAATGTTTATAATATCGCCTTTTGTTAATAATGTTGCCGATTGCATTGTTTACCCCTTTCATAAATATAAAAGTTTTATTATAAAATTTGATTTTCCGATGTTAAACGGATGCCCGTATCTTTATTATAGCATTCAGACGATAGTTTTGATAATCGGCCTCATCCATCTGATATAAGAAAAGTGTCCCTCAGTCAATCATAATATTATTCCCTCTTCATATATGTTTTTGACAATCGGAGAAGCTCTCAATGGGCTATCTTCCAACTCATACCTCGTAAAAACAAGAGTAGAAATATGAATTAGATATTTGAATCCAATTTCCCATGCTATATGCTCTATTTTTTGCCTTAATACTTTGTCTAAAGATTCAACCTCTATAAAAACATCCATATCGGAATATTCATCGGCATCGCCTCGCGCCCTTGAACCGAAAACGCGAAAGTCAAGTAAATCAACGACTTCAGATAGCCTTCTCTTTAGTTCTTTGGCAATTCTGCGGTTTTGCAGTGTCATAAAATTCCTCTATATAAATTCTATTATAATGGAAATAAATTTAATAAATATTTTCTATTTGCTTTGATATGTCAAGTCCACTATCGGAAGAATAATCGAGATTCGCAACGTATTCATATAATCCTTTATCCCAATACAAAACTTTTTCTCTAAACAGTCTCTTAGATTGTCTTAACTGAATAGGAACAAGAAGCATTTTGGCCTCCAAATATTTCTTTTCTTCTTTTAATTGGCGAAAATCATTACATAATTCAGAAGGTAAGATTTCTAATAACCCATCCGTTCCCTCTATTACCTCCTCAACCCAAGGTTTATAAGTCCCGGCTATCATATCTTCGTTAAATTTTTCTATAGCAGGATTATTAAGCCCCCTTCCATAATCTTCTTTGGAACTTCCGATATAACCGTCTTTATATATTTCGTTAACGATATCGGTCAATTGTTGCTCGGATAATAAATTATTTTTTCTTAAAAAATTTATCGTCTTTTTTGTAATCTCTTCGTCATATGGCAAGTAAAATGGTTTCCCCTTGCTCTTTAACGACGGCTCTTCAAATATAATTACTTTAGCCGGATTCGGACGTGAACCTTTACGATTAATTCTACCGAGCCTCTGTCCTAAAGCGTCTGCCGGAGCAGGTTCTATATATCCGCAATCATAATCTAAATCTAACGACACCTCAATGGCTTGAGTTGCTATAAGTATTTTTGGCGGATTTTTACTTTGTATTGTGGTTTCTATATTAAATCTGTCTGCGGCATTAAACCGAGAATGAAATAATTTTATTTCGTTTATATCGAAGCATTTTTTAAACTTTTCATAAATTTTCCGACTTGTATCTACATGGTTACATATAACTAATGTTGTTTTTATGCCGGAATTTTTTATTTCTTTTATTATATCATCAATATTGGAATATAAACTTCCTTCTCGTATTTCGATTTTGTGTCTAGTCTTATTTAACACTTCTTTATCGTCTT
The DNA here is from genome assembly GCA_023489335.1 of Deltaproteobacteria bacterium. Taxonomy (GTDB): domain Bacteria; phylum SZUA-79; class SZUA-79; order Acidulodesulfobacterales; family Acidulodesulfobacteraceae; genus Acidulodesulfobacterium. The sequence goes on along the minus strand of JAMDCP010000001.1, from coordinate 101,085 downwards.
GAATTCGGCTATCGGGCGAAATAATATTTGTAATCCCGATTTCTTCTTTCAATATTTCTTCCAAAAACAACGGCAATGTAGCCGATGCAAATAAAACCTTTGCGCCCATACTTTTTAACCATTTGACAGTTGCAATCGTAAGTCCTGTAAGCAAAGGTTCGAAGGCATGTATTTCATCGAATACAAAGCAGGCATTAGGAAACTCGGCAAGGCCAAGTTCCCAACCTTTACCCTGTAAGGCAACTCTTAATATTTGATGGGGAGTGGTAACCCGTATAGGATGATAAAGTTCTCTTGCTAATTCAGATAACGATTTTGCCATTTGAGCGGCATTATATGATGAATTATCATTTTCAAATGTTTTAAAGAGATATTCGGCATTTTTGTGATGTAAAACGCCGACATTTTTTTCGCAATATATTTTTTGAAGCCTTTTATGCATAGCATTTATGCTTGCCGTATGAGGAAGAACATAAAACAAACGGCCATTTTCAACCTGATTGTTTGCCGCCCATAAAAGTATTGCGGCAGTTTTACCAGACCCTGTAGGCGCTTTTAGAATGGCATCGCCTGTTATTCTCGCACACCGCTCCTGAAATGGCAGTATATTTTGGTTCTTTAGTTCCTGTTTATTAACAATCGAAACATAATCTTTAAGGACAGGAACTTTCGGTAAATCAAACTGGTGCGCCGATGCAATGTGGTCGGCGGTTATAAGGAGTCCGCGAAGAAGGCTCGCTCTGTAGCGTTGAGAAATATCAACCTTATAAGGTTGATATTTCTTACTAAACCACGCCTTCTTTAACCTTGTTTCCGAACAAAGTGCATCAAAATCGTCCATTGTGAATTTTGCATTAGATAAAATTATATTAACATATTCTATAAGTAAGCTTTTATGAATCATAATATTATTAACCATTTCCTGCCAAATTTTACTTTCACTTGATGGAATTTGCTGTCCATTGAATACATCATCAAAATACTCTATGGACTTGTGGTGTGTTGCTATGGCAAACAATCCTACTACGCTCAAGTCTTTGATAATCATTGAGGCAATGGCGAGCGACAGCATTTCGTGTCTCCTATTCCAATAATTTCCTGTCCTCAATGATAATTGAAATCCTAAAGCCACCTTTCCGCTATCATGTAAGGCAGCGCACAAAACGGCTTCTTTTGCTATTTCATGCTTCTTCGCAATATCAAGCGGCAATGAACCGCAAATCTTTTCTATAACATTGATTACATTTAGGGAATGGGCAAGCAAAGATTCACCTTTTGATTCTTTTGTCGTGGAACTTTTAGCCCATAAATCTTCAAGTTTATTAATTGAAATCATGCAAATACACGCAATAATCCTGTCCATCGACAGTAAATAAGTTTCTTAGCTTTATTTTACCGGTAGGAGAATTGTATGAAACTGCCTGATACCTGCCCAATCTTCCTATTGTTCGGGTATATCCGGTAGTTCTATTATTAAACCAGTCAGGCAATAATAATATTAACCCTGTCGCCCCATTGGTCGGAAATGGGACAAGGGTTCCTCTCACACTGCCTTCGTCTTTTGATTCACAATGCACCTCATTAACCGATTCCATCCAACATATATCTTGAGACCGCCCAATCGTCGGGATGTTTATAGGTTCTTCAAAAAATTGGCGCAGATCAATATTCTCAATATACAAATGCAAATCTGGATTGACGTGAAATTCCCGTCTGGCAATTCCATCGCCTTTCCTTGTGTTTGGCCCAAGTTCACCTTTTTCATTCATACTAAGCCTTTTTGTAGTTTCTAAGTCAATAGCTTTGCTTTCACTATTAAATATATAGCCGATTTTGCCGACATCTTGCGGCAATAAGTCTCGGCCTGCCATACAGCCGATCATACCGATAAGCGTGCTGTAAGGCGGCACAGGTGAGGTTAAACCAGTGCCTGAATAAAGTAAAGGCATGCGGAATGTTGCCGTCCAGCCTCTTATGTGGACATGCAAAAGTCTTTTTGTCATGCCGGTAACTCCTCCGATATTTCGTTTGCCGCTTCAATAGGTGTGCAGATTTTCACTTCGTTATCATATTCTTCTGAAACGCTATCTTTAACAATCATTCTTTTTCCATATTTTTTACCAGGTGCCCATTCTCGCAATTTCTTTTCATTTTCGACTTCAAGATAGCCCGTGCGGATACCGATATAAATATTTGAAGATAAACGGGTGGAATAATCTTTTAAGATTTCGTCCAATGTTTCAATTTTAATCTTTGGACCATTTGGAGAATCTTCAAATATATTATTAAAAATAAGATTCCCGCTTGAAATGCCAGCTATTATTAATATCTGGGGATGAACCGGAGTGCCGAATTGAGCCTGTTTTGCGCCACCACGCATAACGGCGAGAGACATTAATATTTTTGTTGCGCGATCTTTGCGAGGATTGTTTATCGTTCTATATATTTTTCTACCAGGAAAATCGGGGTGTAGTTCGATTTTCTTTTCATTTAAATACTTAGTAATAAGCGACTGATCAATTTCTATTCTATCGCCTTCGCAACGGAATACGCCAAGCCTTGAATATGATAATCCAAATATTCCTTGAAGCTGAGTATTATAAAATTTGGTATTATACGGAAGCGGGGTCGGATTAGCATCTGGATGTTTTGCTTCAACTTCTTGCGAAAGCCCTTTTGGATGCACATATCCATTATCAATCCCTTCCCAGCCCGTTTTACGCAAAGAAACAAGGATCGAAGACTGAAACGGTGATGTTCTAATTGACGGTCTAACTTTCTCTTTTCCTTTTGAATTATCTTTAACCGGCTCTTGATCAATATCATTATCTTCATCTGTAACCGCTTCCTTGGTCTTTCCCTGTCCTTTTTCAGCCTTCATAAATCCAAAGATATCCGCCTCAGCAAAATTAACAGGGTCAACCTCAGCGCCAACCTTGTTTGTATTATTTTGCTTATTTACATCCGTAGTAAGTATTTGCAACTTAGGTTCTGAGGGATTCTCTTCCTGAAAAGTATCTCTAAGCCAACGCTTCCACGCCTGAGATGAAACATACGGAATTTGGGTTTGTCCGCCGCCTTCTCTCAAGGTCTTAAATGTTTTAGGCATTGTAATATCGCCCTGCCCATAAGGTTCTGTTCCCGCACCGTTCAAAAATGCCCCTTCTGCCTGAATCAAAAATGTTCCTACCACATGAGTCAGTTGTTTGTTGCCCATAAATATTCCTCCCTTTTAAAAATTACCGTGAGATATGTTGACGATAAAGATTTGCCAATTCCAAACGCAATTGAAATCGTAATTCATAGGTATTATTATTTCCGTTTTCATCTCTACATAGTTCATCCCATGAATCCAATGTATATCCTTCTTTTCCAGAGATTTCCGCGAGATCACAGAACCAATTCTGCAAGTCAAAATCTCTTATTTTGTTATTTCTGAATCCATCCAGTATCTTTCTTTTAAATTTATCTTCACCGTTTTTTTCCACATACCAGTCGAATACATCCTTTGCAAAATTTTTTATTGTTTGTCGGAACCGATTATTAGTCATCATATCTTTTCCCTCCATATTTTTTTGTGGATTAGAATTGAGATCTTCATGATTAAGGTAAAACCAGATAAATCTCCATCCAAAATTATCAACACGAATCGGCCTATCGCCCGTTATTGGAAAAAGCGCGGCATATTGTTCGTAGGATAAAATGCCTTCTTCTGCAAGCTCGGAAAAAATCTGCCTGAGTGCCGTTCTGCATTTATTGGCATCTTTGAAATCTCCAAGTTTTTGAATGAGCAACTCGAGCTGCTTCTCATCGTTCTTTAATCTCTCCCTGAGATTATAGGCAATCCATTCAGCAACAGACAGAGTAATCTCCGAGCGTCCAAGGATATTAGTCTGATACAACGCAAAAAGGGGTTTGCTTGCCGGTTTTGAAGTTGCCTCGTTTATCTGGTCGATTATATCCTTTATTTCGTTTTTTTTGTTTTGTTTAAATTCATCGTTTAAGAGTTCTATCATAGTTTTGAAACGCTCTTTTTTTGTATAATTTTGCGGCTGTTTTTCGTTTGCTTTTTTCTTTTTTTTATCTTCAGCCGTTACAATATTTGATTTAATCAGGCTTTCAAATTCATCGTGTTCCGCTTTATCAATTATTTCTGCCTTAAACTGGTTATCGGATGATAGCATCTTTTTAGCTTTAAAAATCAAATCTGCCGGAATAGGCTTTGATTTAGGAAATGGGTAAAAGGCTTCATATTCTTCCTTGTTTTCTATGCAGTCGAGGATACTCTTATGTTTTTCGGTTCTCAATAATCCTTTTATTTCATCTGAAAAATTATTCGCCGCTTCCCATAAAAATTTCAATGCGGCATTAGGAATCTCTATAACATCACAATCAACGCTTGTACCGCTATTAATTACTAACCAGAGGTTTAAAGATATATATTCGGGTAGCTCCTCTATTTTCAAAGCATCCTTTAAGCGATAAAATTCATCCAAAAGCATTAACGCGGTGCTTTGCGACCCCTTACCCGTTCCAATTGCCGCAATAGCAGCTCCACCTTCTTTCTTGATAATATCAAGTTTGGCGGTAGTCTCATCATATATCTGTTTTACATGCGAAACCAGAAGATTCGGTTCTGTGTACTGGAAAAAGGCTATTTTACCTTTTAGCATAATGGCGGCAAGCGATGCCATTTGAACGCAAAGCAGTGCAAATGCCGAAAGTTGCGGTTCTCTGCTTGCAGCCGGCAATGCCCCAGCATCATTGGTAATAGAACCTATTAAAGGGAAAGCATTTCTACCAATATCGAGACGCTGACCTTTTTTTAATATTCCATCTTTTCTAAATTGTTCTGACAATCGTTCAAGAGTTTTATTTGCGGAAGGAAATATACCTGTGCATTCGCAACAATTTGTAGAATCTACATTTACAGAAAATGAACTTTCAAAATCCTCAAGTAATGCAGCTATAATTTTTTCATATTTTATCCTTTGAGCAGGTTTATCCTTAGGTTTGACCTGACGATTCAAAAAACCATTAGCAAATAGACAAACGTAGGAATTTAAATGCTCATTGGCATGCGTCAGCCATTTTCCATCTCCGATAACGTTTTTAAAATCTTCAACTGTCATTTCTTCAGGCGATTTTCTATTTGCTCTGACAACAGCAACCGCCAATCCCGTATCTACCAATGGATTTCCTGTCCAGTTTAATATCGCCACAAATACTTCCTTAATTTATTTATTAGAAATAGGGAAACAAAAATCTGCTGTTAAGTTAAATAGTTTGCAGAAATTTACTGAATAATTTTAAATCTTTGTCCATAACTCTTTTAAAACTGTCTCTATTAATTCCAGTTCAATATTGATTTCTTCCCTGAGTTCTTCCGGTTTCATAATAACATCTTGCCTCTCGCCTCAACCAGCTTAGTAAATCTGTTTGAGGGGCTTAATGAAACAATATCTAAATTCGTTCCGAGTTCTTCTTCGAGTTTTGATGCAAGCTCATAGAGTTTCCATCCTTCCACACCGTCACAGGCAAGATCTATGTCTCTTGCTTTTTCAGGCGTTTCCACGGCGCTGCCAAAAAGTATTAACCTTGTAGCACCGTAAACCTTTGCCAAGGCAATTATTTTTTCAATTTGTTTCTGGGTGACCGCCATTTAAGACCCCTTTCATATTGTTAATATTATTGTAGCATAAGTTAAATAAAATAATTTTTACGGCTTTGATTTACTCCGATGATTTTACCGCCTTCACGCACCCGCACCCAATACTTCCCTTTTCGCCAAATCCCGCCTCGTATCCTATTTCGATAAGTTCGGGGTTGCCCGTTACTTCGAACGGCGCCATAAATCCGATAATTTCCGTGCCTTTGAAATTTATCTTTTTTGTAATTTTTCCGCTTCTTTTATTCATATAATCGTTATCTATCGTTATTCTGAAATCCGGTATATCGTTGCCTTTGCGGGAATTGCCCGAATTACACGACAGCCCGTCCGGTTCTTTCCCGTAAACGAGCCTGTATTTTTTTATCAGGTTTTGTTCTATGGCCTCCGAAAAACCGTCTTCCCATGGGCGGATATAGTGGCAGCCTAAATCCGCATTATCGATTGAAACGTCGCCGCAGTCATCTCGGCTTTCATTTAATTCCGCCGAAAAATCGCTACCGTTAACGGCTATTTTTCCAACGGCGGCCTTTTCATACACCCTGCTTATCGTTATCGGCGACAGGCAGGTAAAACGCATGGTCTCTTTAAATTCCGGCTTTTTAACGGTTTCTACGCGGTCTATTAGAAATTCCGCTCCCCTTTGGTTGTTCCCGATATTTATAGCTTGCCCCTGGGTAAACGCTCCAGTAATTAAATGCTGCAGGAAAACATCCACCGGAGACGATATTTCCCACATAATAGGCGCGTTTCCGAAAATAATCGTATCCGATTTAACGGTATATTTTTTCCCGTTTAGCATAGAATAAGTAAAAAGTTTAAAACCTTTTTTGCTTTCCCCTACTCTATATCCTTCGTTATGAAGAAAAGATGAATAATCTTTCGATGATAAAAAAATAAACCTGTAAATAAGGCTTGTGAGAAAATAATTATAATTTATAGGAAGAACGGCTTGTTTATCGGCAGGCAGTAAAGTTAGTCGGATTCTCATTATTTAATCCTTTTACTATATTTTGCCACAATTGCTATGATATTATGTTTTATCTACTCTTACATTATTAAATGATATTTATTATATAAAATCAAATAAAATTTTAAATATTGTTTAAAAATTGCAATAAGATATTTCTTAGATTTTCAGTTAAAATAGGATATAATGTTGCAATATAATAAACATAAAGAAAATTAAAAATCAAGAGAAAAGAAAATGCCTTATAAAGTAGATACCGTCGTCTTTTCCGGGCTTTTGAAATGGGAAGATATTCGGATAATTCACGGTAAATATTGCAGAAAATTATCCGCAGATATAATGTATTGAATAAAGTTGTTGGATGAAGTCTTTTTCAAAATTTCTTTTTTATTTACGACCTGTATAGCAAAGGGCGTTTGAGTATTATGCTGAAACGCCATAAGGTTTTTAGAGATGTTTTCGTCGTTTAATTTTGTTTCCACCATAAAAACCGGCTTTTCGTCCTTTGTAACAAGGAAATCGACTTCTCTTCCGTCTTTGTCTCTTATGTAAGATAATCCGAAGTTACCGTAGCCGAAACATTTCCATAATGTTACCGCCTTATAAAGATGGAATGCTATCATATTTTCAAATCTTTTCGCTTCATCTTCGACCTCGACCCAGTCGTACAGATATATTTTCGGTTCTTTTTTAATAGCTCTGGAGATTGATTTCGAATAAGGCTTTATCGAAAAAAAATAATAAAACTGCTCAAGCATTAAAAGCCAATTTTTAATCGATTCGAAAGCGGCGTTTAAATCTTCCCGAAGCGAATTTACCGAAAGCGGAGACGATATTTTGTAGGGCAATAGATTGGAGAGTATTTCGATGTTGGAAATATCTCTTACTGGATAAGCATTTCTTATATCTTCCCTTATAAGTGTTTTTTTTCTTTCATTCGACCACAAATTGTAAAATATTTTATCGTTTTTTAAAAAAGGTTCGGGAAATCCTGAAAAATTAAACAATTGTTTATAATTTTCAAAGGATTGACGTTTATCGAAGCCTTCCTTTAGATAATTAAAAAATATAGCCGGAAGGGCGGCAGAGCTTTCCAATTCTCCCAGCGATAAAGGAAATAAATTAACTGCAAAATACCTGCCAAAAAGGCTGTCTCCGCCTTTTTTAAACAGGTCAAGCCTTCCACTTCCCGTAACTATAAAGCTATATTCGGTCTTGTAACCGTCAAAACACCCCTTTAAGTAATTTTTCCAGTTTTTATATTTATGTATTTCGTCGAATATAACCAAAAACTTCTTTTTTATATCCCTGTTTTCATTTTCAAAAAAGTACGGCGTATTAACTATTTTTTTCTGATCGCTTATTATATCCCAGTTTGCATACGAACCTTGCGAAAATTGCTTTAGCAGCATTTTAGCAAAGGTTGTTTTTCCGCTTTGTCTCGGACCGCTTACAAAAAGCATTTTGTTATATTCGTTTAACACAGTATATCCGAATTCTTCGATGTTTCTCTTTATCATAGCGACTATTATAGACTAAACTATAAAAAAGTCAAGACTATTTTAGAGTTTAGTCTAAACTTTTCAAAACCCTATCGGAATCGGCTTTAAGCATACCTTTCTTCTTTGAAAGGATCTGCGCTATTGGAATAGCCTCTTTGCTCCCAGTACCCAAGCTCTTCTTTATCTAAAAAAGTAATGGTTTTTACCCATTTAGCGCTTTTGTATGCATATTTATCCGGAATAACAAGCCGCACCGGAAAACCGTGTTCAGGCTTTAAAACTTTCCCGCCGTATTTAATTGCAAGTATTGAGTTATCTTTGAGCAAGAGGCCGGCATCTATATTTGTTGTGTATCCGTCGTAAGAACCTATTAAAACATATTTTGCATCTTTACGGGGTTTGGCTTCCGCAACAATTTTTTTTGATAAAACGCCTTCCCATTCGGCGGATTCTTTCGTCCAGCCGGTAACGCAGTGAAAGTCGTCTATTACTTTATCGCTTCCTATTTTAACGATATCTTTGTAAGTTAAGGCCGTTGGATTATCGACTAAGCCTTTTACGGCCAGCCTATAATCTTCGATGCCGACATCGGGAATATATCCCAAATCAAGCTGAATCAAATCTTCGACTTTGTTCTGGTTCGGCGGAATCATATAATTTTTACCTGCCTCTCAAATTAATAAGATTAATAAAATTAATAAAATTTTAATTGTTTTGTTTTAATTATATCTCAAAATTTTATTGGATATAAGATATAATTATAAAAAGAAGTGGGTTATGATAAATAGAGGGGGTTATGCGATTAAAATTCTATTTCTTTATTACAGCGCATTGGGACATGTCGAAGCTATGGTTAGAAAAGCGGCCGCAAAAAAGAATTCCTGCGGAATATCTTTATTTAATGCGGGACGATGCAGGCGAAAGCGTCAGAAATATCGTTTCGGAAAGGCTGCTTTAATTATTCAAAAGATTTAAATAATTTAATTATTTCACTATGAAAACCGTTCTTATTACAGGTTCAACCGATGGAATAGGCAAACAAACCGCAATTATGCTTGCCAAAAAGGGCTTTTTTGTGTTAATACATGGAAGAAGCGAGGAGAAATGCAAGCAAACCGTGGACGAACTTTCCAAAATAACTACAAAATTGGATTATTTTAATTATGACTTAATATCTTTAAAAGAGGTCTTTAACTTTTCAAACGAGGTTAAAAATAGATACGATAATCTGGATGTCTTAATAAACAATGCGGGCGTTTATTTAAACGATTATACGCTTTCTCCCGAAGGCATAGAGGCAACATTCCAGATAAATTATCTTTCCATGTTTTTTCTGACATTAAATCTCCTTCCCATAATTAAACCGAAAAAATCCGAAGCCGCACGCATAATAAATGTAAGCTCTATGGCCCATTCCCCGGAAATGGATTTCGAAAACTTAATCAACACGGCAAAATATGACGGACACAAGGCATATAGCCTTTCCAAGCTCTGCGTGATTTATTTTACCTTTGAACTAAGCGAAAGGCTTAAGGATAAAAATATTACGGTAAACTGCCTTCATCCGGGGGTAATAAACACAAAACTTTTAAGAGCTGGCTGGGGCGGGTTCGGCAAGTTTTTCAGCAGGGGTGCAGATGAAGGGGCGGCTACGCCGGTTTATTTAGCGGCATCGGATGATGTAGCAAATATCACGGGGAAATACTTCAGCGACCTTAAAATAGTAAAACCAAATCCAGCCGCCCACGATATAAATTCAAGAAAAAAATTGTGGCAGCTTAGCGAAGAGCTAATAAGGCAAAATGGGTATGATTTGCGAGACACGGACTAAAAATATTAAGAAATTTCTTTTAAGGGATGTCGAAAACCATGGAGTATCTTTTATCAAAAGGTAAATCTTTTAAGCTTGTGCATCTTAACGCTGTATTTGTTTTCCAATCCACATTAAAAAACTATAAAACGAAGGCGCTATTAAAAGCGAGGCGAAAATACCAAAAATCAAACCTCCTATTACGGCTGTCGCTAAAGGCTTAAGTAAATCCGTCCCTCTTCCTATTCCTATAGCTAAAGGTAAAAAACCAAAAATATCGGCAAGCATGGTCATAATAATCGGCCTAAATCTTCCTCTTGCAGCTAAAGCAACGGAAAATATCCCTGGCTTACCATTGCCCGAAATCTGTCTCGCTCTTGAAAAGATAAGTATTACATTGTTGACGGCTATGGCAAAAACCATTAATATACCAAGAAAAGCCGTACTGTCAAGATTTATCCCTCTAATTAATAACAGCAATAAAGAAAAGGGGGCAACCAATGCAATGGAAACAATGGCGGATACGGCAGCCAATTGGCTTGAAAATTGCAAGCCTAATAAAATCAATAGAAGCATTAATGCGGTAAAAAGTATAAAATACATCTGTTTAAAACTTTTAACCTGTTTTTTATAGTAGCCGCCAAGTTTGAAACTTACGCCCTTCGGCAGCCCTGCGCTCTTTACGATAGATTTTGCTTTCTTTGCAGCTAAGGATAAACCGATGCCGCTTGACGGATTCAGCCATATATACGCATAAGGAACAAGATTTTGGCGGGTAATATAAGGAACGGAGTTTTTCATTTTTATGTTTGAAATATTACGCAAAGGCAGATAGTCGTTATCCGGAAGTTTCATATTCAAATCTCTTATTTGCCTGTCAAATGAATATTTTGTCGGAATAGTTATTCTTATGGGTAGTATTTGTTCGCCTTTCAATATAAAACCCGCGTTTTCTCCGTAAAAATGAAGTTTGACCTGCTTTGCTATGGCGGCGGAATTTAAACCGTAAATTGTGGAATAAAAAGAGGGTCTTATATCAATTTCTGGACCTGCCGAGGGAGATTTAAATGTTACGGATTCAAAATATTTATTTTTTGACAGGGCATTGTAAAGTTTGCCCCCTTCCGCATGAAGTTCTTTTGCGCTTTTTCCAAAAAGAATGATTTCTAAAGGAGCGTGCGAACCGGAGAGATTCCCAATCCGATTGACCATTATTTGAGAAAATGACAATGCTATCAGATTAGGGTCGATTTCTTTGAACTCTTCATCGAGTTTTAACATCATCTTTTCCGTGCTCAGCGTCCTGTTCTTTTTTAAAACTATAGTCAAAATTCCCTTATTGGAGGTGGAATAAGGATTCTCGAAACTCCTGCCTACCATCAACGAAATCGTTTTTACATTAGAATCTGCGGACGCCTTTTTCATTAAATCTTTTCCAATCTTAACGGTATCGGATACGCTGCTTCCGACCGGCGTTCTGAAAGGCACCGTTATTACGCCTTCATCCCAATGGGGTAAAAAAGCGGTGGCCAGATTCTTAAAAGAAAAATAGCCTAAGACAATCGATAAAATAACGGCAATAGCCGAAATCCACGGCTTGCGCATACTATAAACAAGCGCCCTGCTATAAATTTTAAAAATCCTGTTGTTATTTTTCTCATTCCTTTTTGCCTGGTTTTTTTCTATTTTCCGACCCCGATTCGCAAGAAATATAGCTAAAACAGGGGTAACAGTCACCGCCACTAACTGGGAAGAAATTAAAGCAAGTATAATGGCAACGGCCATCTGTTTAAATAACAAACCTAATGTCCCAGACAAAAAAATAAGCGGAATAAAAACTATTGTCGATGTTAAGGTGGCCAATGTCATTGAAGGCAAGATATCTTTTAGCCTGTCGATTATCGAAGATTTTCCATTTTTATCATAATCATAAATGCCGTGCAGTCCGCGCTCCACGATAACGATTGCATGGTCTATCATCGCCCCGATAGAAGCGGTAATTCCTCCAAGGGTCATAATATTCAACCCGTAGCCCATAATATGAAGCACGGTCAATGTTATTGCCAAAGATAAAGGTATAACCAAAAAAATCGATAAGGCGCCGTCAAACCTTCCTATGAAAAACAGCACGACAATCAACGAGATTATGCTGCCTATAACTAAAGCAATCCAAACATCTTGCAAACTGCTTTTTATCAGTTTGCTTAAATCATATATTTTAACTATGCTTGCACCGGAAGGAATATGTTTTTTAAGTGTTTGAATAACTTTATCGACATTGTCCGCAACTTTTACTTCATTAACCTTGACCTGAGAAAGAACATCCATGATGAGTGCATGTTTATAGCCGGCCACTTTTGCCTGTTTCAATAAAGGGGGCTGTCCTATCGTAATCTTTCCGATTTTATTTAACGGCAGAGGTATATGTTCTTTCAACTTATGGCCTAACGGCAGGGTTAATTTTGAAAAATCGCCGATATTTTTCGGCATCTTAGTCGTGGATACAAGAAATTGTTGATTAAAGGAATACATTATTCCCGAAAAAAAGGGCCCCCCGTTTTGTATAAGCGTTTGCATTATTTCGGAGGGACTTATATCATATCTGGATAAATCGATTGGATTAAGCTTAATATGAACTTCCGGCCATCCGCGGCCCGTCTCTTCAACCTTGTAAACGCCGTTTACGGAAAGTATGGCAGGTTTTGCCTGAAAAGCAAAAAACGGCATCATTTGAGAGCTGTTAATTTTATTGGATACCATGGCATATTCTGCAAGCGGATATATATTCGGTCTCATAAGACGAACGCTTACATCGGCATTATGAGGCAACGAGATGCGGGATATACGGCTTTGGAGCACAAGATAAGCGGTTTCCGGATTCACATTTGAATTAAAATACACATGTATCTTAGAGATTCCGTTTCCGGTCTGGGAACGCACAAGTCTAGCTCCTGGCTCGCCTTTTGCGGCTTCTTCCATAGGATAGGTTATCCTTGTCAGCATATATTTAACGGGAAGGTATGAATCGTGAACAAGTATCGAAACTTTTGGAAATTCGATATTCGGAAATATGCTTTCCGGTAAATTATTTAAAGAAAAATAGCCGATAAAAATTATAAAAATGGATAAAATGATTATCGTAAACCGATTGCCCCATAAAAAGTTCAAATATTTTTTCATTTTATTATTTCTACTTTTGTCCCATTAATTAATCTGTCCGCGCCGCTTATTACCACAAGTTCATTTTTATATAATTTGCCATTTACCCATGCTTTGTCTTTATCAATAGTTATAATATTTACGGGTATTTTTTTTACTACCCCCGAATTAACCGCAAAAACAAAAGTGCTGAACCCTCTGCCTACCAGAGCCGCGGTAGGAACGCAAAAACTTTCGCGGCTTTTCAATCTAATTTTGATTTTTAACCATTCGCCGGGAATCAGATTTAACCCTTTAGGCAAAGAAATATAGAGGGGCACGAGCCCCGAATAATTTGCGCTTTTGCCTATGGATGCTATTCTGCCTATTCCCCTCCATGTTTCACCTTTTATCATTGCTTCATCTCCTGTGTGTAAAATATTTGCGTATGAAGGCGTGATATAACCCCTGACCCATAATTGCCCGTTTCCGTTTAAATGCGCTACCGGCGTCCCGGCGGCAACATAAGTATTTTCGGGCACAAGATAATCCAGGGTTCCCGAAAATGGGGCAAAAATGCTATATTCATTTAATACGGATTTTAACGATTTTAAGTAAGATTTTGCCTTATCGAATAGCAGTTCGGCTTTATTTAAATCCTGGATGGTATCTATCCTCTGATTGTAAAGCTTTTTTGTATTCAGTAAATTTTGCAAAGAATATTTGACTTCCCTACTTGCGTAATATAACTTTTGCCTAAATCCCGCCGGTAAAATTTTTGCTATTACTTTTCCAGCTTTGACATTTCCCAAAGGAAGAAAAGGTCCCATGGCCCTTCCGCCGGTCGGCGCTTCGAGAACGGCTTTTTCTATGGTTTTAGTAATACCGAATATTTCTACGGTTTTAGTCCATGCGGTAATGCCGACGGGGGAAACCTTAACTTTGAACGCAAAGGATTTACCGGAAAGAATATAAAAGAATAAAATGATAAAAACTAAATAAATAATATTAAATTTATTTTTCAAATGAACCTCTATCGACTTTATTTATTGTAATTTATATTTTTGCCGGATGAAATTTCAAGTGCGATTAAATTATATAATAAATTAAGTTTCAGGTTAATTAAATTTATCTCTTCTTTTAAAAAGCTTATATTATTACTATAAATTTTAAAAATTGGCACATTTTTGTCTTTTAAGGCTGCATTATAAAAAGCATTTATACTGTAAAGTTCGCTTAAATTATTCTCCTCGATTTTATATTGAGCCAATATTAAATTAATATTCGAAAGTTCTCTGTTTATATCAAGTTTAGATTTTATAATTCTATTTATATAACCATCGAACATCATTTTTCGAGAGGCCTTTTCAGCCGATATCTTGCCCTGATTTCTATTGAATACCGGAAAGTTTATGCTCACCCCAACCCCAAAGGTCTGAACATTCGAAGTGTCGCTTGCAAAAGGAAAACTCACGTCGATTGAGGGGAATTGCGCTAAGATTGCCTCCCTTAAAGATTGTTCCCTGCTTTCGTACGCAAACCTGAAAGCGATAAGATCGAGCCTTTTTTCTATATTGGAAATTAACCGTTTTTTAGCGGGTAAGATTAAAGTTTTAATTTTAAAACTAATATTTTTTTCCAACGGCAATTTATATCCGTAAGGCAGGTTAAGCATCTTGTATATTTGGATTTTTTCATTACTTACGGCTTTTTTTAAACTTATCACATCGGACATGGCATTAAAAAGGCGGATTTCCGCCGTAGATTTTTCTGAAGCGCCGATCAGCCTTGCTTTGTAACTCTTGTTTATCAATTTATATCTTTTTTTGCTTATATTTTCTATATCCTCATATAACTTAAGTTCCCGCGATAATAAAATAAAGTTTATTGTGCCCAATTTAGCGCTTTGGGCTATTTGCCACTCGTTCCAGAGCAGGAGCATTTCTTTTGCCTTCAGGTTAAATTTCGCCGCTTTTATTTTTGTTCCTCTTAAAAATAAAGAATTTATATTAAAAGCGGGGCTGAACCCGTATGCTGTGTATGGCTCATTTGCGCCTGAAATGTTTCCCGAAACAGGTTTAGCAAAATAAAAACCTAATACGGGATTCGGAAGCAAGCCCGCCTGTATTAACCCGGCTTTTGATATGCCGATAGAATCTCTTTCTATCTTAAGCGCGGGATTAAGCATAACGGCTATTAGCGCGACATCGGACGGCGTCAATTTTTTCTTGAATGATACTTTTCCGACTAACGGATTTTTTATCACTTTTGAATTTTTTTCTATTTCCTTTAAAGCAGGCGGCGCCGAAGCTTTAGCTATGGTTTTTTTATTTAACGGAAGCGGCCTGTATATCGCGCAGCCCGGAAGGATTAACAGCAAGATTAAACTTATTACATTTACCGGTACAATTAAAGCCCTTTTCATAAACAATGATTTATCGCCTATTACCCTAATTATTATATCGGAGTATTTTAATTTTGCTGGATTAAATATTTTCTGCAATAGTTTGCGAACTTTCGCAGATAAACATCTTTTTCATATTCTCGAGAGACCTGCTATGGGCATCTTTGTCCATAGAAGATACGCAATCGGTTGCTATCACGGGGTAAAATCCGCGGTTGGCGGCATCCCTTGCCGAAGATTCTATGCCCATTTCGGTTGCGATGCCGGTAAAGATAAGTGTTTTTATGTTTCTGTTTTTCATCATCTGTTCAAAATAAGTTCCGATGAATATGCTCGCCGTCGGCTTTTCCAATAATATGTCGCCCGCCTTTGGCGCCACGTCTTCAGGGATATTCGCATCATTCGAACCTTTAACAATAAATTCGGGCAATTTAGCGGGATCGTCCACCCCGAAACGCCTCATCATCGCATAATACGACCATGACGACCTGAATTCTTTTTCTGGCGGGGTTATAAGCGTATATGCGATAGGCATTTTACCCCTTAAGATATTTACCAAATTTTTTATATTGGAAACAAATTCCGGTTTGTTATATATTCGGGAAACTAATGCGTTTTGAACATCCCAGACTACAAGGCAGCTATGTCCTGGATTGATTATTTCTTTTAAATTTTCATAAATTTCTATGCCGCTTGCTTTTTTCATAAATCCTCCGCCGTTTAATATTAAATAATCAGAAGGGGTTTTCAAGGATGTAAATCTTGTTGTCCTTGTATTTAAACAGATATAGGCCTTTTTTAAAGCTATTGCCGCTTAAACGGCTGATGCCGCATACTCCTTTGTACGACTTAACGGCTAAAATAGAGCCGTAAAACGCAATGCCGTTAACATCTTTTGTCGGCGGGTTCTGCAACTGCCCCATGCCTAAAGGCAGAGGATTATACTGGTTTTTAACAACCCGATGTTCGCTAAGCCTTTCCGCAGCCTTAATTAATATCCCGCCGATATCATAACCTTCGGCGCTGAGTATATTTGGCATTTCTCCATAATACTTTTTATACGCCGCATCGAATTTTTTAACGACATCGTTGTCGTCATGCTTAAAAAACCCGTTGGGAAAAATAGCGCCTTGCATGTAAAATCCATACTTTTCTATAAATGATTTCGAATCAAGCGAACTTAAGCCGAGTATTGGAAACCCGTCAATATTATAATACATAAGTTGAGTTAAAATCAGCTCAAGCTTTGAAGGGCTTCCTACCACAAAAAGACCTTTAAAGGGGATATAAGGTTTTGCCTTTGTTATGCCGTGCATAAGGTTGTAAGGGGTGATTCCAAGCTGCGCTTCCTCGGCTTTTGATATATGCCCTTTTTCAGTATTTTGAAACCTGACGATGGAATTGAAATTATAAAAAAAATCGACTGTTTCGGCGTTATAAGCAGTTGTATTCAAGATGTTGATGCCGTACCTTGCCGAAAAACGCCTGATATAAGCCAGAAGTGTAGGCCCGTAGCCGTTATCTGGATATATAACCGAAATAGGGCTTATGCCAGCATATCTGGCGTATTTTATGTCTGTTTTTATTTCCTGCTTTAAGGTCATCCCGTAACCGAAAACAAACGGCGAAATATCTTCTTTGGTTACAAGCGGGGCGGGCGTTATTACGGGAATTTTAAATTTAACGGAATTATGCGCAAAATATTTTAATTGCCCCGCAAAGAGCGGGCCGACCACGGCGCTTATTCCCTTTTTTGCCAGGGAATCAAATATATAACCAATGTTAGTCTTGCCGGCATTTGCAGGTAAATTTACGATTACATACCTTATTTTTGAACCATTGGGATTATGCGAGCTAAGCAGCAGGCCGTTTATAAACTGTTTGCTAAAATAAGAAAACCTTCCTTCTGTTGGAATCAGTACGGCAATTTTTATTGTTCCGCCTTTACTTGAAATATTTTTATCGTAAGCCGCATTCCCGTAAGACGGCGGAGGCGCAACTGTAATAGAGAATAAAGGTGTTAGGACGGTAAGGCAAATTAACAAAAGCCAAAATAATTTGTCCTTCGCTTTTATAAAGGTAAAACCCCTTGTCATTTTCATAAACAAAAAATCATTTTAATTTTTTTCATTTTATCATATTATTTAAATAAATTATAGAGAGAGATTTCACCTTAATCCTGCAATGGAAACTATTTAGGTATTCCAATGCTAAATAACACTGGATTCCTGCGTACGCAGGAATGACAAGGCATAAAACCCGCGCGCATATGATAGATACAAAAGATTGCCTGCCAGGCTTAGAGATGGCGCAAGCGCAAGCCCAGGTTGGCGAAAGCCTGCCATATTTTAATTACAGGATAACACTGAAGGCAAAGGCGGAAGGGCATATAAAAAAAATCCCGAATAATTACGACATTGCTGGGGGCGATTTCAAAAATTCCGGTTGCTATCATAAGTTTGCGGAGCATGCCTTAGGCGAGATTGCCGTATTAAATAAACACCGCATAAAACCTATTCAAACAACCCGTTTAATAAAAAATTGCGGAAAAAATTCTTTTACCCCCGCACTCCCGCAATTTTTGCATATCTATGACCCGCTTAACATTTTTAATATAAACATAAAGCCGCCTAACGGCCTATTTTTGACATCGTCCAGATTTAAAGACGCTAAAATTTACAAGCCGGACAAAGGTATATTAAAAGATTTCAAGGATTATTATGCCGGCGGCGGCAATGCAAAAAAGGGGGATTTTATTTACATTGGGACACACAGCGAGGCTGAAATAGAATTTATAGAAAAATTTGACGATCCCTCCTTGCTGATAATTTTACCGCATTATTCGCTGTTTACTTCTCATGTCCCAAATAAAATAGCTAAACTGCCGCTAACCCCAAGTTTTGATTTTAAAAACATCCTGCAAATTTCTGCCTTAGACCCGTTTTCGAAAAATTCAAAACACGGATTCGCTTTAAGAAATAACCTTGCCTTTCATTTATCGGAAGAAATGGCTATATTGTATCTATCGGAAAAGAGTTCATTATCGAGCATTATGAAAAAATTTAAAGATGCGGGCAAACCTGTAAAAATATTTGAAGGGGAACGGCATACTAAAGATACTTATAATAATTTAGCCCCGCAAGGCAGCAATGCCGCCGACAATAAAATGGAATACAGCCCTATTCAAAAGTTTATATTAAAAACTTTGGAAAAAGAAAATATAACTATTGACAATTTAATAAAACTAAGCAATATTAAGTTTAATATTAACTCAAACGAAATTCTTAAGAATGTCTCGATGCTCGAGATAAATTCGGAAATAGAAAGATTCCCAGGGGGAATTATTAAGAAATTAAATTAAAATAAATTATAAATTAATACTAAAACTTTATGAAAAATCTTGTAATTGTCGAATCTCCGTCAAAAGCGCACACTATAAATAAATATCTGGGCGAGGGTTTTATAGTTAAGGCTACGGTCGGACATATTAAAAATTTACCCAAAAATACCCTTGGCGTCGATATAAAAAATGACTTCGAACCCAAATATGAAATTATAAAAGGCAAAGAAAAAACCATCGAAGAAATTAAAAAAATAGCGAAAAATGTGGAAACCGTGTATCTTGCGGCAGACCCGGACAGGGAGGGCGAAGCCATTGCATGGAATGTTAAAGAAATCATCGACGCCATTAAAGGCAAAAAACCTGATGTGAAAAGGGTTCTTTTTAATGAAATAACAAAAGATGCTATAAAAGATGCTATAAAAAATCCTTCTTCTTTGAATGAGCCTATGTATGAATCCCAAAAAGCAAGGAGAATTTTAGACAGGCTTGTGGGTTATAATCTTAGCCCGTTTCTATGGGAAAAAGTGCGCAGAGGGCTTTCGGCGGGCAGGGTTCAATCGGTCGCTTTGTATTTGATTGTCGAAAGGGAAAAGGAGATAAAGGCTTTTAAAAAAGAAGAGTTCTGGACTGTAACGGCGCTTTTTGACATAAAAGAAGAAAAGAAAACCTTAAGCATAGAGTGTGAACTTTTTAAAATTAACGGAAAAGAACCTAAAATCAAAAACGAGGAAGAGGTTTCCGGGTTAAAAGAAAAACTATTAAAAACGGATAACTATAAAATAGAGGAGATAGGCAAAAAACAATCGTTCAGAAAGCCCCCTCTTCCGCTTATTACAAGCACGCTCCAGCAGGAAGCCGCTAAAATTTTGAGGTTCTCCGTTAAAAAAACAATGACGATAGCCCAGAAGCTTTACGAAGGGGTGGAGTTGGGGGCGGTAGAAGGGGTGAGCAATAAACCGTTAGGGCCTGTCGGTCTTATAACTTATATGAGAACGGATTCGACAAGAATATCCGAGGCGTCCTTAAAATCCGCCAAAAATTTTATAGAAAATTCATTCGGCAAAGAATATTTAAACAAAAACGAATTTAATAAAGGAAAGGGGAAAGCGGGGAAAATACAGGACGCACACGAAGCAATAAGGCCTACCGATGTTTTATTGACGCCTAAAAAAATTAAAGAATATCTAACCTCCGACGAATACAAACTATATAACCTGATATGGGCTTATTTCGTAGCCTCGCTTATGGAAGGAAGCATATACGACCAATACAGTATAATTATAAAGGGCGACTATAACGAACCGCAAAAAGGTAAAAATACCGCATATACCTTTAAAACGACGGAGAGCGTTTTAAATTTTGACGGATTCCAAAAAGTAATAAATGAATCAAGGGTTAGCGCGGCCGCAGGTCCGGCGGAACCAACCTCGAATATTAAAGCCGAATCGGGCGGCGAAGAGCAGGAAGATGCCGAAAAATCCCATAATTCTATATTAAAAATTTTTGCGCTTCTTACGAAAGGCGATCCTGCCGATATAAAAAGGGTCGATGCCTTTCAGCATTTTACTTCGCCTCCGCCCAGATACACCGAGGCAACCTTAGTAAAAGCCTTAGACGAAAACGGCATAGGAAGGCCGTCTACATATCAAAGCATCATTGCAAACATCAAAAATAAAGATTATGTGGCTATGACGACTGAGTCGGCGGATACCTCAAAAAAAGGCAGTTCCACGCAAAAGTTTAAGCCAACAGAGTTGGGCATGACAGTTTCGGATATTTTAAAAGCAGGCTTTTCCGATATCGTAGATTTAAAATTCACGGCAAATATGGAATCGAAGCTTGATGAAATTGAAAAAGGGACAACAAGCAGAAAGGAGCTTCTGACAAATTTTTACGACCAATTTATGAAAAGTTTTGGGGCCGCCAAAACAAATATCAAAAACATAAAGGGGACTTCGGAACCCACGAATATAATTTGCGAGAAATGCGGAAAACCGATGGTAATAAAGATGGGAAGGTTTGGCAAGTTTTTGGCTTGCAGCGGATACCCCGAATGCAAAAATACAAAAGAGATTCCAAAGGACAATGCGGATAACGATGCGGCTGCGCTTGAGACGGACGAAATATGCGAGAAATGCGGAAAACCGATGGTAATAAAAACCGGCAGATATGGCAAATTCCTTTCGTGCAGCGGATACCCCGAATGCAAAAATATAAAACCTATACCCGTTAAGTATAATAAATCCAAAATTCCCTGCCCAACAGGCTGCGGCGGCTATTTAGTCGAAAAGCGGACAAAAAAGGGCAGGAAATTTTACGGATGCTCTAACTATCCAAAATGCGATTATGCGGCATGGACATTGCCAAAACCGGCGGAAGAGAAGAGGTCTTCCGATTAATATTAATATGTATCATTAATCGTTCTTTTTATTAATTTTATTAATTAAAGGTGGTGTATTATGTCTAACGGCATTTTTAAATCTTTTCAGGATGTATCGATAAAGACAAAAATTATCGTTCCTCTTGTCTTGCTTGTCATTATTCCAATCGCTTTAATCGTTTACAACTCTTACAATCTCCAAAACAAACTTACCGTTTCCCTAACCCGGCATGACGCGGTAGTAACCGCAAAAACAGCCCTTTCAAGCCTTAATGCTATGATGCTGAACGGGACGATTATGAAAAAAACCGACAGAAAGGGGCTTTTTTCCATTTATAAAAAGATGAGAGGAATAAAGGGTTTTCAGGTAATAAGGGGTAAAATCGTAAACTCCGAATTCGGGAAGGGGCTTGCAGAAGAAGAGCCGAGCTCTTCCTTCGATAACCAAATTTTAAATACAAATAAAACGCTGACAAAGATTATTTATAAAAACGGCAGGCCGTTTGAACTTATGGTTGGAGTACCCTTTGTGGCAAAAACTAATTCAAGGGGAATAAACTGCCTGATGTGCCACACAAAAGCTTCGCCGGGAGATATTTTAGGCGGCGTAAAATTAATATACTCTCTAAAACTCCTTAAAAATGCGCAAGACATTTTTATTAAAAATTCGGCGATTATTGCCGTAATTTTTATTGTTATTATTATCTTATTCCTTTATTTTATTATGAAAAGCGCAATAATAAAACCGATAACTAAAATGTCGAGGCTTGCCGATGAAATATCGAAAGGACATTTTACCGAAGAAATTGCCCATCCGAGAAATGATGAAATAGGCTCGCTTGCAAAATCATTTAACAGGATGCAGATAAGCCTCAAAAAGGCAATGGAACTATTGAAGCGGGGGAACAAATAAGGCGGCAATTGCTATATCCCAAAATTGCCGATAGAAGTATTTAAAATGGCTTTAAAGTTATATGAACACTGGATTCCTGCTTTCGCAGGAATGACACCCGTTGAGTGAAAAGTTAAATTTCCGCAATGTCATTCCCGCGTAGGCGGGAATCCAGAAAAATAATTTTCTATCGACAATTTTGGGTATATCAGGTGATATTCATTTAATAGCGGGATTAATTTTTGAACGGGTAATCCTAAAACATTTTCGAAAGAGCCAGCGTATGACTCCACAATCCCGTCATCATCCTGAATTCCATAGCTTCCCGCCTTATCAAACGGGGGATATTTATTCAGATAGTTCTTTATCTCATTGTCGTTCAGCGGCTTTACCTTAACGAAGGTTTTATCGTGAGCGGTTCTATAAACATTTTTAAGCTTGTTGACTAAGCTAACGCCTGTATAAACCTCGTGAGTTTTGCCTGAAAGTTCTTTGAGCGTATTAAAGGCATCGTCAAAGTCTTTGGGTTTGCCGTAAACCGTTCCGTTCAGGTATATAACGGTATCAGAGCCTATTATAAAGTTATCGGGATAGTCCTCCTGCAAACTTTCCGCCTTCTTTAACGCCAAATCTTCGGCAAAACGGCCTATCGATATATTTCCGGCAAAACTACTAAACTGCGGTTCTATTTGAAGCGCGTGGTTGACGGGAGTAAAATCGACGCCTAACTTCTTGAGGAGAAAAATCCTTCTTTCCGACGATGATGCCAATATTATTAAATTATTCATCATGACGCAGGTGCTGTCTTTGGCGGCCTGCTTCCAAATATTATAGTTCCAAGCCTTATTATATTTGCGCCCTCCTCAATGGCTGCCTCAAAATCGCTCGATGTTCCCATTGAAAGGGTTAAAAGTTTTTCTTTATAAATGTTTTTATCGTTTATGTCCTCAAGAAGTTCTCTTAAAGACTTAAAATATTTTCTATTATCTTTTTCTAAAGGGGGCATTGCCATAAGGCCTTTTAGCCGGAGCCCCTGAAATTTATTTATTTCTTTAACCAGATTATATGTTTCGTCGATTGTCACGCCATTTTTAGTTTTTTCGTTTGCAAGGTTTACCTCGATTAAAATATTCGTGGCGGTATTTTGGGAAACAGAGTGTTTTTCAATGGCTTTTGCAAGCGGGACGCTATCTACGGAATGAATTAAATCGGCCTTTCCTATTATATATTTAACCTTATTGCTTTGAAGATGCCCTATTATATGCCAGCGAAGGCCTTTATAACCTGCAAGCGATTCAAACTTCGGCAAAAACTCCTGGACATAGTTTTCCCCAAAAACCTTTATGCCGCCGTTAAACGCTTCCAATATCTCCCCGGGACTTCTCGTTTTAGACGCCGCTAAAATCGTTATATCCGAAAAATCGCGGCCGCTTTTTACGGCGGCGGTTTTCACCTTTTCATTTATATTTTTTATATTATCCGATATTGCAGGGAAAGGGTTCGGCATTTAAATCAGTCCCTTTGACCTTAAATATGCGGCGTTTACCGCAGAATCGAGAATATATTTAATCCTTCCCTCTTCAAGTTTTGCAAGGCCGTAGGCCGTCGTACCGCCCGGGGATGTTACCATATCTTTAAGGTCTTTTGTGGAAGATTTCGAAAATTCGGGGCTGTTTAACAAATCAGCCGAACCCAGAAGCGTTTGAACCGACAAAGTCCTTGCCATATCCCTTGGAAGACCCAGCTTAACTCCTGCCTCGATAAGCCCTTCCGCAATTAAAAAAATATATGCGGGACCGCTCCCGCTCAGAGCGGTTACGGCATCAAAATATTTCTCGTCTATAATCAAAACCTTCGAGGACATTTCTAATATTTCGGTTACCATTTTTCTATCTTCATCCGAAACATAATTATTATAACACATTGCACTCATACCTTTTCCCACTAAGGAGTTTATGTTTGGCATAACTCTGAATATTTTTATAGGGAAAACATTTTTTAGCGTCTGATTGAAAACCTCTTCCATAAAGTCAACCTTAACTCCGCCTGCTATCGAAATAAATATAGGAAAATTCCTACTATTTTGAAAATTATTTAAAGCCTGGGCGGAAACCTCAAGCACGCTTTCTACGGAATAGGGTTTAACGGCAATAAAAGCTACATCGCAATTTTCGATAACCTCTCCTACGCTATTCAGCGGATTTGCTTTTAAAGTATCCCTGACAAAATTTACCCTCTCGCTATCGGTATCATAAAACACGATTTCCATATCCGGCTTTACGCTGACAATTCCCTTAATAAGCCCGTAAGCCATATTTCCCGCACCTATAAAACCTATAACCCTGTTTTCTAATGACATTTTCCCTCCCCAGCTTTACGAAGTTATTTATAAACCATGCAGCGCTTTAAAACCGCCTTCCCGAACATTTTTAATATTTCTTAATATTATACATCAAATCAGGCATATTTGACATGTCATAATTTTTATGATAGGCTAAAAGGCAGTTATTAAAATTATCATACATCTTATTTTTATTATACTTTCTTCATTGGCCTTTGAAAATTAACATTCATTGTTAAGTTTAAGGGGAATGTTAATTTTTACGCAATTCAGCGCAATTTAGTTTTTACTCCGGCTGTGTATCCACCTATAATAATCTCTTATGGCGAGGGATGCTTTGCATGCAATTTTTCACAAAGAATTATTTTACCGCTATTAATTTTTACCGTTACGATATTTTTCTTTTTTATCGTATGCTTGCCGCATAATTATAATACATGCCCGTTAAATTAATTAAATTTAAAATCTAACTAACTAATTTTATGGAGGTTTTAAAATGAAACTATTTATTTACTTAATTGCTTTAATGTCTCTTTTTGCGTTCAGCGCAAATGCCAATGCCAATTTGTTAACCCAGGGACAAGCGCCGATGCCCCCTGCCTCCCCGCATTCTTCAAATCGGTATGCTCCGCCGCAACCCGATAGCCAATCAGCCGCCCCGCCTGTTAATAATGCGCCTGCAATTAATAATGCCGGCAAACCCGCAAAATTATATGTAAGCCCTGCCAAGATTAAAGCCGTTAAAAAAGTTGTGTCGAAAGCAGTTAATGCTCTGGCAAAAAAAAATTATGCCAAATTTCTTAAAACATCCTCGCCCGCATTTAAAAGCATCGTAAGCAGAGCCAGTTTCGATAAGGTTTCAAACTCTCTAAATAACAAATTGCAATTAAAAAACGGCTACAATATTAAATACTTGGTTGCATTAAAACAAGCGGGGCTTAAGTTTTATATGTGGAAATTAATGCTGAAAAGCGGAAAAGCCATATATATTAAAACCGTAATTAAAAATAATAAAATTGCGGGAATGGCCTTTCTATAATTTTGTAAATTAATAAGGGTCACTTCATCCTTATTTATAAAATTTTACGGCAAATCCAAAATATGAATAAACCGGGGTTTGCCGTAAATAGCCCGCTTACGCAAGCAGCGCTATATAAAATAAAATGCTACGCATACTTTCCGCCTTTGATTACGCCGGATATCGCAAAAGACAGAAGCATTACAAACCCGAATAAGACGAATATCCAGTGCAGGGCAAACCTTTGAGCAATTATCCCGCCAATCGGGGCGGCAACGGAACCTATTCCGAAACCCGCAAAGAAAAATATCCCGTAAGCCGTCGCTCTATATTTCTCATGGGCATTTTGGCTTATCATAAGATTCGAGATTGGATTTAGGGAAAAATTAAATGCCGAAAATGCCAAAATAGATATAAAAAGCAAAATATTATGGGTAAACCCGGATATCAAAAGAAATATGCCGCTCACTAATATTAAAAAGGAAAAAACTTTATTCGGTTTGTAATTTTTTGTGATTCTCGTGCTGTTATACTGAAAAATTACCCCTACGATAAGCGCAATCGTAACGAAAAAACCGCCTGCGGCAGCTGCCTGATTATGAAAAAACAGGTAGTTTTTTAATTGGGTCCCGACATAAGCGGGCAAAAATGAAAAAACTCCCTGAAACACAAACCCGTTTAAAAATTCGGCAATAAAAATTAAAATTAAATTAAAATGGAAAAATTCTTTAACAAAATCATTTATCGCAATCTTAATTTTACTATTCCTTTTTCCCTTTACATTTTCATTATAATCGAATTTATTAGCATAAGCAGGGCCATCCTTATCTTTTAAACTATTAATATTAGCATCGTTGACATCTATTTTTAATAAATAAGATAAAATAAAAAGCAATAAAAATATAACGCCGAGTATTAAATACGGAAAATTATACCCGAAAAAATAGCCCAGCATTCCGGCAAAGCCTGCGCTTAAAGCCACGCCAAGCGTCCCCGCGATACCGTGAATTGCAAATGCCCTCAGCTTATCGCTCCCGATAAAAGACATCATGCTTAAGCCCACGGGATGATAAATACTGCCGACAAACCCGATAAAAATAACGGAAACGGCGAAAACGTAGAAATTACCTGAAACGGCGGCCATAAAAGAAAAAACGGCCATCCCCAGCAGATAAATTCTTAAAATATGTTTCTTATTAATCTTATCGGCTATAAAACCGATAGGCAAAGAA
Organism: Deltaproteobacteria bacterium; assembly: GCA_023489335.1. Taxonomy (GTDB): domain Bacteria; phylum SZUA-79; class SZUA-79; order Acidulodesulfobacterales; family Acidulodesulfobacteraceae; genus Acidulodesulfobacterium. The sequence goes on along the minus strand of JAMDCP010000001.1, from coordinate 74,387 downwards.
CCCGCGCCAAACAAAAAAAGATATATCCCTGCAACGGTTCCAAGCGTTTCATAGTTTGCATGAAATCTATCTTTAATAAGTATTAAAATTGCCGGATATGTAAGTATGGCGACATGGCAAAAAAAATGTGAAAGGCTCAAAAGCGTTATCGTTTCTTTTTCTTTTTTTTCCATTATTTTTAGTATTATACATTATTTTAAACACGCTTATCAATTTGGAAAATTAAATTAATTTTAAAATAATCATATAATATGTTATAATTTTACCTATTATCGGGGGATATTTTATTATTATGGAAGATATAGTAAAAATAAAATCAGGCGAATTTACCTTGCATACCCGTAACGGGCATGCGGAACATCACCGCCCGCACGATGATAATGCCCATTCCCATTCGCTAAATTTAAACGGCGAGGCCTTTAGATCCGAAAAAAACTTAAAAATAGCCTTTCTGCTTACTATTTTTATACTGATTGCGGAATTTAGCGGAGCGATAATATCTAATAGTATGGCGTTATACTCTGATTCCGGCCATATTTTAGTCGATGCGTCATCGCTTCTTCTGGCATGGTTTGCTCAAATACAGGTAAGAAAAACGCCCACCGAAAAAAATACATACGGCTACCACAGAATGGGAATACTTGCGGCGCTTTTTAATTCGTTTTTACTTTTAGTGATATCTTTGATATTGATTTATGAAAGTTATTTAAGGCTTGTTCATCCGGAAACGGTTAATTCGGGCATTATGATTATTTTCCCTTTAATAAGCGTTGTTATAAATATCATAATAGGCATGAGAATCCATAAAGATATTCATAGCAATTTAAATCTTAAAAGCTCTTTTTTCCATATACTTGGGGATTTCTTAAATTCAATAGCGATTATAGCCGCCGGAATAATTATTTATTTTACAAAATTTTATTACATTGACCCTATAATAAGTTTAATAGTCTCTCCGATTATTGCGATAGGCGCATTCTCCGTCATAAACGAAACCATAAATATAATGTTGGAAGGCGTGCCGAAAGAGATTGATTTTGAAAAGGTAAAGGAAGAAATACTTAAAACGCGGGGGGTAAAAAATGTTCATGACCTCCATATATGGAGCATGTCAAAATCTTTTAAGCTATTAAGCGCGCATATTCTTGTCGAGGAAAATGTCGTTAAATCATCCGATATATGCTGCATTATCAATAACATTCAGGATGCGCTCGAAGAAAAATTCAATATAAACCATGTTGTTATTCAGCCTGAATTTAATGCTTGCGATATGGCAAACAGTTTTTGCGTTCATCAAAATTTATAATCATGGTTTATTTTTTACTTGAAATTATTTTTTAAATGTGTAAAATATTTATAACATTGAATTCAAAGGAAATATTTTATTGATGAGGTTTATAACATCCGAAGAAATATCAAACGCCGTTAAAAATTTAATTATTAATTCAAGCGTCAGCTTGCCCGAAGATACTTACAAAGGCCTTAAACAGGCTTTTGAAAAAGAAATTTCCGAATCCGGAAAAACCGTACTGCGCCAGATACTGTTAAACGCAGAGATTGCAGAAACCGAAAATAAGCCTTTATGCCAGGATACGGGACTTGCCGTTTTCTTTGTAGAAATCGGAATGAATGTCGCGGTTAGAGACAAAAACTTAACGGATGCTATAAACGAGGGCACAAGGCGGGGGTACTCCGAAGGGTTTTTAAGAAAATCCACATGCGACCCTTTAACAAGGAAGAACATAGGAGACAATACGCCTGCGATAATACATTATGAGTTTACGAATGGGGATAAACTTAGAATAATGTACGCGGCAAAGGGCGGAGGAAGCGAAAATATGAGCGGAATTAAGATGATGCGCCCTTCGGACGGAAAAGACGGCATTATGGATTTTGTCGTTCAAATAATGCAGGCGGCGGGACCGAACCCGTGTCCTCCCAATATTATCGGGGTTGGCATAGGCGGCAATTTCGAAAGGTCTGCCATTCTTGCAAAAAAATCCCTTTTTAGAAAATTGGGAGAGAGAAACAGCGACCATGAATTAGATGAAATGGAAAAAATTATATTGGAAAGGATAAATAACATCGGAACGGGTCCGATGGGTTTTGGCGGGATTTGCACTGCTCTTGGGGTTCATATAATTAAAGAACCGTGCCATATTGCAAGTCTTCCCGTCGCCGTTAATATCGAATGCCATTCGCACAGGCATGCCGAAATAACAATATAAATTATCAATTTATCTAAATTAATTTGCCATATTTTTCCGTATTATTCCTGTTTTCAAATTATTATTAATTTATTAACTAACTATTGCAATATAATAATATAATTCTAAGCAAAATGGGCATTAAAAAAATAACTACGCCCTTGGCAGACGATACTGTATTAAGCCTGAAAACGGGCGACGAGGTTTTAATAAGCGGAGTAATTTATACCGCAAGAGACCAGGCTCACTTTAGGTTGGTTAAATTAATAGAGGAAAATAAGCCTCTGCCGTTTGACATTCGAGGGCAGGTTATTTACTATGTAGGGCCAACCCCTGAGAAACCGGGGGAGGTTATCGGTTCGGCAGGTCCAACCACAAGCTACAGGATGGATAAGTATGCCCCCATATTGATGAAGCTTGGTTTAAAGGGCATGATAGGCAAAGGCAAAAGGTCTAATGAAGTAAAAGAGGCGATTCAAAAATATAAGGCCGTGTATTTCGGCGCTATCGGCGGAGCGGGGGCTTTAATTTCTAAGTCAATAAAATCCAGTAAGGTTATCGCATACGAAGACCTCTTGTCTGAAGCCATCCGTGAGCTTATAGTCGAAGATTTTCCCGCTATCGTCGTAAATGATGTATATGGGGGAGACCTGTATGAAGAAGGCAGAAAAAGATATGAAAACAAATATGCTGTCAACGATTAATTATTTTTAATATTTATTTAACCAAAACGGGAATTATTATGGATATTCATGAATATCAGGCAAAGGAAATTTTAAATAATCACAACATTAAAACCCTCAGATCTGTCTTATGCCGCAATGGGGAAGAAGCGTATAAAGCATATCAAACATTATCCTCCCCCGTCTGTGCCGTAAAAGCGCAGGTTCATGCAGGCGGCAGGGGCAAGGCGGGCGGCGTTAAGATTGCAAAATCTGCCGACGAAACCAGGTCTATCGCCGAAAAGATGATCGGCATGACGTTAGTTACCGCTCAAACGGGCAAAGAGGGCAAAAAGGTCAGAAAGGTTCTTATAGAGGAAGGCGCCGAAATAATTAAAGAGTTTTACCTGTCCCTTACGATAGATAGAAAAACCGCATCCATTGCCTTCGTTCTTAGCGCTGAAGGCGGCATGGAAATCGAGGAGGTTTCCAAAAACGCGCCCGAAAAGATTTTAACCGTCCCGATAAATCCGGGCCATGGTTTGAAATCGTTTCATATGCTTAAGATGTTTTTATTCCTCGGCATTGAAAAAAATCTTTACAACGATTTTTCCAACCTTGTAAGCCTTTTATACGATACTTTTATTAAAGAAGATATGTCTATGCTCGAGATTAACCCTTTGATACTGACCGGCGCCAACACATTTATTCCGCTGGATGCAAAAATCATATTAGACGATAACGCATCTATAAGGCATCCTTATTTTAACGACTTTATCGATGAGGATGAGGAAGAGCCGCTGGAGGTTAAAGCAAAAAGCGTCGGGCTTAACTATATTAAATTAGACGGAAATGTCGGATGTATGGTGAACGGTGCGGGACTCGCCATGGCCACGATGGATACGATTAAGGAGTTTGGCGCAATGCCGGCCAATTTTTTAGATGTGGGCGGAACTGCCGATGCTAAAAGAGTTGAAACGGCATTTAATATCCTTTTGTCCGATAAAAATGTCAAGGGAATATTTATAAACATATTCGGCGGAATCGTCAAATGCGACATGGTAGCGGAGGGAGTTGTCGCCGCAGCTAAAAATATCGGGTTAAAACTGCCCGTCGTCGTCAGGCTTGAGGGCACAAATGCCGACATTGCCGCTAAAATAATAGAAAGCTCGGGAATGAATTTTATAGTCGGTGAAAGCCTTGCGGACGGCGCAAAAAAGATTTCGGATATCGTAAACGGATAATGTGTAAGGAAAAAAGAAATTTATTTATAAATACCCCGTCATTTTGCCTGAAGGCAAAATGACACCCCTTTTGGAAAAAGGGGAATTATTAAAGATTTGCTAATGAATTGCGAATTAATGCCTTTTAGATCAGCACCCCTTTTGGAAAAAGGGGAATTAAAGACATTCTTTATCGAAGGCATATATTGGGAATTAAAGACGTTCTTATCAAAGATATATGTGGATAAGTCAAACACTTAAGGTATAAAGTATAAAAACATAAAATAAACATTAAGGGTATCAAAACATGAGCATTCTTGTAAATAAAAATACCAATGTTCTGGTTCAGGGCATCACGGGCAAGGAGGGATCGTTTCATACCTTGAAGTGCCTTGAATACGGCACAAATGTCGTTGCAGGCGTTACCCCTTTCAAAGGCAAAACGCTGTTTAACAACTCTGTTCCAGTTTATAATACGATAGACGAAGCCAAAAAAGAGCACAGAATCGATGCTACTATGGTTTTTGTCCCCGCAGGTTTTGCGGCTTCCAGCATAGTCGAGGCGATAGAGGCTGAAATTCCGCTCATTGTTTGTATAACCGAAGGAATACCCGTAATGGATATGCTAAATGTTAAAAATGCTTTAAACTGTTCGAAATCTATAATGATCGGCCCCAACTGCCCCGGGATTATTACCGCTGATGAGTGTAAAATCGGCATTATGCCCGGGTTTATTCATAAAAAAGGTAAAATCGGGGTTTTGTCGAGAAGCGGAACTCTCACATATGAAGCGGTTAATCAGCTCACAAAGGCGGGACTCGGTGAAACCACCTGCATCGGCATTGGCGGCGACCCCATAATAGGCTCTCCTTTTATTACATTTTTAAAAATGTTTGAAGACGACCCAGAAACAAAAGCCGTCGTTATGATAGGAGAGATCGGCGGAACGGCAGAGGAAGAGGCTTCCGAGTTTATCAAAAAAAATATGAAAAAACCTGTCGTAGGTTTTATTGCCGGAAAAACTGCTCCCGCAGGTAAAAGAATGGGGCATGCGGGCGCAATAATCTCCGGCGGCGTCGGTACGGCACCTGCAAAACTTAAAACAATGGAAAAAAACGGGATTTTCATTGCCGATAATCCATCCGTTATTGCCGAAACCGCAAAAAAGGCTTTAAATTTATAAGGCCAATGTTATTTGTATTTTAATTAATTAATATTTTTGTAGGAGGCTAATGTGCCCGAAAAAGAGAGCAAAAATTTGAATAGCCAGACGGTAACCCTCACGAACTATAATGTATGCGAAGGCATAGAAACCGAAATTAAAACAAAAAACAGCCTTACCATTAAGGAAGTCTCGGGGACAGGCAAAAAGGGCGCCGTTAAAATCGACATCGTCGTCAATTACTGCAAGGGGTGTGAAATCTGCGTCGCTTTCTGTCCCGAACAGGTTCTTATTATGAATAAAGAGGTGGCAGAAGTCGTGGATATTTCCAAATGCACTAAATGCAATATTTGCGAATATCTATGTCCGGACTTTTCGATCAGCGTGGAATAGTGTGAAATATATAATATATAATATGGCTGGATTTCTGCCATCTTTGCCCGCATCAAAGACATGCTTCGATAAGCGCATGTAAAGATATGCAGGAATGACAAATTAATAACGGAGGAATAAGATAAAAATGGCTAAAAACATAAAACTTATGCAGGGAAATGAAGCAATTGCCGAAGGCGCTGTTATAGCGGGGTGCGATTTTTTTGCGGGTTATCCCATAACGCCGTCTTCGGAAGTAGCAGAGATTTTATCAAGCAAACTTCCGAAAATCGGGAAGGTATTTCTTCAAATGGAAGATGAAATTGCCGCTTTAGGCGCTGTCCTTGGGGCGGCATTGGGCGGCGCTAAAGCCTTGACGGCAACATCCGGACCGGGAATGTCTTTAAAACAAGAACACATCGGATATGCCTCGATGTGCGAGATTCCCTGCGTTATTATAAATGTTATGAGGGGCGGGCCTTCCACGGGCTTACCGACGCTTCCGGCCCAGGGCGATGTTATGCAGGCAAAATGGGGAACGCACGGGGACCACGCTATTATAGCCATTACCCCTTCAAGCGTCAATGAATCGCTTTATGAAACTATCCGCGCATTTAATCTGGCTGTAAAATATAGAACCCCTGTCCTTATTTTAACCGATGAAATCATCGGGCATATGAGGGAAAAGGTTGTCATTCCCGATAAAAGCGATATCGAAATAATAGATGTCAAATTACCCGGCGTCCCGCCCGAAAAGTATAACCCGTATAACTACACGAGCGGCGAGGTAACTCCTTTAGCGCCAATGGGGGAAGGATACCGTTACCATGTAACAGGGCTTATTCACGGAGAAACGGGCTTCCCGTCCCAAAAAACCGATGTCATCCAGAATGCTCAAAACTGGCTTATGGATAAGATTTATAAAAACATCAAGGATATCGAAAAGTTCGAGGAGTTTCAAACAGAGGATGCCGATATACTTTTGGTAGCTTACGGTTCAACCTCCCGCTCCTCACGGCAGGCTATTATGATGGCAAGAAGCGCAGGCATAAAGGCGGGCATGTTCAGGCCTATTACGATATGGCCGTTTCCCGATGAACAGATTTCTGCTCTTTCAAAAAAAATTAAGAAAATTTTAGTCCCTGAAATGAATATGGGGCAGGTAATTTTTGAGGTTCAAAGGAATGCCTGCGGCTCGTCGGTTTATGGCTTAAATGTTGTAAACGGCGAACCTATTACGCCCGACCAGATATATGAAAAGATTAAAGAGATTTCAAAAATATAATTATATAATTTACTAACTTAAAATTAGGTTGTTTTAAATTTAAGGGAGATACAAAATGATAAAAACAAAATTCGATTATAATAAATATTTGCGAAAAAATACATTGCCGCATATATGGTGCCCCGGCTGTGGAGATGGGATTATTTTAAAGTCATTGTTAAGAGCCATTGATAAATGCGGCTATTCCAAGGATGATGTTGTTATTACATCGGGAATCGGTTGCGCTTCAAGGCTTCCAGGCTATGTCGATTTTAACACGATTCATACTACCCACGGAAGAGCATTGACATTTGCTATCGGGATAAAAATGTTTAAGCCGAGGCTTAAAGTAATCACAATTTCCGGAGACGGCGACGCTCTTGCTATCGGAGGAAACCACTTTATACATGCCGCAAGGAGAAACATAGACATCACATTAATCGTGTTTAACAATTACACTTATGGAATGACCGGCGGGCAATGTTCCCCCACGCAGCCTGTCGGCAGCCTTTCGACTACAACGCCCTTTGGAAGCATAGAACCGCCGTTTGATGTTTGTAATCTGGCTCAAGCCGCCGGCGCTACATGGGTTGGGAGATCGACATCATACCACGCCGTTCAACTTGAAAAATTTATGGTCGATGCTTTGAATCATACGGGATTTTCGGTTTTAGACGTCATTACTAATTGCCATATTTCGTATGGAAGGAGAAATAAAATGAAATCCCCGGTAGAAATGATTAAATATCAAAAAGAAAAGGCTGTCCCCGCAAGGTCTGCGGAAAATATGACTCCTGAAGATTTGGCAGGCAGGTTTAAAACGGGAATTTTATTTGAAAAAGCCGGTAGTCCGGAATTTTGCACGGAATATTATAAAAAATTAGAATCGATTAAAACAAAATAAATTTTAAAATAATAAAAAGGGGATAACTTAATATGAGTGACAGGACTGAGTTTAGATTTGCAGGTTCCGGCGGTCAGGGTTTAATCCTTGCAGGCATTATATTGGCAGATGCGGCTGCGATATACGAAAATAAAAATGCCGTTCAAACCCAATCTTACGGCCCCGAGGCGAGGGGCGGCTCCAGCAAATCCGAGGTTATTATATCGGATAGCCCGATCGAATACCCGAAGGCAACAATGGTTGACTATATGGTTACCTTAACCCAGGAGTCTTTTACCAAGTATATCAAGGATGTTAAAGATAGCGGCATCGTAATTGCCGATAAAGAACTTGTGACGGATTTTTCAAATGCCCGCGGCAAACTTTATTTGGTCGATATGGTTAAATCTGCAAGGGAGGAACTGGGAAAGCTTTTAGGATTAAATATCATTGCATTGGGTGTTCTCGTTGAACTCTCGGGCATAGTTTCCCACGAGTCGATTGAACAGGCATTAATGAAAAGGGTGCCTAAGGGTTTTGAAGATTATAACAAAAAAGCTATAGAAATCGGTTTCAGGCTTGCAAAAGAAATTAAAAAACAATAAATAATATTAAAATAAAGGGGCGCATTAATGATAGAGCGGACACTTTCCATTATAAAACCTGACGGCGTAAAAAATGGATTAACGGGAAAAATTATTAGATTATTCGAGGAAAACGGCTTTGAGATAAAAGCTATAAAAAAGGTTCATCTTTCGAGAAGCGAAGCGGAAGGGTTTTACTATGTCCATAAAGAACGCCCGTTTTTTAACAGCTTAGTTTCTTTTATGACGGAAGGGCCTATTGTCCTCATCGTATTATCCGCTGAAAATGCTATTCTAAAAAATCGCGAATTAATGGGGGCAACAAACCCGAAAGACGCAAAGGAAGGAACTATCAGAAAAATGTATGCCGAAAGCATCGAAAGAAATGTGGTGCACGGCTCCGACTCTTTGGAATCCGCAAAATTCGAAATTCCATATTTCTTTAATGTATTCGAGATATTATAATATGCTTTTTATAATTATAGCCCCATAAATACTTAACATAGATGATTAATTCAAGGTTTACAAAAAAGGATATAGAGGGTATTATAAAACTTTTTGAAAAAAATTACGGGGAACTAAAGCCCTTTTTAAACTTTAACAACGCCTTTCAGCTTTTAATAGCGGTGGTTCTTTCCGCCCAATGCACCGATAAGCGGGTTAATATAATTACCGCAGATTTGTTCAAACGCTACATTAAACCGTCAGACCTCGCCAAAAAAGATTTAAAAGATTTTGAAGAAGAGATTAAAACCTGCGGCATGTATCACAATAAGGCAAAAAACCTTATAGAAGCCTCTAAAATACTTGCCGAAAATTTCAACGACGAAATCCCCAAAGATTTCGATTCGCTGACAGGCCTTCCGGGCGTCGGAAGAAAATCTGCCAATGTAATACTCGGCACTTACTTTAACGAAGAGCGGTTTCCTGTAGATACCCATGTATTGCGGGTTGCAAATCGAATCGGGCTTGCGAACCAGAAAACCCCCGAAAAAACGGAAGGCGACCTTACTTCGATAATTCCTCCAAACCTCTGGATGAAAATGCACCGCTGGCTTATTTATCACGGCAGAAATTACTGCACCGCCAAAAATCCAAAATGCGCGGATTGCTTTTTGAAAGACTATTGCCTTTATTATAGGTCAGGTAGATATATAATTAAGTGATTACTAAATGTGACATTAATCATAAAAATTAAAAGATTAACCTGATATAATAAATCCCAAATGAGTCCCATAATAAAATATTTTACCATAGCCTCTTTATTATACCTGATTTTAGGGTCCGGCCTCGGGTTGATAATGGCAATTTATCCGCCGTGGATTAACTATTTGCTTTTAACCCATATTCACTTTCTTTTATTAGGGTTTATTGCCATGATGATATATTCCGTAGGGTACCATGTTTTACCCCGTTTTAGCGGCTTTAAACTTTACAGCGAGCTTCTTATAACCGTCCAATTTTACCTTACTAATATCGGCTTGCTTGGAATGGCTTTTATATGGATTGTTTCGGAAGACGCGGTCTCCGGATTTTATCCTATTTTAGTCCTTAGCCTTTTTGCCTTAATGGAGTTTTCGGGTATCTGTATTTTTGTTTTTAATAATATTATGACATTGGCAGGCAAAGGGGGAAGAATGGCGGCATAAAATAATTCCGAATTATTTTAATTGCAAAACTTTATGGAGTTGTATTCCCAGCCTGACATTCAGTTCATCTTTTAATATCTTTAACGCCAGGTCTTTCGAGGACATGGCGGCGTGGGTTGCCGAGAATATAATTTTGGATGTTTTTATCAAATTATTTTTTAAAAAATCTTTGGCGAAGGCATAATCCTCGTCCGTTCCTATAACAAACTTCAGCTCATCCGTTGCGGTAATATAATTTAAATTTTTATAACGGTTCTCATGGGAAAAACCGCTTGAAGGGCATTTTATATCGACAATTTTTATAACCTTAACGGGCACGCTTTTTAAGTCTATCGACCCGTTGGTTTCTAATAATACCGTATAATTTAATTTTATTAATTCATCAAACAATCCATAAACGGCTTCCTGGATTAAGGGTTCGCCGCCGGTAATCTCCGCAAGCCTTATGTTTCCGCCTATTTTATTCAACTCATTAATAATTTCGCTTACGGCTAATTTTTTAGAATTTTCAGTTATCAAAGCCTCTTTGGTATCGCAATAAGAACATTTAAGGTTGCAACCCGCAAGCCTTACAAATTTGCAGGGGTAGCCCGCAAAGGAGGATTCGCCCTGAATACTGTAGAAAATATCGTTTACGAATAACATTTTAGTTCTTTTATTTGAATATTTTAATAAATTGTTATATAATTTTTGTATAGAGGATAAAAAATGTTTGGAATAGGAACGCCGGAAATACTTATTATTATCGTGGTTGCTTTATTAATATTTGGCCCCACGAAACTTCCGGAACTCGGCAAAACCCTCGGCAAAGGGCTCAGGGAATTCAAGAAAGCGTCTTCCGATTTAAAAGACCAAATTAATCCCTTGAATGACGGAGAACAGCCTCAGCCGGAATCCCCAAACCTGATTCCCGGCGAAAAAACAACAATTAAAAAGCCCGCAAAAAGAAAACCGGCTAAAGCGTCAAAAACCCGCTCAAAAAAACCTGCAAAAGAGGCGGCTAAAACAAACCCCGCAAAAAAGTCAAAAACTAAAGAAAGCAAACAAAAACCTTAGTATCTCTGTTCTTTAACTCTAAATATCCAAATTTACCACATTAAGGGCATTATCTTCGATAAATTTGCGCCTCGGCTCAACCCTATCGCCCATAAGAATGTCAAACATTCCATCTGCCTCCACAAGGTCGTTTATATTCACCTTTCTTAATGTCCTCGTCTCTTTGTTCATAGTTGTTTGCCAGAGCTGCTCGGGATTCATTTCTCCAAGGCCTTTATATCTTTGAATGGAAATATTTTGAGGAATTTTTGATTTAATAATATCATAAAATTCATCCGGATTTTTTATTTCAAATTTTCTGGATTCTACTACAACGACCAGATTGGAAAAATCTAACGATTTTATCTCTTTGTCCAAATTATAAATTGTTTTGTAGTCGATGGAGTCTAAAAACTTTTTATCGATATAAGTGAGGTGATTAAAGTTATCGTATTGAACCGATACTTTAAAATAGTCTTCAAAATCGGCATCACCCGTAACGTTTATATTGTAATTCCGGTTTTGAAAATCATTAATTAACAAGGTTAATTTGCTTGAATATTTTGGGCCGGCAGTTGCACCCGGTTCTTTGGCAATTAACAGGTCGTTTGCGGTAAAATCCTTGTTTATTAAATATTCCACTATCTTTTTATTTATATGTATTTTATTTAATTTATCGATTAAATTCTTATAATTTTTTATTTTATTAACCGCATCTTTAATCCATTTTTTATCTAAAATATGTTCTTCGTTCGAGCCTTCCGGCTTCCGATAAACATTTAAAGAATTAAGGGACTCGTTTAAAAGATATCCATCCAAGGATTCCTCGTCTTTAAGATAATGTTCGCCGTTACCCTTTTTAATCCTATAAAGCGGCGGCAATGCAATATAAAGATAACCGTTTTCTATGACTTCTTTCATATATCTGTAAAAAAAAGTGAGCAGCAATGCCCTGATGTGCGATCCATCGACATCGGCATCGGTCATTATGATTATCTTATGGTATCTCAGTTTTTCTAAATTAAAAAAACTTTCTTCTTTTTTAGAAGCGGAGGTAATTCCGCCGCCTAAGGCGGTAATTAATATCTTTATTTCTTCCGAACCCAGCATTTTTTCAAGCCTGGCTTTTTCGACATTTAATATCTTTCCTTTTAAGGGAAGTATGGCTTGATATTTCCTATCCCGTCCTTGCTTGGCGCTGCCGCCTGCCGAATCCCCCTCTACTATATATATTTCACACTGTGCAGGGTTCTTTTCCTGGCAATCGGCTAATTTTCCCGGCAAAGATGAAAAATCTAATAAACTTTTTCTCCTGACAAGTTCCTTTGCTTTTCTTGCCGCTTCTCTTGCCCTTGCGGCATCTAAGGCTTTTTCCACTGTTATTTTTGCAACGGGAGGATTTTCGTCAAAAAATTCGGTAAGTTTTTCATTCATTAAGGATTCAACGACGCCTTTAATAAAGCTATTGCCAAGTTTGGTTTTAGTTTGGCCCTCAAACTGGGGGTTGGGCATTTTAACGCTTATAACGGCAGTTAAACCCTCTCTAACATCATCACCTGAAATTTGAACAACTTCGCCGCGTTTACCGCCTCTATCTTTAAAGTTGGCTAAATTTGCCGTGTAATAATTGTTGATAACCCTTGTTAAAGCGGATTTAAAACCGACTAAATGCGTTCCCCCTTCCTTTGTGTTGATATTATTTACATACGAATATAATATTTCGGAATAGCCGTCGTTATACTGAAGAGATATTTCCGTTATAACATCGTCCTTTTTTGCGGATATTAAAATCGGTTCTTTTATAATAACATTTTTATTCTGGTTTATATATTCGACAAAAGATTTAATACCGCCGTCATATTTAAAGTCATGCGATTTATTATTGATTTCGTCTATAATATTTATATGTATGCCTGCATTTAAAAAGGCAAGTTCTCTTAATCTATTTGATAATATATCAAAATCGAAGCTGTTAGCCTCCATAATCTCGTCATCGGGTGAAAAGGTTATAGAGGTTCCTCTTTTTGTTGTCTTTTCGCATTGTTCAAGTTTGCCGAGCGGGACGCCTTTGCTATAACTTTGCCTGTAAACATAACCGTCTCTGTATATTTCCATATCCAATCTTTTCGACAAGGCATTAACGACGGAGATGCCGACTCCATGAAGACCGCCGGATACTTTATATGATTTTTTATCAAACTTACCCCCTGCATGAAGCACGGTAAGAACAACCTGCGCCGCAGAAACACCCTGGGGCTCGTGAATATCCACGGGAATCCCTCTTCCGTCGTCTTCTACGGTGAGACTGCCGTCAATGTTGATACGAACATATATATTTTTGCAATATCCGGCCAATGCTTCATCGATGCTGTTATCTACAACCTCGTAAACTAAATGGTGAAGCCCTTCTATGCCTGTTGAACCTATATACATTCCGGGTATCTTTCTAACAGCCTCCAATCCTTCCAAAACCTGAATATCGGAGCCTTTATAGGTTCCGGCGCTATCTTTATGTAAATTTTTTTCGTTTTCGCTCATTAATTACCTCATTTAATATATTAATATCTCATAGGCATAAACACGCCTATAATTTCCATCATTTTATTACCGCTTTTACTATCATCCGTGAAAGGTTCGATGACAAACGGGGTGTAAATCGTGTTAAACTTAACTTTTATATTTTCCTCTGCAATGTTTAAGATAAAATCCATAATATACCTTGAATTTAATTTAATACTTATAGGTTCGCCGCTATACTTAATATCTAATTCGTCGCTTGCCTCTCCAACGCTTGTATTTACCGTTTTAATTAATAAATTATTATCGCTAAAACTTAATTCTATGGAATGGCTTTTTTCCTCGGCTAACAAAGAAACCCTTTTAATTGAATTAAAAAAATTCTTAGTATCTATTATCGATGTCTTATAATTATCTTTGGGAATTACGGTTTGATAATCGGGGAATTTCCCTTCGATTAACCTTGATATAAATTCGGCGCCCCTTGCCTGAATATTTGAACTATCCAAGCCTTTAAGAGGTTTTGCAGGACCTTCGTCCGGGAGCGGAGTGGTAAGTTTTCCGTTAAAATGAAAAAATACATTATTTGAATTTATTGAAATATTAACCGAATCAGATTTATCTAACTTTAAAATCTCGGCTAAAACCTTTTTAGGTATTATTACTCCATTTTTTAACAAATCATAAATACCTTCATTTTTTTTACTGCTATAAACGACTTCCGCTTGAGCTAAAGCCAATCTATGCCCGTCGGTTGCAACTAATCTGAGATAATCCTGCCCGTTTAAATCAACCAAAACAAAATATACGCCCGTAAGATTTCTCTTTGTCTCTTCGTTCGCCGCCGTAGAAAATATAACATTATTAATAAGCTTCTTTAATATTTTAAAATCAATATTAAAGCCGTCTTCCAATTTAAAATCGACAATCGTCGGATAATCTATGGCTGGCACGGTTGTTAATTTAAAAACCGTTTTTTTATAGCTGATAGTAACAATTCCTGAATCATTTTCTTTAAAATTTATGAAAATATCGTCTTTATTTTTACTTTCAGGAAATTCCCTTACGATACTGTAAATTTTTTTTGAATTTACGGCAACCTTTCCTTCCTCGATAATTTCCGCTTTGCAATATGTTATAATGCTAATTTCCAGGTCGGTTGCGCTTATTTTAATAGAATCCTTTCCTATATTTTCTATTAAAAGATTGGAAAGAATAGGCAGGGTTCCTTTTCTTTCAGCCGCCCCTTGAACTATAAATAAGCAATTCAGAAAACTATCCTTTTTAATTTTAAAATTTAACATTTTTAACTTTTCCTATTATTATTATTAATTTAATAATATTTTAAAAACTTAATAGTAATAGTGGCGCTTAAACCTGTTTATAACTCTATAACCATTTAAAGTTATTCAATAATATATTGTTTAAAAACATGTAGAATTTTCATACCTTTCCCAAAAAAACATTGTTTAATTTTTTTAAATTATTTTTTTTAAACACAATACAAACATGAATTAAACATTTTTATCAACAATATTTTATCGGTTTTACATAAACTATTTTTTAATTATTTTAATAATAGTATCTAAAGTTTTTTCTAATTCATCGTTATTCTTTAACATTTTTTTAACTTTATTAACCGCATAAACAATAGATGAATGATCCTTGCCGCCAAATTTGTTGCCTATTTCGGGAAACGATAAATTAGTGTGGTTTCTTATTAGATACATCGCTAATTGTCTGGGGACGACAAATTCCTTTAATTTTTTATTTGATTTAATATCACAAATTTTAATATTAAAATAATTACAGACGACTTTTATTACCTCCTCTGCCGTAATAACCTTTTCTTCCTCCTTTAAAATATTTAAAGTAGCCTCTCTCGCAAGGTCTATTGAAATAGGTTTTCCTGTAAACGACGAAAAAGCGGCGATTTTAATCATTGCCCCCTCTAATTCTCTTATATTGGAACTAATTTTATCCGCCAAAAGATTTAAAACATCGTCCGGAAAATCTATATTATTAAGAAAAGCCTTTTTTTTAAGGATAGCGATCCTGGTTTCAAAATCCGGCGGTTGAATATCCGCTATTAATCCCCATTCAAATCTCGACCTTATTCTTTCTTCGAGGCTTATAATATCCCTTGGAATTTTATCGCTTGAAACGACAATCTGTTTCTGATTTTCGTATAACGAATTAAAGGTATAAAAAAACTCCTCCTGGGTGCGTTCTTTGCCGGCAATAAATTGTATATCGTCTATTAAAAGCACATCGACATTTCTATATTTATTCCTGAATTCTACCATCTTATCGTCTCTTATGGAAGTAATCATTTCATTTGTAAATTTTTCCGACGAAACGAGGCATATATTTAAATCCTTTTCTTTAATTATTTTATTAGCGATAGCATTGAGCAAATGTGTTTTGCCTAATCCGACATCGCTATAGATGAACATTGGATTATATGTTTGCCCCGGGAGATTGGCGACGGCAAAACTGGCCGCATGCGCAAACTGATTTCCCGAGCCTATAACGAAATTTTCAAAAGTGTATTTGGGGTTTAGATTTATGTAATTCTTTTTAAGATTTTTTTTATTTACAGGTTTATTTTCTGTATCCGTCTGCGCCGCTAAAGATACCCCGTTAAAACCGCTATTGTTTTCTTCCCTGTTAATTTTATTATCGTCCGTTTTAATTAAGTTTTGATAATAATTTTTAATATCGTAGGCGTTTTCGTCGCTTATATTGTAAATAAAATTTAACTCATCTTTATTGTTTAGTTTTTTCCAAATATTTAGAATAATATCCCTATAGGATTCATTTATAATATCTTTAAAGAATTTATTGGGAACGGAAAAGGTTATGGTATTTTGATTTAATGTGATATTAGCAGGAATAAACCAGATATTAAAATTATTACTGCCTATCTCTTTCCTTAATTCTTCCAATAAAGGTTCTACGAAATCCATAATTTATTATTTTAGTATTATTTATAATAAGAGGAATATTAGAATTAAACAGAGTTACCAACACTTGTTGATAACTTTAAAAGTATAATAATTACGATAAGTTATATTTTAAAATTTAAGATTTATTTAAATCAATTAATGCTTTTAATAAATTTTAAAATATAACAAAATAAAAATATGCGACAATTAAAACCTTATCAAATTTTTAAATATATTTCAATAATATTATAGCAAATTTTTTATAATAAAATCAATATGTTAGTGAATAAATTTCTTCTTACAACCTTATAATAACATATTTTGGCTTTAAAGTGGAAAAATAAAAATTCTTGACATCTTTATTCTTATTTGTTTTAATTAAAATTTATCATAATTTTAAAATTTAGTTTGGAGCAACCTTATGAAACGAACATTTCAACCCAGTAAATTAAAAAGAAAAAGAACGCACGGTTTTTTGAGCCGCATGAGCACAAGGACAGGGAGATTAGTCTTATCAAGGCGCAGAAGGAAAGGGCGCAAGATATTGGTTCCCGTTATAAGTTCCAAATAATTTTTTACTCTTGATAACTTTTTATCAATTCAAAAATATATTTATTTTAGCGCCATCTTTAAATGGCTATTTCACCTATCAGGTTTAAATTAAGCGATAGTTTTAAACTAAAAGATAAAGGATATATTAATTATATCTTTAATAAAGGCAGTAAAAAACTTCAAAAAAGCTCGATCATCTTTTATACCGAATCCGACCGGTTTAAATTTTTAATATCTTTTAAAAAAAAGCTGTTAAATTCGGCAAGGCGAAATAAGTTAAAAAGGCAAATTAAAGAATTTATAAGGCTTAACCAATATAACCTTAAAAAAATCGATTGCGCAATTTTAATTGCAAGGCATCCTTCTTCCAAGCGCCAATTATCTAAGGAACTTGAGTTTTTGTTAATAAAATGAAAATTCTAAATAAAATTTTTATAGGAATAATAAATTTTTATAAGAAATTTATATCTCCCTTATTGCCGCAAAGCTGCAGGTTTTATCCAACCTGCTCGGAGTATGCCCTTGAATGTTTTAAGTCTTTCGGCTTTATTAAAGCTTTATATCTCTCTTTGTATAGGATTTTAAGGTGCAATCCTTTATCAAAAGGCGGATACGACCCTGTTCCCAGACACTAATATTTTTAATGGAGAATTTTTTTGGAAAAAAGAATTATAATCGCGTCAATTTTATCCGTTATTTTAATTTTAGCATGGGGCTACTTTATGCCTCACGCAGAGCAAAGCAAGGTCGCCGTTACCAAACCGGCGCCTGCAAGTAACAAGCTCAAGCAGCCGCAGACTAAAGAACCTGCCGTAAAAAAAATTGCCGCGCCAAAACCTAATAAACTAATTGCCGTATCAAAATCCGTCCAATCCATTAAAAGCGTGTCGTATAAAGGGGACAAAATTTATGCGGCGTTTAACATACCGGACGGCGGCATTTCTAAATTAAATCTTTTAAATTATTCATATACCGAAAAAAATTTAGAAAATAAGGTTAATCTGGCAAACACGCAAAAAATAGCGCAGATGGTTAATTTTATTCCTCAAAATCAACCCTCTCTTAAGCTTGTAAAAATACAAAAAGAAAAGGATTCGGTTAAGTTTGTTTACGATATTAATAATAAGATAATCTTAGTAAAGGATTATAAATTTTTAAACGGCAAATATCTTTTAACCAATGACATTTCTATAAAAAACCTTACAAATAAACCTCTAATATTTAACGGCCATTATGTTCTTTCCGCCGCCTTAAAACCTGCTTCCAAAAATTTAAATTATATCAATTTTTCGCCGATTGTTTATATTAATAAAGGTTCCGTCACACCTGATACGACCCAAACTACAAAATATAAAGGAGTTATTTCGTTTGCGGGTTTTAACTCAAAATACTTTATGCTTGCGGCGATATCGCCGGGCAACACGGTTTCCGTTAAAAAAACCGATAGGATAATCTCTTTTATAATCCCCAAAAAGGTATTGATTTCTCCCAGAAAAACCGTGGATATTTCTTTGAATATTTACGGCGGCCCAAAAAAATTATCCCTCCTTACGCCGCTGGGGCATAATCTTAATTCAACCCTGGATTTTGGATTTTTTGGATTTTTCTCGATAATTTTATTGCACATACTGGAATTTTTTTACGGCTTTGTCCATAATTACGGCCTTGCCATAATACTTCTTGTTTTAGCCATAAGAATCGTTTTTTATCCGCTTACCTACACGGGTTTTAAATCGATGAAACAGATGCAAAAGTTAACTCCTAAAATAAACGAATTAAGGGAAAGATATAAAGACAACAAGACGGAATTAAATAAAAAGATTATGGAACTTTATAAAGAAAGCAAGGTCAACCCTTTTGGCGGATGCCTGCCCATGTTATTACAAATTCCGGTTTTTTACGGTTTGTATATGACGCTTTTAATGTCCATACAGCTTAGAAATGCGCCGTTTATTTTATGGATACATAATCTTTCGGTCCAGGACCCTTATTATATTTTACCCGTTTTGATGGGGCTGACCATGTTGATTTCGCAAAAAATGAACCCCGTTATCGGAGACCCCACTCAGGCTAAAATAATGTTAATCCTCCCGATAGTTTTTACTTTTGTTTTTATCCATTTTCCGGCAGGGCTTCTTTTATACTGGACGGTTAACAATATATTAACCATTACCCAGCAGTATATTATTAATAGAAAATTCGCATAATTATCAGGGGGTAAATTAAATAAACCAAAGAGTTGTTTTCATTATTTTCATTGCATGTTTCGTTGTATGATTATTATATAATCATATGTTTTAAGGTTAGTTAAAAATGGCCGTTAAATCCTCGCTTTTTAAAGAAATCGACACTATCTGCGCAATATCTTCCCCCGCCGGCGAGGGTGCTATAAGCATTATACGGGCTTCAGGCGCAGACTCTATAACTATTCTGGAAAAAATTTTTAAGCCGTACGGCAAAAATGCTTATCCCTTTAAACCGCGTTATTTTTATGCAGGTCGAATTTACGACCCGTTTATAGGTTCCTTTGTAGATGAAGCTGCCTGCATTTATATAAAGGGTCCTGATTCCTACACAGGAGAAGATATGTTTGAGATATATCCCCACGGAGGCATATTTAATACGCGGCATATTCTTGAAATCATACTTAAATCGGGGGCGAGGCTTGCTTATAACGGGGAATTTACTAAAAGGGCATATCTCAATAATAAGATTAATCTTATTCAAGCAGAGGCAATTTTAGAGATTATAAAGGCTAATTCGGTAAAGACGCTTTTGATTGCAAACAACGAATTGAACGGTCTTTTAGAAAAAAGGATAAAAACTATTAAGGATGGTTATCTTTATCTTTTGGCCGCGGTGGAAGCTTTAATCGATTTTCCCGAGGAAGAGTTTAATGATTTAGATAGCGGGTTCCTTAATGCCGGCTATGAACTTGCAGGTTTAATTAAAGATTTGATTAACTCTTATGAAAATTATAACTTAAACAGGCAGGGTTTAAGCGTTGTTATAGCAGGAAAACCCAATGCAGGAAAGTCCAGTCTTCTAAACGCCTTGTTAGAAAAAAACAGGGCAATCGTTTCGGATGTGCCCGGAACCACAAGGGATTACATCGAGGACAATTTATTTTTATTTAATAAACCGATAAAAGTCGTCGATACCGCTGGATTGCGCGAATCCCGCGATTTAATCGAAAGCGAAGGCATAAAATTAACATACAGGCAAATCGAGAAAGCCGATATAGTAATTTACATTTACGATGCGCAGGATGATTTCACCGATTTTAATTTTAGCGCGGGTTATGAAATGCTCAAGCGTAAAAATGTGATTTTTGTTTTGAATAAGATTGATTTATTGCCGGCAGGTGATTTAACAAATAAGAAGGATGAGTTATTTAAGAAGGCGGCAGGTAATTTTGAATCGCCTGAGATAGTTTTAATGAGCGTTAAAAATAATATCGGGATAGATTTGTTAAAAGACGCTCTTTACGATATAATTTTAAAAATAGAAAGCGGCGTCAAAGAAGATGTCGGCATTACGACTATAAGGCAAAAGGCGCTCTTAGAAAAATCCTATGACTTATTGCAAAAAGGGCGCATGAAGTATAAAGATAAAGAGCCCCTTGAACTTATATCGATAGATTTAAGGGATGCTATTAGTTATTTAGATGAAATAATCGGCGGCGTTACAAATGAAGATATACTCGATAAACTTTTCAAAGAGTTTTGCATCGGGAAATAATATTCCTTAATCCCGCATTGGAAAATGTTTTAGATATTCCAATGCAAATAACACCGGATTAAGAAATATTACAAGACCGCATTTGCGGAAATTTCTAAAGGCATATTTTTATGCATCCAGATATCAAAAGGGATAGTAAGAATATCCTCGATTTCGGGTATAAGGGTCTGGTCGTTTCTAAGGTCGATTATTTTAAAATAATTTTTGCATGTTTTGCAGTATTGCAAACCGGCATTGCCGTATTCATCGGATTTGAAAATTTCTAATTTAGAGGGGTCTTCCTCGCCGCAAAAAACACACTGAACCCTATAATATCGCCATGCGCTTCCGCACTTAGAGCATTCGAGCATTAAATAATTTTGCGTTTCGTCGTCGGATTTTAAAAAACCGTAAGAAGGCTCGCTGCCGCAAAAAGAGCAGGTATTGCTAAAATTATCCATGTTATCGCTATCGCCCTGCTCAAATTTACTTCTCAGATATATAGCCATAGACTCCAAAAACGGCCTTAAAAATCCCTCGAATAAAACAATTTCATCTGGTTTAAGCCGGGTCAAATAATCGTAATTATCATTAAAAACATTGCGCACGTATTTTTCTATATTATTATTTAAACCGGATGAAATGTTATAAAACGGCGTATTTTGAATAAAAAGACCAAACAGATTTGCTACCGAGCCGGCATTAATGCTCAGGTTTCCGATAAACGGGCGGTCAAAAGTTTTTTCCCCCGCGGGCAGACTGTAAATATCTTTAATATTTTCCTTTAAAATTTTTGAAACAAGGTTCTTTTGCGAAATGAGGATATTTTTATAAATATCCGGCACGCCTTCAAGGGTTGCTCCGACCCCTTTTCTTTTATTTAAATTAGACAATTTAAGGTCTATATTTTTCATTACCTGTTCAAAGCTATTCATGCTACCCGTCATTTCGTATTCCCCTTATTTATTGCCGTTAAGCCATAATCCGTGATGGAACCTTGCCCATGACGATTTTACTTTTCCCGTAATCATGCCCGCAAGCGAACCTGGGATGGCTATTAAACTTAAGTATATGTGCGCTATTATCGCGCTTATGAAAAATATTGCCGTTAGTTCGTGAATAAACAGGCCGAATCTCCCCGCAAAGGAGCCAAAGAAGCCAGGGAACCATATAAACAGCCCCGAGATGAAAAGCAGTGCAAGTCCGGCCGAAAAACACCAGAAGACTAATTTTTGTCCGCCGTTAAATTTATCCGATTTAACGATATTTTTTTCATCATGAATCAAATACGAATATATATTTTTAATGAAATCTATATCGTACGGTTTTATCACCATATCCTTAAACCATCTAATGAAGAGAAGACCGAACGATATAAGAAAGACAACCCCTATCCACGGGTGAAGAAACCGGGAAGACTGCGGCCCTCCAAGGATATTTGACAGCCAGAAAAGTTTCGGGGAATAAAGGGACAATCCTGACACAATGAGCAAAATAGCTGATATTGCAACGGTCCAGTGAATAATTCTGGTTGCAAGATTATGCCTGTCTATTTCCTCTTCCCTGCCTTCTTTAGCCGCTGAAACTTCAGGCGCTTCCGGCACCTTTGACGGGCCGGCCGTTATCAGGTGGATAAATGAGCCTGCAGTGGTTAGTCCCATAAATAACCCTCCGAATACCGCAAGCGGACCTTTAGTGAATGTCGTAAGCGGCGAAACTTCTGGATTTTTTGGGAGTTTATAATCTTCTACATTATTTCCGTAAGGAAGAATAGTCATGACATGCGTTCCGCCGACACCCCTGGGGCTGTACAATTTTGCGTTCTTAAACCCTCTTTTTACAAGCTTTTTAATTTCCGTTTTTGCATTGTCCAATATCTTATGCTTTTCCCCAAATGTTATGGCGGAAGTAGGGCAGGCTTTGGCGCATGAAGGTGGAAGCCCCGCGTCTATTCTGTCTATGCAAAGCGTGCATTTATATACCCTGTTTGATACGCCGTCGAATTGGGGAATGTTGAACGGGCAGGCTGAGACGCAAAATTGGCAGCCGGTACATTTATCCTGATTAAAATCCACTATGCCGTTTTCATACTGGACTATAGCGTAAGGAGAAGGGCATGCGGTAAGGCAGGCAGGGTTATCGCAATGCATGCAGCCGTTTTTTCTCATAAGGTACTGGACATTTCCGCCTATTACGGCTTCGTTAAAATACACCATCGTCCAGGTTGTAGGCGTAAGCGAGCGGTGAAGCTGCATGCTGCCGAAGTTTTCGGTTTTATCGGGGGGCAAGTTGTTCCATTCTTTGCATGCCACCTCGCAAGCCTTGCACCCTGTGCATCTCGACAGGTCTATAAGTTTAACGAATTCAGGCGTTTCCGTTCTTATAAGCGGCGCATTCGACGAAACCGCCGAAGCGTTTTTTATGGCTATACTATTATTAATCATGGCAAGCTCTCCTTATGGTTTAGAAATATTAACAAGGAATGTTTTATATTCCGGCGTAAAGGCATTCGGGTCTCCGACATTAAGCGTAAGCAGGTTTGCAAGGGGACCCTTGACCAATCCTTCATATCCCCAGTGAAGAGGAATACCTATCTGCCACACCTTTTTACCATTAACGATAAGCGGTTCGATTCTTTTTGTAACTACGGCAACGCCGGTCACTTCGCCCCTTGCCGAATATACCTTGACTTTTCCGCCGTTTTCGATGTTTTTTTCTTTTGCAAGTTCATACGGAAGTTCAACGAAAAAGTCGGGCATTATTTCGACAAGATACGGAACCCATCTGGTAAGATAATGCTCATGCTCGGCAACCCTGTAAGTCGTGCATACATAAGGATATTTGGAGGATTTTCCGATAATGTCGAGCTTATCTTTAAAAAATTTTACCGCCGGGTTTATCGAAACATTCGGATGAAGAATATTAACCGTTGGCGATTCGATAGGTTCATAATGTTCGGCAATAGGACCATCGACGAGAGCGCTGGAGAATATATTGGCATAACCGCTGTTAGTCATAATAAAAGGACCTATTTCTTTCGACGGAGGGGCTGTCGGCGGATAATCGGGCACATCGCCTACCCATTCCTTGCCGTTCCACCATAAAGCGCGGAGTTTTTCATTCCATGGATTGCCTTTAAGATCGGCGGACGCCCTGTTATACAGTATTCTTCTGTTTACCGGCCAGCTCCATGACCATTCATGGAACATACCCATTTTGGTATTATCCGTAAGTTTTTTCCTTTTCATCATATTGCCCGCTTCCGTAAACGACCCCGAATATATCCAGTTTCCGCTGGCCGTGCTGCCGTCGTCTTTTAAAACAATAAATGAAGGAAGCTGTTTTCCGGTTTTCAGGTCTTTTCCGTTAATCTCTTTTGCTATTTCCTCTTTTGTAGGGGAATAGATATCCTCGTAATCCCATGATAGTTTTGTAATAGGTTCAGGGAATATCCCTCCGCTTTTCTCGTACAGCTTCCTGATTTTCAAGAAAATATTCGAGATTATCCATGTATCGGATTTTGCGTTATGCGCGGGGTCATACGACTTATATTTCCACTGCACCCACCTGCCGCTGTTCGTGAAAGATCCGTCCTCTTCTATCCAGTCGGAAGACGGGAGCATGAAAACCTCCGTGTCTATATCTGCGGAATTGGCGGCTATCCCCTTGGAATCATAGTCATTCCCGGGCCTTTTCCAGAAGCATGCGGTTTCATGGGCAAAAGGGTCTATAACGACAAGCCACTTCAGCCTTCCGAGCGAAGCAAGCATTTTATCGGAGTTTGGTCCTACGCATGCCGGATTCATTCCGAAATCGATAAGTCCGTTTATCTTTCCATTAAACATCGCATTAAAAGCAAACATCCATGTTGTATTGCTGTCAATCTTCGGGAGATATTCATAATTGAAATCGTTTTCTTTTGTTGCGCTGTTTCCCCACCATGCCTTTAACAGGCTGACGAGAAATTTGGAAGTATTAGACCAGTAGTTTACGGCATGTTTATCTATTTTAGAAGGGGTATTTTCTTTTAAATATGTTTTAATATTCGTTTGTGTTTTAACCGGTATTTTAAGATAACCGGGCAGGGTTGTGGCAACAAGGCCGTGATCAGTTTGCCCCTGGACATTTGCATGTCCCCTCAGGGCATTAATGCCGCCCCCGGGTCTTCCGATATTGCCCAAAAGAAGTTGAAGCATTGCCGCCGCCCTTATATTTTGGGAGCCGACGGTATGCTGCGTCCATCCGACGGCATACATTACGGTTCCAACCATATTTGGATTGCCGGTGGAACATATGACCTTTGCCGCTTCGATTAACTTTTCTTCGGATACTCCGGTTATTTTAGAAACTGTTTCGGCGGTATATCTTGAGTAATGCCGCTTGACTATTTGAAAAACGGAATGGGGGTTTTCAAGCGTATTATCTTTCAGGACATTGCCCGCTGCGTCAAGCTGAAAGCCCCAGCTTTCGGTGTCGTATCGATGTTCTGCTTCCAAATATCCGCTGAAAAGCCCGTCTTTAAAGCCATAATTACTTTTAACGAGGAACGGGGCATTGGTATAATTTATAACATATTCCTTAAAATATAAATTGTTGGCGAGGGTGTAATTGATGAGCCAGCCTAAGAACGCAATGTCGGTTCCCGACCTGAGAGGGACAAAAATATCCGCCACGGCGGCGGTTCTGGTTAAACGCGGATCAATCACGATTATTTTCGCATTTTTTTTCTCACGAGCTTTTAGCGCCCATCTAAAGCCTACAGGATGATTTTCCGCAGGATTCGCGCCCATTATCATTACGACATCCGAGTTTTTCAGGTCTATCCAATGATTTGTCATAGCCCCACGACCAAAGGAAGCGGCCAAACTGACCACTGTGGGGGCGTGTCATATTCTTGCTTGCCCGTCGATATAGACGAGACCAAGCGACCTCATAGCCTTTACAAAAAGATAATTGTTTTCGTTTGCGCACGGCGAACCTCCGACTGCGGCAATAGTCGGGAGCTGATTTAAAGTGTAGCCTTGCGAATCTTTTGTTATAAAATTCTTATCCCTTTCTTCTTTAATAAGTAATGCAATTTTATCCAGTGCAAAATCCCATGAAACCTCTTCCCACTCTTTCGAGCCCTTTCTTCTGTAAAGAGGGGTTTTAACCCTGTTTTTATTTACCGTTATCTGCATTGTTGCAGAACCTTTTGCGCAGAGCCTTCCCTGATTTATCGGGCTGTCGGGATCGCCTTCTATATGCATTATCGAAGGTCTGGCATTTACGGAACCGTCCCCTGTCGAATATGCTATCATAGAGCATCCTACAGCGCAAAATGGACAGATACTTTTAGTCTCCTTTGCCTTTTCTATTTTTAATGTTCTCGATTCCGCCATGGCTTTATTCATGGAAAGCCCGAACAAGTCGGTTTCCCCGATTATTGAGGCTATCAGTACTCCTTTAATAAACGAGCGCCTTGAAACCTGCATTTTACCCCTCCGCATTTAATCTTTAAAATTAATAAAATTAATTAGGATGACAAATTTAATTTGAGTATATCACCAAAAATAAATATGTCAAATGTGATGATTATTTTTGTATAATAAATAATGATAGATATGATTATAAAAAAAGATAAAGATGTTTTTTTTGATGTAATTGTTGTCGGGGCAGGGCATGCCGGCATAGAGGCTTCTCTGGCGGCCGCAAAAATGGGCTTGAAAACCGCCGTCATTACGATTAATTTAGACAATATCGGGCAGATGTCCTGCAATCCGGCGATAGGGGGTTTGGCTAAAGGACATCTCGTAAGGGAAATCGATGCCCTCGGCGGAGAAATG
This sequence comes from Deltaproteobacteria bacterium, assembly GCA_023489335.1. Lineage (GTDB taxonomy): Bacteria > SZUA-79 > SZUA-79 > Acidulodesulfobacterales > Acidulodesulfobacteraceae > Acidulodesulfobacterium. The sequence continues at coordinate 47,784 of JAMDCP010000001.1, read as the reverse complement.
GGAAAGGCAACCGACAAAACTGGTATCCAGTTTAGAACGCTTAATACCAAAAAGGGCCCTGCGGTCAGGTCTTCACGCGCTCAAGCCGATATGTTCCGGTATAAAACTTATATGAAAAAGGCATTGGAGTCCGCGGATAATTTAACGATTATCCAGTCTATGGTTGATTCCCTGATTGTCGAAGATGGAAAAACAACGGGGGTTGTTTTATGGACAGGCGAACGGCTTTATTCGAACGCGGTTATTTTAACCACCGGAACATTTTTAAGGGGACTGGTTCACATCGGCCTTTTTAATTATAATGCGGGAAGGGCGGGGGATTTTGCCGCCAATAAGCTGTCTTTAAGCCTGCTTGAAAACGGCCTTGAACTGGGAAGGCTTAAAACAGGCACTACCCCAAGATTAGACGGAAGAACAATCGATTTTTCCGAGCTTGAAGAGCAAAAAGGCGAAGACGATTTTATTCCTTTTTCTCTTGCAAGTAAAAATATCACAAATATCATAAGCTGCTACATAACCTATACAAACGAAAAAACGCACAATATAATTTTAAACGACCTCGATAAATCTCCGTTATATTGCGGGGTTATTAAGGGCGTGGGACCAAGGTATTGCCCTTCCATAGAGGATAAAGTCGTCAGGTTTAAAGATAAAGAAAGGCACCAGATATTTTTGGAAAGGGAAAGCCTTGATTCCGTGGAATATTATCCGAACGGGCTTTCGACAAGCCTGTCGTTAGATACCCAGCTTAGATTTTTAAGAACGATAAAAGGGCTTGAGCAGGTTAAGATTATGAGGCCGGGGTATGCCATCGAATACGATTATGTCCTGCCCACCCAGCTTAAACATTCCCTGGAGACCAAAAATATCGAAAATCTTTTTTTGGCGGGGCAGATTAACGGAACATCGGGCTATGAAGAAGCGGCAGCCCAGGGGATTATCGCCGGAATTAACGCCGCTTTGAAGATTAAGGGCGAAAACCCTTTAATACTTGGAAGGGATGAGGCATATATCGGGGTTTTAATCGATGATTTAATTACGCTTGGGACGGCAGAACCATATAGAATGTTTACATCGCGTGCCGAATACCGTCTTTTATTGCGGGAAGACAACGCCGATTTCAGGCTTTGCGAATACGGCAAAAAAGCAGGTTTATTAGATGAAGAAAGATACTCCATATATAAAGACAGGTTATCCATGTTTAATGAATTATTATCTTATTTAAAAACATATGAAAACGGCAAGTATTACGACCTGTTGAAGCGGCCGGATGTTATTATGGAAAATCTTATGAATGAATTTGGGACTGAAACTTGTCGATTCGGCAGGGACATATTAAACAGGGTCCAGCTTTTTATTAAATATGAAGGCTATATTAACAGGCAAAAAGAGGAAATCAGCCGGTTAAAAAAATATGAGTATATTAAATTAGATGAAGCCCTCGATTTTAAGGCTATTCCCGGTTTATCACTCGAAGTAATCGAAAAACTCAATAAAATAAGACCTAAAACTATTGCCGAAGCAGGCAGAATATCTGGTATTACGCCTGCCGCCGTTAGTATTTTATTGATGAGGTGCCGCGCGTCCTGACTTAACGAAAATCTTGTTTCATGTGAAACATTATTGAGAAGTTTTATGCCGAATTTATAATAAATCCTATGACCTATTTATCCATTAATTTAATTTTACGGTAATCGAATATTTTTGCTTTCTCATAAACCAATGCCCTATTTTTTAATAAATTTTAAATGGCATCCAAGTAAATCGCAAATTGCAGCATTTCCGACAGATTCAAAACCCTGTCCTTCTATAAATTCTTTATATAATTGCCTGTCTTTAATAAATGATAAACGTGAATTGAATAACGGAAATGTTTTAAGTTTCGACATGAATATCCCTGAATAAATTAATGCGCAAATATATTTTTAATATCGGCGGCAAGAATATTTCCGCCGGATTTTATAACAACTGAATTAATTATACCAGTTTTTTTAGAAAACACATCGCCAACAGCTTTTCCCAAAGTATTAGGTGCTAAAAATGGGACAGCCGGACAGTTTTAATATTATTTTCTACCCATTTCTTAGTAAGTTCTGCAAAAGCGGAAGCGGCAGGAGGCAGGCCGGTAAAGGGTATTATAGAAGCAAGACCTATCTTGCGTTGTAATGCCGGTTCAAGCGGTAAAGTTTGTACATTCGATATATTTCCGGGAATGCAAATTTTTGGTATAATTCCTATCCCCTGCCCTTCTTTAATCATGGCCAGCATTGTTCCCATATTGCTTACCTTGTATTTCCACAGGGGAAGTTCCCCCGTTGAAGATTTAAACGCTTTTTTTACTAAAATCTGGCAGTTGCTATTCCATGTTATCATCGTTTGATTTTCGGTTAATTGCTCGATGCTGACCGATTTCTGAGCTGCCAAAGTATGATTTTTAGATAAAATCGCCACCATATCGTCCAAGACGATAGGAATAGTTTTAAGATTATTGCACGGTAATGTAACAAACCCTATATCTATCGTTCCGGACGCAATCCAGTCTCTTATTTCGGTTTCCGTTCCTTTAAATATTTTTAATTCAATACCGTGATATCTTAACTTAAATAAGCGCATTATCCCGGGGAGAAAATCAGTTGAAATACTCCCGAAACTTCCTATCTTTAATTGTCTCGTTTCTGTCCCCAGCAAAGCAACTTCCTGTTTTATCCGTTCCATACTTGCCGTAATCGCGGAGGCGTGTTTTAGAACTAAATTTCCCGCTTCCGTAGGATAAAGTCCTTCTTTTCCCCGCTCTATAAGTTTTATGCCTAATTCCGATTCTAAATCGGATATAGAATGGCTTACCCCCGGCTGAGTAATATAAAGTTCTTCCGCCGCTCTTGAAAAGCTTTGCAGTTCAATTACTTTAGTTAAAATCGTAAGTTGATTTAATGTTATTAGTTTTTCCTCATACTATATGAACATTATTCATTTTACTTATAATTATACCAAAATTATAATAACAGAAATATTAAATTAAAAAATTAATAGTTTAAAATAAATAAGGAGAAAAACCATGGAAAAAGAACCTCTGCTTTTAAACGGAATTAAAGAAAAAACCTATATTTGCCAATGCGGCAAATCAAAAAATTTACCGTATTGCGACGGAACGCACAAAACCCTCTCCGAAAATATCGTCCCTGCCGTTTTAGAGCCGACAAACGAAACATTGTCCATTTGCGTATGCGGAAAATCAAAACATTTGCCGTATTGCGATGCCGTTTTTATAAAACATGATACAAGCTGGACACCTGCCAGTTCCGTCAGGGGCGAAGGAGCTTTATATAACGGCAAAGAAATAGCATTCACCAAGCAGTTAAGCAACAGGCTTGAATACGGAAAAGGAGTAGCTTATTTAATTAAATTACTTCCTCCCGAAGGCAAAATGATTAGAACCGTCGCCGTTGCCCGTTCTGATGAACATGTTTATATCCTTGAAGGAGGATTTTGCGACGACAGCGGCAGGCAAAAATCATTTTCCGGAGATTATGTGCTAAACCCCGAAGGGCATCCGCACATTAATTTAAATATTGTCGAAACCGTCGCTCTCGTAATATGCACGGGAGCGACGGACGAGATAAAAGAATTTACGGTGATAGAACCGAAATTATAATATTAACTGTTGTTTTCTATATATAAATAAGACAATAGAAGAAAAAAGATTAAAGACAAAAACCAATACACATAAGAAGGACTAAAAAATTGTCTTGACGAAAGGGCGCAGTTTAGACGCCGTTTTCCCTGATTGTTCTCCCCCACTCTTTTTTATAATAAGCTTCTATCGTATCGGTATTTCCCGATACCTGTTCGGCATTAACGAATATCCCGCCCGGTTTAAGGTGAATATATATTTTAGTAAATAACCTCTGTTTCTCGGCATTAGGTAAATGATGAATAGACATTGCGGAAATTTTTGTTTCTATTCACGTAAAATAATTAAATCCTTTGTATAAGCCCCTATTAACCTCGGTTGGTTAAGTGAATACGTTTTATAGGCAATTCATCTTCGTATGATTTCAACTATGCTTTCAATAATTTGATTAACCTTATTCTTGGTAAGATTGCCGATTTTATAAAGAATAATATGGCTGTCGGCCGTAAATATCCGGTTAGGCCTTATATTGCTCGATTGTTTTAAGTCCCCCGATTCAAAATCGCTCTTATTGATTGGAACGGCGTAGCTGTCTTTAACAGTTTGGCTGGTTATTTGACAAAGGATTAAATCGTCACCCTCTAATTTTGAAATAACTATGGCAGGTCGTTTTTTAGCCTGGCTCAAATCGGAAAAAGGGAAAGGAACTACGACAACATCGCCTTTTACAAATTCTGCCATGCTTTATCTTCCTCCGGCTTCAGCCAGTCTTTTTTAAGAGAAGACTCGCTTATAACGGTAGCTTCAAGTCTTTCCTGAACGGATTTTGCTTTCAAAAAATTCATAAAATCTAAAACCTCGTCAAGAAGAGGCTCCGGAAAATGCTCTATTTCATTTAAAAGTAATTCTTTAGTGCTCATAATCCATCTTTTATTAATATACAAGTATAGTTTACATTATAAAAATATAAAAATCAAAGTTATAAACTTTAATCCTGCAATAGAAATTTATATTATAGTATTAAAATCTTCCATGTTCCCAAACCCCCCATGCAAGACCAATAAGGCCGGACTGTTCTCATTGCCGGCGACCTCGTAATAGATTCTTGCTCCGTCGATATCTAAAGTATCCCCCGAATTATGGTCAAAATTCCTCATTTTCACAATGTCCTCCATATTTATTTATTCAATCACCAACTAAGAATTTATAAGTTTAAGTCGTTATATTTTTTTATCATATCCGCGGTTTCCGCATCTAATTTTGTCCCTCTTTTACATAAGCCGCTTATGATGTTATTCAATCTTTCCTTGGCATAGCCCTGTCCAAAATTATATTTTGCGTTGATATTTAAGGGGGTTAATTCAAAAACGGCGGTTAAATTAATGTTTTTAAAATAATCTTTATCGGATAGCTCGATATTTTTAAAACCGAGCTCCGGTTGAAACTTTTTCATAAGGTCGTTTAGAATAAAAACTTTATCATTATCTTCTTCGATTAATTTTACGGTTCCGCGAATGTGAACCGACTTGTAAAATTGCGTGATATTGCAGGCAATATCCGAGCCGGAGAAATGAGAAGGAATAACGGAATATTCTTTGAATACTATAAAAGCCGCTTGACGGTTTTTATCAAGGCTCAAGAATTTCTTTCCCGATTTGGCGCTGTGGAAATAAAATTTATTTTCTTTATATAAATAATTTACGCAAACGGAATAAGGAAAACCGTCGGGGTCAATCATCGACAAAATTCCCACGATAGAATCGTTCAGGAAATCGGTTATTTCATTTTTATCGGTAATCGAATATTTTTGCTTTCTCATAAACCAATGCCCTATTTTTTAATAAATTTTAAATGGCATCCAAGTAAATCGCAAATTGCGGCATTTCCGACAGATTCAAAACCCTGTCCTTCTATAAATTCTTTATATAATTGCCGGTCTTTCCTGAAAACCTCCGGTCTGGGCTCTCTAAGCGACAATATGCCGCCCTGTTTTAATACCCGGTGAAATTCTGAAACCGCTTTGTCTTTACTGCTTATTTCATGAAACGAATAATACAAAAGGACAAGGTCGATTTCTTGATCCTTAACGCTTTTCAAATCCGAGGCGTTTTCCACCCTAAAATCCACATTTTTTAAAAAACCCCTTTTTATTTTTGCCTTGTTTATCATTTTTTCCTGAATATCTATAGATATTATAAATCCGCTGTCTGCAACCGTTTCAGATAAATAACCGGTCACAAAACCGCTTCCGCAGCCGACTTCTAAAACCCTCATTCCCGGTTTAATCCCCATTAACAGGATATTTTTCTCCACATTTTCTACGATAGCCCTTAATCCGTTATCCAGAATAAATGATAAACGTGAATTGAATAACGGAAATGTTTTAAGTTTCGACATGAATATCCCTGAATAAATTAATGCGCAAATATATTTTTAATATCGGCGGCAAGAATGTTTCCGCCGCAATGGACAAAAGCGGTTCGTCGTCCGGCCACTCATCTAACGGACACACGGCGGCAGGGTCTCCCTCAAATACCCTGGTTGATAATTATCTTTGTTTTTCCGTAATTATATAATAAAAGCCATAAAAATGCCAAATAGCTTACGGCAAAACTAATCAGTGTCATTAAAGGACCTGTCCAAAAAAATAGAAGCCGCGCAATAATACCTAAAACAAATCCACGCCAGACAACGCCCCACCAAAGCCTTGATGCAATACTCCACGATACAGGAATATTTAAAATCGTATTATCGTAGTTTACCGAAAATCTTTCCGATATACCGTTAAAAACGAAACTTTTCTTAAAAAGCTCCGAACGAAACAGCCATATGCCAAAAAATAATGCCGCAATAAAAAATATTAATATAAGCGCGGTCATTATCCCCATTACTTTCATATTATAGGGATAGGGCGTATAACGGTATAGATGATTTTTCATCATTTCGGCAAAAAACGCCATCCCGCTTTTACCCAGCGAAAGACTTACCACGATAACAAGCATACTTCCTATTGCTAAAATAAATAACCATACTCTCCATGTGTATCTCCACCATAAATGCAAGGCGGGGTAAGCCGCATTTTTAATATCCATATCGTAATTCCTCCGGTTAATAAAGAATCCTATTTTTTTTCTTTATGATCCCAGTCTTTTATTTCTTTTTTATCAAGTTCTTCTTTAATCTTTTCCCTTTCGTTTTGCTTAACTCTTTCAAAAAGATTACGATAGGCAGTTCTTCCTGCTTTACCCTTACCGCTTTTGTCTTCTTTAGCCCGTTCATCGGGCAAACTTTTTTTCTTCATTATGATTTTATTATATACTGATTTTTTAATTTTTGTTATAATCTAAAAGTTTGCTTTAATTTACCTTTAATTTATGTAGATAAATAAGTAAATAATTTTTAATAGAAAGGGGCTTATAAGGGTTTTGAAAGATAGTAGATGAATACTAAATATAACGGCATTTATAGATATTTTTTCGGATGCCTGTCCATTTTAATACCCGCTTTTTTTATAGCCTTAAGTTTTTATGATTTTAAGCAAGAATTTATTATAAAATCGGCACTCCTAAGCTTTTCGTTCAAATTTGACCCGCTTTCCGTGTTTTTTGTAATATTTATATCCGCCCTTTCCGTGTTTATTTCGATTTTTTCGATTAAATATGGCGATAAATACGATAAAAAACCGTCCCTTTTTTTCTATTCTTTTTTCTTTGTAGTGTCCATGATAATCTTAGTTATAAGCAACGATATATTGACATTTTTGATATTCTGGGAATTAATGTCGATATTTTCCTTTTTATTGGTTATTTATGAGGGAAACGAGGAATCAAGGAAAGCAGGCTTTTTATATTTTTTAATGACGCATATCGGAACCGTCCTTATAACGGCAAGCTTTATAATGCTGTATTTAAAAACCTCTTCGTTATCTTTCGATTATTATAAAGGCACTGCCGGGGTTATTATAATAGCAATTGCGATACTCGGATTTTCCATTAAAGCAGGCATTATGCCGTTTCATACATGGCTTCCTTATGCCCACCCGGTTGCCCCCGCAAATATCTCCGCTATTATGTCGGGCATAATGGTAAATATGGCAATATACGGTATTTTAAAATTTTTATTTATTTTTAGTTCCGGCGGCGGTGCTTTTTTAGGCATTGCATTACTTACCCTCGGGGCTTTATCGGCGCTTTTAGGCATAATGTATGCGATGGTTCAAAAGGATATAAAAAAACTGCTGGCCTTTTCGACGATTGAAAACATGGGCATAATTTTTATGGGGATGGGCGTATCTTACTGGGCAAAGATTGAAAATTTCAAATCCCTGGAATATCTTGCAATGCTTGCAGTTTTGCTTCATATAATAAACCATGGGTTAAGCAAGAGTTCGCTTTTTATGGGTTCCGGACTTATAGATAAATATGCCCATACCAGAAATATGGAAAGGCTGGGTGGACTTTCCAAAAAAATGAAGCAGTTGTCCGTCTTGTTTCTTATAGGCGTAATGTCGATTTCCGCGCTGCCGCCGCTAAACGGCTTCTTAAGCGAGTGGTATTTATATATTTCATTGATTGGTTCGGTCTTCACCGGAAATCTATATATGGTGTATTTTTCCGTTATAGCCATTGCCCTTCTGTCGTTAAGCGGAGCCGCGGCAGGAGCCGCTTTTACAAAGCTATTCGGCATTACCTTTTTGGGAAAGCCGAGAACGGTTAATGCCGAAAATGCGGTAGAGCCCCATATTATCGAAAGAATCGGATTGGCTTTACCTGTTTTGTTATGCGTTTTTATCGGTATTTATCCTTATCAAATAATATCGGCCTTAAATGCCGTTATGTTTTATTTAACGGGCGGAACCGTAAGCGTAAATCCGCTTTCGGCAGTGCAAATTATACATGCCCGTTCGTTTTCTTTGTATGCGCCCGGCTTAATCGCAATTGCTTTTGCGGCCGTTTTATTAATTTTATTTTTCTATCTCAGGGCTTTTTCTGCTAATAAGAAAAGGATATTTGAAACATGGTCATGCGGGCTCGACGAAAAAAATTCGAAAGCCCAATATTCCGGCAGCGGATTTTCCTCAAGCATAATGAAGGTTTTTTCCTCTTTTTATTCATCCGTTTCCGAAATCAACTTTGAAAAGGATGTAAAAAAATATTTCAGGCTCAAATCCGTTTATACCGAAGAAATTAACGATATTTTTGAAAAGTACTTATATATTCCTATCGGGAAATTATATTTAAAATTATCCGATATTTTCAATGTATTAGCCAATTCGGAAAATATAAATGTTTCTCTGGGATATTTATTTTTATCCCTAATCGTTTGCTTCGTTATATATATATTTATAATAAGATAATAAATGGATTCCTGCTTGCGCAGGAATGACAAAAATTCTACCTGCAAGTTTTGAGGTACATATAAACGATATGACCTATAATTATAATATTCAACATATTGGAATAGGCATCTTTCAGTTTGTTATAATAATCCTTCTTTCCCCCTTTTTTGCGGGTTTTATCCATAAATTAAAACAGCGGGCAAGGGGGCAAAAAGGAATAAGCATCTTTCAGTTTTATATAAATTTTAATAAGTTATTAAAAAAGGAGATTGTTTTATCTAAAGATGCAACTTTTGTATCCAATATAGCTCCCTATATCGTCCTCGTTTCCTATCTTGTTGTCTTGTTAATGCTGCCCGCGTTTTACAGGTATTCTTTGCTCGGCATATCTTCCGATGTAATACTGGTCGCTTATACCTTTGCCCTTTCAACCTTTTTTATGACTCTTTATGCAATGGACCAGGGCAGCGCTTTCGGAGGGCTTGGGGCAAGCAGGGAATGGTTTTTAACCGTCCTTTCCGAGCCGTCTTTGATATTTGTATTTATATCCCTTGCTATTTATACCAAAAATGGAAGGATAACCGGCATATTTTATTTTATTCAAAAAGAGGTCTCAAACACATTTTTATCGGGGGCTCATTCCAATGCTATATCTATCGCCATTCCCTTTTTGCTGTTTGTTTCGCTTTTTATTGTAAGCATATCGGAAAATGCAAGGATTCCGATAGATAATCCGGAGACCCATCTTGAGCTTACGATGTTTCATGAGGCAAATATTTTAGAGGCGAGCGGTAAGCATCTCGGCATATTTGAATACGGCAGTTATGTGAAACTTACCGTCTTTTTAACTTTAATGTCCCTTATCTTATTTCCCTATATGGCTGTGAATATCTATCAAGTTCCGTCAGCTTTAGCGGTATATTTTTTAAAGATGATGATTCTCTGTGTTTTTATTGCAGGCGTAGAAATTTTTAATCCTAAAATGAGAATTTTCAGAGTGCCGAATATACTTTCGGTTGCTTTTATTTTGTCTTTGATAGCTATGATTTTGTCTATCAGAGGGTTTTAAACGGAAGGTTTTAAAATTTGAAAAATTAAGGAATACCAAAATGTTAATGGAAAAAATAGCTGAGTTATTTATTATTTTAATATTGGTTTCGGTAGTTTTAAATGTCAGCTCCCCCTTTATAAAATTTGCCATAAAGCTTTATTCATTTCAATCCCTAATGCTGGCATTATATATTTTAATAGGCGCCGTTCATTTTAATTCTATAAACTTATACGGGTCTTTTGTAATTACCGTAATCTTTAAGGTTATTTTAATCCCCTATTTTTTATTTAAAACACTTAAGAGGGTTAAAATGGATAAAGAAATAGATATGTATATAGGCATACCCGAGGCGGTTGTTTTTGCAGGTTCTTTAACCCTGCTTTCCAATTTGATAGCCCAAAAAATTGTTACGGCAGGCATAACATTCGGGGCTTTTGTTTTTACGATTTCCCTTGCCACATTTTTGATTGGAGCTATGCTTATGATTACAAGAAAAACCCTTTTTTCTCAAATTATCGGATTTTTAACCATCGACAACGCCATTTTTTTAGCGGCTAATAGCATAACCCACGGTATGCCCCTTCTGGTTGAGTTGGGCGTGCTTTTCGATCTTTTTGTCAGCATACTGATATTATCTATTCTTATACTAAACCTGAAAAGAAGCGCCGCCGCATGAAATTTATAAATTTAAATAAACTTTAAAATATTATTTAGCATTCCGGATTTCTGCTTGCGCAGGAATGACGATAGGGGATTAAAACGATGTATGAATTAGTATTGATACTTCCGGCGGTTGCCTTAATTTTTTCCGTTTTCACGGATGTCTTGTTAATGTCTTACCTGCAATTGATAATTTCTACATTTGTTTTTTTAACGGTTGTTGCAATTTCTTTATCTTTTCATGCCATCACGGTATTTTTCGGAGGACTTTTCTTTGTCGATTATATCAATTTAGTAATACTTATTACCGTTTCAATCCTTGAATTATTTGTTGCATTTTATTCGTTCGGTTATGTAAGGACGGAAATAAAACACGGGCTGTCAAAAAGAAAATTTAAATTCTACTATTTTTGGAAAAATTTATTTATTTTTAGCATGATGGCCTCGATAATGTCTAATAACCTCGGTATTTACTGGACAGGGCTTGAGGCAACCACCTTAGCCACTGCCTTATTGGTCTCTTTCAACAGGACAAAAGAGTCTTTTGAGGCAACATGGAAGTATGTAATTATGTGCTCGGTCGGCATAGCAATCGGGCTTTTTGCTATCGTTATTCTATATTTCACTACTTCGCAGGTTTACGGCGAGAGCATGAAATCTTTATCCTTTATTAATATTATACAGGCGGGTTCTGAATTAGACAAAAACTTTCTTATGCTTGCGTTTATTCTTGCTCTTGTCGGATTTGGAACGAAGGTAGGTTTTGCGCCTATGCATAACTGGCTTCCAGATGCCCATTCGCAGGGTCCGAGTCCGGTTAGCGCTTTATTATCCGGGGTTCTACTTAATACGGCGCTGTTAGGCATTTTAAGATTTTATCAAATAAATGCCTCGGCAGGGATATATTATCCGAGGTATTTTTTGATAGGTTTTGGTTTTCTTACGATTTTGGTTTCCGCGCTGTCTATAATAAAGCAGAAAGATTATAAACGCCTGTTTGCATTTTCCTCTATGGAAAATATGGGCCTTATTGCATTAGGCTTCGGCGTCGGCGGAATTGCCGTAGTAGGGAGCCTGTTTCAGATATTATTTCATGCTTTAAATAAGGGAGCCCTATTTTTATCTTCGGGTAATGTTCTTGCGGTTACGCATGAACGAAAAATCGATAAAATAAGAAGCCTATCCAAACATTTTCCGGTTACGGGGCTTATGCTTCTTTTCGGGGTGATGGGAATTAGCGGGATGCCCCCTTTCGCAATGTTTCTGGGAGAAATTTATATTATGTTCGGCGTATTTAAAACCAATATCTGGTTTGGATTTTTAGTTTTCTTGTTATTGATTTTTATTTTTGCGGGACTTTTTAGTAAAATTCTTAAAATGTATATAGGCGTTAAAGACGGCGAAAATGGGCAGCAAAATGAAAATAAAGCTGATAGCGGGACTAGAAAAGGCAAGCAAAATAAAGGAGAAAAGGAGATTCATCCGTTTATGTTATATGTTCCCTTAATCCTTTTGCTGATTTCTTCGATATTATTATTTTATATGCCTTCCCCGTTTTTACATATCGTAAAATCGGCATCGGCCGAATTTGGAGGCAAGATAATTTTTTAATGAATAAAATGAAAATTAACGCGAATATAATTGACTCAAACGATTTTGCAAGGCTTGCGACCCATGTTAAGGAATCGGGAAGATACCTGCTCGGCATCGCCGCAAGCGACGAGAGGCTTAAGGGTTCAGGATTTAAAATTAGATATTTTTTTGGCGGCAAAAATCTTATCGACGAATATTCCGTTTCCCTTCCGGCGGGGGATGGAAGTTTTCAGTCTATTTCTAAAATTTGTCCCGCCGCCAAGATGTATGAAAGGGAAATCAATGATTTATTTGGACTTACGCCCCTTGGGCATCCCGATTTAAGACCCTTGATGTTATATCCCGAAAATTGGGATTTTTCCGTTCACCCCTTGAGAAAAGACTATAACAATGTAATTCCTGAATTCAGGAAATATGGGGATTATAAGTATAAGGAGGTTTCGGGAGAGGGAATTTTTGAGGTTCTTGTCGGACCGGTGCACGCCGGAATTATAGAGCCGGGGCATTTCAGGTTTTCATTAGCCGGGGAGCCTGTTTTACAGCTTGAGATAAGGCACTTCTGGAAACATAAGGGGATAGAAAAAATTTGCGAGGGGAAGAATTTTAACGAAGCGTTGAATCTGGTTTCTAAGGTTTCAGGCGATAACAATGTAAATATAGCTGCAAGCTATCTCGAAGCCGTCGAAAATCTTTTAAATATCGAAATTCCCGAAAGAGCAAAACATATCAGGGTAATACTCGCGGAACTCGAGCGCATTTGGAACTATGTCAGGGACATAGCCTGGATTTTTATGGATATCGGTTTTGCGTTGCCCGCCCAAAACTTATTTGCTTTACAGGAAGAATTGATGAGGCTTAACAAAAGTTTAACGGGAAGCAGGTTTATGTTTAATGCCCTGATTCCCAGCGGCGTGAGCGTCGATTTTGATTCTTCAAAGCTATTTACGATAGATAATATTATTAAAAAGGTTGAAAAGGCAATAAAAGAGTCCGAAGCATTTATTTTAAATTCGTCGACCGTTTTAGACAGGTTGGAATTTACGGGAAAGATTAACAAAAAGACGGCGGAAGAGCTTTCATTATGCGGGATAAGCGCGCGGGCATCAGGATTATTCAGGGATTCCAGAGTCGAATTTCCTTATCTTATATACGATAAATTTAATTTAAAGCCTGCTTTGCTTGAGAGCGGGGATGTTTTTGCAAGGACAATTTTAAGGATTAAAGAGATTTTGTTTTCCGCTAAAATAGTTACCGAACTTTTGTTTAACTTGCCTGAAGGCAAAATTATAACCTCTTATGAAAATACGGCAGAGCCGTATAAATATGCCGTAGGGAATGCGGAGACGCCGAGAGGCAATGCGTTTTTCTACATAATGGCGGACGGCGACGGGAAAATTTTCAGGCTTAAATATATAGACCCGTCGTTCAGGATATGGCCTTCCATTCAGTATGGCGTATTGGGCGATATAATTGCGGATTTTCCATTGATAAACAAAAGTCTGAATTTATCTTATTCAGGTAACGATATGTAATTCATATAAGAAATTTCTATATTTATAACAGGTGGTAATATATGAGCTTTTTAAGCAAATTATTATTTAAAAATAAGACGCAGGATATTGTTAGCGGCAATAGCGATTCGATTTTGATAAAAGGGGATGAATTAAGGCAATCGGTTGACAGGATATTCGGCAGGAGTTTATTTGTAAGGCTTGTCGATACGGGTTCCTGCAACGCCTGCGAAAACGAGCTTTCCGCTCTTTCCAATCCTTATTACGATTTAGAAAGATTCGGCATAAAATTCGTTGCTTCTCCAAAGCATGCGGATGTTATTATTGTAACGGGATGCTTAGCCAGGAACATGCTTAACCCGCTCTTAAAGACTTTTGAGAATGTTCCGGAACCTAAGTTTGTTATTACGGCAGGCGATTGCCCCGAAACAGGCGGACCTTTTAAAGATTCCTATGCCGTATGCGGCCCCGTTTCAAAATATTTAAAGGTTGCAATGCACATAAAGGGATGCCCGCCCGAACCCGAAGCAATAATATCCGGGTTTTTAAACTTTATGGATATAGTGAAAATCTCATTCTAAAATACGGAATGAAATATTAGACCAAAGGCGGCTAAAGATAAAATTATCATTACCAAACGGTAAAATGTTTTTGGGTTTATAATAAAATGGAGTTTATTTCCCAAAAAAAGTCCTACTAACAAAGATGGTATTAAAATTGCGGAAAATTTTAATACCTCAATCGTTAAAAAACCAAGCGATGCATAAATTATGGCCCTAAAAATGCTGTCCGTAATTGCGACTATTTGAAATGTTGCCCTAAATGTGCGTTTGCCGTGGTGTTTCATTTGCAGGTATGCTACTATAGGCGGACCTCCTCCGCCGTATAAACTGCCGATTAACCCGCCCAAAAATCCCAGAGGAGCTCCCACGCTATTTTTCACATAAGGCAGTTTATCCTGCTTTACCTTTAAAGCGTATATTATATACATTAAAATAAAAATTCCAAGGAAAATAGTCAGCTTTTGAGGGTTTGCGTATTTTAAAATATATGCGCCGGATAAAAGGCCGAAAACGGTTGCTGGAAGCAAATATGACAGGTCGCCCCATTTTACTTCTTTAAAATCATAAGCCCCAAGCAAAATGCTGCCCAAAAAATCAAGAATGAAAACTGCTGGGACGGTAATTCTTATAGGAAGGAATATCGTCAACAAAGATACGGAAATCAATCCCGAACCAAAACCTATTGTAGCGCGAACGAAAAAAGCAGTTAAAATTACGATAATTCCGATAATTATGTCAAAAGGAGAGATAACAGGCAATTTTTATGTTTATCCTTAAGATTTTTATGTTATATTATTATAGCCTACTTAGCTTCGTTAATTCAAGGTTTATATGATATTTATTTTCATGTTATCGCATCGGTATCTGATTTATAATTAAATTTACCGCCATTTATGATTCAGGAATTGAGTTGTATCGAAAGTTGTATTGAAAAGATGAATTTTTATACGAGAAACGGGATTAATTTTCTTTTTATTATTGATTATGAGATGAAAGCCCCCATGGTTTTCAAGTTATCCGAACTAAACGGTTTTTGCATTAAGTATTTTATAGACGGAGCAAAAAACTATAATGACAATATTGCCCCAGTTCTTAATAATAAAGAATTAAATATTCAAAAATATCCTATTCCCTTTGAGGTTTATAAAAAGGCTTTTAATCATGTTATCGAAAATGAAAAGGACGGCAATTCATATCTTTTAAATCTAACCTTTAAAAATCCTGTCAAAATTAATTTTAGCTTAGAAGAGATATTTTATAAAAGCCGGTCTAAATATAAGCTTTATTTCAAGGATGAAGAAAACGAATTTGTATTGTTTTCTCCCGAGACTTTTATTAATATAACGGAAGGCAGGATTTTTACTTATCCTATTAAAGGAACAATCGATGCAAATATCCAGGGTGCAAAGGAAATCCTTTTAAACGATAAAAAAGAAAGGGCGGAACATTTAACCGTCGTGGACCTTTTAAGAAATGATTTAAATATCGTTTGCGTTGGAGCGAGGGTAAACAGGTTCTGTTTTATCCGCAAAGTAAAGACAAATTTCGGGGAGTTATTGCAGATGACTTCCGAGATTGAGGGTAAAATTAAGCCAAATTTTAAGGGCCGCAATGGCGATATTCTTTTTAATATGCTTCCGGCAGGGTCTATCTGCGGGGCTCCGAAAAGAAAAACTTTAGAAATTATTAAAGAGGCCGAATTGGATAGCAGGGGTTATTATACTGGCGTTTTTGGCATATA
This sequence comes from Deltaproteobacteria bacterium, assembly GCA_023489335.1. Lineage (GTDB taxonomy): Bacteria > SZUA-79 > SZUA-79 > Acidulodesulfobacterales > Acidulodesulfobacteraceae > Acidulodesulfobacterium. Next base: position 31,696 of record JAMDCP010000001.1, on the reverse strand, counting down.
TGACGGGAAAAATCTTAAAAGTTCGGTTATGATAAGATTTATCGAAAAGAAGGGAGAGGAATATTTTTATAGAAGCGGCGGCGGGATAACCGTTTATAGCGATGTTGAAAAGGAATATAACGAAATGGTGGAAAAGATTTATGCCCCGATTTATTGAAACAATTAAATTAGCGGACGGAAATTATAAGCTATTAGGTTATCACTATAAGAGAATGAATACAACCGTTGCACATTTTTTTAATATGGATTGCGGGAAATCCCTTGCCGATTTTTTGCCGGATGCTAAAAAATACCCGCAAGGTATTTACAAATGCAGGGTGGTTTATTCAAACAATGTCGAAGATGTTGAAATTACCCCTTATTTTAAAAGGAAAATTAAGAGATTAAAAATAGTTAATTTAGACACTTACCCGTTTTTGCCGGGGGGTAAGTTATTTGATTATTCGTTTAAATACGAAGACAGAAGTTTCATAAATTCGTTATTGGGTGGGTTAGGCGATGCAAGCGATATACTTATCGTAAAACATGGCTTAATAACCGATACCTCCTTTTCCAATGTCATTTTATTCGACGGTAAAAAATGGATTACGCCGGATGCTTTTTTGTTAAACGGGGTAAAAAGGCGTTATCTTTTAGATAGCGGAATTATCACGGAAGAAAGGGTTTCCGCCAACGATTTAAAATATTTTCAAAAAATATCTTTAATTAATGCCATGCTTGAACCGGGGGACATAGAAATCGATATAAAGGATATAATATATTAAAAATTCCAAAAAATAATCTTGGAGACTATATAATATTACAAATTTCCGATAAACCACTTTGCCGTAATTCTGGCAACTTCTTCCAACGCCCCTGGTTCTTCAAACAGATGGGTAGCTCCCGGTATAATTTCAAGCTTCTTTTTAGCCGTGATATTTTCAAGGGCGGCTTTATTTAGTTCGATAACCTCGAAGTCTTCTCCTCCGACTATTAGCAGTGTGGGCGCTTTAACTTCGGATAAACTTTCCATGGCAAGGTCGGGACGGCCGCCTCTTGAAACGACGGCATAAATAATGTCGGATTTTTTGGCTGCGGCGATTAAAGCCGCCGCCGCTCCCGTGCTTGCCCCAAAATATCCCAGCTTTAAACCCTTTAAGGATGGTTCCTTAAGCAGCCAATCGGTAACATTGATAAGCCTTTCCGCAAGAAGCTGTACATTAAAACGGTACTCGGCGGTGTATTCATCAATCTTTTCTTCTTCGGCGGTGAGCAAATCAAACAGAAGCGTGCCGAGATTATTTTTGTTTAAAATCCCGGCCACATATCTATTCCTTGGGCTGAACCTGCTGCTGCCGCTTCCATGGGCAAAAATGACGAGCCCTTTTGCATTTGCCGGAATTTCCATGCTTCCCGCTATATCTTTGCCCTTGAGCTTAATTAGAACCTCTTTGCGCATAGGGTAGGAGTTATCGTTCTTTTCCATTCCTTAATCTCCCATTACTTTTCTTGATATGCGCCGGATAGTTTACAGCATATCACTCTTAATCTGGAATATACACGCAATTACCCCCAAAGTCAAATATCAGGCTTAAAATGTCAAGCCAATTTAGAAATGTCACCTTTTTAATAATTTAATAGCAAAATTTTAATTAAAAACCTACTTTAATGCCTAAATTGAAAATAAGCTGATTTGATTGATCCGCTGGTTCTTGCCAAATTCCGCTATTTGTCGGCATCCATGGGGATTGCCCTTCTTGATCCTGGATATAATTTATTCCCACATATGGGCTTACTTGGATATTATTTCCCCGATATGCAATATAACCTATTTTAGCGCCAAGTTCGTAACCATTTTTATTACCAAGATCAGCGGTGCCCAGATTGTTAGTCATTTTATTGCTATTATTAATTAAATAATAATAATTACCTTCAAGCCAAAATTTATGCGTTAAAAAATAATATCCTCTAATCCCTATATCATAATGATTAAATTCATAATGCTCGACATTATCACCTGTACCTAAAATAATACCTTTTACATTTCTATTCCATTTTATCCATTCATAGCCTACATTTGGAATTATAGCCAATTTGCCATTATAAAGATTAAAAGTATAGCCGGCATTAATGCCATAATTTATGTATTGCGAACCGTCAGTACTTTCAATTGGCGTAGGCGGCGTAGTTTGCAAAGCTCCTGTATAATCTGAATTGCCTACATAAGTAGAAAAGTTAGCGCTAAGATAAACAGGTATATTTTGTGATACTATTCCGCTTAATTTTATTCCATAACCTGGAAGCGAAGCTGCTTCATTGTCAAGAGTTGATCCTACTGGTGATGATTGTAGATAGCCGGAAGGAACGGCTGATGCTTTTTCGGCATAATGCATATAATCTGTTCCATAAAAAATATTTATGGAATTAATTAATGAATATGCCGAATTTTGTTTTTCAGATGATATTGGATACCCATACTTTGACATGGTTTGCGCATAAACATTAACGGCGCTAAACATAAAAAATGCAGCAAACAAAACTAAAATCTTTTTCATTTCGCATACCCCCCACTTTAATTAATTTGGTAATCATGGAAAGTTATATTTAAATTATTATTATTTAGCAATATATCATAAAAATAAAAAAAATAATAAAATTATTGACAATTTTAAATAAAAAGTTATATCATAAACATATGAATTATAATTCATATGTTAAAATTTTTCATTATTCTTTGATTTTTAATTTATCAAAAATGTATGGCAAAAGACGAATCGATACTCAAAAAATTTTTTAAACTGCTCGGCGACGATAATAAATTCAGAATTATTTTGACGCTTATGAAAGGGGAGAGGTGCGTTTGTGTCATATACAAAGAACTTGGCTTAGATCAAACGCTGGTTTCGCATCATTTATCCGCATTAAAAAAGGCAGGGTTAATTAACGGGAGGAAAGCGGGAAGGTGGGTTTATTATTCCCTCAATAAAGAAGCATTTAAAGAAATTGAAGATATTTATGATAAGTTGCTTGGAATTAAAAATATAAGAGAAGTTAAAAACAGTAATTGCGACGACAAAATCTGCATTACTTAAATCCGGATAATTATATTTTTTAAAAAATAGGAGGGTTAAGATGAATAAGATTGTTTTTGAGATTTATGATCCTGCTTTGTGTTGTTCAACAGGGGTTTGCGGTCCAAATCCGGATGAAAAACTTATAAAGATTAGGGATTTAATCGATAAATTAAAATCGGATTTTGGCGAATATGTTGAAATCAAAAGGCAGACAATTTCGCAGGAACCAAAGAAATTTCTTGAAAATCCGTCCGTCCAGCTCTTGATAAAAAATGAAGGTAAAGCGGCTTTGCCGGTTTGTATTTTAAACGGCAAGGTTATAACATACGGAAGGTATCCAGATACAAAAGAGATTTATGATTATATTTCGAAGGCGGCATCATAATATTTTATTTCACCTGAGTTCGTTAAAATAAGCGGGGCGAAAATGCATTATTATTTTTTTCATGGAAAAGGCGGGGTCGGCAAGACGACTATTGCTTCCGCTTTCGCCGTTAAACTTTCGCTTAACGGCGAAAAGACATTAATTGTCTCGACGGATCCGGCATCCAATATCGGCGATGTTTTTGAACAAAATATCGGCGGAACGGAAAAAAAAATAGAAGGATTAAACAATCTTTATGCGGTAGAGATGGATTCGGATACCGAGATTTTAAAGTATAAAAAAAGGGTTCTGGGGGACAACGAAAATCTTTTGCCGCAGGAAGTTATCGAAATGATTGAAGAGGAGTTCAGGTCACCCTGTGTCTCCGAGATTGCTTTTTTTAATAGTTTTACGGAATTTTTTTTAAAAAAGGGTTATGACAATATAATCTTCGATACCGCGCCGTCCGCTCATACGCTAAGATTGCTCGAACTTCCCCTCGAGTGGACGACATATTTAGACGAAGTTAAAAAAGGGGCTGGCATGACTTGCATGGGTCCCGTCGTAAACTTAGACGGATATTACGACCAATACAGGACTGCCCTGAATGCTTTAAAAGACACTGATTTAACGACATTTATTTTTGTAATGCATCCCCAGGAGCTAGATTTTAACGAGATTAAATTATCCGCCGATGAGATTAAAAAACTTGGCATAACAAATATAGAAATTATAGTTAATGCCGTTTTGCCGGATGAATTGTCCGCCAATAATGATTTTAAAGAAGCCGTTTCCCTTCAAAGAGAAATTTTAAAACAGGTTGATTCGTCGGGATATAAAACATCGAAGATTTACTTAAAAGGCGGTGAGGTCAAGGGTTTGAGTTCCTTAATTGATTTTTTTGCAGGTAATGCCCTAAACGATAAATCCAATGGAATTGAGCGCAGCGAAATCACGAACGCAAAGCGTGAGGGCGCAGCGTTAAATGTTTATAATTTCAATGATAACTTAGAAAATATCAAAGAGGAAAACAATAAATTTATTAAAACCATAACCCCGCAAAAAACGCCTTTTTATTTCTTTTTTACCGGTAAAGGCGGAACGGGAAAAACAACATCTTCGCTTTTATTTGGAAAATATTTTGCCTCGCATGGTAAAAAAACTTTGGTTATATCCGCCGATTCTTCATATCATACAGCCAGGGTAATGGGGATCGATATTTCAAATGAAATTCCGAAAAAGTTAGACGGAAATTATGAACTTTATTTGGCAAAAATCTCGCCTACTCAGGCGTTAGACGAATACAAAGCAAAGACGGTTGAATACTTTAAATCATATTCAAATAATGAAGATTCTTTTAAAGTTTTAGAAGAAGAGCTGAATTCTCCATGTACGGAAGAGGTTGCCGTTTTTAAAAAATTTAGCAGTTATTTTGTTGGATATAAAGATTTTGATATAATTATTTTTGATGCCGCTCCCACAGGCCATGCATTAAGGCTTTTATACATCAGTTTGGAATATGCAAAAATGAATAAAAAGGATTTGGAATTGGAAAGATTTGTTAATATTCTTAAAGATTGCAATAAGACAATGTTTTCATTATGCCTTTATCCCGAATTTAGTCCTATCGAAGAAGCTAAAAGGGCTTACGACGATTTAAAATTAGCCGGAATAAATGTATCTTTTCTGGTTGTTAATTATATACTTACAGACATTTATAAGGATTCCTTTTTTAAAAATATGAAAAGATTGCAGGATACCTATCTTTTTTCCATAAAAGAGAAATTTAATATCCCCGCATTTTTTATACCTAAAAGTATAAATGAGATAAATAATCCAGATTCGTTAGATAAGTTATATTCCATGGTAATATAGTTTTTTATCGATTAATTGTGCTAATCTGTTATAAATAAGGTGAAAAGAAAAAATGATAAAAATCATATTTTTATGCACGGGAAATTCCGCAAGGAGTCAAATGGCCGAAGGGTTTGCCAATTACTTGAAAGAAAAAACTTATAAGGATAAGGATTTATTAATATTAAGCGCAGGCGTTTCTCCCAAACCGATTAATCCTTTATCTATCAGGGTTATGGCTGAAAAAGGCATAGACTTAACAAAGCATAAATCAAAATCCTTAGACGATATCGATTTAACAAATGCGGATTACATAATTACTTTATGCGGGGATGCCAAAGATAACTGTCCTTATGTGGAGGCGAAAACTAAAAATTTGCACTGGGATTTGTTAGACCCCGCCAACGCCGAAGGGAGCGAAGATGATAGGCTAAATTTTTTTAGAAGCATAAGGGACGATATTGAAATCAGGGTAAAAGATTTTTTTAAATCTATCGTTGAATAAATAAGTTATTATGTTTCATGTGAAACATAATAACTTCAAATATAAAAGAATACAATGGTATTATATGGTATTATATAGAAATAATGTTTAGTGAAAATATAAATATTATAGATTGTTGCAAAAAGCCGGAACAATTGACCTCCGTTTATAAAGCATCACCTAAATGGACGCCGGCGGATTACTTTGGCAGGGTAAAATGCAGAGTAAGCAATTCATTCAGGATGAAATATAAGGTTGAGCCCGGGCTTTACTCTTTAGGCAAGCCTGATGAAAATTCCGATGTTTTTGTAAGCGCTAATTATAAGTTGAGCTTTGATATTCTGAGGAAAGAATTAAGCGGCCTGGATGTATGGATACTGGTATTAGATACAAAAGGAATCAATGTCTGGTGCGCCGCCGGTAAAGGAACATTCGGTACCAAAGAGCTTGTTAAGCGCATAAATAAGGTTGAGCTTAGCAGTATTTTAAATCACGGTCGGATAATCGTTCCACAGCTGGGTGCGGTTGGAGTTGATGCCGATGCCGTATTTAGGCAGACTGGCTTCAAGGTTTATTTTGGTCCTGTTTATGCAAAAGATATTAAAGATTATTTGAAGGCAGGCAAACGAAAAACTCCTGAAATGAGAAAAATTGGATTTTCGGTAATAGACAGGCTTGTTCTTACGCCCATGGAAATAATCCCCGCAATTAAAAAATTTTTTATTTTTGGCATAATCATTCTTTTATTTTTCGGCCTTCAACCCTCCGGTATTTTATTTAAAAGCGCCTGGTCATATGGAGCGCCTTTTTTGCTGCTCGGATTGTCAAGCATTATAGGCGGAGCATTTATTGCCCCTGTTCTTCTCCCTTTTATTCCGTTTCGTTCTTTTGCCATCAAGGGCTGGATAATCGGGATTTTATTAGTTGTGTTTGTATTAAGGTTTTTAGATTTATCGGCGCAAAAAAATATTATAATTTTTATGGCTGATATTCTTTTCTTCCCGATGGCAAGTTCATATTTGGCATTGCAATTTACGGGCTCGACCACATTTACAAATATGTCCGGTGTAAAAAAAGAATTAAAAATAGCTTTGCCCGTTTATTTAATATCGGTTGCGGCATCGATTGTTTTATTGATAATTTACAAACTTCACAAATCGGGGGTTATATGAAATATCTTCGGAATGTATCTAGTCTCAGGTTTTTCCCAGAAAAATGCGCAAATTGCGCAATATGCATCGATGTATGTCCTCACGAAGTATTTTTCCTGAAAAATAAAAAAGTTGAGGTTAAAGACAAAAATTTGTGTATGGAATGCGGTGCCTGCGCCCTTAATTGCAAATATGGTGCGATTACCGTAAATTCCGGCATGGGATGTGCTTCGGGTATAATAAACGGCATGCTCACCGGCGGTCCGCCTTCGTGCGATTGCGGCAGTTCATCGCCTGTCGAATGTTGTTGATTTATTGTTTTGATGTTAACATGTTATATTATTAAGTAAAAAAATGGGGGGAAGTAAAATAATGGATAACAATGAGGAGTTTCAAGATACCATTCAAAGTTTGATAATAGAAATAGAAAATATTAAAGATTATCTGGAAGAAATATATAGTTATAATGGAGATGTCAAAAAGCTTTTTATGAATTATGAGAACGGAACTTATATTGAGCGTAAAGTCAATGAATTAAGCGACAAAGTTGAAGTTTTTAACTGGTGGTGGAAAGTGATAAAAAGAGACGTGGAAGAAATGAAAAAATAATTCGGATACCATTTTACCGTGAATAGCTTATCATCATATTAACTTTTTTAAACTAAAGTTAAATTTATATTTCTTTGTCTCGGCCCGTCAAATTCACAGAGAAAAATTCCCTCCCATCTCCCGAGATTCAGTTTATTGTTAGAATAGGGTATAATCCTTGAATTTCCTATTATCGATGATTTTATATGGGCATCCGAATTCCCCTCGCTATGGCGATAATTGTAATTTTTCGGCGCTAAATTATCTAAAAAATAATTTATATCGAAAGCAACATCGGGGTCGTATGCTTCATTAATAATAATGCCTGTGGTCGTGTGGGGAGAATAAATCAGGCATATGCCGGCAGTATTTGAAGATTTTGAAACAAAACCCTCGATTATTTTTGTAATATCGATTAATTCGGTTCTTTTACCGCTTTTTATAGAAAAATTATATGTTTCCATTTAGATTTTATTCTCTCTTTCCGGTTTTACAATAAACCATGTTGCAACGAGCAGTGCGGTAAAACTTATATAGATTAAATTAAATATCCATATCGGAAAGTTATAAAATAGGACTTTATCGACAAAGCCGGCTATAAAAGGCATATTACCGTGTTTTAATCTTGCAAGGGTTAGGAGCCTGTATTCCGCCCATGTTAAAGGACATTCTATGCTAAAAACAGCTTCAAGACCGACAAATCCCATCATTGCAAGATGAACAAGCCTGAATATATAATTCCTGACCCACTTCCATTTAACAAAATATCCAATCCAAATAAGAATAAACCCTATTATTATAAACAAGGTATATCCAATATGCACAAGAGAAACAATAGAAGCAAGGTCGGAGTATAAAAAATCATGCATATTTTTTAATCCCTATTTGTATTATAACAAAAAATGAAAGATTTTTATTTAATATATAATATAGTATAATATTAATATGAAGTCCATGGCATTAACGGAAATATCCGATTTAAAAATAAATAAAAATCCTTTATCGCATATAGATGTTAAAATACCCGAAATCTGCAAAAACGAGGTTTTAATTAAAGTAAATTCCTGTGCCGTATGCCATACCGAATTAGACGAAATTGAAGGCAGAATTAAGCCTATTAAATTACCCGTCATTCCGGGACATCAGATAGTCGGCAGGGTAATCGAAACCGGAAGCGAAGTAAAAAAATTAAAGAAAGGCGACAGGGTCGGTATAGGCTGGATTAATTCCGCCTGCGGCAATTGCGTTTACTGTAAAAGCGGTTTTGAAAATTTATGCCCAAATTTTACGGCAACGGGCAAAGATGTGGACGGCGGTTATGCCGAATATACAAAGATAAACGAAAATTATGCAGCGTTAATTCCAGAAAATTTTTCCGATGAAGAAGCTTCGCCTTTGCTTTGCGCCGGAGCAGTTGGGTACAGGGCTTTAAAATTAACAAACATTAACGATAAAATGAATTTAGGTTTTTTAGGATTTGGAGCTTCGAATCATTTAGTTTTAAAGCTCGCAAAAGCAATTTATCCTAATTTAAAGCTATTTGTCTTTGCAAGGGCGGAAAACGAAAGAAAACTTGCTATGGAGCTTGGCGCATACTGGAGCGGCGATATTTCGGAGTCTCCCGCCCACAAGTTAAACGCGGTCATAGATACGACGCCAGTCTGGATGCCCGTCGTGGAAGTTTTGAAAAATTTAAAACCTAACGGACGGCTTGTTATAAACAACATACGAAAAGAAGATTTTGATAAAGACTATCTTATAAATATAGATTATTCAAGAGATTTATGGATGGAAAAAGAGATAAAATCTGTTGCGAATGTAACCTTTAACGACATCGAAGAGGTTCTGAAGATTGCGTCCGGCTATAATATTAAACCTGAAATTCAGGTTTTTAATTTAGACGAAGCAAACATTGCTTTAAATGAGATAAAAAATAAAAAGATTTTCGGCGCCAAAGTTTTAAGGATTTCATAAACAAAAGCTAATACCACTCTTTACGCCGGTGCTTCGAATTTTAGAAATAAGGTATCCGAAATAAGTCAACTATATTATTTAACCCTTCGCAGCCTTAAAGCGTTGCTTACCACCGATACGGAACTAAAGCTCATTGCCGCAGCGGCAATGGCAGGACTGAGCAATATTCCAAAAAAAGGATAAAGAATGCCCGCCGCAATCGGAATGCCCGCCGTATTATAAATAAAAGCAAAAAAAAGGTTCTGTTTGATGTTGCGCATCGTTAACTTGCTTAAGCGCCTTGCCCGCACTATCCCTCTTAAGTCGCCTTTAACTAAGGTTACGCCGGCGCTTTCCATTGCAACATCGGTGCCGGTTCCCATAGCTATACCGACATGAGCCTGCGCAAGAGCGGGCGCGTCGTTTACTCCGTCTCCCGCCATTGCGACTATTCTTCCTTCATCCTGTAATTTCTTTACCATCAAAGCCTTCTGATCCGGCAGCACTTCGCTGATTACTTCGTCGATGCCGAGCTTTTTAGAAACGGCTTCGGCGGTTATTTTGTTATCCCCCGTAAGCATAACTATTCGGATGCCTTCTTCATGGAGCTGGTTTATTGCCGCAGAGGTCGTATCTTTTATGGGGTCGGCTACCGCCACTAATCCCGCAGTTTGCCCGTCTACCGCAACAAACATAACTATCATTCCTTCCGTTCGCAAATCTTTAGCTTTTAAGTCAAGGCTTTTATGGTCTATCTTAAGGTCGTCAAGAAGCATACGGTTGCCGAGGGCTATACGGCGCCCTTCTATGCTTCCCGTAACACCTTTTCCGGTCAATGATTCGAAAGAATCCGTTTTGCCTGGTTTTACGCCTCTTTCGTCGGCTCCCGAAACTATAGCCGCCGCAAGCGGATGTTCGCTGCCCCTTTCTATGCCGGCGGCAAAAGATAATATTTTATTTTCGTCGAATCCCTCCGCCGGAACCACGGAAGCAAGTTTAGGCTTGCCTACCGTGAGTGTTCCAGTCTTATCCACCACAAGGGTATCCACTTTTTTCATAATCTCTATCGCTTCGGCATTTTTGAAAAGCACGCCCTCCGTAGCCCCCTTTCCCGTAGCTACCATTATAGACATAGGTGTCGCAAGCCCAAGGGCGCAGGGGCATGCAATTATCAGCACGGCAACGGCATTGACAAGCGCAAGCGCCATTCTCGGTTCCGGGCCGATTAACGACCAGATAATAAAGGTTAAAACCGCAACGGCGACCACTATCTGAACAAAGTAAGCGGCGACGATATCAACGAGTTTCTGGATAGGAGCGCGGCTCCTTTGAGCTTCGGCAACCATTTGAACGATTCTAAAAAGCAGGGTATCGGCGCCTACTTTTTCAGCCGTCATTATAAGCGACCCCGTACCATTTATAGTTGCGCCTATTATTTTGTCTCCTTTATGTTTTTCTACGGGGATAGATTCCCCCGTAATCATCGATTCGTCAACCGAACTTACCCCCTCTATCACTATGCCGTCAACAGGGATTTTTTCCCCTGGACGAACGCGAAGCAAGTCGCCGGGATTAACCTCATCAAGAGGGATATCCTCCTCTTTTTCTCCCTTTATAAGCCTTGCCGTTTTAGGAGACAGACCGAGAAGCGCTTTAATTGCCGCTCCGGTTTTGCTGCGAGCCTTAAGTTCAAGCATCTGACCCAAAAGCACAAGCGTTACGATGAAAGCGGCGGCTTCAAAATATGTGTCCACCTGCCCGCCTTTATTCCGAAAAGATGCGGGAAATATCCACGGCATAAGCGCAGCCGTAAGGCTATATAAATATGCAACTCCGACACCTAAGCTTATCAGCGTGAACATATTCAGGCTACGGTTTTTTACGGAATTGACCCCTCTGACGAAAAACGGCCATCCTCCCCATAAAACCACTGGCGTAGCAAGTATAAGTTCCAGCCATTCCGCTATTTTTGGATGAAGAAGGCTTAAGGTAGATATGGCAGGAACATAAACACTCATGGCAATGAATAGAAGCGGAACCGTTAGGATGAGACTGACCCAAAAACGCCTTGTCATATTTAGAAGTTCGGTATTCTTTTCTTTTTCGGGGGAACCGGAGCGCGGTTCGAGAGCCATCCCGCAAATAGGGCAATTCCCTGGCGCATTGCGAATAATCTGCGGATGCATGGGGCATACCCACTCCATTTTTGCGGCGGCGGCAACCGGAACAACAGGTTCGAGGGCCATTCCGCAAATGGGGCAGTTTCCGGGCCCTGCCTGCCTCACCTCGGGGTGCATGGGACAGGTATAAACGGCGGCGGTATATGCGGCGCCGTTTATCAATCCGCCGTCCGCCGTCCCGGAAACCTTACATTCTTCACATTCCAAATTCTTTGAAAGTTTCATAAACATCCATCCTTATCTTTAAGCCGCACCATACACAGAGGCAGTTAATAATTTAGTTTTTATCTTTTATTTGACTTTTATACCTGCTTTTTGCAATGGGTAAAATAAGATTTTTAAAAAAAGTTTGGTTATAATGGTATTTAAGGAAATCGCACGGGTCGCCTTTGGCAAATCCCTTTGCCAGATACCTGTATCCCGTATGGCCAAATTTTTCGAACAGATACCTGTTAACGAGGGATGTCTCCAGCATAGGTTTTAGTTCCTTTTTCCAGAGTAAGTCATAATCCGAATTTTTGATAATACTCATGGCCGCCAAATAACCCGAAACAATTGCATACTTCATTCCGAATCCCCAAAGGCAGTCCTGAAATCCAGCCGATTCCCCCACATATATAGTTTTTTGTTCTACATTAGTATCTTTTAAGAAGAAATTTCCGCAGCCGCCAAACTTTTTGTCATTTTTAATATCAAGATTTTTATTATTTTTAAAAAAATTAAGCATATTTTCAAAATATTTTTTTTCATTTTTGTAATCCTTATATATAACCGTCGCCATAGTTCCGTAACCCTTATTTACAAGGAGGTAAGCATATCCCTTAGGCGCAATTTCGTCATTAAAAACCACGGTTGCCAGGTCTTTCATTCCGGTATCGAATGTTATGCCGACCGCAATAAAATCTGCCCTTTTTGGACCGGTGCCAATGATGGTTCCCCCCTCGGCAAAATTAAGGCGGCTGTTAAAAATTATTTCAACCCCCAGCGAAAGAGCCTGTTCCTTAAGCCCTTTGTCAAGCGAACCGCCCATAGCGCCCCTTTTTACAAGATAGAAAATAGGCTTTTTCGATTTTATTTCTAACGGACCCATTCCGGGGGCGCATATATCGCCTCCGTAGTAAGGAGCGCATAAAAAATTAATATCTATGCCTATATCATTCTTTAAAAGCGATGTAATATCTTTGTCGGAACTCCAGTTTTCCAACCCTTGAAAATCGCCGTTCATGCGATGGCCGACATCGGGGGATATTTCGTAAACCCTTGCCTTACAGCCGTGTTTTGCCAGGACGATGGCGGCAGTCAAGCCGGCAGGTCCGGCTCCGGCAATACTGATAGGACTTTCCTGTTTAAAGTTCAAAGTTTTGAAGTATAATCAAATAAAAATAAATAGCTATATGTATTTTTCTGATTTTATTGATATAATTTAAATGTAACATATAAAATAGAAAAATCAAGAAATAAAGAAGTTTTATGTATAAGAGGGGAAGGGGGGATGTTATGACAAGAACATTAAAAGCGTTAATCGTCAGCGCCGATGATTTTGAAGACACGGAACTTTTAGTCCCGTATTATCGTTTAAAGGAAGAAGGCGTCCATACGGATATTGCTTCGATGAAGAAGGGCAGGCTTAAAGGCAAGCACGGATACGAGGTAGAGGCAAATAAAACTCTTGGAGAAATAAACCCCGATGATTACGACATGCTTATACTTCCCGGAGGAAAAGCCCCCGAAACCGTCAGAAAGGATAAAGATGCCGTTAGAATAGCAAAATCTTTTTTTGAGAAGAAAAAACCGGTTTCCGCCATATGCCACGGACCGCAGACCTTGGTGACGGCAGGACTTTTAAAAGGCAGGCACGCGACCTCTTACAAGACTGTTGCCTCTGAACTTAAAGAAGCAGGCGCTTTATATGAAGATAAAGATGTCGTGGTTGACGGCAATCTTGTAACATCGAGGCAGCCTTCCGATCTCCCTGTTTTTTTGCAAGAAACAATAAAAAAGTTAAATGAGATTAAAAAATAATAAATTTATTTTTTAGAGCTCTTTCTTCTGGTTGCAAGGCCGCTTTTAACTAATGCGGATTCAAAATCGGGAAGGGACTTCAGGTTGTTTTCCCCTTCTTTGCCACCCGTCCAACTACTCAGGAGCATCTTCAGCGCTTTTTGCCTATCGGTCAGTTCTTCAGGGATAAAACCCTCCTTTTTTGCCGCCGTCATGACGATGTCGGATGGCAGAGGCATTGCCTTTTGCCATATTCCCCTTAATTCCCTTAAAAATATATTTACCGTTACATCCCCAATGCCTTTACCAAGGGCTTTTAACCTATTTTCAAGGTCTTCATTGTCCAGGGATTTTGAATGTAATATATTAAGGTCGCCTTTATACTTTTCCATTAACATCTTGCAAACCGCAAGGAGTTTGGTTACGGTTTTAAAGTCATATCTTGCATAACCCCCCTCATCCAAGATTGCGACAAGGCCGTCCCATCCCGTTTTTACGACCTCTTCCGGAGAAGCAATGCCTCTCGACTCGAATTCTTTATATGTCCTTATTGCAATGTTTCCGGATATTCTTGCGCCAAAGAGCATGGAAGCGATAAACCATTTGAATATTTCACCGGCATCGGATGAGGAGAGGCGGATACCCAGAGCAGATGAAAACCTTCCGCCATATTTTTTCACAAGCTCTCGAGGATTCATAATTCATCGAAAAGTTTAAATATTTTTATTCAATTCTTCGGGATTTAGCGAGGTTCTTTCGTTTTGCCATTCAACCATCCATTGAGGGTATAATTTTTTGGGCTTCGTTGTATCCGAAAGTTTTTCAATTTCCTCATCCGTCAGGCTTATCTCAGTGGATTTCAGGTTATCCTCCAACTGGGATATTTTATTGGCGCCTATAATAATGGATGTAACGCCTTTTTGAGCCAGAAGCCATGCAAGCGATGCCTGGGGAATAGAAATATTTTTGTTTTTAGCTATTTCGGCCAACGCATCTATCGCATCATAACTCCTTTCGTCTATGGGCGGGAAGTTAAACTCGCTTCTCCTTGCTCCCGCAGGTTTGGGGTTTTGGCGGGTGTATTTGCCGGTTAAAAAGCCTCCCGATAATGGGGACCATGGGAGAACGCCGAGCCCTTCCTCGTTGCATAAAGGAAGAAGTTCGTGTTCTAAGTCCCTCCCGACCAAAGAATAATATGCCTGAAGAGAAACAAAGCGGCTGAATTTTTTGGCTTTAGCCAGATAGACCGCTTTCATTATATGCCTTGCGCTCCAGTTTGAAACGCCCAAATATAATACTTTCCCCTGTCTTACTAAATCGTTTAATGCCTCTAATGTTTCTTCCATTCCGCAGGACGCATCCCAGCCATGCACCTGATAAAGGTCTATATAGTCAGTTTTTAATCTTTTTAAGCTGTTATTGCAGGCTTCCGTTATGTGCTTTCTTGAAAGCCCTGCATTGTTTACATCGCCTGTTCCTTTCATGGCGTCTTCGCTTAAAGGCGAACGAACCTTCGTGGCTATTACGAATTTTTCTCTCGGCATATTCAGTTCTTTTAACGCATTTCCAAGGATTTCTTCCGATTGTCCAAATGAATACATATCGGCTGTGTCGAAGAAATTTATTCCGGCTTCATATGCTCTTTTAACCATAATGTTTGCATCATCCTGTCCGACGGCGCCGATATTTCTAAATTTGAATCCGAATGTCATTGTTCCGAGGCAAAGCCTTGAAACCTTAAGCCCCGTGTTCCCAAGTCTCGTGTAATTCATAGACCCCCCAGCAAATTTAAATAATTATTTTTAACGGTTTTATTGTTTTTTATCATAATTGCAATGACCTTATATAGCTTTTTAAGATATCGAAGCATCCCCTTAATACTTCTTTGTTATGTTTTGATTTGGAAAGCATAATGCAGCCTTCGACCCCCGCTATTATAAAATTGCTAATGTTAATTATATCGGCATCCTTGCTTATAACCCCCTTTTCCTTTGCCTTAAGCAATGCCTTTTCAATGTGCGTATGCCATAAAAGAAGCACTTCATCGGTCAGCCGGGAAAGATACATATCTTTTGTGGATAATTCAAGTATCAGATTTCCGAGGGGACAGCCGGTCTTTGAAAAATCCCCGCCTCTTTTTTCATAAAGCTTATCGATGACGGCGATGATATTTTCTAAGGGGTTTTCCCCGCCGCCGTACAGCTTATCCCAGGTATGGCCCCAGAATTCATTATAGGCGGGTTTTATCGCCTCTTCTATGACTGCGGCGGCAACATCTTTTTTAGAGTCAAAATAATGATAGACTAAGCCTTTAGTGGCATTTATCTTATCGGTAATATCCTGAATGGACGTGCCTTCGTAGCCTTTTGTAAGCATAAGCTCAAAGGATGCGTTTATTATCTCTTTTCTTTTAGTATCATTTTTTTTCATTCCTCTTAATAAATTATCCCTTTTTAATATAAAATGCAAGCGTGTCGTCTTGCCCGGAGGTTTCCAAACCAAGAAGCTCGTTTCCGGACTGCCTGCAAAAAGCGGGAATATCGTTTTTCATAGAATCTTTATCCGAAACGGCTAACAGAACCTCTCCGCTCTGCATATCTTTAAGCTCTTTAGATATCTTTATTATCGGAACGGAGCAGCATAAGCCCGTAATGTCGATTTTACGATCGTTATCCATAATATCCCTCCTGTTTAAAGATTAATTTAATATTGCGAAATAAATTGATTAAGCTATATATAAACAATCAAATATAATAAATTAAAATTATATACTAAACGGTTAGTATGTATAATTATACAATTTAAAAAATTTATGTCAAGTAAATTTTAAATCTGTGCCTGATGTAGAAAATGAAAAGGATAGAATTAAAAAAATTATGAAGGATAATTTTTATTCCGAAAAGAAGATAATAAATATCAGGCTTTTAAAAAGGGAGGTATCCCGTATCAGGTCTTGATACGTTCCGTTATTCATAGGTATGTCGAGGGAAGCCTATAACCAAAAATCCTTAGAAGGATGCGCCTGTTACCCCTTTTTAATATAGAATGCAAGCGTGTCGTCCTGCCCTGGGGTTTCCCAACTAAGAAGCTCGTCTCCGGACTGCCTGCAAAAAGCAGAAACATTATATTTCATAGAGACTTTATCCAAATTAGAAATTTCATCCGAAACGGCCAACAGAACCTCTCCGCTCTGCATATCCTTAAGCTCTTTAGATATCTTTGTCACCCCCAGGCAGCAGCTGGAACATAAGTCCGTAATATCGACTTTACAATCGTAATTCATGGTATCCTCGATTGAAATATTTTAATTTTAAGGAAAATTCATCAATTAAGCCCAAAATA
Organism: Deltaproteobacteria bacterium; assembly: GCA_023489335.1. Lineage (GTDB taxonomy): Bacteria > SZUA-79 > SZUA-79 > Acidulodesulfobacterales > Acidulodesulfobacteraceae > Acidulodesulfobacterium. Next base: position 14,726 of record JAMDCP010000001.1, on the reverse strand, counting down.
AATACTAAACGGGCAGTATAAATTATGCAATAATCGCATGCTTTTTTACATTTTCGAGCCTCTTGCCTTTTATGCCCAAATCCTCAAAGTGCGCTATGCTTCCGCGAAGGCGCGTTTTCAGTATAATGTCCACCGTAGCCGGCCCGAGCCCCGGAACTCTGAGCAGGGTTCTCTTATCCGCCTTATTAATCCTCACCGGGTAAAACTCGGTATGACGGTCAGCCCATATTTCCTTAGGGTCTTTATCAAGCTCTAAATTACCCGATTTATCCAAAATAATGTCTTCGCCGGAGAATCCGTATTTCCTTATAAGATAATCGACCTGATAAAGACGGTGTTCGCGCATAAAGGTTTGTTCGGGCGTAGAATCGGTTTTTTGTTCTCCGGGTATAGTATGATGACCGAGGCCTTTTTGGTATGCGGAAAAATAAACTCTTTGAAAATTTAGTTTTTTGTATAGGCCGAGCATATATTTTATTATTTCGGAATCGGTTTCGTTTGAAGCGCCGACGATAAACTGCGTCGTGGATTTTACCCTTGAAAACCGCCCGCCTTCAGATGTTAGCTTGCTAATCAGTTTTATCGGACGGATTATGTCGTTTATATAATTCTTTTTGTTTGAAAGCAAATCGAATCTTTCTTTACCGGGCGTTTCGATATTCAACGATACGGCGCTTGCAAGAGCGAGGGTATCCTCGATAGCCGCATCCGATGCGCCGGGAATAATTTTCAGATGAATATACCCTTTATAGCCGTGTTTATATCTTAACAAACGGGAAACGGCATTGATTTTATCCATTATGTAATCAGGGTTATTGATTATTCCGGAACTTAAAAAAAGGCCGAATACCTTTTTCTTTTTAACATAATCCATAAATAAGTTTGCTGTCTCTTCGGGTTTAAGGGTACATCTGGGCAGATTGGCATCGGAACGGATAGGACAGTATTTGCAATCGTTCGAACACGCATTGGAAAGAAGCGTCTTTAAAAGTATGGAATATCCGCCGTTCGGAAGGGTAACGGGATAAAGCCATTTTCCGTCCAGCCCCCTTTTTCTGCGGTCATCATCGCTGGAACCGCAGGCGCACGCCATATCGTAACGGGAATCTTCCGAAAGTATCTTTAATTTTTCTATCGTATCCATAATTTACCGTTTTGCCCGACAATGAATTACCGCTTTTTTAGATGCCGTCAAATAGTTTGGGGTAAATTTAACGCTTCGCTTTCGCTACAACGAGCCGCCAATTATGACAAAGATTTAAAGATTAATATGTTAAAATAAATTAAAATTTTTGCTATCCTCACATCGCAATTAGATAGGTATAACCCTCGTTTATTTTTTTAAAAACCTGCAATGTTCCACTAGGGATTATTTTTACAAAGCGAGGTATATTTTTAAAGTTCACATGATTTAACATTAAGGCATTTTTGCTAACCCTGAAACTCACGCCTTCGCTTCTAAGCGTCTTAATCGTATTATTACACATCTTATGCGAAGTAATTAGCAATTTTACAATCGGTCCGTAGAAAACTACTTGAATAGAATATTTTCCGCCAATCGATTTAATATAATTTATTGCATGTTCCACATTTAACATGGAAATCCCAAATTGTTGTCCCGGCAGATTGACGCCAATAACTATCTTTACGGGTTTCTTATAGTTTTTGTAAAAACCGCCATAATTTGCATTTGGCATTGCAAATGCGGGAAATGAGCTAAAGCTTAAAATAAGGATTGAAGCAAAGATTAAAAACAGCCATTTCATGATTATGCCTCCAAATTTAGTTTAAATTAATTTAAATTATTTAGTTTATCGGGAGGCCTTTTTATTTTCTATATGTCGAAAGATAAATTTGAAGTCCCATTTGCCCAATTTGATCCAGATATTCTTCAAGTTTATCGATATGCGCCTCTTCGTCTTCCAGTATGGATTCTATCAAATCCTTTGTTCCGTTGTCTTTAATCTCGGCGGTAAACTTTATATCTTCGTTGTATGCTTTAATGGCATTCTCTTCGGCATTTCTGTCGTTTTTATGCATTAATTCAACCGTTGAACCTATATACATTTTGTTGTAATTTGAAACTATGGGTATTCCTTCGAGAAATAATATTCTGCCGATTAATTTTTCGGCATGTTTCATTTCGTCTATCGCACGTTTTTCGATTTCTTTATGGAGTTCGCTATAACCCCAGTTATCGCACATTTCGGAGTGAACCATATATTGATTGATAGCGGTTAACTCCTCGGCTAATCTCAAATTAAGCCTCTTAAGAATTTCTTCGTTTCCTTTCATAAAATTACCCCCGCTTTTAAAATATTATTTTGTTTATTTTAAATATTGCAATGCAGCAAAAAATTAACTTATAATTAATTATACCATGAAAATATTATTAGGCGCGCATGTTTCTATTTCAGGGGGACTAAAAAATGCCTGTGCGCATGCAAAAAATACAGGGTCCAATGCCGTTCAGATATTTACAAAAAATCAGTTGCAGTGGTCGGCGGGGGAGCTTGATTCTAACGAAATATCTTCTTTTAAAAAATGCGTAATTAGCCAGAACTTGACGGTTGCGGCCCACCTTTCATATCTGGTTAATCCCGGCAGTACGGATGAAGTAATAAAAGAAAAATCTATTAGCGGTATTATAAATGAAATTAAAAGATGCGGTTTGCTTGGCATAAAATATTTGGTATTTCATCCGGGGTCAAATAAATATTTGGCCGAAGAGGAAACGATAAAACAAATTGCATTGAATTTAAGCGGTATTATACAACAAACGGCGGAATTTAAAGATGTTATTTTAGTTCTTGAAACTACGGCAGGGCAGGGAAATCAGATAGGATACAGGCTGGAACATATTGCAAGGGTTATTGAACTGGCTGGAAATAGCGAAAGGTTAGGCGTTTGCATCGATACATGCCACATCTTTGCAGCAGGCTATGATATAAGAACTTTGCCTGAATATAATAAATTCATGAAAGATTTTGAAAATATTATCGGTTTTGATAAGTTAAAGGTTATGCATCTTAACGATTCCCTAAGACCTCTTGGCTCCAAAGTAGATAGGCATGCCCCCATAGGCAAGGGCTATATCGGTTTGGATGCTTTCAGATTTATTGTAAACGATAAGAGGCTTAAAGTCGTGCCCTTAATCGTCGAAACACCCGGAAGCGACGGAGAACATAAAATTGATTTAGATATTTTAAAGAATATGGTAAAAAAATAGCTTTTTTTTGCCAGACTTATTCAGGGTTATTTTGATTGTTATTTACTGCTGGTTTGTCAATCTTTTGGTTTTTCCCAATAGTGAAATACAGTATCGCACCTAAAAGCGGCAAAAAAACCACGACCAAAAGCCATACAATCTTATCCGACCCGCCCCTGAAATCACTTTTAAGAATATCGATAAGAGCGCTAATCCATAACACTATTGAAGCAATCCAGAATAAAAACATAAATAGCATTCCAAATCCTAACATTCCGAAGCCGGCCATGATAATTAATCCTCCACAATAAATATTAAAAAATATTTATATGTTTCATGTGAAACATATAAAATTAGATTATTAATTTAATATGACAGCCGGCTTTTATCTCCGCCGTTCAGCCAATCCAAATATTTTTTAACCCCTTCTTCGACCGAAAGAAAGGGTTTATTATACCCTTTATTGCGTAAGGCAGTTATATCTGCCTCGGTAAAGCTCTGATATGCGCCTTTAAGGTGATCAGGGAAAGGGATATACTCAATCCCGCCAAGGCCGTGCCATTTTATTACGGCGTTTGCGACATCGTTAAACGACCTTGCTTTTCCAGTTCCAAGGTTAAATATGCCGGATTTATCAGGATTATCTAAAAACCACAAATTAACATCCGCGCAATCTTCGACATAAATAAAATCACGCCTTTGCTCGCCGTTTCCATAGCCGCCGGTTCCCTCGAAGAGTTTCGCCTTGCCCTGTGCAAGTATCTGGTTATTAAAGTGAAACGCAACGCTCGACATAGTTCCTTTATGAGTTTCTCTCGGCCCATAGACATTAAAATATCTAAAGCCTGCTATCTGATATTTTGTCTTTTTTATAATACTTCTTACATACTGGTCAAATTGGAACTTAGAATAGGCATACATATTAATGGGGTGTTCGCAGGTTCTATCTTCCGTAAATCCATTTTTACCGCTGCCGTAAACGGAAGCGGATGATGCATATATATATTGCGCCCCCATTTCCTGGCACCATTTTAATAACTCTTTTGAATATTCGAAGTTGTTTCTCATTATAAACTTTCCGTCCCATTCGGTTGTGGAAGAACAGGCGCCTTCATGAAAAATAGCCCTTATGCCTCCAAAATTATATCCTTTTTTAATATTTTCTATAAAATCATCCTTATCCATGTAATCTAAAATATTAAGGTCTGCAAGATTACGCATTTTTCGGCCATTTGTAAGATTATCGACAACTAAAATATTTGTTTCACCCATTTTGTTGAGAGCTTCTACAATATTAGACCCTATAAATCCGGCTCCGCCTGTAACTATTATCATATTCGATAACCGTCAGCTTAAACCTATAAAAATCTATAAATTTAAGCTTAAACGCCTCCATAATTAAAAGTTAAATTATTGGACTTACCCGACACACTATTTATCACAACGATAAACTCGCAGTCGCATTTGATTTTAATCGGATTGCATAATTTGAATAGATAATTTTTTAACCATTCAAAAGATTTGGAGGTTCCTACCTTAATATGATTTACGGCCCCGTTTAAATCGGCATTAAATACTTTTTTCATTAAAGTATCCTTAAACAATCCTCTCTTATCGCGCTTTCCATTGAAAGCATTAGACAAGAGACGATTGTTTTGAATATCCACAACATTGTCGGATATACAACTTGTTTTAGATGTATATGCTTCGTCTATCGAATGAACCATAATGCTAAATTCAGCCGCTTTATATTCAAATATATTTAATAATTTAAAAAACGGAATCTGGATAAAATTCTGTTTGGTAGATTTTCTTAATTTGCATTTGCCGTTGCTCTTAAGTTCGGCAAGGTTTTTAGATATGTATAAATCCGTTACATTTGAATTTTTAAGATATTCAAGTATCCTTACGGATATTTTATGGAAATTATCGTCAAAATATCTATTTCTTTTTTGATATAAGAACGATATGAATTTATTTATCTTGATACCTTTAATAGAATATTTCTTGGGGTATTTAGTTCCGTTTTTAGATAGTCCCCACTCTAAAACTTCATTTGATTTAGATATGTTTAATTTGGAAATAAGCCGGTTAAAATCAGAATTATATTTCTTGTAAGGCTTGCCGTCTATTATTAGCGATTTGGTTTCTTCGTCATTTACAAATATAGCGACTAAATTATTTACGCCTATATCTAACCCCGATTCTTTAATGGCGCCGTCGGATGTAAATTTCGGTATTTCTTTATAATAACTTACGTTTAAATATAACAGCCCATTATCATAAACTAATTTAGCCGAATTAAGATTATTTATATCGTTATCTATCAGGCTTTTAATGGAATCGTAATAGCAGTGAACATAAAACATTTTGTCTGATAAGTTAATGCCGATTAGATTATGCTTTGCTAACTTTTTAAACGATAATGAACAATCTTTATCTACATCAATAGAATAATTAGTTATTTTGGATAACTTTTTAGCTTTTGGCAATCTTGCTTTGGCATTAGATTTAATAGCCGTAAAAAATGTCTTATACTGGCTTTTTACTCTATTTATAATATAAGTGAAATTATGCTGCTTTATGTTTTTGGATAAAAGGGTCAAATCTTTAAATAACTGATTATCTTTATATTTATTTACAAGATAATCAGTATTATCTTGTTTTTTAGATTTATAACCCATTAAGGCGTTTCTTAACGTTTGTTTATTCGTCAAGATATTAAAATCGTTAGCATCTTTGCCTGATTTAAATAAATCATAATTCTGCTTAATAAGAATTAGCAGAATATTTTCAAAATGACGATATTTATAAATAAAAGATAAAAGCATATTGTTTAGCTTGTCGTCATTAATTCTTATTTTGAATGTCCTTAATGAATTAGTCATTTTTAAGTTTTTCTATTATCTTTCGGTTAATATGGCTTCTTTTGTCGTTAAGCTTGCGGGAAAATACATGAATTATGTTTAAAATATCTTCTACAAGCTCTTCTTCCGATGTTTTTTCTTGAACTTGATTGATTATTACAATTTTAACATTATGAAGTTTTGCAAATTCTTCTATTAATTCAAAACCAAATCTAAGCATTCTGTCCTTGTGCAATACATAAATTGTATCAATTTGGTTTATAGCAATAAATTTTAAAAGTTCCTTTAAACCCTTTTTTTGATAGTTTATTCCGCCGCCTATATCCGATATTATTTTAAATTGTTTGCCTTGCTTAGATAAATAATTTTCTAATAATTCAATCTGTCTTTTTAAATCATCTTTTTGATGTTCGGATGATATTCTTGCGTAACCAACATTAATTTTTTCTTTATATATATCTCTTTGTAAAATTATATTTAATTGTTCTTCGCTATATATCCTATGTCCGCCTGATGTAATATAAGCCGGCTTTAAAATATTTTTTTTATCCCAATCTCTTAATGTCTGGACTGTCTTGCCTATAAGTTTTGAAAATTGATCTATTGAATACATTATTATATAAAATATAATAATGTATTCAATAGATTTTTATAGATATTAGTTATCTGTTAGTTACCCTCTTAAGTTTATATATTTTTTAACTTTTTGGCAAGCCTAATACTTTCCAATAACTCCGCAAGTTCGCCTATTATCTTAACCTTGTTAAATTGAATCTTTATTGGCCCAATATTTCAAATCCTTGCGTTAAAACTTCTTGTTTATAATACGGAATTAGATAAGATAAAAGGATATTATAATCATCCGTGTCATAAAATTTTACCATTATTTTATTAAATTCCAGGCTATTTTCGGCTTTAATATTCAGAACGGGGCAACCGTTATCCATTAATAAACCGTTTGTCATAAGCCTTGCGGTTCTTTTGTTGCCGTCCCAAAAAAATTGGTTGCGGCTGCAAAAGCCAAACAAGACAAACCCTCTTGTAATAGAGTTTTCTATTTTTAGGATTTCTTCTTTCCCTTCCTCGAAAATCCTGTCTAATTCGTTTGCCGCTGGAGGAATATAATTAGTTCCGCCTATAGTTACCGCGCCTGTTCTAAACTTACCCGGTGCAAGCGATTCTTCTAAAGACACATAATAATTAAGATTCATAAATGTTTCTTTGTCTAATTTAAACTTATCATCTTTAACTAAGGATAATAAAAGTTCGAGAGCCTTTTCTTGATTTAATACCTGTTTCTCATCTTCTATTTTATAGCCGCCGACCGTTATGCCGTCCAGAAGAGTTTGAACCTCGGGGAAAGTCATCGGATTGCCTTCAAGCTTGCAAACATTATATATGTAAGATACCCTGTTTTTTTTGGCTAAAAAATATGCAAGCTCCCTATCCCGTTTTAATTGTATATCATAATCTTTAAAGTTAATATTTTCTATAAAAATAAATTCCGCCCAGCGTTAAATATGTTATTTTAATAAATAATAAATAAAGTGTTTAAAATATTATGAATTATTATACAAATATAGAAAAAATATTGTCAATTATTTTAATTTGCAGGTGGAAATTATATGTTAGCCTTGCAATTTGAGGGTTAAGTCGTTTAATATATGTATATGAATGTTTTAAATTTATTTATTGTATATTTTACCCTTTTGGTAACTGCGTTTTTTGTCGGAGTTATCGGCAATACAATTGGGATAGGCGGCGGGATTTTGCTCGTGCCGTTTTTTATTTTTTATATGCATTTATCGCCCGTAGAATCAAGCGGGTTGTCTCTTTTTACTATTATGTTAAGCACCATGGGAGGATCCTATATCTTTTATAAAGATAAAACGATTGACTTAAATCTTTATTTAATGATTTTGTTGCCCGCGCTCCTTGGTATCATAATAGGTTCCGTATTAAGCCGCTATATCTTAACAAATCAATTTAAATGGATTTTTTCGTTTATTATAATCGGAATCGGAATATTTTCATTGGTTGCAACAAAAAAACAGGCGGCATATAAAAGTAATTATAATATTCAGCATGCCGTACCCTTAAAAAGCCGCTCCGCCAATTTTTTTAACGGACATATAAGAAAGACTCTTAAAGAATCGAATGGAACGGCTTACGATTATGAAATAAAAAACCCTTTATCGATTAATATTTTTTCTTTAATCGCGGGCTTCATTTCCGGATTTATCGGAATAGGCATAGGAGGAATAACGGGAACTTTTTTAACGGCGGTTGAACAAATTCCGCCAAGGGTTGCCTTTTCGACTGTAATATCCATTATGGCAATTATTTCTTTAATCGGCGGGCTAATCCACTTTTACTATATTAAAAATCCTTTACACATGGCAATTTATATTATTCCCTTAGGGGCAGGCGCTTTAATCGGCTCTAAAATCGGCGCTTTTATTTCTAAAAATTCCAAAGCAAAAACTTTAAGAATTTATCAGGGAACATTTATAATTTTATTAGGTATTTTAATGCTTGCTATTTCGATATCATGAAACGCAACGCTTAACAAGCTATGTCGTAAATTTTGCGATAAGCCTAAAATCGCTATTTTTATCGGTATAATCTGTTTTATAAAATAAAATCCTGTCTAAGCTAACCCGCTTGGATTTATATTTAAAGGTTTCAATTTTTTTTACCTCATCCGTTTTCGATAAGAATAAATATAAACCTGTGCCGCTTTTTAAATCCAGCCTTTCTATTAAGTTAATAAGTTCGTCTGCGTTAAAAGCTGCCCGGGTGGTTATCGCATCAATATTGCTAAAATCTTTATATGTGAATATGTTTTCATTCAAACACCGAAAATTTGAAAGATTTAGTTTCCTTGCCGCCGCCTTTTGAAAATTGCATTTTTTAAACACTCTTTCTACCGAAATAACATGTAAATCAGGCCTTAATATGCTTAAAATAATTCCGGGCAATCCTGCGCCGGAGCCGATGTCCATAATAGATTTGGCTCCGTCTAACCCGCATTCGTTCCCCGTGCGTAAAATTTTTAATAGAAAGGCGCTGTCTATAATATGTTTTTTAATAAATTCATCCATGCCGGTTATCGCCGTAAGATTTATTTTTTTATTCCATTCCAAAAGTTCCTCGTAAAATATGTAAAATTTCTCGATGAGCTGTCTTAATTCCATGTCTCCTTCTCTTTCAAAATTTCTCCCAAAAGATATAATTCCGTAATTTACCAAATAATTATAGACCTCGTTAATAAATTTTTCTTTTAAGGTTTTAGCGACCATGATTTTACCTGATGATTTTAAAAATAGGGTTTTTATAGAAATATAAGATATAATATATAACAATACACGGGTAAAAAGGTAATAAAATTTAATAGCCGGGTCAGGAAATTTTTTCGCGAATAATGGATGAAATTCAAAATTACTCTTATTTCGAACATGGAGCGGATGTCGGCATTACAGGAAAGGGGGAAACCCTCGAAAAATCGTTCGAAGCTGCGGCGGTTGCGATGTTTATGATAATTACGGATATTTCTAAGGTAAAACCGGTTAAACGGATAAAATTTAATTTTATCGAGCAGGACATCGAATTCGCTTTTATATCGTGGCTTAATAACCTGTTAAACGAATCTCATCTATTAAACATGGTGTTTAGCCGTTTTCATGTCGAAAGGGATAAAGATGCGTGGATATGCGAAGCTTTTGGGGAACCGTGGCGTAACGGTCTGGAAAGGGGCACCGAGGTAAAAGGGGCGACTTTGACGAAATTATCCGTAACAAATGAAAACGGGCTCTGGATCGCAAGCTGTGTCGTAGATGTTTAGGATTGCTATTTAAAATGTAAAATTAAAAGACTATATGAATTTAGAAAATTTCATTCAAATCGAGCCGAACTGCTGGGCGGTTCGGCCAAAAGAAGGAGGCGAAGGAGCCGGCAGGGAAGCCGTTATGCCTCCCGTGCGTTTCTATGCCGATAAGGAGCTGCTCGCGGCAATGGACGAAAAGGTGAGAGAGCAGATAATTAATGTTTCGAGGCTCCCGGGACTTAAAGGCTATGCCTTTGCAATGCCGGATGCCCACTGGGGATACGGATTTCCGATCGGGGGGGTTGCCGCTTTCGATCCAGAAGAGGGCGGGATTATTTCTGCGGGCGGTGTTGGTTTTGACATATCGTGCGGGATAAGATGCCTTAAAACCGATTTAACCATAGAAGATGTATCTCCTTATGCGGAAAAATTATCAGATTTGCTTTTTAGAGATATTCCTGCGGGGGTAGGCGCAGGAGGAAATATTACGCTTAACGAGGCGGAGCTTGACGATATTATGCTTAACGGCGCCCACTATGCAGTCGAAAAGGGATACGGAACGAAAGAGGATATTTTATATATAGAGGACGGCGGAAAGGTAAGCGGCGCCGACCCTTCCATGGTTTCCACTTCCGCAAAAAGAAGGCAAAAGTCCGAAATGGGGACTCTGGGCTCCGGCAACCATTATCTGGAAGTTCAGGTAGTAAAACGGATATTTGATGAAAATACCGCAAGAGTTTTCGGCCTTAAAAAAAACCAGATAGTTATTTCGATTCATTGCGGTTCAAGGGGACTCGGACATCAGGTTGGAACCGATTATTTAATAACTTTGGCAAAAGCCGCCGCGAAATACGGGATAAATCTTCCGGACAGGGAACTGGCCTGCGCCCCGATTAATTCCGTAGAAGGCGGTATGTATTTGGGCGCAATGAACGCCGCTATTAATATAGCTTTGTGCAACAGGCAGATGCTGGCGCATTTAACGAGAGAAGCGTTCAAAAGAATATTTCCGGAAGCCGCTATTAAAACCCTTTTCGATGTCTCGCACAATACCTGCAAGGCCGAAAAGCACACGGTAAACGGCGAAGAACTCTTATTATATGTTCACAGAAAAGGGGCAACAAGGGCTTTCGGTCCTTATCACCCCTCGTTGCCTGACCTTTTTAAAGAAGCTGGACAGCCCGTTATTATCGGCGGAAGCATGGGGACGGGTTCGTATGTTCTTGCCGGAACTAAAGAAAGCGAAGAGAGGTCTTTTTCTTCGGCAAGCCACGGAGCCGGAAGGGCAATGAGCAGAAATCAGGCTTTAAAATTGTGGAGAGGCAGGGAAGTCGTGGACGAACTAAAGGAAAAGGGCATAATTATAAGAAGCAGGTCTATGAGGGGCATTGCGGAAGAGGCCCCGGATGCGTATAAAAATGTCGATGCCGTAGCGGAAGCCACCGAGAAGGCAAGGCTGGCAAAAAGGGTTTGTTACCTGTCTCCCGTAATTTGCGTAAAGGGGTGAGAGTAAATATTTTTATAAACCGGCGAACTGTTGGATGTAATGCTTTGTTTAAGTATAATTTTTTTACAATTAAATTCGGGGAGTTTTAATCCGTCAGGTAATATATTATCCGGGTTAAATGGCTTTAACAAATTAAGAATATCGTTTTTATTGTTCGGGCCGTTCTTTATCCTTGCCAGGGTGATATGGGGCATAAACGGTCTTTTATCGATTTTAATATTAATTCCGGAATTAAGCATGCCTTTTAGCAAATTTTCATATATAAATTTTAACTCGCGCGCGCCCTTTTCGATTTTTAAATAAACTATTCCGGAACCGTTTTTTAAAGAAAAAAATAAGTTATTGCAGATGGATATGTCGAAGCTTTTAATTTCTATTGCAGGTAATAGCTTTTTGATAACCCTTTCTTGATTTAATTCGATGTTGCCGAGGAACAATATCGTTATATGCAAGTTTTTTTGCAGGGTCAACCTGAAATACTTATTATCCGCAAGGCGGGCGGATTTAACGAGTTTAGTTATTGCTCCTTTAATCTTGTAAGGCAAATCTACGGCAATAAAGAGTCTTTTTGTTTCCGGTTTTTCCATAAAAATTATTTATTTGCGTATTTTTGCACGGATAGAAAATTATGTCAAGAGCCCAAAATTGTGTGTTAATAACTTTTAAAATGTCTATAACAAAATAACTTTTAATTTGTCTATTCCTTAACTAAAAAATAATAATAAAATAGCGGATAACACCATTAACTCTAATTAAAGGAGGTTATCCGCTCCCGTATTAACCCGCTTTAATTCCCCTTTCCCCAAAAGGGTATATTTTACTTCATGCTTTCCGCATGACGAGTATTGTTTTAATTCCCCTTTTTTTAAAAGGGGAATTAAAGGCATTTCTTGTCTTAGAAAGGGCGCTCGTTCAGGGCATCCTGAATTCCCCTTTTAAAAAAGGGGAATTCAAAAACATCCTGCCGGAATAACAGCCCCTTCTCGCAAAAAGAGGAATTAAAGAGGTTTGTTGTCTTATTAAGTATTTCCCCGTTAAAATTTGAAAGAAATTTTTATCGGTTGGTTGCATTTAATACATTTTTTGACAAACTTTTCGTAAATTTTTTCAACATCCCTTTCGGTTACCAAAACATTCATATCATATTCATCGCATCCGCATTTTAAGTTCATTACGGCTTCTTTTCTAGTAGAGGATGCGATATCCCTTTTAATGATATTCATATATTTTGATCTCGCAAGAACGGCGCTTTGAGAGGCTTTTTCGAGCACTTTTTCCAGAAATGATTCAGGTTTTTTTTGCTCAAGACGGTTATTTAAAAATTCTTCCATTTTTAGCCTCCGCTTATTTTAAAAAATTTATGCTTTTGATGCGGCCGAGTTTGTATTTGCCTGCATTAATTCAATTATATATTTTTATTATTACAATTTTATGAAGATTTTGTTAAATTTTTGTTACAAAAAGAATAAATGTTTCACATGAAACATTTGTTAAAAAATTTATCTTTACTTTAATAAAATTTTGGTTTATAAATTAAAAGAGTTATTAATTATTGTTCGCAAATTTTTTCCGTTTAGATAATTTAAGTAAATTAAACGCTAATGGCAAAGGTAATCTGCATTTCCAATCAAAAGGGCGGGGTAGGAAAAACCACCACGGCAATCAATATTGCCGCCTGTCTTTCGGCGTACGAGAAGAAAATCCTCTTAATCGATGCCGATCCCCAGGCTAATGCGACAAGCGGGTTAAATATTACGGTTGATAAGTCAAAGCCGACTGTTTATGAATGCCTCACAGGTGAATCTACGGCTGCTGATGCCATATACGCAACGCAATTGAAAAATCTTTATATAATTCCATCGACCTCCGACCTTGCGGGCATAGAGGTAGAATTAGTAGGCATGGATGAAAGGGAATATTTTCTTAAAAGAAATATTATCGATAAAATAAGCGGCGATTATGATTATATTTTTATCGATACCCCGCCGTCTTTAGGGCTGCTTACGATAAACGCATTAACCGCTTCCAACAGCGTCTTAATCCCTATGCAGTGCGAGTATTATTCGCTGGAAGGAATATCAAGGCTAATGCAGACAATTAGGCTTGTTAACCAGCGGCTCAACAAGGATTTGCAAATCGAGGGGGTTTTATTTACGATGTTTGACGGAAGGGCAAACCTTACAAACCAGATAGTTAGCGAGGTTAAAAAATATTTTGGGCAAAAGATATATGAAAATGTCATACCGAGGAATGTCAAGCTTCCGGAAAGTTCAAGTTTTGGGAAGCCTATCATATTATACGATATAAATTCCAAGGGCGCAATTTATTATATCGAATTAACTAAGGAATTTTTGTCCAAGGTTGCATAAAAAACAGGAATGACAAGCGGGTTATTTATTTTATGGAAGAAAAAGAAAAATCGTCAAAAAGGGTCGTATTAGGTAGGGGGTTAGGCGCGCTTTTAACGGATGCCTATGCGCAGGACGGCATCCATGCGGACAGGGACGGAAAGCTTTCAGTCTTTGAAATCGAAATAGATAAGATAAATACCGGAATTTATCAGCCAAGGCAGTATTTCGACGAGGATAAGCTCGCCGAATTAAAAAACTCTATTAAAGAAAACGGCATCATTCAACCTTTGATAGTCTCTAAATCTAAAAACGGAGACGGCTACGATTTAATCGCGGGTGAAAGGAGATATAGAGCCGCTAAAGAGCTAAGATTAAATACGGTTCCCGCGCTCATCAAAGACATTTCGGGCGTTTTAGCCCTTGAAATTGCCCTTATCGAAAATATCCAGAGGCAGGATTTAAATGTTATCGAAGAAGCAAACTGCTATGTGAGATTAATAGAAGAATATAAATTAACTCACGAAGAACTTTCGGTCAAAGTCGGCAAAGATAGGGCCACGATTACAAATATGATAAGGATGCTTTCTTTGCCGGACGAAATTAAAAATGACCTTATCTATGGAAAAATTACCCCGTCCCATGCAAGGAACCTTATCGGTCTTTCAGGCGGCGAGATAGACATGCTTCTAAATAAAATTTCCAATGAAAAATTAACCGTAAGAGAGACGGAGCGTGCGGCTAAAGCAATTAAATCCGGAAAACAGAAGTATAAACCCAAAAAGGATTTTTCGATATTTTCCCAGATTAAAAACTATGAAGGCGTGCTTTTTGAAAGACTTCAAGCTAAAGTAAGAATAGACTACAAAAATAAGGGAAATGAACTAAAAGGAAAGATTGAAATTAGCTTTTCTTCCGCGGAAGAACTCGAAAGGCTAATCAAATTAATAAAAAAATAAAGTTCACGCTA
>JAMDCP010000016.1 GCA_023489335.1 Deltaproteobacteria bacterium | reverse complement strand
TTTTGCTTTAAAAGGTTATACCGCCGGATTTAAAAATGTTAAAGCTGATTCTATTTTCGGGATTAGGAAGGGCAATTTACACATGTTTGCCTCTAAAAAAATCAAGCTTAACCTTTTAAGCTTATCCCAAAAATATCATATTTTCTATCCTATCGCCGAAAGAGTCTTAAAATACCCGTTACTCCTTGGCGCCGCAATGAGCCCGAAATATTTTGAAAGCCAGCTTAACCCAATGATTAGCCAAATAGATAATATACATCGTGCGGTAATGTCCTCGTATTACGGCAAATTAAAATTTTTAAACATACTATTCACCGCCTTCCCTGCCCTGTTTTTAATAATATTATTATTTGTTGCAATTTATTTTAAAAAAACCGTGGTGAATACATTAAATATCGCCGTTAATAAAATAAGTCAAATCGCCAAAGGCGATCTGACTTCCAAAGTAAAGTTAAATGTCCATAGAGAAAGCGAAATCGGGATTCTTGCCGAAAATATAAATAGATTAGTCGATTCCCTGTCTAATAATGTAAAAGGCATCGCAGATACATCCGCCCGCCTCGGCTCCCAATCGGAAGAGCTTTCCGCATCTTCGAAAGAATCCGAAAAAACGATTCAACAAATGAGAGAAAAGGCATCCATGATTATAGAATCCATTAAGCAGATGAGCATAGCTATCGTAGAGGTCGCCAAAAATTCCAGCTCCTCCGCCAATAAAGCCTCCGAAACCGAAAAGGTAGTCGAATACGGAACAAAATCCGTTCAGGATGTAGCGGCGGAGATGAAAAATATAGAGCGCACCGTCGCTTTCGTCTCCAATACCATTACTGAACTTGGAACTTCGTCGGAAAAAATAGGGGAAATAATCGGCGTAATAAACGATATAGCCGACCAGACCAACCTTCTTGCGCTGAATGCCGCAATCGAAGCCGCGCGTGCCGGAGAACAGGGAAGGGGCTTTGCCGTTGTTGCGGACGAGGTTAGAAAGCTTGCCGAAAGAACCACGAAGGCAACAAAAGAAATCGAATCGATGATATTAAACATACAGAAAAACACGCAAGAGGCTGTTACCTCGATGCATAAGGGCAGGGAGGAAGTGTCAAAAGGGGCTGAAATTGCTCAAAAATCCGCTGAAGCTATATCCAACATAAATAATTTAATGGGCAAACTTAAAGAAATGATTACGCAAATTGCAACCGCTTCAGAAGAGCAGTCTCAGGTCAGCGAAGAAATATCATTATCATCAGAAGAAATTATTAATGCACAGGATAGCGCATCGAGCGCTTCTAAACAGGTCATCGCGTCATCCGAAGAGCTTGCCCGCATGGCCACAAATTTATCGAATATGGTAAGCGTTTTTAAGGTCTAAGCAAGTTCCCCTAAATTCCCCTCTCTTAAAAGGGGTGTCAGTACATAATTACCGTTTGTTTATTGGCTTACAAGTATTTATTCCTAAATTCCCCTTTTTTTAAAAGGGGTGTCAGTCCGCCTGTGGCGGACTGACGGGGTATTTATTAAAAAATAAGAAAAGGCGTGCGGGCATGCAAGTTTACCCCTGCTTTGCAAAGTTTATAACATCTATTATAGGCAAGTAAATTGCTAACGCAAGGAAAAGAACCATGCCGAAAATTATGGTTAAAAGAACAGGTTCTATACTTGCTTGAAGCATACTAAGCTGATGTTCCAAATCTTCGTCGAAGTAGTCGGAAACCTTCGCAAGCATTTCGTCTATATGTCCGGTTTCCTCTCCGACGCTTACCATCTGAATTGTAATGCTGGAAAATATTTTGGAATTTTTAAAACTGCCGGAGATGGATTCCCCTTTCGTAACATCTAATTGTATTTCATCTATTTTTTTTGTAAAAAATTTGTTGTTTACGGCGTTCCTAATGAGTTCGAACGACCTGTTCACCGGCAGTCCGCTCTGAAATAACAGCCCAAAAATCCTTGTAAACTGGCTCATCATAGATTTGTAAAATATGCTTCCGAAAATAGGCACTTTTAGCTTATATTCATCCCACCAGAGCCTTCCGGCTTTGGAGTTTAGAAATAACCTTACTGCAATAACCAATGCCGCAGCCGCGCCAAAAATTATATACCAGTAATTTACGAAAAAATTCGATATTGCAACCAAAATTCTTGTCTCTAAGGGAAGCGGAACATTAAAACTCTTGTAAAGCATGGCAAATTTCGGTATTACAAATCCGACAAGGATAACTATGGCAATAACAATGGTAGATAATACTATTTTCGGATAAAATGTGGCGCTTTTCACTTTTGATTTAACTGCCATATCTTTTTCCATTAAAAGCGCAAGCCTTACGAGTATGTCATACAAAAGCCCGCTTGTTTCCCCGACCTCTACCATATTGACATAAATTTCCGAAAAAACATCAGGATGCCTTGCCAGACTTCTGGAAAGGGTTTGACCGCTTTCGACATCCTGTTTAACCCCTTTTAAAATAGCTTTAAATTTCCTGTTTCTGGTAAATTCTATTAAGGAATCCAAGCTTTTTGTGAGCGGAACGCCTGATTGGTAAAGCGTAGCTAATTGCCTTGAAAAAATAATCACATCTTTTTTGGATACCGTCTGGAATATTGGAAATATGTCCCCCCAGGAAAAGCTTACCGCCTCTTCTACATGTATTGGAATAAGCCGTAAATCCTCTATCTGTTTTTCGGCGGAAACAGGCGACGCGGCTTCCAGCCTTCCGACTATGAGTTTTCCTGATTTATCCCTTGCCCTATAACTGTAAATGGTCATAATCTACGCTATTCTTTTTAGTTTTATTTTACCAACTTAAGCGAAAACATAATGCTAACGGGTTTTATATATCCTGTGTGGCTTGAAGAACTTCTTCAAGCGTGGTGCTGCCGTCTATAACCCTTTCTAACCCTGCCGTCCTTAATGGAATAAACCCTTCCTTAGCGGCCTCGCTTCTAATTTGTGCCGAATCGGCCCTTTCGATTGTTAATTTTTGAATATTTCTCGTTGGCATTAAAAGCTCCAGAATACTAATCCTTCCGTAAAAGCCCGTCCCCCTGCACAAATCGCATCCTGCTTCTTCGTAAAATGTATAGGCACCTGTAGGCAACCCCAACTCTTTAATAACCTCCGGTTCAGGCGTGTAAGGCTTTTTACATTTATCGCACAACTTTTTAACTAACCTTTGCCCGACTACCCCCGCAAGCGACGATGAAATCAAAAAGGGCTCTATCCCCATATCCAGCAGCCTTGAAATAGCATTGGAGGCGTCCTGGGTGTGCAGCGTGGAAACGACAAAGTGGCCTGTTAGCGCTGCCTGAATCGAAATTCGAGCCGTTTCTTCGTCTCTTATTTCGCCCACTAATATAATATCCGGGTCCTGTCTTAAAACAGCCCTTAAAGCCCCCGTAAAGCTCACGCCGCCTCTAAGATTAGCTTCAATCTGGTTGACGTACCTTATTTTATATTCAACAGGGTCTTCCACCGTTATTATATTTTTGTTTAAACTGTTAAGTTCCGCAATTACCGAATATGCCGTTGTCGTTTTACCTGAGCCGGTCGGACCCGTTATAAGAAACAGCCCGTATTTTTTATATATTATTTTTAAAATATTATCTTTTATATTCTTTTCTAAAGGCAAATCCGAAATCTTGGAAATCTTCGAAGACTTATCTAATAATCTAAGAACGGCTTTTTCTCCGTTTATCATCGGAACGATAGAAACCCTGACATCAAGATTTTTACCGCCCGCATTTATTTCGAATCTCGAATCCTGAGGATTCCTTTTTTCGGCAATATCCATATTAGCCATTATTTTTATTCTTGCAATAACGGGGTTTAAAAACTGGAGCGGAATCCTGTTTACCTCTACAAGCTCCCCGTCAACCCGTTCCCTGACGATAATTTCATTGGTCAAAGGCTCTATATGAATATCCGAAGCCCTGTTTTTGGAGGCAGAAAATATGATGTTATCTACAAGCTTTATGATATTTATGTCCTCGGACTCCAAAACCTCTTTAACCGTTGTGGACGCCGCTTGCGGAATATAAGCCTGCCGCTGTCCCGCCGCCGCCCCCGAAGCATTTGTAGTAATATTCTGGCCCAAAGAAGCCTTTGATATATCTTTAGCCGTATAAACAAAGTCTATTGCTTTTATTATTTCATGTTCTTTTGCCAGAACTATTTCTATATTGTAATGAATATGCCTCCTTAGCGCATCGGTTGCAAAGACATTCAAAGGGTCTGATAAGGCAACGGTAAAAATGCCATCCGAAAGGTTTATCCCTACCATTTTAAATTGCCTTGAAAGCCCCTCGGGAATAATTTTTCCGACCGAAGGGTCTATGATAATCTTCGATAAATCGAGCTTTTTTATGTTAAGCTGCGACGACAAGGCATCTATCATATTGTCTTCCGTCAAAATTCCGAGGTTTGTTAACGCCGCGCCTAATCTTAAATTTCTTTTTTTTGCCTCGGTAAGAGCGGTTTCAAGCTGCGTAGGGTTTAAAAGCTTTGAATCTATTAAAATCTCGCCGAGCTTTTTTGTCTTAGATAAGTTATTAATTAATAGGCCCATAATAATATTACCATAATTTTATCCCTCCTGAAGCGTTGCCTGTCATGCCGCTCGCTCCGCCAAGGAGGCATATCCCGTCATCCTTCCCGTATGCATTAAAATTTGTATGCATCTGATAGCCTTAAATACTCGCTTCGAAATTCATCGACCCCTATCTGCCCTGGAGCCGTTATTCCCGATGGGGAGGAGCAATACGCAAACGACGAACCGTAAAGCAAGGATAAAACCCTTGTTATTTTCCCTTTTTCACCCATGCTAAAGACGGTAAAATCGGGAAAAATCGACGAACCTTCCGTTTTAATCCTGGCAAGTTTTTGGTTTTTCTCAAGCGTATTTAAGGCGTCTTCGCTTGAATTTGCCGTATCGGCAATTTTAAAAAAATCGGCGCCGAAAAAGCTTGAATCGATATAATATTGAATAGTATCCCGTAAATTTATAGGCTTGCTATTATTATGAACGGATAGAATCACCTTTGAGTTTTTAGAGCTGGCAAAAAGAATAAACTCTTTTATTAAATACCTTTCTAAAATATCGAGCTCGATATCTACAAAATGTATCCCAATTTCTACAAGCGATTTTAAGAATTCAAACCTGACGGAATTTTCCGTCCCTCTTTTTGTGCCTATTATTTTTATACCGTGGGCATTTGAATAAGAAATTAAGTTAGAAATCTTTTTGGTAATAAGATGGTCGTTTAACGGAGCCTGAGCGGCGGTCTCTTTAATTAAATCGAATCTAATTTCTAAAAATTCAACGCTTTTAGCCTTAGCATAATCTATATCTGAAAATATATTATCTAATGTCGTGTTTCCGACGGATAAGCACAGTTTCGGCATAGCCAGTAAATCCTTTGATAATTTTTATAGTTTAAATTATTAATCACCGTTTAGCCTTAATCTTTTCCGATGCCAATTCCCCGCCTAATCCCCACTCATCCTTTGGAAAGTCTTCCACGACGACCCATACGGCCTCTTTGTCTATATTTAAACTTTCGGCCACGCTTTTAGTAATAGATTCGATAAGATTTTTCTTTTGTTCTTTTGTTCTTCCTTCGAGCATTTTAATGGACACAAACGGCATTTTATTCCTCCGCCTATATAAAATAATTTAATGATTATTATTTTAATAATTATTGAGTTAAGCGCGCGCCTTAAAACCTTTAATCTTTAATTTTAATAACACTTACTATAACAATTTTTTACAAATTATTCAATTATCCTTTTTCCTTTTTATAACGAACGATAAGACTAAATCCCTCACGGGGTCTTCATAAATCTGGGGGGTATAAACCTCTACGGCCACAAAATAACTGGTCAGGGAAACATCGGCAACCCTGATTAACGGGGACGGGTCTTTTTCGATTAAGTTATTAACCCTGCCGTTATTATTATTCCCATTATTTATATTATCTGCGCCTGCGCCCGTTAAGTAATTAAATAATTCCGTTTTAAAACTTTCGAAATCCACTTTTTTATCTAATTCGAACCTCACTCTGACTATCCTTCTGCGCGTATTAGAGTAATTCGTTATTAAAGCCTGCATTAAAATGTTATTCGGCGCCCTCATAGTAAAGCCGCTATCTTCGACAATCGTCGTAAAAAGTATATTAATGTCTTTTATGACCCCCGTATATCCGGGCTTGGCGGCCTCATGCTGATAAGTTGACATTAAAAGGCCGTATTGCCATGTTACAACGGTTATTCTATCCCCTATTTTAAAAGGCTTCCCGAATATAATAACAAAACCGGCAAACAAATTAGACAGCAAAGATTGCGATGCTATACCCAGTATTACGCCCAAAAAAGTAGCCCCGAGAAGAATGTTTGATATGTCTATGCCTAAGGTGGTAAAAATAAATAATACCAGCGTAAAATATGCAATAAAGCTAAGTAAAAATCTTAAAAACCCGGCTCTGTCCTCGGAAATGTAGCCGCCGAGTACCTTAAACAGGCTTCTCTGGATAATTTTTATGGCGATTACCCCAAAAACCGCTATAAAAACAGCCTCTATAATGGAAAAGGAACCTTTGGGCAGAGAACCTTTCGGAAAATATCTCGAGTAATATGATATGACATAAAAACCGGCAAAAGATAAACCGCCGATAACGGCTGTTAATATCAGTGCATTAAATAATTTATTTATGTACCTGTTCTTAATATAGTTGTTTTTAGAGTCATCCCTTTTCTTTTTCATGGTTAATATTTTTATTTAATCTATCTTTGTTAGTTTAAATTAAATAAAGCGCGGTAAGAAAGTTATACGCCCAATCGTAAATATCGTTTTCCATAATAATATTTTGCATTTTCGATATCCTTCTTTCTTTTTCTTCCCTGCTCATGAAAAGTCCGTTATATATTTTTTCGGCGAAGCATTCCGTATCAAACGGATTAACCAAAAGGGCATCGTACATTTCCTTCGATGCTCCTGCAAACCTGGATAATATAAGCATTCCATTATAATCGGTATCCGACATAATATATTCTTTGGAAACAAGGTTCATGCCGTCATGCAACGGACTGACTATCATAACATTGCACAGTCTGTAATACGCTAAATACACCTCTAAATCAAGCTGCTTAAAGTATCTTACGATAGGATACCAGTCGGATGTTCCATACTTCCAGTTAATATTATTTATAAGTCCAGAAATGTCGTCGTTAAACTTTTTATAGGCATCGATATGCACTCTTGACAATACTCCAAATTGCACAAAAACAAACTTGCCCTGAAGTTCTGGGTATTTTTCCAACAACCTGTCGATCGCCATTAACTTTTCGATAATTCCCTTGGTGTAGTCCAATCTGTCAACCGAAACGGCCAAAAATTCATATGAAGGTTTTATAATCTCGTCATTTTTTTGAATATTATCGATTATTTTATCTACATCTTCGGATTTGGCAAGGTGATTTAAATAATTTGCATCTACGCTAATCGGAAAAGACATAACTTTGGTTTTATGGCCTTTATATGTAACGGAGTAATCCGCCCAGTTAACCTGGGCCTCAAGCTCCCATTCGCATGCCCTTAAAAAATTCTGGCAGTGATATATTATTTGAAACCCGATTAAATCGTTTGCCAATAAACCCTCGAGCAGTTCCATCTTCTCGGGACATACCGAAAATATTTCGGGGTTTGGCCACGGAATATGCCAAAATATAGATATTTTAATGTTTTCGTCATATTCCTTTAAATATTTGGCGCATCTTGCAAGGTGATAATCCTGAAGCCATATAACATTTTCAAGAACATTGCCGCCCCGCTCGCCATTTGCGCCGCTATTCAATCCTTGGCCGCTTTGCTCTCGGCCTTCGGCATCTTCGCCCGCTGAAAAGCCATGCTTTTCAGAACTTGCAGGCGAAGATATATGAAGTTCCTTCTGAACTTTAATCTCTTCTATTATTGAATCCGCAAACTTTTTATTTACCTCGTCATACGATAAAAATTGGCCGGAATTAAAAACGGGTTTAACATATACGGTGTGGCATAACGGCCATAAAACCGAGTTTGCATAGCCGTAATAATATTCGTTTAAGTCATTTTTTGTAAGGAAAATCCTTTTTAGCGTATAGGATTCTTCTCCTTCGGGCAGTTTTATTTTTCCGCTCTCGTCCGAGACAACCTTATCGGCGCTTCCGCCGCCGTAGGCAATCCATGTTCCATGAAGATTCCGCATTATAGGTTCAAGCGCTATGGTAAGGCCGCCGATAGATTTGACGGCTTTAATCTTCTTTCCGATATATTCATGCGCGATAGGCTCTCTGTTGGAAACGACGATTAAATTGATATTGCCTAATTTCTCTTTTATTAAATTATTAAATCTTTCTTTTTCCATTTATTCGAGTTTTTACATAAATTTAATTAAAAGATAAATATTGAGGAAGGTTTATTTAAGTATTTTATATCATTTTTGTTATTTTTTCAATATTTTAATATTTTTCATTATATGTTATTTTAATTGATATGCTATACGACGGTATTGAGAGAATCGATAAAATAAAAAAAATTATCGCTGCGGCTAACCCTGATATAATCGTTTTTTGCATTGATTTTGACGGCACATTGGTTAAAATATGCAAAAGTCCTTACGATGTCGTCGTTACCCCCGGCCTGTACAATTTTTTAACCGGAATAAATAATATAAACAATATTTTTTTATGCATAGTAACAGGAAGAGAATTAACCGATGTAGAACAGAGGGTTAATATAAAAAAGAATATAATTTATTCGGGAAATCACGGATTTGAAATTAAAAGCTATTATAAAGATTTTAAATTAAATTTTTTAGTAGAAAACGCCGGTAATTACATCCCCTTATTAACGGAGGCTTTAAGCCAGGTTAAAAAGAAGGGCATAGACAATTTGATAATCGAAAACAAGAAATTTTCTATAAGTATGCATTACAGGCTTTTAAATAGCGGCGAAGCAAAGTTTCTCAAACAAAGCGTCAAAGATATAATAGCTAAAAATCCGGAATTTAAAAAATATTTGCACATAACAAAAGGGAAAAAGATACTGGAAATAAGGCCAAGGATTGATTGGAATAAGGGCTCCGCCTGCAGGTATTTAGTCGAAGAGATATCAAAAGCCCGAATGCTTTCAAATAATGGGGTTGGCTGCTCCGGACCTGCGGCCGCGCCAAGCTCTGTTTCAAATAAAAGATTTAATATTTTAAGAGTAAATATCGGAGACGACATTACCGACGAAACGATGTTTTCACATAATTATTCCTTTAACCTGGAAGGAAATACCTTTAATGTCAGCCTTATAAACTGTGTTATCGGCAAAAAGCAATCGCTGGCAGATTTTTATCTTAAAGGTTATAACCGCACGCCTGTTTTTATAAAGAAAATTATAGACATTTTTTCCGGTTGATAAACACAAAGGAATAAATATTATAAAATTTTTCTAAAAAAAAATTGATTTATTTGATTTTATGTTTTATAATTAAAATGAACAGAGGTTTTATGTTTTCATCTTAACTCCTCAATGTAATGTCCTCCTAACCTGCCGGTTAAAAACTACTTCCGGCAGGTTTTTTACGCCGTTTTTTGAATAAAGCTATTGACAGCCGGTTAAATTTCGCATATACTAATCGGTATTAAATCTTTAATTTCACGGTTTTATAACTTATATATATCCGGTCAAATACCGTCAAATACCGGTATATTGTATTGCTTAATTATTTATATTCCCCGATAGCTCAGCTGGCAGAGCAAGTGGCTGTTAACCACTGGGTCGGCGGTTCGAATCCGTCTCGGGGAGCCATTCAAAA
>JAMDCP010000017.1 GCA_023489335.1 Deltaproteobacteria bacterium | reverse complement strand
ATTTAAGGCCGCCGCAAAAGTCGGAAGAAAATATGTTTGACGGTAAATCTATTCGGGATATCTTACTAAAAGGCACGGTGTTATTCTTTGCCGTAATGTCCGCGTATTTTTGGGCAAGAATGCAGGGTTTTGATATCGGTAAAATTCAAACTTTCGCATTTTCCGCATGGATTTTTGCGCACATTGCTTTAGCTTTCGTTTCCCGTTCGGATAAAGAATCCGTTTTTTCTTTAGGGCTATTGAAAAACGGAACCATAGATATATGGGGGGCGGGAGTGGTAACTTTCCTTATGGCGGCAGTTTATATTCCTATTTTTGGCGAGAGGTTCAATCTTGTTCAAATTAGTTTTTTTCAATTAATGACGATTTTTTCAGCAACAATCTTAATTGTGGGCTTCCTGGATATCAAAAAATTAATTGGAAAAACGGGGTTAAAATATCCGGCCGGCCGTGAAGCCTAAAATTGCCCTGCATAATACCATTTCCTTATGTCATATCCGATGCCCGCAGGGGCTGGTTTTATCCCTTTAATGCTTCTTTTTACCACGGGCATAGCGTATGGAATATATAAAAATGTGTAAGGTTCTTTTTTTGCAATTAACCTTTGAATTTCGAAGTAATATTTTCTTTGTTTTTTTAAATTAAATGTCCTGCGCGCTTTTCTGAATAAACCGTCTATTTCGCGGTCGTTAAACGATGTAAAATTTAGGCCCTTTGGAACGATATTAGAGCCCATAAAGATGGATGCGTTGTCATACGGGTTTGGCGTAATAGTAAACCCGAGCAGGACAGTTTGAAATCTTTTCTTCATAATAAATTCGGATATTAAAGACGTCCATTCCATCACTCTTATGCCAACCCTAATGCCGATTTTTTTCAGATTTTGTTGAATGATTTCGGCAGCCGCTAACCGTTCCGAATTTCCCTGGGGGGTCAATATGGTAAATTTAAAAGGTCTGCCGTCTTTTTCCAGAATTCCGCTTTTAAGGCGCCATCCTTCTTCGTTCAAAAGCCGTAGCGCTTTAATGGGGTTATATCTATATTTTTTAACATTTTTATTATAAAAATATGTTCCCGGCATAAACGGTCCGTAGCATTTTATACCCAATCCCAAAAGCGCCCCCTTGATTATTTCTTTTTTGTTTATCGCATAACTCAAAGCCTGCCTCACTTTGACGCTTTTAAAAAGCGGGTCCAAAAGGTTATAGCCCAGAAAAGTAAAGCTTAAGGATGGGTGGATATATTTTTTGTAACGCAAATTGAATTTTTTGCCGCCGGTTTCGTATCTAAATTGAAGCGGTGTTAAGCCCATATAGTCTATGCCGTTTGATTTAAGCATCAGAAACATTGTAGAAGAATCGGGAACTATTTTATAAATCAACCATTTTATATGGGGCGCTCCCATAAAATAATGGGGATTTGCTTTTAATATTATCTCATATCCGTGAATCCATTTATAAAACTCGTAAGGACCGGTGCCAGCTGGATGGCTTCTTAACTTTGTGGTCAAAAGGTTTTTCCCTTTAAGCAGGGCTTCGGGCAAAATACTTAGCCCCCATGAAGATAAAGCCGGGGCATAAGGTTTTTTATAGGTTACCCGAAAAATATATTTACCGATAATTCTTGCTTTATAAACCTTAAGGTATTCTGCGGCATAAGGGGTTGGAGTTTTTGGATTTACCATTAACCTGTATGTGAAAAGGACATCTTTCGCGGTAAATTTTTGTCCGTTTTGCCAGTAAACATTATGATGAAGATAAAATGTTATAGTTTTTCCGCCGTTGCCGATTTTCCATGATTTTGCAAGGTCGGGGACTATTTTAAGATTCCTGTTATATCTTACGAGTCCGTCGTAGATTTGAGAGGTAACTTCTGCCGTAGGGGCGTCTGCCGCCATGTTTCCGATAAGGTTGGTGGCGTCTGCCGGCAGTCCGATAATTAAGGCGTTCTTTTTTCTGCTGTTTTGCCCGGTATTTTTTACCTGCAAAGCGCCTTGTCGTTTATGAAAAAATTTAGCGTTTAAAAATAGGGCAAAGATGTCGGTTAATGTTAATAAGATTATAATTATAAAAAACCGGATATATGCGGGTTTTATTTTATTTTTTAAAATCATGGCAGATTTATTATCACTAAAAAGCATCCGATTTATCCTACGAATACCCCGTCAGTCCAGCTGTGGCGGCATATTCACCTGCATCAAGGGCATGCCTTGACAATCGTGCAGGTGAATATATCACCCCTTTTGAAAAAGGGGAATTAAAAAATAAATCGGATACCTTTTTATAGATACCTTTTTATAGAAGACCCTTGATTTAGAAGGAAACAGATAAAGTGTATCAAAATTTCAAACTTTATTCAATTTAAGGGTTCGAAAAAAAATATTGCAATATTATCTTAGTTTAATTTATAATATTTTATCCATATTGTCTTAACTATCTTAAAAATCGTCATAAAATAGAAAAATTATTCTGTATCGAATTAATAAATCGATACTATACCGAACTAAACTATTTAATCTTAGAGTGATTATAAAAATAGGGGCAGGTAAATGTTAAAACATGATGTAGTTATTGTAGGGGCTGGACTTGCCGGACTCAGGGCTTGCGTCGAGCTTAGAAAAAAAGGAATAGACGCAATAATAGTAAGCAAGGTTTACCCCACGAGGTCTCATTCAGGAGCGGCGCAGGGAGGAGTCAACGCCGCTTTCGACGAGAACGATTCGTGGGAATCCCATTTTTTTGACACGGTTAAAGGAAGCGACTATCTTGGCGACCAGGACGCCATCGAAATTTTAACAAGCGAAGCGCCTGCAAATATATTGGAACTTCAAAGGATGGGCGTCGTTTTCAATAGAAACGACCTTGGAGGGATAGCCCAGAGGCCATTTGGCGGACAGAGTTTTCCCCGTTCATGCTATTATGCCGATGCGGTCGGACATATGATGCTTCACGGGCTTTTCGACAATGTTCTTAAATATAAAACAAAAATATTATACGAATATTTTGTTACAAGTTTGGTCGTTGACAACGGGCATGTTAGCGGCGTAGTTGCTTATGACATTAAAAACGGTAAGTTTGAAGGCATTGCCGCAAAGGCCGTATTATTTGCTACCGGCGGTTACGGGCAGGTCTATTCGTCCAACACAAACGCTCTTATAAATACCGGAGACGGAATGGCCGTTTCGATTAAGGCAGGCGTTCCGCTTATGGATATGGAATTTGTCCAGTTTCACCCTACAACCCTTAAAAGCACAGGAATATTAGTTACGGAGGGAGCGAGGGGCGAGGGCGCTTACCTGTTAAATTCACTGGGCGTCAGGTTTATGTCCAAATATGCGCCTAAGGCAATGGAACTTGCCCCGAGAGATGTGGTGGCAAGAGCCGAACAGACCGAGATAAATGAAGGAAGAGGCGTTGACGGGGCTATTTTATTGGATGTCCGCCACCTTGGAAAAGAAAGGATTATGGAGAGGCTTCCCCAAATAATGCAGCTTTCGATAGACTTTGAAGGCGTCAACCCGATTTACGAGCCGATCCCGATTAGACCAGGCATGCATTATTCCATGGGCGGCATTAAAACCGACAATAACGGCAGAACGGTTATTCAGGGATATTACTCTGCGGGAGAGTCCGCATGCGTCAGCGTTCACGGGGCAAACAGGCTCGGCGGCAATTCTTTATTGGATACCGTTGTATTTGGAAGAAGAGCAGGCGTCGATATTGCGGAATATTTAAAAGACGCCGCATTTACTAAGTTTGACGAATCGCTTATAAAAAGGGACGAGGAAATTTTCGAGAAACTTAAAAAATCAAACGGAAAAGAAAGGCATGGGCTGTTAAAAGCGGAACTTCAAGAGGAAATGAGGGCTAATGTCGGGGTCTTCAGGGAAGAGAAGGCTATGAAAAAAGCAGTTAAAAAGATTGAAGAGCTTAAAGAACGCGCCAAAAATATAGGGGTGGACGATAAGTCAAAACTGTTTAATACCGACATTGTCGAGGCTTTTGAGTTTAGCAACATATTATTGATTGCGGAAGTTATCGCAAACGGCGCCATATTAAGAAAAGAATCGAGAGGTGCGCATTATAGAAACGATTATCCGGAAAGGGACGATGAAAATTGGCTTAAACATACTCTGGCAACTTTAGACGCTCAGGGAAATATAAAATTCGATTTTTCCGAAGTTACTATTACAAAGTTTAAGCCTCAACCAAGAACATATTAATACACCAAATACTCATTCCCCTTTATGGGGATATAAAAGCGGAGCGCCAAATGGGATAAAGCGATGCTTTTATAGTTAGGGTGGGAGCATATAGGCACTTTTAATTAATATCAAGTTATATGAAGGGGTAATATAATGGAATTCAAGGTTAGAGCATATAGATTTAATCCCGAGATTGACGACAAGCCGTATTATAAAGAATACGCGGTGCAGGATTTTCCGGGCATGACCGTTTTGAATGCCCTAATGAAAATAAAATCCGAGATTGACGGGACTTTAAGCTTTAGAAGGTCTTGCAGAAGCGCTATATGCGGTTCGTGCGCCATGAAGATAAACGGCATTTCCAAACTTGCATGCAAGACCCAGGTAAACCCGGAAATTACAAAATTCGGCATAATTAATGTGGAACCCCTTGCCAATATGCCCGTCGTCAGAGACCTTATAGTCGAGCAGGAAAGCTTTTTCGATAAAATCAAAGAGGTCAGGCCATATCTCTTAGGACAAAGGGATGACGAAGAACATTATAAGTTTCACGCCTTGAAGGAAGGCGAAAAGATAATCCAGCCCGTTTATTATAAATCCGAATTTCAAAATTTAACGGGAAATAACGATACCCCGAACTGCATTTTGTGCGAATGCTGTTATTCCGAATGCGGCGGGGTCGTGGGAAACAAAAATTATTTGGGGCCTGCCGCTCTTGCCAAGCTATACAGGTATAGCGAGGACCCGAGGGACAACGACAGGAACGGCTCCCGCTTAGTAAACGGTTCAAAACCCGACGGCATGTGGGACTGCGTTCATTGCCAGGCATGCGAAGAGTTTTGCCCAAAAGGGATTTCGCCGGTGAAAGGAATAGTTAAAATGCACGAGAAGGCGATAAAAAATTCCATTAATTTTTCGAGCGGCGCAAAACACATTATTTCGATAGCTAAATCTATCGGAGAAACGGGAAGACTCGACGAAGTTAAGGTTGCATTCGATACGGGAGGAATAACAGGGCTTATCAACGATTTGCCTATGGCTTTCGGCGCCGGACTTAAAGGAAAAATCCCCCCCCATCAGGCTTAAATTAATTAAAGATATGGACGATATAAGGCTTGCATATAAGGAATTAGATCTGGAGGAAAAATGATAAGTTATGCTTATTACCCGGGTTGTGTGGCACAGGAAAGCGGAAAAGAACTTGATAACGCAACCAAATTTGTCGCAAAAAAATTAGATATCGATTTAATTCCTATGCCCGAGGCTTCGTGTTGCGGCGGCGGCGTTATCGACGGATTCGATAAAAATTTGAAGCTTTTTATCAATGGCAGAACACTGGCTTTGGCGGAAAAGGAAGGCCTTGACATATTAACTATTTGCAATACCTGCACTTTAACCCTCAGCGAAGTTAACGAGGAGCTTATAAATAACAGGGAATCTTTAGATAAGACAAACGAATATCTTGCGCAAATCGGCCTTAAATACTCGGGCAAGGTTAAAATAAAGCACCTGTTGTATGCCATAAGGGACGACATAGGTTTTGATAATCTTAAGAAAAAAGCGGTAAAAAGTTTAAAAGGGATTAATATCGCCCCATTTTACGGCTGCCATATATTAAGGCCGTCGAGCGTGGTTAAATTTGACGATGTCGAAAACCCGCAGGGATTCGAAGAATTAATAAAAGCGTTGGGCGGAGAACCGGTATCTTATGTCCGAAGAACAAAATGCTGCGGTTTCCAAACGATACTCGTCAACGAAGCCACATCCACCTCATTAGCCGGAAACGCCATTTTTGAAGCGCAGGAGAAGGGGGCGGATGTCATGGTTACTCCATGCCCGTTATGCCATTTAAGCCTTGATACATATCAGACCGTTGCGGCAAGAAGCATCAATAAAAAATTATCGCTGCCGATAGCACACCTTCCGCAGTTGATAGGGATCGCATTGGGGGGGGATTATGCCTCAATGGGGTTTTCGAGGCATAATGTTTCGCTTAGACCAGTAATGGCAAAAATTAGACAAAACGAAATTTAATAATAAATTAATTTAAAAGGAAGGTTCAGATGTCGGACAATATAAATTTAGTTCTTAAAGCGCTTAAAGGTCTTTCGATTATAGCACAGGAAAAATTAGACGATTATGTGGATATATCGGACGAGGAGAGCAGGGAAGCCGCCGATCAAATTATCGAAACCGTAAAATATGAATCCGGCGTTATATTTAAGTCTATAAAAGAAAAGTTAGCTGACATTTTACTTGACGAAATGCATTTTGCCTCAACTTACGATATCGAAGAATTAACAAGGAAGATTCAAAAATTAGAAAGCAAATTAGACGAATTATCCAATAAAATTAAGTAGAGTATTTTTGCGTCAGGTTAAAACCCTTCCGGATTTCCGCTTCCTCCGTGGAATGACGGCGGAAATCAAGCAGAGTATCTTTTATATTCTATGAGAACTTCGACATTGGTTTTTATCTCAAAGTAGTCTCTTATGCTGGTTCGTAAATGCTTTATATCTTCCATTCCAAATATCTTTCCCTTATTATTTGTAAAAAAAATAAAAGTAGGGATGTTTTCACCGGCCTTTTGGGCGCCGTAAGCTATATATTTAAAGAGCCGCCCTCTTTTCTCGTCGCTTTTTGAATCTATTATAAATTTATTGACATCTTTTGTTTTGATTTTTACCTTTTTCGCATCATTTATTTCAACGGATAAATCTATCAGCTTATTAAGGTTTTTATTTGTTTTAGAAGATATAAAAATAAAGGGCGTTTCCGAAAATTCTTTTAACCATAACTTAATATCTTTTTTGAGTTCAGAAACCTGAATATTTTCATCCCTTAAATCCCATTTGGTAAAAGCGATTATAAACGGTTTTTTTTCTAAATTTATCATTTTTAACAAAGATAAATCTTCATGCGTTATTCCTGCCGTAATATCTATAAAGGCAATTATTACATCCGCCCTTTTTATCTGGTTTAAGCTTTGTTTTTGAAAGCCCTCCGAATAAATATCCAACTTTGATTTTTTTCTTATTCCGGAGGTATCGATTACAGTTATTACCCGATTTTTATATTTAAGGTAAGTATCGATTGAATCCCTTGTTGTGCCGGGTTTTTCATCGGTAAACAGCAAATCTTCCTTTATAATTGAATTTATAAAAGTTGATTTGCCGCTGTTGGGTCTGCCGACGATTGCAATCTTTAAGCTGCTTTCGTAAAAATCTCCTGACGGTTTATTCGAATCTTTTATCTCTTTAACAACTTGCTCTAAAAGGTCATCTATGCCAAATCCGTTCTCGGCGCTTATCGCAATAACTTTTTTAATGCCGAGGGATGAAAATTCGGCGTATGCGTTTTCAACATTTTTTAAAGAATCGACTTTGTTGATTACAAGAATGATTATCCCTCCGCTTCCCTCCGGCGGCGGAGCGATATTTTTAAGAAGGTAAAGATATATTTCTTTATCCTCTGGTATCATTCCGCTTTTAAAATCCACGACAAAAAGGATAACCTTAGCTTTTTTAGCATAATTAAAAACGCGCTCCCGTATCTTTTTTTCCAATGAGCGAAGTTCGAACGGCGTTTCGTCAGAAGGGCGCAGGTTGAACCCGCCGCTATCGGAAATTAAAAAATTAACCCCGTCGTATGAAGCGGGTTTAATGTTTAAATCAAGCGTTGTGCCTGAAACCTTTGAAGTTAACGCATGCGAGCCCCCCAATATTTTATTAAAAATGGTGGATTTGCCGGCATTAGGTCTTCCAATGAGAATTACTAAAGAATCGTTATTTTTTATCATAAGCTTTAGTCTGTAAAGTTTTTAAAGCCTCGGATGCGGCAATTTGTTCGGCAAATTTTTTGGATAAGCCGCTTCCGTATCCTAATATTTGATTATTTATGTTAACGCATATCGTAAAAATGGCGCGGTGGTCCGGACCCTCTTTTTTTATTGTATAATATTTTGGCACGGTATTGTATTGTTTTTGAACAAGTTCCTGTAATATTGTTTTAAAGTCCTTATTTTTAAAAATTTCTTCGTTTACTTTTGGTATTAACCGGGATAAATGTTCTAAAAATACCTCTTTTGCCTTATTATAAGATGAGTCCAAAAATATCGCTCCTATTACAGCTTCGTAAACATTGCCGATAATCCTTCTATTTTTTTGTTCCCCGATATTTTCCATTAATATAAATTCCGGAATATTTAAATTATTGGCAATATTATATAATTTCTCAAGGCTGACTATTATAGAACGCCTTCTCGAAAGCTCGCCCTCCGATAAATCTTCAAAATTAAGATAAAGATATTCGGAGACAATTGCGCCTATAACGGCGTCCCCCAGAAACTCGAGCCTTTCGTAATTATATTCGCAATGGTAAGATTTATGGGTTAGTGCTAGCGTGATGAGATTTTTATCATTAAAGTAATAGCCGATTCTCTTTTCAATTTCTTCAAAATCCATATTGTATTGTAGGTATATATTTTAAATAAAATCCTCAAATGCGATTAACGCTTCATCTCCGGCGTATAAATCTTCGGCTTCTATAATTTTACCTTTAAACCTAAACCCGGGAGGTATCGTTAAATTATTTTGGGACAGCTTTGCCTTTATATAATTTGAACTTACGGCCTTATTGCCCGGAAGGCTTAAAAATTCCAATGAATTATTTTTAAATTTAAGGCGGAAATCTATTTTCTTTTGCAAGGAAATTTCTATAATTTTGTTAGTTCTCTGTTTTATAATCCGGCCGTCAATCTTTGGCTTCATTAAATAAGCTCTGGCGCCTGGCCTATCCGAGTATGAAAAAGCGTGAATGTAAGATACCTTTAATCTATTAAGGTTGCCAACGGTATCTAAAAAATCTTCTTCCGTTTCGCCTGGAAATCCGCTTATAATGTCGGTGCCGAGCGCTACATCTTTGATTTTATCCGTCAATTTTTCGGCAATTTTCATATAATCCTCAAAATTATAATGCCTGTTCATAAGCGCAAGTATTTTGTTTGAGGCGCTTTGCAGGGGAATATGAAAATGATTTTGTATTTTCTTGCTATTCGCAAAAATTTCGATTAGTTCGTCGTCGACATAAACCGGGTCGATTGAGCTTATTCTAATTTTTATCGGGATATTTAATTCCTCGATCCTGTTTAATAATTCCTTCAATCCCTGTCCTTTTCCATTTTTTTGAGCCGTGCCGGTTTTGCTTTCGTAAGAACCGATATTCACGCCTGTAAGTATAACCTCTTTATAGCCAAGGGCGTCAAATTCCTTAAGGGAGTTTAATACGGCTTTAATGTCTAAAGACCATTTTATAGGCCTTGCTTTCGGTATAATACAAAATGAACATTCCGTCTCGCACCCCTCCTGTATTTTTAGGTAGGGCCTTACCCTCTTTTGATTTAATATAGTACCGGGGAGCGTTTCCGAAGCGGTTTTTAAGAGTCTTGCCTTCAAGGTATTGTCGATTAATTTTATATTTGGAAGCCTTGAGAAACCTTTTTTATTAAGCTCTACCGAACATCCTGTCAATATGAGGCGGCTTTCGGGATAATTTCTTCTAATCTTTCGTATGATTTTATTTGTATAAGTATCGGCCTTTTCGGTTACGGAACAGGTATTTAAGAAAAACAGTTGAATATTTTTTGGCTCTGGTTTAAGGTTTAAATTTATATTTTGAGCGGTTAAATCCGGTTCAACGATATTTATGTTTAATTGTTTGAACACTTCCTCGAATTGCGACGATTCAAACTGGTTAAGTTTGCAGCCCGAGGAGATAAAAGCGCAATTGACCGTGCCGTTCCCGTCTTTAATATCCTTAAGGTCGTCGAGATTTAAATTTAATGCTTCGAGTACTCCGTCTTTTATGTCAGTTATGTTATCAGTTTCCATTTTTTTCCGTATTTAATAAAACTATTTACGATATTATTCCGCCGCCGACAACCTTAAGCCCCGAATATAAAACTGCGGATTGTCCCGGAGTTATAAATTTAACCGGTTCGTCGAATAATACCTTAACCGCATCATTTTCTAAAACAAAGGCTTTGCATTTATAATTTGGCGAAGAATATCTTATCTTAGCGGTTAAATCCATTTTATTAAGCTCGCTAATGCCATGAGGGTTAATAAAATTAAAATCTTTTATATATAATTCGCTATTATAGCAATTTTCTAAGTTTCCGACAATTATCTCATTGGTATCCGCAGAGATTTTTATGACATAAAAGGGCGATTTTGAAGGTAAGCCAAGCCCCTTTCTTTGCCCTACCGTATAGTTAAAAATGCCGTTGTGTTCGCCTAAAATATCGCCGGTTAAATTTTTTATAAATCCTTTATTTTCGGAAAATTTTATCTGCTTTTCGATGAATCCGGCATAATTTCCCCCGGAAATAAAACATAAATCCACACTGTCTTTTTTGTTCGATATTTGGCTAAAGCCTGCTTCCAGAGCGATTTTTCTTGTATATTCCTTGTCAAAGTTGCCTACGGGAAAAACAATGTCTCGAAGGCTGCCTTGCGTTAAATTATAAAGAACATAAGACTGGTCCTTAAGAATATCTTTTGACTTTAAAAGAAAGTATTTTCCGCTTTTATTTTTTGTTATCCGCGCGTAATGTCCCGTTGCTAAAAATTCCGCGCCTAATTCCTTAACCCTTTTTAATAAAATATCGAATTTTAGAATACGGTTGCATAAAATGCAGGGATTCGGGGTTCTCCCGTTAATATATTCGGAAACGAAAGGGTCGGTAACGAAAGTTTTAAACTCTTCTTCAAGATTTATGACAAAATGAGGTATGCCGAGCCTGACGCACACCTTTTTGGCATCAAGAATATCGTTTATACTGCAGCATGTTTTAGCGGAGGAAGGTCCGGCGCTCAATAGATGCATTGAAACCCCTATAACCCTATACCCTCTTTCTTTAAGTATCACTGCGCTGACGGAACTGTCAACGCCTCCCGACATCGCCACCGCAACCGTTCTTTTGGATTTTATAAACATTTTATTAGTCCGTCATTCCCGCGCAAGCGGGAAAGTTTCAAGGAAACTTCACGAGTGCCCTAAGGCACGAGAGCGAAGCGTTAATCTATGTAATTAACCGCCTTTAAACTTAATAGTTTTTTTATGCGGGATTCGTCCTTAGCTTTAATACCCCCTTTTTTATTGCGCTTATCGCATAATCTATGTCATCCATAGTCGTAAATCTTCCGATGCTAAATCTAATGGCCGATTCTATCCTTTTTATGTCATAGCCGTGCGCTTTTAAAACATGGGACAAAGAAATAGCCCCCGCATTACAGGCAGAACCTGCCGATGCGCTTATTCCATAAAGGTCAAGGTTAAACAATAAAGACTCTGCTTTGACGCCGTCAAAAGAGACATTTACGGTATTTTTGAGCCTGTTAACCGGATGGCCGTTTAACTTAATTCCTTCTATAGCCGAAAAAAGTTTGTCTAAGAAAACGCCTCCGAAATTGCTTATCCTTTTTAACTCATCATCCATGTTGTTTCTAAAAACGCCAAGCCCTTTCGCAATAGAAACGATTCCCGCCGTGTTTTCCGTCCCGGCTCTTAACCCTCTTTCTTGATGTCCGCCGTATATTATCGGGTCTATTTTTACTCCCTTTTTTATGTACAATGCTCCGCACCCTTTGAGCGCATAAAATTTGTGTCCCGAAAAACTGCATAAATCGAGAGGAATATCTTTCAGGCTAAAGCCGCTTTTTCCGATAATTTGAACCAGGTCGCTGTGAAATAAGATACTATCTTTTACATTTTTTACCGCTTTGAGTATCTGCCTTAAAGGGAATATAGTACCGGTTTCATTATTTGCTCCCATAACGGAAACCAAAATAGTGTTCTCTTTGATACTTTGCAGGAGGTCATCCATGCTCAGTTCGCCAAATTCGTTAATACCGATGTAGCTTGTCTCGACCCCCTGGGTTTCCAAAAATTTAAATGTATTAAGCACCGCATGATGCTCCACCTGGGATGTAATTATATGGGGAGGTTTATTTTTATTAAGCCTTTTATACGCATAAACCGCCCCGATGATTGCAAGATTAATCGATTCCGAACCTGATGAGGTAAAAACTATTTCACCTCCGCCGCCGGCATCCAAAAAAGATTTAACGAAATCCCTTGAATCTTCTATTAAAATCCTTGCAGCCCTCCCTTCCTCATACACGCTTGAAGGGTTTCCCTGAAAGTTTTTTAATGTATTAACCACCTCTTCCAAAACTACCGGGTCTAACGGCGTTGTGGCATTATAATCCAAATAAATTCTCGGCATCTATTAATTAATTAATATAATAAGTAATAAAATTTTAAATAAATTAGCTCTTTATCTGTTAAAATATTCAGGCGGTATTTAGCAATTTTTTGCATTAATCTTTGCCGGTTTTTCGAGTAATTCCCTGGCCGATTTTTGTTTATATTCATTTATGACGTCTTCGAGCGTAATAGAATTTAAAAATCCGGTTATTTTGGCAGAGATTGAATTCCACATATCGAAAGCAAGGCAAATGGACTTCCTCTCGCACTCCTTTTTATTTTTAGCTTTACTTATGCAGCTAATGATTTCAATGGGTTCTACTGAAGCTATTATGTCGCCTATCAGGATTTCCGATGGCTTCTTATTAAGCACATACCCGCCGTTCGGACCCCTTAAACTTCTGACGATGCCCGCCTTTTTTAATGTAAAAAATATCTGCTCCAGATAGTGGATAGAAATCGATTCTCTTTTGGCTATATCTTTTAAGCTGATAGGCATAAGATTATTTTTAGAGTAATATGACAAATCGATTATAGCCCTAACCGCATATTGTCCCTTCGATGAAAGCCTCATTTTATTTTAACACCTCTTTGTAAGTATTTATAATTTTAATTTATTGCGGCGAATTTTTTCCGGGGACGCCGCTTTGCCGCTTCGAACTGCGAAGGCCTTCGGTTTCGATTTCTTGAATCTTTTTTTCGAGTTCCGATATTTTAGACTTTAAAAGCGAAATCTCGTAAAAAGCAGGGTCAAATAACCTGTTGTGTTCAAGGTCGATGTGGTCATGAACCTCGGATTCGTCTCTTTTCGTGGATTTTGCCGGTATTCCGACAACCGTGGAATGAGGGGGAACCTCGTTTACAACCACTGAATTGGCCCCGATTTTACTGTCATGTCCAACCGTCAGGGGCCCTAATATTTTAGCCCCGACCCCGATCATAACATTATTTTCGATTGTAGGGTGTCTTTTTTCCTTTTTCCAGCTTGTTCCTCCAAGCGTAACCCCGTGGTAAATGGTAACATCATCCCCTATTTCGGCTGTTTCGCCGATAACGACCCCCATTCCGTGGTCAATAAAAAACCTTTTGCCGATCTTGGCGCCCGGGTGGATTTCTATGCCTGTTATAAACCTTGCAAATTGGGATACCAATCTGGCTAAAAGCCGCAATTTATGTTCCCATAAAAAATGCGATAATTTATGAAAGTAAACGGCGTGAAGTCCGGGATAACACAATAATACCTCTAATGTGCTTCTTGCCGCAGGGTCTCTTTCGTAAACCGAGTTTATGTTTTCTTTTAATGTTTTAAACATCGAATAATATTGTAATGGCGAAACAAAAGCCGGAATTTTTTATTTAATTTTTATTTTATGTTATAATGCAATCTAAAAATAATTTTATATATTATTAATATAATAACAGAAATTTAACTAATTTGAAATAGCAGGCAGAACAAGGAAAGGGCAAGGCAAAATAAAAAGGAGGAGACGAAATGGAACCCGTTGAAGTAAAAATTATTACAAAATGCCCCCCGCACGGCAGGTGTAAAATGTATTCGTCTATCGTATGGCTCATTATTTCCACCTTTAGAAATGTCAAGATTTCGGTAATCCCGGAGGATTTTAAAGACAAAGGCGATCCAGGCGGCCCTTGCGTTATAATCAAAGGGAAAACCGTCGAACCGTCAAATACGATATATGTTTCCGGCGAGGATTTTGTTAATGCGCTAAAAGAGGCGGGCGCGGTACCTTATGAAGGTATAAGTCCGGAAATTTCCGCATTTGACGAGGTTATAGAAAAATGCCTGTCCTGAAAAGTTTAATGAACGAGTTTTAAAACAGCCAATAAAATGCCATAACAATCGTTTAAAAAATAGTTATTATTTATTCATATCTTAGCGCTTCGACCGGGTTCATACGGGAGGCTTTAAAAGCGGGATAAAAACCAAAAAATATTCCTACGCACAGGGAAAAGATTAAAGATATTACTATAGGTTCGGTCGTAACGATTGTTTTAAGAGGGGAAAAGGCGGTTATCGCACTTGAAATTCCGAAGCCTAAGCCTATGCCCAGTATTCCCCCGAAAAGGCTCAGCACCGAAGATTCGATGAGGAACTGCTTGAGAATATCTCCCTTTTTGGCGCCCACCGCCATTCTAATACCGATCTCTTTTGTTCTTTCCGTAACGGAAACAAGCATTATATTCATTATGCCGATTCCTCCTACAAGCAGGGAAACGGCGGCTATGCTTCCGAGAAGAATAGTAAATGTGTTGGCGCTGGAATTTGCAGCCTGCGCAATTTCGGAAATATTTCTTACAAAAAAGTCGTCGGGCTTATGCAGCGGAATATGATGTCTTTGCCTTAAAAGCGCCGTAATTTCGGACTGGGCTATTGCGGTATCTTTATTAGATTTTGCAGATACAGCTATGGCATGTACCCATGTCGTTCCGGCGATTTTTTCCAGCATAGTGGTTATCGGTATCACTACGATATCGTCCTGGTCCTGGCCGAATGCGTTAAAGCCTTTAATCGATAAAAGGCCGATTACCGTGAACGGGACATTATGTATGAGTATTATATGCCCGATAGGATTTATAAGCCCAAAAAGCTCCGTTGCCGCAGTATTGCCTATAACGGCAACATTTGCCGCAGACGCTACCTGTTCGTGGTTAAAAAATGTTCCCTGTGCAACAGGCCAATCCCTAATTGTAGTATATGTCGAGCTTGCGCCCATGACCAATGTTGACCAGTTATTGCCGCGCCATATAACCTGCTGGGGCATGCCGAGATTTCCAGAATCGGTTTTTACGGCGGGGAGTTTCCTTATAGCGTGGACATCGCCTAAGGTCAGCGTCGGCAATACTCCGAAGCCGGTGTGAATGCCGCCTAAGGAAGACGAGCCGGGAAGTATAATAAGCAGGTTGGAACCCATAGAATTTATAGAGCTCTGGATAGCAACGGACGCCCCCTGCCCTATGCTGACGGTTGCGATAACCGAACCCACGCCTATAATTATTCCCAGTATAGTCAGAAGAGACCTTACTTTATTTCTAAGGAGCGTTTTGTAAGCCGATTTCAGGTCAAGAAAAAATGCAAATTTTACCCGTTTTGACATATAAGTTTCTTCCAAAATCCACTATATCATACTTTTTGCTTCAATGATGGCGGAGGATGTAATTATTCCATCTTTGACCGTTAT
The DNA here is from genome assembly GCA_023489335.1 of Deltaproteobacteria bacterium. GTDB lineage: Bacteria > SZUA-79 > SZUA-79 > Acidulodesulfobacterales > Acidulodesulfobacteraceae > Acidulodesulfobacterium. Next base: position 102,498 of record JAMDCP010000017.1, on the reverse strand, counting down.
AAGCCTCTTTCCGTAATTAGCTATGTTTTTATCGTGCGATACGAGAATAATAGTAACCCCTCTTTCTTCATTAATTTTTTTAAAAAATTTCATAACCTCCGCTCCTCTTATGGAATCAAGGTTGCCCGTGGGTTCATCGGCCATAATAATAGGAGCGTTATTTACTATCGCCCTTGCTATGGCAACCCTTTGCTGTTCTCCTCCCGATATCTGGTTGGGAAATTTGTTTCCTTTATCCGAAAGGTCAACGAGCTTTAATGCATCCATTGCCATCTCCGTCGCTTCTTTTGAAGGCATACCCGAATAATACAGGGGCAATTCTACATTTTCAACTATCGAAAGCCGTTGAATAAGGTTGAAACCCTGAAAAACAAATCCTATTTTTTTATTTCTTATTTCGGCAAGTTCATCGGAAGTTAAATTAGAAACATCCCTGCCTTCGAGAAAATATCTTCCTGCGGTGGGTCTGTCTAAGCATCCCATTATGTTCATAAGAGTGGATTTTCCCGAGCCCGATGCCCCCATTATCGACAAAAATTCACCTTTATTCACGCTCAAATTTACCTTTCTTAAAACTTCGTAAGAGACATCGCCTATCTTATATGTCATCCCGATGTCTTCGAGCTTTATAAGCGGGGTATTGCCATCCGGAATAGCATAGCCTTCGTAGTCTTTTACCCGTTCTTTTATTACTTTACCATTCATTATACATTATATAATATAGTGTGTTATTTATTAAAAGAAGACCCTTCTTCCCGGCGCCGCCGCAGTTTGATAATTTAATTTTAAACCTGTTATTACTTCCGTTCCGGCTTTAATATCTTTAGAAATAATCTCGGTGTCGGTATCATTGTTTATGCCTAACTTTACTATTACCGGCTCCGGTTTTTTGTTTTTCAATACCCATACGATACCCTCGCCGACTTTAATTTTTTTGGATAAATTGTCTAAAATTTCTTTGTTCTCGTTCGGCGGGATAAATCTTAAGGCAGAATTAGGCACGCCGAGGACATCCTTTTTTTCCGAAACATAAATTTTTGGAATCGCGGTCATTCCAGGAAGAATTAACCCGTCCGTATTTTTAAAGTATATCGTAACATTGTAGCTTACCACTCCCGAAACGGTTGTCGGGTTTATCCTTATATTATGGACATATCCCCAAAATGTCTTATCGGGGTAGGCATATACGGTGAATGATGCCTTGTCCCCCTTTTTTATGCCGCCAAGGTCCGCTTCGTTTGTCGTAGTATATATTTCCATTTCCTTGAGGTCCTCTCCTATTACGAAAAGGCTTGGCGTTTGGAAGGTCGAAGCGACGGTCTGTCCGACAACGACATTTACATTTATTATAACGCCGTTCACGGGGGCATATATCTTTGTATATGAAAGATTGGTTTCATCTATTCCAAGCTGCGCTTTAGAAGCATTAACAGCATCTTCTAAGAATTTAAGCTGGGCTTTGTCCTGGAGATATACGCTGTACGCATTTTGTTCCGTTGCATGGGCTATGAGATTTTCTTCCCATAATTTTTTATCCCTGGCGTATGTGAGCCTGTCGTACGCCAGAAGGGCTTTTTGTTTTAAGACATTTGCTCTTGCAGATCCAAGATTGGCTTTATCCTGGTCAATTTTTTGCAGGAAAGGGGCGGGGTCGATTTCAGCAAGAAGCTGTCCCTTTTTTACGACGGAGTTGTACCAGACATAAAGTTTCGAAAATATTCCGGATACCTGGGCCCCAACGCTTATCGTATTGATTGGATTTGCGGTTCCGGTTGTCGTAACATATTTTTGTATCGTCATGGGCTTGACGGTGTAAAGCTCATAAACAGGTTCCTTCGAGCCTGATTTTATTATAAAATAAGAAATAGCGGATATTATAACCAGAATGGCCGCAATTATTAAAATAATTTTTTTATTTTTCCACATTTTCAGTCCTTTATGAATACCCTTTATTAAATGTTTTTTTGCTTTATATAATGTTCCAACATCAAGCCCAGGTCGGAATAAAGCTTTGCCTTTTGGTAAAAATAGGTAAGTTTGGCGTTTATGTAACTTGTTACGGCGGATATGTACCGGGTGTTTGCCGTTACAAGCTGAACCATCGAGCCTACCCCGACTTCGTAGCTTTTGAGCGCAAGCGTGTATGCCAGTTTTGAGGCATCCGCCGATGATTTGAGCGCATTTACCATTGAATATTGATTTAAAATAGCATAATAATCGCTGGAGATGCCGTAAACAAGATTATCCTCGGTAAGCCGCCTGTTCCATATGTTACTGTTCAATACAGCCCTGGAATATTCGATTTTATTTTGGGTTAAAAATCCGTTAAATATCGGTATCGAAACGGAAAGGCCGGCGGAGTAATTTCTGTTTAGCGGAAACGAAGAATTTTGTCCCGTATATGAGAAACCTGCGTTAAAAGTAGGAAAATATCCGCTTGTTGCGGCCCTCACGGAGGATTCCGAGGATTTAACCGCATATAAGGATTGTTTGAGCTGGGGGTTAAATTTTAATGCCTTTTTTATAAGTTCGTCTAACGCTAAATTAAAAGGCTTAAATTTAAGCGTATTAACAAAATGGTATTGTTTTGACGGCGGAAGCCCTATCGAGTTAAGCAGAGCCAGTCTTGCAATTTTTACCTGGTATATCGAGTTTATATAAGTTGCCCTTGCCGTTTCCATGGCAGCTTTTGCCGTTTCGGCATCTAAGAGGTTTCCCGTTCCGACCCTGTAAAACGCCTCCGCCGCTTTATATTGAATTTCGTCGTTTTTTAGATTTTCCTTGTCGGCTTTCATTAATTCCTTGTCTGCAAAATATGTGGCGAAATTAAGGATTACATTGTATAGGTCGTTATTTATCGTAAGACTGTAACCGGCTTTAGCCCCCTTCATGTTATAATTTGCGCTGAGGTAATTGTAATAACGGGAGCCGAAAGAATATAACATGTAAGTTGCGTTAATGCTTCCGGAGTAATTGTTTAAAGAGTAATTTATTCCTGGTCCGCTAACCTTGTATGTTTGCCCGTTAACGGTGGTTATGCCCGTGTTATTGACATCCATAAACGAATTTTTAGAAAACCCCGCGCTTCCTGAAATTTGCGGATAATATAGGTAAAGGGATTGATTTTTTGTATAAATCGACGATATATATGAGTATTTAGACGCCATTATTCCGGGATAATGTCTAAGGGCAAGACGCAAAGCGTCTTTCAGGGTTATCGCTTTAACCGGTTCGTTAGTCAATCCGGCTGTTTTATATTCCGTGATATTAAATGCCGCCGCGTCGGATTTTGCAAAAGAATAATTATTCAGTCCTAAAATTATAACTGCGGAAAGATATGCGGACAATACAAATATTAAATGATTATTTTTTTTCGGCATGTTTTATAATTTTTTGTTAGCTTTAACCGCCATTTTATATTATTATATTATAATTATTATAATTTGAAAAATAGCAGGCCGCTTCATTTTCGTTTATCTTTTAATTATGATAATTATAATTATAAAGCAACATTGTGAATAAAATATAAATATATTATAAACGAAATTTTTTTATAAATTTATTATAGCAAACAATTATTAAAGTTTTGTTACACTTATGTTAAATTTTCGATAGCATCAAAAAACCAATTATAATGACTTTAAAGTCATTTGTCAATATCTAAAAAAATAAATGCCTTTCAGTTTTAATCTTATTAGTTTAGGATGTCCGAAAAATCAGGTGGATTCCGAGGTAATGTTTACGAGGCTCAAAACCTCCGGCGTTGAATTTACATATAATTTGGATGATTGCGATGTTTGCGTGATTAATACCTGCGGGTTTATAGAGGCGGCAAGAAAAGAGTCCATAGATGCCATTATGGAGGTTGTTATTCGAAAAAGGGAAGAGGGGCGTCCGAAATATATCGTCGTTACGGGTTGTTTGGTCAATAACAATTTGAAAAGCTTAAAAGACGAATTACCCGAGGTAGATCTGTTTTTGCCCACATTTGACGAAGATAAAATAGTCAGCGGACTAGGCATTATAGCAAATCAAGATTTGAAGCCCTGCGAAAACTTTAATAGGGAGCATTTTAACTTAAAGAAAACCGCATATGTCAAAATTTCCGAGGGATGCGATAAAACCTGTTCTTTCTGCACTATTCCGTCCATCAGGGGGAGTTATAAATCCAAATCCATAGAAGAGATTAAAAGCGAAGCCTTATATTTAGCCCAAACCGGGGTTAAGGAACTTATAATTATATCACAGGATACATCTTATTACGGTTTAGATTTAAATATCCAAAACGGCTTATATAAACTTTTAAAGGAACTCGTGAAGATTAAAGGCATAGATTGGATAAGGCTTTTGTATCTTTACCCGTCAAAGAGATTATTTAATGCCGATTTAATAAGCCTTATGAAAAACGAGGAAAAGATATTGAAGTACATCGATATGCCTATCCAGCACATAAGCGGCAATGTTTTAAAACTTATGAAGCGCGGGGAAACGAAAGGGAACATTATAGAATTAATTCAAAAATTAAAAAATAATATTCGGGATGTTGCCTTAAGGACATCCCTTATAGCAGGTTTTCCCGGCGAAACGGATAAGGATTTCGAGGAACTTTTAGGGTTTATTAAAGATGTTAAATTTGATAACCTGGGAGTTTTTAAATATTCGGACGAAAGGGGCGCGGCCTCTTTTAAATACCCTGGAAAGCTCAAAGCAGGAATTAGAAACGAAAGGTATAAAATATTAATGGAAACCCAGAGAAACCTTTTGCCGGAGATATTGCATAAGCATGTCGGCAGGACTTATAATGCTATCGTTGACAGGGTTAGCAACAGGACCGTCAAGGCAAGAACCTACTTTCAATCTCCCGATATCGACGGCTGCACCTATTTATACCTTGAAGGCATAAAAGACGAGCATCTTGACGGTCATGGCGGTCTTGTGCCCGTTAATATCTTGAAATTCAAAGATTATGATTTATACGCAAATTATAAATAAAAAAGTCGTAAATTTGCTTGACTAAAAGTTCAAAATAAACTAAAATAAAAAGACTGTTTTTTTAACACATTGTTTTAATAAAGCGTTTTTTAATAAGGCAATGGGGTTTCGAAAGCTTAATTTTCCGATGTTTTACCTATATCTATAATTTTATTTAAATTTAAAAAATAAAAATTTTTAGGATATTAATATGAAAACAGTTATAAACGAACAGAATAGAAGGAACTTTGTCTCGCAGGTGGAGGCGATGCTTCACGATAAGCTTTCCAAATGTTATCAGTGCGGAAAGTGTTCCGCAGGCTGTCCCGTCAACTTTGAGATGGATTATACCCCGAACCAGATTATAAAAATGACGGAACTCGGTATGGAGGATAAGGTTTTAAATTCTAAGACCATCTGGCTTTGCGTTTCCTGCAATACTTGCTCTACCCGCTGCCCAAAGGGTTTTGAGGTTACCGGAATTATGGATGTTTTAAGAGAAATTGCCGAAAAAAAAGGGATAACGTCAAAAGTCGAAAAAGAAGTTCAGATGTTTCACGAGGTCTTTTTAGACAATGTTAAATCCAATGGAAGAATATTTGAACTTGAGCTCGTAGGAAAGTATAAATTTAAAACGAGGCATTTGTTCAGGGATATGTTTTTGGCCCCAAAAATGCTTGAAAAGGGCAAACTAAAAATGCACGGGGAAAAGATTTCGGATTTAAATCAAATAGCCAAAATTTTTAAGGACTTCGAGTAAATTTTAAACTATTGGGGAGAAACTATATATATGAAATTAGCATATTATCCGGGATGCTCGCTTAAGGGGACATCGTTTGAATATGAAGTGTCGCTGTTAAAAATACTCGAGGCGTTAAATATAGAAATTAAAGAAATACCCGATTGGAATTGCTGCGGAGCTTCGGCGGCTCACAGCATAAATCACAATCTTTCGATAGCGCTTCCGGCACGAAACCTTGCAATAGCGGAAGGGGAGGGATACGAGTCCGTTCTTGCCCCTTGCGCCGCATGCTCTAACAGGCTTAAAACCGCCCATCACGAACTTAAATCGGACGATATTCTTAAAAAGAAGATAACCGACTCCATAGAGATGCCCTACAATGCAGATATGGAAATAAACAATATGCTTGAATTCCTGATTAAGATTGTCGGCAAAGATAAGATAAAATCCATGGTTAAAAAGCCTCTGGCGGGACTCAAGGTTGCCTCTTATTACGGCTGTCTTTTAGTCAGGCCCCCCAAGGTTATGCAGTTCGATGACCCGGAAAACCCGGTGTCGATGGATGAATTAGTCGGTCTCACGGGGGCGGAGGCTGTTGACTATTCTTATAAAACCGAGTGCTGCGGCGCTATTAACTCGCTTTCTAAACCTGATGTCGTAATGGCTTTAACGGGTAATGTCTTATACGATATTAAAAAACATGGAGCAGACCTTGTGGTTGTTGCCTGTCCCCTGTGCCATTCAAATTTAGATGTCAGGCAGAGGGAAATCGAGAGAAAATACTCGGAAAAAATAGGACTGCCCGTGCTTTTTATAACCGAGCTTCTCGGGCTTTCTTTCGGAATAGACCCAAAAGACCTTGCAATAGAAGGGCATATGGTTGCGGCGGACAGGGTTTTAAAAAAGATTGGCGAATTGCCTAAATAAGGCGTTGCCATTTCCGTCTGAATAATGTAAGAAAAGTAAGTTAAATGAAAATTAAGGGTTTACGATATATATGAGGTATATATTATGGCAAGAATAGGGGTTTTTGTTTGTTGGTGCGGTTCAAACATTGCAGGAACCGTCGATGTCGCTAAGGTTACCGAGGAGGCGAAGAAGGTTCCGGGCGTCGTAACCGCCGTTGACTATAAATATATGTGTTCCGACCCGGGACAAAACAGCCTGAGAAACATGATTAAAGAACAGAAATTAACGGGGGTCGTTCTTGCGGCCTGCTCTCCGCATATGCATGAAAACACATTTAGAAAGGCTGCCGTTAAAGAAGGGTTAAATCCGTATTTTGTCGAGATTGCCAATATAAGAGAACAGGTTTCATGGGTTCACGAGGACAAAGAAAGGGCTACGCAAAAAGCGGTAGATTTAATGAAAATGATGGTGGAAAAGGTAAAAAGAGACAGGCCCATCGAAGATGTCAGGGTTCCTTTAAACAAAAAAGCGCTTGTTATCGGCGGAGGAATATCGGGCATTCAGGCGGCATTAGATATTGCAAACGGCGGGGTAGAGGTCTTGCTTGTGGAAAAAGAGCCGTCCATCGGCGGAAGAATGATCCAGCTTGACGAAACATTTCCCACATTGGATTGCTCAAGCTGCATAATGACACCGAAAATGGTTGAGGTAAACCAGCATCCAAACATAAAGCTATATACTTATTCCGAAGTCGAAGATGTTTCGGGCTATATCGGAAATTTTAAGGTAAAAATCAAGAAAAAGGCAAGAAGCGTTGTAGAGAAAGACTGCACCGGCTGCGGCGACTGCTGGAATGCCTGTCCGATGCATAAAAATGTCAAGAGCGAATTTAATATGAATCTGTCCGAAAGGACTGCGATATATGTTCCCTTTCCTCAAGCCGTTCCGCTTGTTCCCGTATTGGACAGGTCGGTCTGCCTTCACTTTAAAAAGGGCGGAAAATGTGTTAAATGCTATGAGGCGTGCGGACCAAAGTGCATAGATTTTGATATAAAGGATGAAATTATCGAAGAAACGGTAGGCGCAATCGTTGCCTCGACTGGTTACGACCTTATGGATAATTCCCTATACGGCGAGTACGGTTACGGCAAATATAAGGATGTCGTATCCGGCTTACAGTTTGAACGGCTTTTATCGGCATCCGGCCCGACCGAAGGCGTGATTAAAAGACCCTCCGACGGAACAACCCCGCAGACAATCGTGTTTATTCAATGCGTAGGTTCAAGAGACCCCGAAAAAGGCGTTCCTTATTGCTCGAAGGTGTGCTGTATGTACACCGCAAAGCATGCAAAATTATTCGCGCATAAGGTTCACGGTTCCCAAAGCTATGTTTTTTACATAGACATAAGGGCAACAAGCAAGGGGTATGAAGAGTTTGTCAGGGGAACGATGGAACAGGACGGGGCGGTTTATCTCAGGGGCAGGGTATCCAGGATTTACGAAGATGAAGGCAAACTTATCGTTAAGGGCGCCGATACGCTTTCGGGAAATCAGGTTGAGATTGCCGCAGATATGGTGGTTCTTGCAACCGGCGTCATACCAAAAAAGGGCTCCGATAAGGTTGCGCAGATGCTCGGCATATCATACGATAAATACGGCTTTTTTACTGAATCCCATCCGAAGCTTCGTCCCGCTGAGTCCTCTACGGCGGGGATTTATCTTGCGGGCATGGCACAGGGTCCAAGGGATATTCCGGAGTCGGTTGTTTCGGGTTCTGCCGCCGCATCTAAAATATTGGGGCTGTTTTCAAAAAACGAATACGAGGTTGAAGGAACGATTGCCAGCGTCAATGAAGCGACTTGCGTTGCCTGCTTTTACTGTCAGAGGGTTTGCGGTTTTAGCGCGATTAGCAGGAAGGAGATTAAGGATAGAAGCGGCAAGGTAATAAAGGTTGTTGCCAGCGTTAACCCGGGGCTTTGTACCGGCTGCGGCGCATGCGTCAACGCCTGTTTTTCAAAGTCGATAGATGTCAAAGGATTTATGGACGACCAGATATATGCCGAAATTAAGTCGTTGGCTATTTAAAAATTTATGCAATACGGATATATTTCAAATAATATTTTAAATATCCTCTGGTGATATTAAAATAAAAAAGGAGCCTGTTTTTAGATGGAAGATAAAAAAGAAGGAACCGTTAAATCTGAAGGAAACAATGTAAGCGACCCCAGAATTATCGCATTTGTTTGCAACTGGTGTACTTACAGCGGAGCAGACCTTGCTGGAACAAGCAGAATGAAATATTCGGACAATGTGAGAGTAATAAAACTCCCCTGTTCGGGAAGAATAGACCCTCTGTTCATTATCGAGGCCTTTAAGAAAGGGGCAAAAGGCGTATTGGTTTCAGGCTGCCATCCGGGAGACTGCCATTATATCAGCGGAAATTATCATTCAAGAAGAAAGTACGCGGCTTTCAGAGATTTACTGGGTTTTTTGGGCGTTGATTTAAACAGGATTGAATTTTCATGGATTAGCGCCTCGGAGGGCAATAAATGGGTTTCCGTAATTAATGAATTTACCGATAAGATTAAGTCGTTAAATGATAATTCAAGCGATATATTTAAAAAATAAAACAAAAAGTTTAAATTTAACTTTTAGGATATAATATATGGCAAACACAGATGAAAAGCTGCAAAAGATAGCAAATGACCTTTTGGAAAGCGGGGAAGTTAGTTTAGTAATCGGCTATACCAAAGGCTCAAATCCCCAAAGAATGCGTCCGGCATTTATTACAAAAACGGAGGATGCGGGCAGGTTATCTTTCAGCCGCTACGCCGTTCAAGATTTGGCGGTATTCTTAAAAAAGCCGGAGGTTAAAAAATTCGGCAAAATAGGCATAGTCGTTAAAGGCTGCGATGAAAAGGCGCTTAACGCATTGATACAGGAATATCAGGTTTCAAGGGATAATATAAAGATTATAGGCGTCGAATGTAACGGCATCATAAGGCAGAATCTTGCCGACAAAGGTGAAACCGCTGTTTCGGAAGCCACGGTTTATGATAAATGCCTCATTTGCAACGAACATACGCCTATACTATATGACTACCTTGTAGAATCAGGGGAGCCAAAACTTAATGTATCCGGCAATATAAAGCCTTATGCAAAGATAGAAGAGCTGGATGCCATGAGCCCGGAAGAAAAAAATTCCTTCTGGGAAAAGGAATTCGACAAATGCATAAAGTGTTATGCGTGCAGGCAGGCCTGTCCGCTATGTTATTGTTCGAGATGCATCGTCGAAAAGAATATGCCTCAGTGGATAGACACAAATCTTGAAGAGACAGGCAACGCCCAGTGGAACTTAATCAGGGCGTATCATCTTTCGGGCAGGTGTATAGGATGCGGCGAATGTGAGCGCGCCTGTCCCGTAAATATTCCACTTATGATGATTAACGAAAAAATGGCAAGGGATACATACGAGCTTTTTGGTTATAAATCGGGACTCGATATTAATGCCAAACCGGTGTTCGGAGTGTTTAGCGAAAGTGATTTTAACGAGTTTATAAAGTAAGACGCGGGAGAGCCTATAGGATGGAAGAAAAATATTTTGAAATTGAAGCCGAAAATTTAAAAAAATTTGTTAATTCTTTAATATCGGATAATTTTAATGTTATCGCCCCAAAAGACAAAGACGGAGACACATTCTACGGAAAGATAGATAAATTCGACGAGGCAAACCTCGATATTCTTTTACCGAAGATGTCTTATAAGGAATATCTTCTTCCTAAAACCGAAACTCTTTTCGAATATTCATTTTCAGGTGCGGATGTCGATATAAAAGACGGCCTTGCGAGCGTTACGGGCGAAAACAAAAAAAGGGTGATTTTTGGCGGAAGGCCGTGCGATGCCGCTGCCGGCCCCATAATGGAAAAGGTTTTTAACTGGGATTACAGGGACGAATTTTTTAACGAAAGATTTAAGAATTTAACTATAATTTCTATAGCCTGCGAAAAGCCCGACAATTATTGTTTTTGCACGGAGATGCAGCTTTCTCCGGAAAGTTCCTACGGTTCGGACATACTCCTTAAAAAGGAAGGCAATAAATATTTTGCCGCCGTGGTAAGCGAAAAGGGGTTAGAACTTATAACCCCATACTTAAGCCTGTTTAAAGAAACAACGAAGGATAAGGTTCCTGCGGATAAGGACTGGAAAAAGATTTTTGAAATCGAAAAGACAAAAGGGTTTTTGGACAAAAATTTCGAGCATAACTATTTTCAGGATAGATTTTTATCCTGCATCGGCTGCGGGATTTGCACTTATATCTGCCCGACATGCCACTGCTTTGACATTCAGGATGAGGGAAATTTAAAAGAGGGCAGAAGGATTCGAAACTGGGATTCCTGCCAGTTTGCAATATTTACGCTTCATACATCGGGGCATAATCCAAGGGTTACACAGGGGGATAGGTACAGGCAGAGGCTTATGCACAAATTTAAAATATACAGCGAGAAATTTAACAAGTATTTATGCGTCGGGTGCGGCAGGTGTTCGAGAAATTGCCCCGAGGATATAGACCTCAAAGAAATAGCCAGAGATTTATCGTTGTTATAAAATTATTTTTATCTTAAGTATTGTTTAAAATATTAAACTGGAGTAACAGTTAATGGAAAATATTTATTTGCCTAAGTTGGCAGAAATTAAGGAAATCATTCAGGAAACCAGTGATACTAAAACAATCCGCCTTACTATAAACAGCGGCAGTATCGATTTTTTGCCAGGCCAGTTCGGAGAGTTTTCGGTTATAGGGGAAGGGGAATCAACCTTTGGGTTTTCATCGTCTCCGCTAAGAAAAGAATTTTTTGAATTTAGTTTTAGAGCTTCGGGTCGGGCAACCACGGGTATAAACGGATTAAATCCCGGAGACAAACTATCCTTTAGAGGTCCGTACGGAAACTATTTCGATACTGCCAAAATGAAGGGCAAAAATCTTGTTTTTGTCGGCGGCGGCATCGGTATGGCGCCTGTAAAATCAATTCTGGAATACTGCTTCGACGAAAGGGATGATTACGGTAAAATAACCGTTTTATACGGCGCAAGAACCGTTAATGACCTTTTATATAAAAATGTTTTTGACGACTGGAAAAAATATAAAAATACCGAGGTGGTTATTACCGTCGACCCGGGCGGCGAAACTCCGGATTGGACGGGGAAAGTCGGTTTTGTTCCTACTATTCTCGAGCAGCTCCCCCTTAAAGGTGAAAATACCATTGCCGTTGTTTGCGGACCTCCGATTATGATAAAATTTGCCTTGAAGTCCTTAGAAGAAAAGATGGGTTTTGACAAAGAAAATATCATTACGACTCTTGAAAATAGAATGAAATGCGGGCTGGGCAAATGCGGGAGGTGCAATGTCGGAAGCGTTTATGTTTGTAAAGACGGTCCCGTTTTTACGGCAAGGGAACTTGAGAGCCTTCCTAACGACTTTTAATAATATATGCAATTATTAATCATCCATGCCGATACTTTTAGTTATTCTCTAACGGGAAAGACGCCTGTTGCCGAAGAAATCGATGTAAATTCCTTTAAAGAGCCGGGGGTTTCATTTAAAGACCCTTTAGTGGTTTTTTGCACCGTAGAAAAAGACGACGGAGCGGATGCAGGCGCAATTGTTAAAAAGGCTTTTTATGAGGTAAAGGACATTGCAGAAAAGTTAAAACCCCTGGTTATAGTTTTATATCCCTATGCCCACCTGTCAAACAGCCTTGCCGAACCGTCTTTTGCGATAAAGACTCTCGATAGCTTAAAAACGGAATTAGAATCCATTGCGCAGGTTTACAGAGCCCCTTTCGGCTGGTATAAAAGCTTTAAAATATCCTGCAAGGGTCATCCTTTAAGCGAGTCGTCCCGCCATATAGTAAGCGAACCAACCTCGAAACAGGCTATTCATAAGACAAGGGAAGATGTCGTAAAAGATGTGGAAAGCGAATTTTTTATATTGGATTATACCGGCGCAGAAATCAAGATAGATTTAAACGATAAAAACATACTCGACAGCAATACTCTTAAAGACTTTCCTTCTTTAAGAAAGGTAATCGCCTTCGAGGAATTTAAAATTAAAGACGGCGCAACTCCTCCATCCGTTGCGGCTATGAGGCGGCTTGAAATTGCCGACCATGAGGAAAACTCGGATTCAGGCCATTTACGGCTTTATCCGAAAGGGACGCTATTATACAGGCTTTTATCCGATTGGGCAGAGGATATTGCCTTAAACCAGTTAAAATGCATGGAGATTGAAACTCCTTTGATATATAACTGGAATAAGCCGGAGATTAAGGGGCAGGGGGAATCTTTTCATGAACGGCATTATTCCGTTCTTGTGCCGGATGAAAAAAGCGAAAGCGGCGGATTTGCAAAAGGCAAGGAGTTTGTTTTAAGGTTTGCAGGCGATTTTGGGCTTTTTTCAATGCTTAAAGACGCAAAGATTAGTTATAAACAGCTGCCGTTAAGGTTTTATGAGTTTTCAAAAAGTTTTAGATACGAAAAAAGCGGGGAGTTATCGGGTTTAAGGAGATTAAGGGGTTTTAGTATGCCCGATATTCACAGCTTTTGCCTTAATCTGGAAGAAGGATTTAACGAGTATCAAGCGCTTTACAAAAAATATGCCGATTTAGCCGAGGCCGTAAAAATTGAATATGCCGTTGTTTTTAGAATAGTTAAGGAGTATTATGATAAATATAAAGATAAGATTATCGAACTTTTAAAATATTCAAAAAAGCCGGCTCTTATCGAAACATTGTCAAAAATGAAACACTATTGGGCGCTTAAACATGAATTTCAGGGGGTAGATTCAGTGAACGGTTCCTGCCAGCTTTCCACCGTTCAGCTCGATGTCGAGGATGCCAAAAGATACGGTATAAATTTTGTTAACGAAAACGGGGAAAAGGAGGGCTGCATAATCTGCCATTCTTCCGTCGGCGCAATAGAAAGATGGATGTATCTCATTCTTGAAGAGGCTCTTAAAAAAAATATTCCCGTTTTGCCTTTATGGCTTAGCGTAACGCAGGTAAGAATTATTCCCGTATCCGATAAATTTATAGATTTTGCGGTTAAACTTAAAGAAAAACTTTTTAGCTCCGGTATAAGAGTTGACATTGACGATAGGGATTTTAGCCTCGGCAAAAAGATTATGTTTGCCGAGGAAGAGTGGATTCCGTATATTGTCGTTGTAGGGCATAAAGAGGCGGAAGGCGGAGCTTTACCGGTTAGAAACAGGTATAAAGAAAGAAAGAATTTCAATCTCAGCGAGGAAGAGTTAATAAAGGAAATTAAAGGCGAAACTAAAAATATGCCGTACAGAAACTTAATACTTCCCGATATGGTTTCGAAGAGGCCGATATTTGTCGGCTGATTAAATATATAATATAATTATAATTGTCATTATAATTTAAATTTACAAGGGGATTTTAATGGATAATGCAGTAGAGGGTTTTGTTATAGAGGATGAAACTTCGGTAAAAAAAAGGATCAATTTAAAATTAGACGACCTGAGGACGGGCGAACTTTTAAAAAAGAAATTAGAGACAGCGGTTAAACAGTCGAATATCAAGGGCTTCAGGCCGGGAAAGGCCCCGTTATCCATTATAAAAAAGTTTTATGAGGCGGAACTTCTTGAAGAAGCGGCGGTAGAGATTTTAAATGAAGATTTTAAAAAAATATTAGCCGAAAAAGACCTTTTCGTGGTCGGAACCCCGCGAATGGAAAAAAAGAGCGATAAAGAATACACCATATATTTTGAAGTTATGCCCTCCGTGAAAAATTTAAATCTGGATTTAAAAATTAAAGAGGTTAAGAAAAGGGATATTACGGACGAAGTTATTAAAGATGAAATTAATTTCCTGCTTGAAAGGACCGCGGATAGCGAAAAACAGATAGACTCTGCCGTAATAAACGATAACGACAGGTATTTTGTCAAGATAGATTATATTACGGAAGATGAAGCAGGCAAAGAGGTAGATAACGCAAAGGACTATTTAATAAGCCTTAATTCAAACATTATCGACAAGTCTTTTGAAGCCGTTTTTATCGGTAAAAAGAAGGGCGATAACTTTGAATATAACGACAAAGAAAGAAATGTTACGGTAAAGGGCGTTATTAAGGAAATAGATAAAAAAATATTGCCAGAACTTAATGCCGAAACGATTAAAAATTTCGGCAATTTCAAAGATGTCGACGAGTTCAGGGAATATGTCAAAAAAAGCCTTAAAGAATATGAGGATAAAAGATATAAAGAATCCATCAGGTCATTGATATCGGACGAGCTTGTCAAGCTTAACCCTGTCGATTTACCTGAAAGCGTGGTAGAGGAAGATGCTCTGGCAAGATTAGAGGATTTAAAAAAACAGGGCAAATATAAAGATATTGACGAAAAGCAAAAGGGCGATTTATTGAATATGCTTAAACTTATGGCAAAACGGGATCTGGCATTATATCTTTTGCTTTCCGAAATTTCCAAAACGGAAAATATTAAAATAGAAGAAAGCGATTTTGAAGAATTTTATAAAAAAACGGCAGGAGAATCGGGCTTAAAAGAAGACGAAGTAAAGAGCTTTTATGTTACAGCCGAGGCTCGCAATAACCTTAAACAAGCTTTGCTCGAAGATAAGATATTTGATTTTCTTGTCGCAAGTAAGGTATCATATATATAGATATATGCGAATTAGCGTATGTCATATATAAATAAAATTTAGAAAACTTTAAGGAGAATAATAAAAATGTCACTTGTTCCAATAGTCATCGAGCAGACACACCGGGGGGAGAGGGCTTACGATATATATTCCCGTCTTTTAAAGGATAGAATTATATTTGTCGGAGATGCGATAGACGACAACTTTGCCAATCTTATAATAGCGCAGCTGCTTTTTCTCGAATCCGAAGACCCTGAAAAAGATATAAATATTTATATCAATTCCCCCGGCGGTATTATAACCTCGGGGCTTGCAATTTACGATACCATGCAATATATAAAACCCGATGTCTCGACGCTATGCATGGGGCAGGCGGCAAGCATGGGGGCGGTGCTTTTAGCTGCCGGCACAAAAGGAAAGAGGTTTGCCCTTCCCCATTCCCGAATTATGATACATCAGCCTGCCGGCGGATTTCAGGGACAGGCCACGGATATCGATATACAGGCAAGGGAAATTCTCAGGATGAGAGAGGAGCTAAACCAGATTTTGGCTTTTCATACCTCTCAGGCGATAGATAAAATTCAGGTGGATACCGAAAGAGATTTTTATATGAGCGGCGCCGAGTCTGTTAAATACGGTATTATCGACAAAGTCGTAGATAAGAAAGATATTAAAAGCGTAAAATAGTTTTTCGATATTTTCCAAATATTATAAGCAAAAGAGGTAACTAATATGGCAAGAAAAAACAATAATAATGATAATTCGGGGAGGGAACTTTACTGTTCCTTTTGCGGTAAATCACAGGATGAAGTCAGAAAACTGATTGCAGGACCGTCCGTTTACATTTGCGATGAATGCATTAATCTTTGCAATGAAATTATATCGGAAGAGAGTAAGCCTGTCCCGCAGGATATTAAAGCTAAAAACTATCTTTATAAACCGGTAGAAATTAAAAATTTTTTGGATCAGTATGTAATAGGCCAGGAAAGGGCAAAAAAGGTTCTTTCCGTTGCCGTTTATAACCACTATAAAAGGATAGAACACAACCTTTCCATTAAAAATACCCTGCATAATAATGCGGTTCATAGTCCAAAAGATAAATATAATAATGCGGATGTCGAGATGCAAAAAAGCAACATCTTGATAATCGGACCCACGGGCAGCGGTAAAACTCTTTTAGCTCAAACACTTGCCCGCATGCTTGATTTGCCTTTCACTATAGCCGATGCCACTACGCTTACGGAAGCCGGCTATGTGGGCGAGGATGTCGAAAGCATTCTTCTTTCCCTTTTACAAAATGCCGATTACGATATCGAAAGGGCTCAAAAGGGTATTATATATGTCGATGAAATCGATAAGATAGCAAAAAAATCGGATAATGTTTCCATAACAAGAGATGTGTCGGGAGAAGGCGTTCAGCAGGCGCTTTTAAAAATAATCGAAGGAACGATTGCAAATGTTCCTCCGAAAGGGGGCAGGAAACATCCCCATCAAGAATTTTTAAGGATTGACACAAGCAATATCTTATTTATATGCGGAGGAGCTTTTAACGGTTTGGACAGGATTATCGAAAGGAGAGTCCATTCCCAGCCTATAGGTTTTAATACAACCGTTAAGTCGGGTAAACCTGCCAATCCCTACGAGATAATAAAGCAGGTTGAAACGCAGGATTTATTAAAATTCGGGCTCATTCCTGAATTTATCGGAAGGCTTCCCGTCATAGCCACGCTTGAAGAATTAGATGAAAAGGCCCTTATAGAAATTTTAACAAAACCCAAAAACGCCTTAGTTAAGCAGTATCAAAAATTGTTTGAATTGGAAGATGTGAATTTAAGATTTACCGATTCCGCGATTAAAGAAATCACAAAAAAGGCTATAAAGTATGGTTCGGGAGCAAGAGGATTAAGAACTATCCTTGAATCTATAATGCTCGATGTTATGTACGAAATACCGACGGATCCGACAATTAAGGAATGTGTTATAAATGACGATGTAATTATAAATAACGGGATGCCTATCCTTCTTTACGAAAAGGATACACATGCTAAATCTAATTGATGGGTGGTTAATGGCGATTAAAGGCGTCGAACCCTTTTGTAATGCCGGTTTGACGATGGTTGACAGGCGTATCGGTCGATAAATTCACGGGGAAAACCAGATTATTTTTTTATAAAGTCGATAAAATATACATTTTTTTGTTGACATATATATTAAAAACATATATATATTAAGTATGTTTTATCAGAACCCTTGTAAACATTGAATATTAAGTACGGCGATTTAAAAGTTAACCATTAAAACCTTTAAAATGTAAAGGAGGAAGTTAAGTATGACAAAAGCAGAATTAGTTGATGCAATTGCAAAGATGTCTAAACTTACCAAAGCCGATAGCGAGAAAGCTCTCGGTGCAACAGTTGACTCTATTATTAACGCCTTAAAAAAAGGCGATGCAGTGAGGCTTGTCGGTTTTGGCACATTTGAAGTTGCGAAAAGAGCCGCAAGAAAAGGGAGAAATCCTCAAACCGGAAAGGAGATTCAAATTAAGGCTTCTAAATCTCCAAAGTTTAAACCCGGCAAATCTTTTAAAGAGGCTGTCAACACGGGAAAGTGGTAATTCCGGATTACGCGCAAGATTTATTTGCTGCCCCCTTTTTTAAAATTTATTAAAAGCGGGGGCAGTTGTGTTTTTGCGGGCGGATAGCTCAGCAGGTTAGAGCATCGGCTTTACAAGCCGGGGGTCACAGGTTCGAACCCTGTTCCGCCTACCATTATTTGTCATTAAAGAGTGCAATTTTCTTGACTTTTTTTTGTTAATTGTTTATCATTATACCACCATGGAAACCTTTATTTTCGACACACTTGCTTATGCGGAAAAATTGACAAGCGCGGGTATGCCTGAAAAACAGGCTAAAGCTATTGCCGAAGCTCAGGCAGATATATTGTCAAAGAGCATTTTGGATAACGTGGCTACAAAAGCCGACATAAAAGAGCTTGAAACAAAAATGGAAATAAAAATGAAAGACTTAGAAATCAGGCTTATAAAGTGGTTTGCAGGGCTGTTTATAGTTCAGATAGGCGTTACGGTCGGAATTGTCATTGCTATATTAAAGTTAGTACATTAAGTTATTATCATATCATCTATTTTCATACGGGGCTGTAGTTCAGACGGTTAGAACGCCGGCCTGTCACGCCGGAGGTCGCGGGTTCGATCCCCGTCGGCCCCGCCACTTAAAACGCCGCATTTTATATAATCCCACCAAATTTTGTTTAAGTTTACTTTTTCTCTACAGTGTGATAAAATCATCAAAAATGTTATAAAATACTCCACAATATATACCACATATTTGAGGGAAAAGTGCTTTATAAAAGAGGCAATGTTTGGTGGTGTGAACATATTATAGACGGAAAAAGATACCGTTTTTCATGTAAGACCAACGACAAGACCCTTGCCGAAGAAGTATCCTCTACTATAAAATCCGATATCGTAAGAAAGCGATTCAGCATTCCCGAAAAATATAGGAAATATCACAATTTCCAAAATACCTGGAAAGAATACCTTGCATCATTAAGTAATTCCGAAAAGACTATTGATAGGAAAATAATATCTTCTAAACACTTCTTCCCTTTTTTTAAAGACAAGTTTGTTGAAGATATAACTAATAGCGAGCTTAGAGGATACGCATTATTTAGGAAGCGGGAAATAGAAAGCATGGATAAAAACAAAGGTAAAAGAGAAAGCGAAATATCTTTCAGGTCGGTTAATATCGATATGACTATATTGTTGAGCTTCTTTAATTACTGTATTGAAAAGGAATATATCGATAAAAATCCCTGTGGAAAAATTAAGAAATTAAACGAATTAAAAAGAATAAAAACTTTATCCGATTCAGATATCGATAAGCTCATCGCCGACGCCACAAATAAATTAACTCGGGATTTAATTACTTTTTTAATTTATACCGGCTACCGGAAGGGCGAGGCTTTAAATCTTAAATGGGGCAATGTGGATCTCCAAAATAACGTCATAGCTATAAAAGGGACGAAAACAAAATACGATAGATATATTCCGGCGCATTCACAGTTAAAAGAACTTCTGGCCGGCATCGAGAAAAAAGACGGCTGTGAATATGTTTTTAACCAGGACGGAAAAAGTTAGGCGATTTCAGACGTTCTTTTCATACCGCCTGCAGAAATGCCAGGTTGAAAGATTTAAGAATACATGACCTGCGGCACGTTTTCGCTTCTAAGATGGTTATGGGCGGAACGAGAGCAAAGCAACTATTGATAAAGAAATAAAACATAGAAATAAATTACGTGACTTTTGTGGGAGTTAATTTGTTATTTTTCAGGCAAATTATTTTGTTTGGTTCCGGATACATTGGAGATACCTCTTATGATTAATGGTAATATGGAAAATTCAATAGAGTCTATTAAAAATATTATGATAGACGTATCAACGGGTAAGGCGAGGATTCAGGATGAAAACGATAAATATAAAGCCCTTTACAAAGAGATAGGAAAAGAATATGAAAAATGTGGATTAAAAAACCCCAATGCGTTTTCGGATTTATGGGAATTTTACTCATATTGGGATGAAAATCTGCATACTTATAAAGACCGACGGAATTTTGTTATAAAATTATACAAACAAAACAATAATGAAATCCATAATATGGATTTATGGTCCATGCTAAATAACCAAATAATCGGAGTAGCTATATCCAGGTTTGAAACGGGACACTATGCCGATTCGGTCGAAGCATCTTTCAAAGAAATAAATGTTCGCGTAAAAAAAATAGTTAAGGAAATAACGTCTAAGGAGTTGGATGGCTCGAGTTTAATGAAGACTGCTTTTTCCTTATCTAATCCGTTAATAAAGCTCGATGATTTAGACACGGAAACCGGAAGAAATGTACAATTGGGTTATATGGAGTTATTTTCCGGATCAATGACCGGAATAAGAAATCCGAAAGCGCACGGCAATATAGAAATTACCAAGGAAAGGGCGATACATTTTCTTTTTTTGGCGAGCCTGCTTATGGACAAACTTGACGAAGTTTTATAGCGGTGCCGAAAAATAGTTTTATAGATGGAATGTTATCAATGGATAGCGCAACGGCAAAAAAATTAAATCTAATAATTCATTGATAGAACTTATATTGCGCAAAGAATTATGGCGGTTGGTAAATCTAATAAATAAATCGGACGCCTTTATTTTCAAAATTTAAAGATTTTTTAGGGGTTGTTTTTGCTTGCTTCGTCCCTGTTTGTCCTTGCTTCGCTTCGCTACGGCGGATAAAGAGGGGGACTACGGCGCAAAAACATTTTTAAAGGCATTATTAGGGGGTTCGCTTTGTTCGAACAAACATAAACGGCATGCGTTTATATCCCCTAACCCCCAGCAAAATCGGGAATGGGGTAGAAACCCGTCAGGCTCGGCGGTCTTTCCCTGCTCCCGTTGGTCGCATATTGCTTTAGCGATTTACTATTAAATTTTTTTGCGATATAATTAAATTATTCCAAAAAAAATGCGGCGGGTGGGTGAAAAGGGGGAACGGCACCGCCTCATATAAAGTCGTTCCCAGCTATTGACATGTTTTTTATATTTAGATATAAATAAATATAAATCTTATTCATTTAATTTATAATTTTTATTTCAGATATTTGAGAGGCAAAATGATACAAACATTAATTAAAAATAACGATTTTGCCGGTAAATACGTGGCGATGAAAAGCTTTGAAGACTCCACTGTGGTCGGCTATGGCGAAAGCCCCAAAGAAGCATCCGATAAGGCGAAAGAGAAAGGCTATAAAGAACCCGTCATTGCGTTTTTGCCTTCCAAAGATACGGTGCAGATATACTAATGACCGGCATGGATATTCCCTTTAAAAAATTATACCCCGGAGATACGCCAAGGCCCTGGCTGCCTGTCGTAATTCGCAATCCTCATACAGACCTATCCGTTAGGGTATGGGGCTTAATTGATACCGGGGCGGATGATTGCGCGGTTCCTGCCGAATATGCTACGCTGTTAGGTCATAATTTGCAAGCCGGCATCCGGAAGACGATTAATACCGGCAACGGACAAACCGCGGCTTACGCGCATACGTTATGCCTCGAAACAGACAGTATAAAGGTCGATAACGTATTAATAGATTTTATGCCGAATTTAAACGTGGTATTATTGGGGGTTAAAAGCTTCCTGAGTAACTTCATTCTAACCATTAATTATAAAAAGTCCACATTTTCGCTTAAATAAGATTAGCGAAAATAGGCTGTAAAAATCAGTCTTTTGTCCCAAAATTGTCCCATATCGTTTTTTACCATAAAAATTACTTAATAATATCAATAAGTTATAAACTATTATTTCGGCCTGTCACGCCGGAGGTCGCGGGTTCGATCCCCGTCGGCCCCGCCATTCAAAACCGCAGTAAATAGGATATTTCCATTTTACCTTGCTCCAGCCGCCCCATACACTCAACCATACGGAACTCTCTGTAAATGCGTAAAACCCTTTGCTTAAAATTTAAAAATGTCATATATTATATTAATAATAGCAAATAGTGATGATGTATTATTAATACATTACCATAGGTGCATTATGAATACAGAAAGACTAAAAAATGCCCGAAAATTTATTAAAAAATGAAATGCAGTATAAAATATTCGATAGCGCTTCTTTATTGACGGCGCTTGAAGAGTTTTTTAAAAGAAATGCCGAACATTTTAATCTTGCTATCGTATTTTTGTTCGGTTCGAGAGCGGGCGGGTTTCCCAGAAAAGATTCGGATATCGATATAGGCGTGATTTTTAACGATCTGACACTTTCCGAAGAATCCATTTTTTTAAAAATTACCGATATGTCCCTTGACTTAATCGAACTTACTAAATTGGATGTCAATGTAATTCCCGTTTATCCGGACTTCAGAAAACCCTTGCTTTATTACAACATAATCGTTGCCGGAAAGCCGCTTTACATTAAGGATTTTAATCAATATGTAGAAATTAAAAATGAGGCCATTTTCCAAATGGAAGATTTCAATATATTTGGGAAAAAATGGCAAACTAAAGTTGCAAGAAAAAAATTAGAGGAGATTGCCGGTGCCTGATTTTGATTATGCAAAAGGAAGGACTGTCGAAACTATAAATTTTATCTTAGAAGAGATAAAAGAATTTGAGCTTGAATATGAAGTCAAAACATGGAAAGAATACCAAAATGATAAAAAATTGCAGAAATTAATTGATAGAACAGTCGAGAATATTCTTACCGCTTTTATTGAATTATGCGGAACAATAATAACAAGCAAGGGGGTTGCGGCGGAAAATTACGCGGATGCGATAAGAAAATGTGCTGAATTGTTCGGTTTAACGGAAATTGAACAAAATAATTTATCGAAGCTCGCAATCCAGAGAAACAGGCTTGCGCACCGTTACCTTGATTTTCGCTGGCAGGCGGCAAGAATGTTTGCCGAATATAAAGGACTTGTTTTAAGTCTAATCCGCAAAATTCTTGAGCATGAAGAATAAATTTATCACTATTAACCTGCGCTATTCGCTCCCCCTCGCAACCTTGGTCATATCCAGTATTCTGTATGCCGTTATTTTAGCGGCGCTGTTTACCATAAGCCATGCTATGGAGTAACCCCATACCGCCAGGGTATAATACCAGCCAAGCGGCGGAACCAGCCATCCGTAAGCCGCGGCAAAAGTTCCAGCCGCCATGGAGGCGGCGTTTGCGTTAAAAAAAATTCCGCTGGGCAGCGGTCGCTGCCATATAGCGCCCTTGTTTCTCGTCAGGAATATCGTCAGATGCCCTGCGATAAGCAGTTTTAAAAATATCAGCGTTTGAACCGTTCCGACCGGCAGGCGCAGATAGTACTCCGCAATTAAGAACAGCAAAAAGCTCGCTGCTACCCCTAACAGTCCAAGGAGCACGGAAACGGCAAGCACTCTGGGCATATCCCACCTGGCGGGGGCGGAAGGAACCGGAACATTGTCGTAGGCTATGGTCATAATGGGAAAATCGTTCAGCAGGGCTATGATTATAATCATTACGGCGGTAACCGGATAAAAGTTAAAAATTATTATCGACAGCGTCATGAATATAATAACCCTTATAGTTTCGGCAATACGGTAAATAGCGTAAGCGTTCATACGCTCGAAAATTCTTCTGGATTCGGCTACGGCCTTGGTAATTACCGACAAACCCGGCGCTGTCAAGACAAGGTCCGCGGCGGCCCTTGCGGCATCGGTCGAGCCGCTGACTGCAATTCCTATATTGGCGCGCTTTAACGCAGGGGCGTCGTTGACGCCGTCTCCGGTCATTCCTACGATATGGCCGGCCGCCTGCAACTCTTTGACGATTTCATATTTATGTTCGGGAAATACCTGCGCAAAACCGTCGGATTGTTCTGCCATGCCCACGGCGTTTTCAGCCGGAACTATATTCCCGCCGAGATGCAAAAGCGCGGCCACGTGTTTTGCTATTGACAAGTGGTCGCCGGTAAGCATTTTTATCGCTATTCCCATTCCGCGTGTTTCTTCTATGACCCCGGCAGAATCATCCCTGGGAGGGTCATACAATGAAAGAAGTCCCATAATGCGCCAGTTTCCCGCATCATCGGTTTTTGCAACTCCCAGCGTCCTGTAGCCGTCCTCCGCCATTGAATCTATTGCCGCAGTTATATCCTTCGCGGTTTTTTCATCGGGCTTTGTCAACGCAAGAATAACCTGGGGAGCCCCTTTGGTAGCCTTAAAAATATTATTTTCGTGAGATACTTCGGCTTCCGCCCGTTTATTTACAGGGTCGAACGGTTTGAAAGCCGTAATTTTATAGCCGTTTTCGATGCTCCTGCCCTTAAGCCCTTCGATAATGGCTGTATCGATAGAATCGCCGCCGTCTTTTTCCGAAGCAAGGGCGGCTATAGACATTAATTCTTCTTCGCTTTCCGCGTGTATTAAAACCGGTTTTCCTAAGGCGAGTTTGTTTACGGTCAGCGTTCCTGTTTTATCGGCGCACAGTATATCCATACCGGCCATTTCCTCTATAGAAACCAACCTTGACACTATGGCCTTTAATCCGGCAAGTTTTTCGGCCCCCACAGCCATCGTTACGGATAAAACCGCGGGCAAAGCTACGGGTATAGCCGCCACTGTGAGAACCAGCACGAATAGTAAAACGTGCATAAACGGCTCGCGGCGTATAATTACGGAATAAAAGATAATTACCGCTATCAATGCAAGCGCCGAAAATATAAGAAAATTACCTATGGATAGCACCGCCTGCCTGAAATGCGACGCCGGTTCTTTTTTGCCGGCCAGTTGTATGGTTTTTCCGAAGAAGGTATTTAAACCTGTTGCCGTTACAATAGCCACCATTTCCCCTTTTTCCACTACCGAGCCGGAATATCCGATGTCGCCGGGTCTTTTGTCTACAGGCAACGATTCTCCAGTAATGGCGGACTGGTCTATGCTTATATAATCGCCTTCGGTCAACAATATGTCGGCGGGTATGATATTGCCGAGCTTTATCGATATGACGTCTCCCGGTACCAGCATTTCCGCCGGAATATCTACCCACAGGCCGTCGCGCAATGCTCTGGCACGCAGGGCGAGGCGCCGCTTTAGCATGGCTATAGCATTGCCGGCTTTGTATTCCTGCCAGAAACCAGCGGATGCGTTGACGAAAAGAAGGATTATTATAATGACGAATTCGAGCCAGTGGCGCAATGCGGCAGAGAGTATGGAAGCGGCTTCTATCATCCATGCTATAGGGCCCCAAAAATAGGACAGGAACCTTACGATTAAACCATGGTGTTTTTCCGGTATCGCGTTTTTGCCGTACTTAATAATGAGGTCTTCGGCTTCCTTGGACGACAAGCCCTTGTCGGGACCTCTGTTCAGCGTTTTAATGGTTTCGCCGATATCCATAGCGGTTTAATGGTTATGCCGTGTAGCTTTATGGATGCAAAAAATGAATAATCCATCCCGATTTTACATCATACACATGAAATTATACCATAAATAATATAATGAACCTATAAATCCAAACAGAAAACCAAACAGAACTTTTAAATTTCTTATTCCATAACTTGCAAAATCCGCCAAAATTTAGAAGTAAGAAACTTAAAAGAATGCCCCTATATAATAAATAAATCAGACCCCTTGTTTCTTTTAATTCCCCTTTTTTAAAAGGGGTGATATATTCACCTGTACGATTGTCAAGGCATGCCCTTGGCGCAGGTGAATATGCCGCCCACGGCGGACTGACGGGGTATTTATAAAATAAATCGGACACCTTGACAAACAATACAGTTGCTTTATTTTGGATGTTTTTCTTTTCTTGCGCCCGCCCGCATTAAATATTTCCACTTTTTAATTAATTTTGATATGATATAATTATTAA
Organism: Deltaproteobacteria bacterium; assembly: GCA_023489335.1. Lineage (GTDB taxonomy): Bacteria > SZUA-79 > SZUA-79 > Acidulodesulfobacterales > Acidulodesulfobacteraceae > Acidulodesulfobacterium. Next base: position 76,792 of record JAMDCP010000017.1, on the reverse strand, counting down.
GTTTAAAGGATAAATTGCGCGAGAGTGGCGGAATTGGTATACGCACTGGACTTAGAATCCAGCGGAGCAATCCTTGGGGGTTCGAGTCCCCCCTTTCGCACCATATTATTATACTTTTTATAATTTTTTAGCAGGTTTTTATTTATTATTTTATTATTGGGGGTTTTTATGTCCGGTCACAGTAAATGGAGCACCATTAAAAGAAAAAAGGGGGCTTTGGACGCAAAGAGAGGCAGGATTTTTACCAACATCATCCGCGAAATCATCACAAGCACCAGAATAGGCGGAAAAGATATATCTTCCAATCCGAAGCTCAGGCTTGCCGTCGATGAAGCTAAAGCCGCCAATATGCCTAAAGAAAATATCGAAAGGGCTATGAAAAAAGGCGCGGGAGAACTCGAAGGCGAAACTTATGACGAGATAATATACGAAGGATACGGGCCTGCCGGCGTGGCTTTGCTTATAGAGACTTTAACCGATAATAGAAACAGGACGGTTTCCGAGGTAAGGCATGCGCTGTCGAGGCATGGCGGCAGTCTTGGGGAATCTGGCTGCGTTATGTGGATGTTTAACAAAAAGGGCGTTATAGGGTTCGACGCAAGCCTCTATCCCGAAGATACGGTTATGGAAGTTGCGCTCGAAGCGGGAGCCGAAGATATAAAAACCGAAGATGACGAGGTACTGGTCTATACGGATATAAAAGACTTCGAGGCCGTTAAATCCGCATTCGAGTCTAAGGGAATGAAGGAAAAGTTTTCCGAACTTTCTTATATACCCCAGACAAATATCGAGTTAAAAGGAAAAGAGGCAGACCAGATGATTAAACTAATCGATGCGCTCGAAGAGATAGAAGGCATTCAAAATGTATATGCAAACTTTGATATACAGGAGGCGGGAGCTTAATTTATTCCTTTATGGGTTCTTTATGGGCTATAGAATTTTGGGAGTTGACCCGGGTTCAAGGTTGACAGGATGGGCGGTGCTGGATTTGCCGTCTTTCGGAAGGGCTTTTAATTTAATATCCTGCGGGCTAATCGATGCAAAAAATAAAGAATTTCCTTCCAATCTGGGTAAAATTTACGGGGAGCTAAAAGAAGTTATCGAGGAATATTCGCCGGGCATAATGTCTTTAGAATCAGTATTTTCGGGAACAAACCCCGCTTCTTTAATAAAACTATCCCAGGCAAGAGGAATTATATGTCTTTTATCATCCGTTTTTAATATAAAATTAAAGGAATATTCGCCAAGGTTTGTAAAAAAAAGTATAGCCGGTTATGGAGATGCAAATAAACAACAGGTGAAAGAGGCGTTAAATTTGATATGCGCATCTAAAAGCTCCAATATTAAAGCCTTTTTAAACGGTAATACGGACAGCAACATATCCGACGCTCTTGCAATTGCGGTTTGCTGCGCCACCGATATGTCAAACTTTATTTATCGATAAAAAACGCTCAAATGATCGCCTATTTAAAAGGAAGGGTAATTTACAGGGATAACGAAAAATCCTCTATAATATTGGAATCTAATGGGGTTGGATACGAGGTTTTTATTCCGGCCGAAGGCTCTTTAACTTTAAATCAAAATTCGAGCTTTTTCATTTATACATATGTCAGGGAAGACCGTATTACGCTTTACGGGTTTCATACCTCCCTGCAAAGAGAAATCTTTAGCCTTCTTCTGGAAGTTAAAGATGTCGGGCCGAAGCTTGCCGTGACGGTTCTTTCTGGAATCGACTCCGGTAACTTTTTAAATATTTTAACCACGCAGGACATATCCGCGCTATCGCAAATTAAAGGCATAGGCAAAGCTAAAGCCGAACGCATCATTATGGAGCTTAAAAATAAAATCCTTAAAAGGCCTGCCTTAATTAGTGATATAAAGGCTGAAAACATTGGCAATTATAATTATAAGGATATTGGCGAAAACAAACACAGCGGCGCAGGTTTGGATAATAATTTAAATTCCGCCCTTGCCCCAGTTCCGCTGCCCCAACCGTTCCAACCGCCCCAGCCCGCTGCGGCGGGCAACCCCTCCGATATTATTCTTGAGTCTTCCTGCGCATTAGAGGCGCTGGGATATTCAAGATTGGAGTCTTTTAATCTTGCAAGCAAGGTTTACAAGAATATAAAAGACGGCGGGGTAACGGATATTAATACCGAAGGATTAACAAAGGAGTGTTTGAAATATATATATTCGTTAAAAAACATTTAATTACCTTATACTTATATGAGTTCTTTCAAAAAAGACTTTACAACCGAAGACGATAAAAATATCGATAACAATAAGAATAATAATAAGAAACTTCGGGTATCTTCACCCGCACGGCCGTTTTCGCATGCCGAAAACGCCGGCGAAGACGCCGAAGCGGCCGATTTATTAAAGGAAGAAGGCAATGAATTTGACAACCCCGTAAGACCCGCCAGTTTTGACGAATATATCGGCCAAACCAAACTCAAAGAAAATCTTTTAATTTTTATAAACGCTTCAAAAAAAAGAAGTTCTACCCTGGGGCATCACGATTTAGACCACCTTCTATTTTTTGGTCCCCCGGGGCTTGGCAAAACCACGCTTGCAAGCATCATCTCCCATGAGCTCGGGGTTAATATAAAAATAACCTCCGGGCCTTCGATCGAAAAAGCGGGGGATATTGCGGCGCTTTTATCTTCCGTAGGCAACGGCGATATTATATTTATCGACGAGATACACAGGCTGCCGAAGCCGGCCGCCGAGATGCTTTATCCCGCTATGGAGGATTTTAAACTCGATATTATAATAGGCGAGGGCGCAACGGCAAAGTCCATTAGAATCAGCCTTCCTAGGTTTACGCTCATAGGCGCAACCACGAGGGCGGGACTTATCCCGTCCCCGCTTCGGGACAGGTTCGGGTTTTCTTCGAGGCTTGAGTACTATGAACCTGACGACCTTGCAAGGATTGTCATAAGAAGCGCATCGCTTTACGGCATTAAGATAGACAACGAGGCCGCTTTTGAAATAGCGCGCCGTTCGAGGGGAACGCCGAGGATTGCAAACAGGCTGTTAAGGCGGCTGAGGGATTATATGTTTCATTTAAAAAAAGATGCCGTTGACATAGGCGTTGCAAAATTCGGCATCGAAAGCCTCGGGATTGACGAATTGGGGCTTGATGCCAACGACAAACTTTTTTTAAGGATGATAATAGACAAATTTGGAGGCGGACCAGTCGGGATAGAGACAATTGCGCAGGCAATGAACGACGAAAAAGATACGCTCGAGGATGTCGTGGAGCCTTATCTTGTTTCATGCGGGTTTATATTGCGGACGAAAAAGGGAAGGATTGCCACAGAACTTGCTTACAAGCATTTTGGTCTTATAAAAGAAGATTCTTTGTTTTAAAGTTGAAATGTTTAATTATAAATACCCCGTCATTTTGCCTTAAGGCAAAATGACACCCCTTTAAAAAAGGGGAATTAAAGGCAAAAATAAATAAATTGGATACCTTTATGAAAGAAAACAAGCTTTTACTTCATATTTGCTGTTCCCCCTGCTTAATGTATCCTTATACGATTGTAAACAAGAAGTTCGATACCGTTATCGGATATTTTTATAATCCCAATATTCACCCCTACGGCGAGTATTTAAAAAGGCAGGATTCCCTTAAAAAATTTGCAGATGCGGTTAATCTTAAGGTTATTTACGAAAAGAATTACGATATGGAAGAGTTTATTAGGAATGTCGCATTCAGGGAAGAAAACAGGTGTTATTACTGTCTAAGCAAAAGGCTCGAAAAGGCGGCTTCCCTTGCCAGAGCCTCCAAATTTACCCATTTTTCGACCACCCTTTTATACAGCAAACATCAAAAACACGATTACATTAAAGAGGTTGGTTTTAACTTAGAAAAAAAATACGGCATTAGTTTTTACTATGAGGATTTTAGATTAGGTTATAAAGAGGGCGTAAAATTATCTTACGACTATAATCTTTACAGACAGAATTACTGTGGATGCATTTACAGCGAAAAGGAAAGATTTTATAAAAAACCTGCAAATTAAAGTTGTGAATTTTAGTTCGCATTATAGTGCGAATAAAAATTCATATTTAGCTTAACTGCAAGAAAGTTCATTTATAGCCGTTATGTAACTGCTTAATTTCCTTAATTTTTATCTATTTAAATCCCTTATGCCAACATTGGCACATTTTTTGCAAGATACATAATTAGCTTGTCATTTCTGCGCAAGCAGAAATCCATATAACTTTCGAGGTCAAATTATTACAATGGAAAATTTTGCAATATTAAAAGAAGAAAAAAATGAGTTTCAATGCACCGTATCCGACATACTTTTTTTTAAAGGAATAGGACTGCACACGGGAAAAGAGTCGTCCGTCGTCGTTAAACCTGCAAAAGCTAATTCCGGTATCACTTTTATAAGGAAGGACATAAAGCCTGATGTTATAATCAAGGCTGACGCCGGCAATATCTGTTCCACAACATTAAGGACAAGTATCGGAAAGAACGGCGGATGCATCTCCACCGTCGAGCACTTGATGTCGGCTTTATGGGGCGCGGGCATCGACAATGCGCAGGTAGAGGTTTACGGAGACGAAATTCCGGCTATGGACGGCAGCGCAAGGGTTTTTTACGAAGCCTTTTACGAAAGCGGAATTAAAGAGCTGAATAAGCGCAGAAGATATATCGAGATACTTAAGCAGGTAGTCGTGGCTGATAATGCGGATAACGCCGGTATAAGTATTGCCATATACCCCTCGGACGATTTTGAAATATCTTATATTATGGACTTTAACCACCCGGCGGTAGCTTCAGGCTCTTTTAATATGAAAATTGACGGGTTTAATTTTTACAAGGAAATTTCGCATGCCAGAACATTCGGTTTTTTAAAGGATGTCGAATATTTAAAAAAGAACGGGCTTGCGCTGGGCGGAAGTCTGGATAATGCCTTAGTGCTTGATGAAACATCTGTTCTTAATAAAGAAGGGCTCAGGTATAAAGACGAGTTCATAAGGCATAAAGTATTGGATTTAATCGGCGATCTGTATCTTTCCGGTTACAGGATTAAAGGCAGGGTAGTAGCAAAAAAGACGGGTCATGATATAAATTCGAAGCTGGTAAAAAAGCTCAACGGTTTTTTAAATAATTCAAAATTAAGCGACAGGACACCTGCGGAAAATAAGAAACCGCAGGCAGTCCCAAATGCCGGCGCAGCCCCTCAGTTTGCGTAATAACGAAGGTAGCGTTGCAATATTGCAATTAGCATATAAGCATATTCATATATTAGAATAAACATAAGTTTTATAATAAATTAATATTTTTAAAAATATTTATTTATGCTTGACAAGCTAACTTGATATATGATAAGTTTTATTAAAACTAATGTTATAGGGGGATGTTTCAAGTTTTTTAACTTTAAAAATTTAATTTAATACGGAGGTTAAAGATGAAGAGAAAAATTTCATTGCTGGCAATGCTTACAATTGCAATAGCCGGCTTTTTAACATTAACGATGGCTTCACCGTCGTTTGCCGCCTCGCAGGCAGCTAAAAACGGTGTTAGCTTTTCAATGAGCGGGCAGTACATCGGCAAGGCTTTCTGGACGCAGAACCAGGTTCAGATGTTTACAACCAATAATTTAGATCCCGTAAACGGAACGGCAATTCCTTCCAAAAACTCTTTTGAAGTATTTCTTCAAAGATTAAGAATGAACGCTTCTATAAGCTATGATAAGTTAGCGAGCGGTATGCCGCTTGCCGCTGTTTTTACTCAGTTTGACCTTACGAATGCTTATAACGGTATTACTAACGGTTACGGGACGAACGGCTGGCAGGCACTGGGGGCTACCACCGTGCCGACGGGCTTTAACCACGATTTTAATACATTCGGCTTAAGGCAGGCTTACATCAGGTTCATTACCCCGGTCGGCGCTATTATGTTCGGGCGTATGCCTGTTAAGTTCGGGCTTGGCGTTGCCGTTAACACCAATGCAGACGGAGTAGGCGATTTTCTTCCGTTAGGCAATGTGGGAGTATTTGTCGGAAACTTATTCGGTAATGAAACAACCGCGTATTCAAATGGAGTCACTCCAACCACAATCGGCACCGTTCCTCCCGCTGTGTACGGCTATTCTCACATCCAGAGCGGCACTATTCCGACATTAGAGGTTATGAGTTTAAAGCCGATGAACGATGTTTCATGGAGCGCATGGCTGACCGAGGCCCATTTAAATCAGTTTGGCGCAGCGCTTTCCTCTATAGTGGCAGGCGCTTATTCGCCGGCAACCACATTAAGCTCTAATAGCACTACCGCTAACATAACCTACGGCGGATTAAGCGCAACATACGCAGCCAAAGGAACAAAGGTTGCTGGAGAGTTTGATTATTTCAGAGGGGATATAATGAATTCCCCTTATGTATTTAACGAAACAACAGACCATAGGACAAAGATAGGAAGTTACGACCTTTATTTAACGGGTTCTCAAATGTTAAACACGTCCACCCCGGTAACCGTCGGTTTAAAATTCGGTATAGGCGGCCCTATTTCCGACCAGCATTTAGATATGACTTATTATTCTATGGTTCAGAATACAAGAACTCTTTTTGGAGATGTCATAGGCAATAACTGGCAGCCAATAGAGTTTTCGGCTCCTGGTCTAGCATATTTTTACCAGGCTCCAGGGGAAGCCATGGGCACAAACTTAGCCAACAGGTATGTAATTATGGTGGATGCAACGGAACATTTAGCCTCGGGCAATGCCTTACAGGAATCGTTGATTCATGCCGCATGGTTGAAAGATAATGTTGCTTATAATGGAAATCAGATACAGGCATTTGGCGGAAAGACTATCGGAACCGAATTTGACCTTAATTTTACGCATCACTTTACAAAAACGCTTGCATGGCAGGCATGGGGCGCTTATGTATGGACGGGAAACGGCGTAGAGAGTTATTCGCCTACCGCAACAGGCGGCGTTCCAAGCTATGCCACACATAAGGATATTACGGCATTAGGAACCGCTGTTATCTGGAACTTCTAAAGTCTAAAGCATAATGTTGTAAGGTTTATTTATTTCCCTGCTACCGCAGATTCAAGCGGTAGCAGGGTTTTTATTTCCTGCTCCTCGCTTTTTTATTCCTCCTCTATAATTAGTCGTTCTGCCAACTGTTCGAATAAAGGTGTCCGATTTATTTCTTTCTTCACTCCCGCCTGCATCTGCGGGTATCCCCTGTTTCCTTTTTATATTAACCTAATTTCTTTTCTCCCAAATCCGGATTTATAAACTATTTAAGAATTTCCAATTTTTCCGCCGAATTATTTTTCCAGAAGCAATTAACAAAAATGGTTGTATTAATTTTATATTATTATATAATAAGTCAATAAATAATAATTTAATCTTTAACATTGCTTTAGGGGAGGTTAATTTATGAGTAAGAATTATTTATTTACGGTTGCAGGGATATTAATCGCAATTCCGACTATCGTTCTTGCCATTGTCCCTCTATACAACCGCCCGGAACCCGCTTTTTTAGGGCTGCCGTTTTTTTACTGGTTTCAGACGCTCTGGTTAGTTATAGCCACCATTCTTTACACCTTTGCTTCATTGCTAATTTCTAAAGTAAAAGGCGGAGGTGATAAATAATGTCCAACATTCAGGTAACGATAATAGTTTTTATTGCCCTTTTTTTATTGTTTACGATAATAGGTTTCTGGGCGGCGAAGTGGCGGGCAGGCGACCTTAACCATTTGCATGAATGGGCATTAGCAGGTAATAAAATCGGCACATTCCTGATGTGGTTTTTAGTGGGAGCCGATATATACACGGCATATACCTTTATTGCCGTCCCGTCGGGCGTGTTTGCAAAAGGAAGCCTCTTCTTTTTTGCCGTTCCTTATGTTATGGCTACCTTTGGAATTGCAATGGTGGTAATGCCGAGCCTGTGGAAAGTGTCCAAGGATAAGGGTTATGTAACCGCCGTAGATTTCGTGAGGGATAAGTTTAACAGCAAGACGCTGGCGATATTAATCGCGTTAACGGGAATAGTTGCCGAACTGCCTTATATTGCCCTCCAAATAGTCGGAATGAAAGCGGTGCTTCAGGTCATGCTCCTTTCGTTTGGAGATGCTAAAGTAATCAGCGAAATTGCGCTTATAGTGTCTTTTATAGTGCTTGCCGTATTCACATTCTGGAGCGGGCTGAGGGGTGCGGTTCTTACGGCGGTAATGAAGGATGCGATTATTTTAATTACGGTAGTGGTTATTATAATTTTAGTGCCGTTATCTTACGGGGGATTTCATCATGCCTTCGCCGCCGCAAAAAATCTTGGAGCGGGAAAAACCCCGCCCGTCGATTATGTTACATTGCCGCCTTTATTAGTCAACGGCTATATAAGCCTTTTTATATTAAGCGCGCTTGCCCTGTACCTTTATCCCCACGCCATTAACGGAGTTCTTAGCGCGAAAAGCGCAAAAAGCGTCAGGCTAAGCACGGCCCTTCTTCCTATTTACGGAATAGGCTTGGCATTTCTTGCGATGTTCGGGGTATTGATTTATGCGGTGCCGGATGCTCTTAAAGCGGTTCATGGCAACGGAATATTAGTCGTTCCTACTTTAATAGAGAAGACTATGCCTCCATGGTTTACCGGTTTCGCGTTTCTCGGTATATTCATCGGGGGTTTGGTTCCGGCAGCCATAATGGCAATATCCCAGGCAAATCTTCTAACCAGAAATATAATAAAGGAGTTTAAACCTGACCTTGCCCCCAAAGCAGAAGCAGATATAGCAAAATGGTCTTCCGTCGTATTTAAATTCCTTGCGCTGGGGTTTGTCTTTCTCGTTCCCGAAACATACTCCATACAGCTTCAGCTTCTTGGCGGAATACTGATAGTTCAAACACTGCCGCCCATATTTATAGGGCTTTATACTAAGTGGCTGAACAAGAATGCCCTCATCGCAGGCTGGCTTGTGGGAACGGCGTCGGGACTTTATTTCGTTATGGAGGCTAACGCGGGGCATGCAATAGTTACTACTTTTATGCGCACGCCGTTCGGACTTTTATATGTTGCGCTTATAGCCCTTGTGCTTAACCTTATCGTAACGATATTATGGTCGGCGGTTGCAAATATGCTGAAAACAGGTAAGAATATGCAGCCTTCCGCCTAAATGCCTAAATACTCTAATTCCCCCCTTCCTTTACGGGGGGGATGGTATATAAAAGCAACTATATTGTTTGTTAAGGTATCCGATTTATTTTTTAATTCCCCTTTTTTAAAAGGGGTGTCAGTCCGCCTAAAGGCTGTATCTTTGCCTGCGTTTATAAAACCAACGGTTTTATGCAGGCAAAGATGGACGGGGTATTTATAAAATAAATCGGATACCTTGTTGCCTTTTATTTCCCTAATAACTTGCTTCCAATAACTTTAGGGCTTCTTTTTCATCGACGGTTTCCGGGTTGTTTTGAGCGGCGAAGCCCATAGTGGCAAAGGCTTCTTTGGCCATTCCGGGCAGTCTGTCTTTTTCGACTCCAAGGTCTTTTAATCTAATATTTAAATTTATTGCCTTTAACATTTCTTCTATTTTTTCTATTAAAGAATAGGCGTATTCGTCGTCGGTTTTCCCCGCTCTTTTAACGCCGAGGTGATGGGCTATGAGCATAAAATCCCTCTTGCATGCTTCAAGGTTGTATTTCATGGATTCTACCACCAATGCGGCAAGTCCCGCTCCGTGGGCAACATTCGGGTAGTTGCCGGAAACAGGGTGTTCCAGCGCATGAATTATTCCTACGCCGGATAAGTCGATTGCAAGGCCCGCAAGAGCGGAAGCCAGCGCCATATTCCCCCTTATTTCCAGATTATTCGGTTCATTATAAGCCTTAATCAGGTTATCCTTTAAAAGATAAAAAGTCTGCATACAGTAAGCGGAAGAAAAAGCATTTCTTGCTTTTCCCGTAAAAGCCTCGAGAACATGGACAAAAACATCGAAACCGGTGGCCGCCGTAACATAAGGGGGCATAGAAGCCATAATTTCGGGATCGATTATCGCTTCTTTCGGATACATGCATTCATAACCAAAACCGGGTTTTTCCTTTGTCTTTGGATTGGTCATTACGGAGTACCTGTTTACCTCGCTTCCCGTTCCGGAGGTTGATACGATTGTGATAACTGGCAAGGCTTCCGTTGCAGGTGTTTTAAGGTAATCCCAGACGGGGATATTTCCCTTTGCGGCAACCGCGATAGCCTTAGAGGAATCGAGGGGGCTTCCCCCTCCAAGCCCGATAATCAAACCAACCCTCTTTTCTTTTGCAATGCGGGCGGCTTCGTCTATTTCATCAATTGTAGGATTAGGGGTGATTTTATCGTATATTACAGGATTAACCCCCGCATCTTTTAAAATCTTTACAAGCCTGCCTAATGTTCCCGATTTTTGCATAGAGGTTTTGCCCGTAACGATTAAAGCGGTATCCGAGTATTTTTTTGCGATTTTTCCCGCTTCAGAAATAAATCCGTTTCCAAAATGAATTCTTACAGGGTTAAAAACATTAATATTTAAAGCTCCCATAAATTTGCCTCCGCTTTTTATAAATTGATTTGCTATTTGTGATTATTATATGCAAAAACGGCATAGAATTCAACCTGTGTAAAATTCCCAAAATTGTAACAAAAATTTAACAAAACTGTAATAAAACTGTAACATTAATTTGTTATTATAATAAAGTCAAAATAATTTAGAATGGAAAGCAAACAGCGTTATTGTAAAAACGAAGGTAAATTTAACCATTAAAAATCCATTTATGGAGGAGATTTATGAAAAAAAGCAATTTTAAAAAGTTTTTCGGGAGCCTGGCGGCAATCGGGATTATTTTTCTTGTGTCGGTTTTTGTCGCCGGTTGCGCAAAGTCCAAAGCTCCAGGCGCAAAGGGCCCGTCAGGGACTATCACTATTTCCGGTTCCACCATGTTGTATCCGTTAAACTCTGTTTGGGCAGTCGAGTATCACAAACTTCATCCGAATGTTACCGTTTCCGTTGCAGGCACAGGTTCGGGTTTTGGGATTTCTAACGCCGCTAACGGCAACATTACTATCGGGGCATCCGACGCCTATCTTACGAAGGAGTTTAAAAAGAGGTACCCAAACTTAGTAAATATTCCCGTTGCGCTTGACGATGCGCAGGTTATTTACAATATTCCGGGGATACCGAACGATGTCAATCTTAAGATGACCCCCCAATTAGTCGCGGATATTTATCTCGGCAAGATTAACAATTGGGACAATCCGATATTTAAAAAATTAAATCCGCAGTACAAATTCCCGAACCTGCACATATTTGTTGTTCACAGGGCTGATGCAAGCGGAACGACATTTGATTTTACGAGCCTTTTAACCTATACCTCAAAAGAATGGGCAGATAAGGTGGGAAGAAGCCTTTCGCCATCATGGCCGACCGGAAGCGGATATTTAGGAAGCGACGCCGTGGTTGCCGCCGTTAAAAGTACCCCCGGCGCAATCGGTTATGTGGGTCTTGGATGGATTTTAGAATATCATCTTTCAAGCGCCGCGATGCTTAACAAGGCTGGCAATTATGTCGTGGGTTCCGTAGAAACGATTGCCGCGGCCGCTAACTCTGCCTTGGCACAGGGCGACTTTCCGGCAGATTTTGATAAATCTATAGTCTGGAATGTTTCGGCAAAAAATGCCTACCCCGATTCAAACTTTGAATTCTGGATGATTAGAAAAAAACAGCCGAATCCTTCTACTACCGCAATAATTAAGGATTTAGTCAATTGGGTGTTAGGTCCGGGACAGGATCCAAAATATACCGTAAAAACAGGTTTTGCGCCCCTTCCAAAATCGGTTATGGGAAATGTCGAAAAACTTCTGGCTCAGGTAAAATAGGCAGCCTCAACTTGCAAAGATTAAATTGCCCAGCTGTTTATTAAATAAACAGCTGGGCAATTTTGCGTTTTATAAATACCCCGTCAGTCCCGCCTTAAGGCGGGACTGACACCCCTTTTAAAAAAGGGGAATTAAAAGAAAAAGGTATCCGATTTATTTTTTGCTTTAACTAAAAAGGGACATTTCTAAATTGGCTTGACATGCAAAGTTTTTTAATTGACAAGCGGCGAGTTTCAATGTTATACTAATCCAACCTAAAATTTTATAGAAACTAAAAAATATTAAGAGGGCATAACATGTCAAGAGTTTGCAGTGTTTGCGGAAAAGGTATTCAATACGGCAATAAGGTTTCACATGCCAACAATAAGACAAAAAAGGTATCCTATCCAAATTTGCACGAGGTTAAGGCCGTTGTTAACGGTTCCAATAAAAGAATCAAGGTTTGCGCAAAATGCCTGAAAGCGGGCAAGGTTGTAAAAGCCTGAGGGTTCTCTCCCTATTACTTCCTGCTTAAAAATGCTACATGTTCCACATGGTAAGTCCTCGGGAACATATCTATCAGGTTAATTTGTTCTATTAAGTATCCCGTCTCCGCAAATGCCTTTAAATCCCTTAAAAGCGTCATAGAATCGCATGATATATATATTACGGACGAGGGGTTTGAATCCGCTATTTTTGACGCTAATCCCTTGATTCCCGCCCTCGGAGGGTCAAGGACAATCAGGTCGTAAGTTACCCCCTTTTTTCCGGTTTTTTCCAAAAAATCTCCCGCGCTTGACATTACAAAGTTAATATTTTTAATGCCGTTTAATTTGAGATTTTTTTCTCCAAGTTTGACGGAAAAAGGGTCAGATTCAACCCCCGTAACCATTTTTGCATAATCCGCCAGAAATAAAGTGATATTTCCATATCCGCAAAATAAATCGAGGGAGCTATTAAAATAAATTCCCCTGTTTTCATTAAGGTTTTTAATATACGCCGTTACATTCCCTATTATATTCTCATTTTGTTCCTTGTTAACCTGAATGAAAGACGGGAGGTCGTATGTAAATTTTTTGCCTTTTAGCGTGAAGTAATTACTCTGGCAGCGTAAATTTTTATCATTTTTATCCCTGTCCCTGCTGTATTTTATAATCTTTTTACCTTCCTTATCCCCCTTTTTCTGCCTGCACTCGACAAAGACATTATCCGCCCCCGTTCTTTCCATTATATCCTTAAAGGTTAAATCATAATTTTGGCGCAGGTTCCGGATATGACTTTTTAAACTAAAAGTTATATTTTTTAGTCCTGCATCCGTCAGCGTTACGGAAGATATTTCGTTCAAAAAATTATCCCTGTAATTGCCGCTTAAGAGTATATTTCTTACATTTTTTAACAGTTCGTTTACGCCGGCTTTTGCGAGATGGCAATATTCTATATCGACGATATTATGGGATAATTTTTTATAAAACCCGATGAAAGGAGGGGAAATTTTCAACCCGAGCTTTTGCCTGTATCCAAGATAATTTTGGGTTTTAAAATCGTTTATTAAATTAACATTTTCAAAATCTTTAAAAGCCTTTTTAAATTCGGTCTTAAAAATCTCCGCTTTCCAGTAAAGTTCCTCTTCGTACGGTATATGTAGATAGTTGCATCCCCCGCAAACGCCAAAGTGCTTGCAAACCGGCGCAATCCTATTTTGCGACGGGTTTATAATTTCAATGATTTTGCCAAAGGCATAATTCTTACGCTCATCGTAAATTTCTATTTTTAAGGTATCCCCGGGGCAGGCGTAATCCACAAACACAACCCTGGAATTAACCCTTCCGACGCCGTAACCTTTGTATGCTAAGGAATCTATTTTTATTATTTCCATGTCGTATTTGTTATTTGCTATCGTTTTTAAGATATAAATTTATTTATCCGTTTTTTTGCGTAAATATCAAAGATTATCCCCTGAACGGTGAGCGAGAATAACACGATTATAAAGACATAGGTTATAATTTCGGAGCGCATTTTCAGGTGTAAAGGCAGGGATAGAGCCATTGCAATAGATAATGCGCCCCTCAGCCCGCCAAAAATCATAAAATTTTTATAAATGTTATTCATAGCGACACCCTTTGAAAATATTTCAAATTTTTGTTTAATAAAATTTATTAACGGAGCAAGGATATATATCGAAAAGCCCCGTGAAAACAGGGCAAAAACGATTAAAATACCGGAAACAAGCCAGAAATTTAAAATTTTAAAAAGATTCATCTCCATGCCTATTAAAAGAAATATTAAAGAATTCAAAACAAACGCCATGAATTCTATTACGATAGGAAAAACTTGTATTGTCTGGGACGAAACCATTTTTTTGAAACCATAATTTGCCAGTATTATGCCGCTGAATATTATCGTTATTATAAACGATACGCCTATATAATATGCCGCTATAATCGATATATACGCAAGTAAAATCGAAATCATTATTTCGGCAAGATAATCATAGGTAAAAGAAAGAATAAACGAGATTAAAAAGCCTAAGCCTATGCCGAGCACCGCCCCGCCAAGAAATGTGTATAGGAACTTTAAAGAGGAGATTCCTATAATAAAAACCGGGTTTTTATTAAAATTTATCGTTAAAAATAGTTCATATAAAACTAAGCTTATGCCGTCGTTGAAAAGGCTTTCGCCTTCAAGAACGGTTTCAATCCCTTCTCTTGCTCCCGGTTTATTCCCGCTTTCGCCGCCGTTCTCACTGCCCTCCCCGTTCTTATTACTTTTGCTTCCGTTATTTTTTAGCAATGCCATTATAGATAGAGGGTCGGTTGGGCTTATTATTGCGCCGAACAGCAGAGATTGTTTCAGGGGAATGCGGAACACATAATGAAGCGCCAGTCCGGACAAAATAGTAGAAATAATTGTTCCGAATATTGCGTAAACAGAAATCGGGAGGAGATTTTCTTTTAATGTCTTGACTTTAAACTTAACCGCCCCTTCCATTATCAATATCGGCAAAAAGACATAATATATAATGGCGGGAGTTATTTTCAAATGGGGAAAAATATGGAATAAGCCGACCGCAAGCCCGATTAAAACCAGCATCGAAGCATACGGTATTTTAAGGTAATTGGTTAAAATACCTCCGACCATTGCAATAGATAAAAGTATAATTGCGATTATAACGATTTCGGAACTTGCGTTTTCCACCTTTCCCCTTATGCCTTAGATTTGGGTTTAATCTTTAAACCTTAACCCCTCTCTTGTTTTTAAAATTTTTATATTATATTATATAGTTTAATTTCAAATAAAAACAACGATAATAAAAAAAATATAAACAAATCAATAAATTAATTAAAATTTAATTAAAATAGAGCGATATGAAGGGCATCATTCTTGCGGGCGGCAGCGGAACAAGGCTTTATCCTATAACCTTAAGCGTTTGCAAACAGCTTCTCCCCGTTTACGACAAGCCGATGATTTATTACCCGTTGTCAACCCTCATGCTTGCTGGTATAAAAGATATTTTGATAATCACTACCCCTGGCGATGTGGATAAATTTAAAGCTATATTCGGCAACGGAAGCGACCTGGGGCTTAATATAAGCTATAAGGAGCAGGTTTCGCCCGGCGGGCTTGCAGAAGCCTTTATCATCGGAGAAGATTTTATAGGCAGGGATGCCGTATGTTTGATTTTGGGAGATAATATTTTTTACGGGCACGGTATTCCAGACGAATTTAACCGCGCAAGAGAAATTATAAATAAAAAAGGGGGCGGCGTCATATTTACATATTATGTCGAAGACCCTCAAAGATACGGGGTTATCGAAATAGGCGGCGACGGAAAAGTTTTGTCGATAGAGGAAAAGCCGCAAAATCCAAAATCGAACTATGCCGTTACGGGCGTTTATTTTTACGATAACGATGTCATAAGTATAGCCAGAGAGTTAAAGCCTTCCGAAAGGGGAGAACTTGAGATAACCGATGTAAACAACATATACTTAAACCGCGGGAGGCTTAATGCCATTACGCTTGGAAGGGGCTACGCTTGGCTTGATACGGGAACGGCGGAAAGCCTCCTCGATGCAGCCAGGTTTATCGAGATGATGGAAAAAAGGCAGGGGCTTAAAATCGGGTGCGTAGAAGAAATTGCCTATAAGATGAATTACATATCCGTAGAGGAATTGAAGGAACTATCCAATAAATGCATTAAAAGCGGCTACGGCGGATATATTTTAAAAATAGTATCAGATGAAAAAAATAAAAATAGAAATAAATCGATGATTTAAAATAAATAACAAAAAGGCAAAAAGGTATCCGATTTATTTTTTTTAATTCCCCTTTTTTTAAAAGGGGTGTCATTTTGCTTTAAGGCAAAATGACGGGGTATTTATAAAATATCAGTGCTTTTTTGAACCTTGAGCGCAAATTAAATTGAATTTTTGGGATGTATTAGACTGGCTTGCATTTGCCGTGACATTAGCGGGCGTTTGGCAATTAAGCTCGCATAAAAAATCCGGTTTTATCATAAGCGGCCTTGCGTCTTTTATCTGGACGGCGGTCGGTTTTCACTCAAAACTTACCGGCCTTGCTATATTAAACATACTGTTGATATTCATATATTTAAGGGGTTATATAAAAAAGTAATTTTTATTTATTTTATTTTAAATATATTATATAATTAACATCCACGGCCCCATAGTCTAGCGGTTAGGACGTTGCCCTCTCACGGCAGTAACACGGGTTCGAATCCCGTTGGGGCTGCCATTTTTATTTATTATGCTTAATTTAAAAATAAGCATTTTCATTCCTAAAAATATATGCCTTCTTTGAAAAAAATATTTATAAAAGCTAAAACAAACCTCAAAAGAAAAATAATAAGATTTCAAGACAATTCCATTTTTTATTTCTCGAGATGGATTTTTTTTGGGGTGCTGATTGGGATTGTCGCAGGCATCGGCGCCATAGTTTTTAATTCGTTAATAAGGCTTTTCAGGTTTATATTTCAGGTAAGTTTGGCCCATTATTATTCTCCGAGGTCCGAACTGTTAGGGCAGACCGGGGCGCCGCCGAATGCGGCGGTAATTCACTGGGTTATCCCTTTAGTTATAGCGGCAGGCGGGCTTATATCCGGTTTATTAGTTTACACTTTTGCTCCCGAGGCCGAAGGGCATGGAACGGATGCGGCTATAGACGCCTTTCATAATAAGAACGGGTTTATCAGGGGAAGGGTGCCGGTAATTAAGATGCTGGCGTCCGCGGTTACGCTTGGTTCGGGTGGTTCGGGCGGAAGGGAAGGGCCCGTTGCGCAGATTGGAGCGGGATTCGGCTCCGTCCTTGCAACTTATTTGGGACTGCCTATTCCTGATAGAAGAACAATGCTTGTTGCGGGGATAGGGGCAGGCATCGGCGCGATTTTTAAATCGCCCCTTGCAGGCGCAATGTTCGGCGTAGAGGTTTTATATTCCGAAATGGATTTTGAAGGCGGGGCGTTAATGCTTTCCATTATAGCGGCTATTGTGGGATATTCCATTTATGCCTATTTTTACGCAGGTTTTAGTCCTGTAGTGTTAACCCCCATGTTTACCTATTCGAGGCCGGTAATTCTAATTTTTTATGCAGTTTTGGGGATTTTTCTTGCCTTTATGGGAAATTTTTATATAAGATTTTTTTACTGGGTTCATGGTATTTTTAAAAAGATAAGGATTAAACCCCACTTTAAACCTATGCTCGGCGGCGCGCTGGTCGGCATAATAGCTTATTTTTTTCCCGAAATTATGGGTGTCGGTTACGGCTGGCTCCAGCTTGCCGTTCTGGGAAAATTGACCATAATAACCCTTATACTTTTAGGGTTTTTTAAAATTGTTGCTACCTCGTTTACTATAAGTTCCGGCGGTTCCGCAGGGGTTTACGCTCCTTCATTGGTAATAGGCGGAGCGTTCGGAGGGGCAATAGGGGGTATTTTTCATATTTTATTCCCGCAACTGATACTCGCTTCCGATATTGCGCCGTTTGTTCTAATAGGCATGGGAGGATTTTTTGCAGGCGCCGCAAAAACGCCGATTTCATCATTATTGATGGTTTCGGAGATGACGGGAAGTTACGGGCTTTTGCCTCCTTTAATGCTTGTTTCGGCAATAACATTTGTTGCAAGCGGCAAAAGAAGCATTTACTCCAAGCAAAAAAGAAATAGAATGGAATCTCCCGCCCACTTTAAAGACTATTTGATTAAGCCGCTTCAAAGATATTCGGTTAAGGATGTTATGGAGGAAGGTTCGGCGGCTAAGCCTATAGCCCCCGATATGCCTTTATACGAGATGATTAAGATTTTTTTTAATTCTAATTTTTTTATGCATCCCGTCATAGACAAAACAGGTAAAATAGTCGGGACGATTAAGTACGACAAGATAAAAAATATAATGCTGACCTCGCCCGATGATTCAAGGCTTGCAAAGGATATTATGGATTCGTCTTTTATACCAAGAATTAGAATAACCGATACATTGGATATCGCGGTTCATAGCTTTTTCAGAAAAAATACGGATGAACTTATCGTGATTAATGAAGACGGGAATTATGAGGGAATTTTGAGAAAACGTGATGTAGTGCTTACGATAGAAGGGGGGCAAAAAATTTGACCGAAAAAATAAAAAATTGGTTTACAAATAAAAAATTGAGTTTTTTGGTTACAGGGGCGGCAGGCTTTGTCGGGACAAATTTAGTTTTAAGGCTTTTAGAATTAGGGCAGAGCGTTACCGTCGTCGATAGCTTTATCACCGGCAGGGCTTCCAATATAGAGTATATTAATAATTTCGCAAAGGAAAACGGTAAAACCGGTTTTTTTAAATTTATTAAAGGGGATTTAAACGCTCCCGAACTTTGCAAAAATGTTGCCGAAAATATAGACTATGTCTTTCATGAGGCGGCAATAGCGTCTGTTCCATGGTCGTTAAAAGAACCGCATCTTTTTCATTCCAATAACGATGCCGCTTTTTTTAACATCCTTAACGCCTCGAGGCTTTCGGGGGTCAAGAGGTTTATTTATGCGTCGAGTTCGGCTGTTTACGGCGCTAATTCCAATATTCCGTCGGTAGAGGACAATATAGGAGAGCCTCTTTCCGTTTACGGCGCCGCAAAGCTCACCAATGAAATATACGCAAAGGCATTTTTTAACAGTTTTGGTTTTGAGTCGATAGGTTTCAGGTATTTTAACATATACGGAAAGTTTCAAGACCCTTATTCCGCTTACGCGGCGGTTATCCCAATCTGGGTCAAAAAGATTTTGAGCAACGAAAGGTTTATTATCAACGGAGACGGAACGACTACAAGAGATTTTTGCTATGTTGACGACATTATTGATATAAATCTTCTGGCAGTAATGTACGGGGGAGAGAAAAAGGCGGATGTTTATAATGCGGGAAGCGGAAAATCGGTTAGTTTAAACGAACTTGTTCAGGTTCTTAAGGGATTTTTCGGCAATGATATACAATATGAGCATGGACCTTTCAGGGACGGAGATATAAAGTATTCGCAAGCAGATATAACTAAAGCCGAAAGAGAACTGGGATTTAATCCAAAGTTTTCGTTAAAGGAAGGATTGGAACAAACATTAGAATATTACATGGGTCTGTTTAAATGAAAATAAAAAAATTCATGTCCCGTCCCGCTCCGGCGGGAATCTATATAATAAAACAATTTCAATACGGTGGCTTATTATGCGTTGCGCGCTTTATTACAGCAATAAAGATATAAGAATAATCGAAAAAGATATCCCAAAGATAAACGGCGATGAAATTCTTATGAGGGTTATGGCAAGCGGAATTTGCGGAAGCGATGTAATAGAATGGTATAGGAGGGATAAGGTGCCTCTTGTTTTGGGGCACGAGGTTGCGGGCGTGATAGTAAATGTCGGAAAAAATGTAAAGGGATATAAGGTTGGGGACAGAATTTGCGCCGCCCACCATGTTCCGTGCAATACCTGCAAATATTGTTTAAGCGGCCATCAAACCGTTTGCGATACCCTGAGGTCGACAAACTTTGACCCGGGGGGATTTTCCGAGTTCTTAAGGCTTCCCGAAATAAATGTCAAAAACGGGGTATATGTTTTACCCGATTCCGTTAGTTTTGAAGAGGGAACATTTGTCGAGCCGCTTGCCTGCGTCGTCAGGGGTCAAAGATTAGCCGGCATAAAACCTGCGGATACAGCCCTCGTTATTGGAAGCGGACTTGCAGGACTTCTTCATATTAATCTTTTAAGGACGACAGGCGCGAGCAGGATTATCGCAACCGATATAAATGATAAAAGGCTTGAATATGCAAAGAATTTTGGGGCGGACTATGTGTTTAACGCAAGTAATAAAGATATAGATTTACCTGAAGCGGTTAAAAAAATAAACGACGGTTTTTTGGCAGATGTCGTAATTTTATCGACAGGGGCGGACAGCGCCGTTGCGCAGGGGCTTAAATCCGTCAGGAGGGGCGGAACCGTTTTATTCTTTGGAGCGGCGGACGAAGGGGCAAAACTTCCTTTAGCCATAAACGAAATATTCTGGAGAACCGAGGTTGCGCTTTTGAGTTCCTATGCCGGTTCAATACTTGACCACAGGATTTCCCTTGAACTTATAAGGTCTAAAAGGGTTAATGTTAAAGATATGATAACTAACAGGCTTCCTTTGAAAGATATTGCCGAAGGATTTGCGCTTACGGCTAAAGCCCAGGATTCCTTAAAGATTATAATAAATCCAAATGTGTAGGCAATAACAGTAAAAAAGGTGTCCGATTTATTTTTTTTAATTCCCCTTTTTTAAAAGGGGTGTCAGTCCGCCTCAGGCGGACTGACGGGGTATTTATAAAATAAATCGGATACCTTTTTCTTTTGAGAATTACATATCGCAAACTCCTGTCTTTTCACGCTCTAAATAGCACATTACTATGCCGGTCAAATATAAGTCCGTAACATATTCCGAAACCATTCTATGAGTGTTAAAATATGGAGCTATGGAGGAAACCGCCATCTTCATTATTTTAAGATAATCGGAAAAATTTTTATAGTATAAATCCAGTATGTTAAATTCGAGTTTTCCGTAAATATCGTTTAAATCCTGCACATCGTCCGAGTAGCTGAGGTCAGTCCACGCAGGCCTCGGCCCTATCCCCCAACCGTTGATTCCTTCCATGCAGGCTTCAAGCCACCAACCGTCGAGAACGCTAAAATTTGGAACGCCGTTAAGGGATGCCTTCATACCGCTTGTGCCGGATGCTTCTAACGGCCTGACAGGATTGTTAAGCCATAAATCGACGCCGGCTAATATTATGTTAGCTTTATGAATGTTGTAATTTTCCAAAAAAGCAATCTTAACTTTTTTTGTTTTAGACGCAATATATTGGGATGCATTATGAATAGATTTTATCATGGCTATACCGTCAGGATCGGCAGGATGGGTTTTTCCCGCAAAGATAATCTGAATATTTCCTTTCCTTTCCGCTATGTCGATTAATTTATTGGGATTCGAAAGTATCAGATTATTTCTTTTATACTGGGTTACCCTTTTTGCCATGGCTATCGTAAAATCTTCGGGAATAAACGAGGCATCGCTTTCGGAGTTTACCATTTCTATAAGGGATTCCTTCGATAATATATGCGCTTGAGCGAACTCGCTGTCAGGGATGCAGGCTACGCCCCTCAGTAAATCCGGGTCATCCTCCCAGCCCTTAATATATTTTGTATATAACATTTTGT
The DNA here is from genome assembly GCA_023489335.1 of Deltaproteobacteria bacterium. GTDB lineage: Bacteria > SZUA-79 > SZUA-79 > Acidulodesulfobacterales > Acidulodesulfobacteraceae > Acidulodesulfobacterium. Next base: position 55,215 of record JAMDCP010000017.1, on the reverse strand, counting down.
GATGCGCGGAAGCCCATTTTATATGGTGAATGCCGTTGGTAACATATTTAAGCCTGTATCCTTCAAATATCTGTTCCGAGACAAATTTATGCTTTCTTGAGACGGCCACGACATTTTTCGCATTTTTTATGGCAAGCCACGAAAGGTTTAGTTCATCGTTATCCTCAAGCTTTTCTTGATATATTTCATAAAGCACATGTTTATCCACATATCTTTCGAGCATGGCCGCTACATCTTTCATTGCGAATTTATCGAAAGTGGCAGGGATGGGGGAATGGGTCGTAAAAACCACCCTCGATTTTACCCTGTTTAAATCGTTCATGTCTTTCATAAGGCTTGCGATTAAAAAGGCTGAATGGCTTTCATTTATATGGTACAAAAACGGTTTGTATTTTATCGCCTTTAGCATTTCATATCCGCCTATGCCCAGGATTATTTCTTGTTTAAGGCGGGTTAAACCCCCTTCGATATACAGCCTGTCGCATATTTTTCTTGTTTCGGGGTCGTTTTCGGGGACATCCGGGGTGAGAAAATAAGCATCGATTTCATTATCCCCCTTTGTCGATTCTATTGTGTATTTATAAGCGGTGAGCGTAACATCTTTGCCGCCGAGAGGTATTTTAATTTTTATGTTTGCGGGCTGCATATACTTTTCGACATCCCATTCCTGAATGGAATCAAGCTGAGTCCCGTCGCTTGCCAGCTTTTGTCCGGTGAAGCCGCTTTTCCATAGAAGAGTTACGCAAACAGCGGGAACTTCAAGGTCGGCAAAACTTTGCAATGTATCTCCGGCAAGAATTCCAAGTCCTCCGCTATATGTAGGAATCCTGCTATCGACGGCGCATTCCATAACGAAATAGGCTATCATAAAGTTTAAAGCCTCCTGATAATAAATAATTAATTAAGCGGCCAGCGGATAAATTGCGCGAATTTGGTTATTTTACTATAGCTGTGAAACTAAATCAAGGGGCAGGAAAGGTTATATTAACCCGAACACCCCTCATTTTTTAATATTTTTTACGAATACGGCCGCTATTCCCCCAAAAATACAGAGATAACCCAACATAACATATACATCTCCGTAAGCGCCGATTAAAGAAAATTCGTTAAGTAAAAAATCAAAGACTTTAGCGGCATTGGAAGGATAACCTATTGCCTTGACAAAGGAACTGCCGTTTTTTATTAAATCTTCCCGCAAGAAATTTATTACATTTTTAAATTCATAAAAATTATAGTTAATATCCCTTGCATATTGGTTTAAATGATAAACCTGCCTGACCGCAAGTTCATTTCCCGACCATGCTATTCCAAACGATGCCCCAATTTGGAATAAAACATTATACAGCGCCGAAGCGTCGGGTATCTGTTCAAACTTAGCCGAGTTAATAACGGTCATCATAACGGGAGCGTTTATAAGCCCTACGCCTATTCCCCTTAAGAATTGGTTATATACGATAAAGGGGATAGATGTTTGAAGAGATATGCTTCCCAGCGAAAAATTTGCAGCGGCAAATATAAACATTCCTGCTACAAGCAGGTATTTCGGGCCGTATTTATCGGAAATTTTGCCCGCAACGGGGGAAGCAACCGCAACCGCCACGGCAAACGGCGCCATTAAATATCCCGCATGCATTGCGTTATAACTCAGTATGTCTTCGATAAATATCGGCAGCAGGAATAATGAGCTGAAAACTGCCCCCGCCCTTATCATGCTGACTAAATTTCCGGTTAAAAAATTTCTGTTTTTAAACAGCGAGTAATCCATTAAGTGCCTTTTAGAAAAGATTTCTACGATAAGAAAGAGTATAAAAGAAGCGGCGCAAATCAGTTCGTTTAACCTGATTACCGGCGAATCCCATTCCAGCGTCTGTCCTTCGTTTAGAACATAAAGCAATGTTCCGAGACATATCGCGATTAAAATAAAACCCGTAAAGTCGAATTTTTTCGCAAAAGGCTTTAACGGTTTATCGTTTTCCAATAAAATAGATGTTCCTAAAAGCAGGATTATAGCTATCGGGACATTAAAATAAAATATCATTCTCCAATCGACATAATCGACAAAATATCCTCCGATTATAGGGCCTAAAGCCGGAGCCACCATTATCCCGATAGTCCAGACGCCCATTGCCGTTCCCCTTTCCCGCGCTTTAAAATATTTTGCTATTAAGTTAACGGATATAGGGATAAGCCCTGCCCCTCCGACAGCCTGGATAATTCTGAAGATAATCATTATTCTATAGGACGGAGCGAATCCGCAGAAGGCGGAACCTATCGTAAAGAATATAATAGAAATTACAAACGGTATTTTTAGTCCGTATTTTTTACTTGCAAAACTTGTAAGAAGTATGATAATCGAGTATGTGATAGTATAGGCAATAATAACCCAGTCTATCGTTATAACATTTACCCCGAAGTGCGACATCATCTTGGGGAGCGCTACTATAACGATGTTTATATCCAATATTGCCATAAAGGAAGCGGTAACGGATATGGCAAGAATGAGCCATTTGTATAGCCTGTGCTCGGAAATTTTAGAATTACCTGCCATTTTTTTATTCGACGAAGTTTTTTAATTTTCCGATATTTTCGATTTCGATTTCAAATACATCCCCGTGGCTTAAACTGCCGACTCCCGAAGGGGTGCCCGTTGAAATAATATCGCCGGGGAAGAGCGTCATAATGCCGGAAATAAATTCGACTAACTCGCAGGGTTCAAACAGGAGGTTGGAAGTGTTCGACGATTGTTTTAATTCGCCGTTAAGATACCCCTTAATTTGAAGATTGGACGGGTTTTCTATTTCTGTTTCTATAAAAGGGCCTACGGGCGCGAAAGTGTCAAACCCCTTTGCCCTTGTATATTGAATGTCTTTAATCTGCAAATCTCTCGCGGTAACATCGTTTAAGCAGGTGTATCCAAATATAAACCCTTCCGCATCGCTTTTTTTAACATTTTTTGCCGTTTTGCCTATAACGATTGCCAGTTCGGATTCATAGTCCACTCTTTTAGAAGCCGCAGGCATTACAATAGTTCCAAGGTGGGCGATAATGCTTGAGGACGGTTTAATAAAAAGCAAAGGTTCTTCGGGCAATTTTTTTTGCATTTCGGCGGCGTGGTCTTTATAATTTAACCCTACGGCGACGATTTTGGTAGGAATGACCGGAGGCAAAAATTCGAGTTCCGAAAGCTCATACTGCCTTCCAGTATAATTAAAATTAGTAAAATCGAAATCTTCTTCTATAATATTAATAAAAGTGTTGCCCGCATCGGTGGATAATGTTCCGTAATATGTTCTCATTTCCCCGGTCTTATGCCTGAACCTTCCAAATTTCATTTAGACCCCTTTTTATCGTGCATCAGGTTATACATTATAATAACAAATTTATTGAACCGGTTCAATAAATTTAGCTGTCCGCGGGAGATTGTAACAAAAACTTAACAAAATCTTAACACTATTGTAACATTTCCCGTGTTATTATAAATTCATACTGTAAGCAAAAAATCACCCTCCATTTAAGGTTCGATACCCTGCGGCTAATATAAAGATTTAAGGATTAGCCAAAGGGTATTTTTCGTTATTGACATTTTACTCTAAATCGTATTAAATTAAAGCAAACTAAGATAAAAATGGGGTGTTACATGATTCATCTTTCATTGCTTCATGCTTTAATTTTAGCCGTTCTTCAGGGGATAACCGAGCTGTTTCCAGTTTCAAGCCTTGCTCACGGGGTTATAGTTCCAAAGCTTTTGGGATGGCATATAAACAGGCAATCTGAGGGCTTTTTGCCGTTTCTTGTCGTGCTTCACCTGGGTACCGCATTTGCCCTGCTCATATATTTTTATAAAGATTGGATTAATTTATTTAAAGGATTTTTCACCGGCTTAAAAAACAAAAATCTCAATATAAACGAAGACTCTAAAACCCTTTATCTTCTTGCGCTTGCCACTATTCCCGCCGGGCTTATAGGGCTGCTGTTCGTCCATAAGCTAAAAAGGCTTTTCGGTTTTACGGATATAGCGGCTGTTTTTCTTATGGTAAACGGCGTAATACTGTATCTGGGCGAAAAGAAAAGGAGAAAGCAGGGTATTGCCAAAATATCCGATATGACTATCGCCGCCGCTCTCATTATCGGCGCGTTTCAGTCGTTTGCCCTGATACCGGGCATATCCCGTTCCGCGATTACCATGGTTGCCGCGCTTTACTTAGGTTTTAAACACGAATATGCCGCCAGATTTTCATTCCTTCTGGCAACGCCCATAATTCTTGCCGCAGGACTGTTGGAGGTTCCAAAGATGATTAAACTGCACATGCTTCATTTTACCGCAGTGTCCTTAATAAGCGGCGCAGTTGCCGGAGTTGCGGCATATTTAAGCGTCTATGCCCTTATGAAATATTTTAATAAATACGAAGTAAACGCCCTTTACCCATTTGCCTTTTATTGCATAATATTTGGCGCCTTTGTTTTAACTTACAGATTTATTTGAGCCGTTTTTTTGCCTGCCCCCTCTATATTAAGTTAAATTTGTATTTAATTTCCATTACAATTTATGATATAATTTAAACTTTAAATTATTTTATTTTAAATATGTGAATGTTAAATGGAAGATTTTTTAAAGGAATTTTCGAAAAATATTAAGCTCGAGAAAAATTACTCTTCAAATACGGTTTTAGCTTATAGGACGGATGTTAAGCTTTTTATCGACTATTTAAAGAAAGATACATCAGCCTCCTCGCTGGAAGAGGTAACCGAGTTCGAAATAAAGGGTTATTTAAGCAAGATTTATGAAACCGTTAAAAAGACAAGTCTGGCAAGAAAGATTGAATCTATAAAATCCTTTTTCGGTTTTTTGGAAAAAAAACATTTAATCAGTCATAACCCTGCTTTTTTACTGGAACTTCCAAAAGTGGAAAAAAAATTGCCGTTCTTTTTAACATCGAAAGAGGCAGATTTTTTATTAAATAACTATGCAGATGCATCGTTAAAATGGCATAAAGAGAAGCAGGATAGGCATTTCGAAATAATCAGAAACGACTTGATTTTAGAATTTTTATATGGAAGCGGCCTGAGAGTCAGCGAGTTAATTGCCGTAAAAAAGACGGATTTGGAATTAAGCGGGGGCTATGTCAGGATTTTGGGAAAAGGTTCAAAACAAAGAATTGTTCCTCTTACGCAAATAACCGTTAAAAAGATTAAAGCATGGCTTGATTATTTAAACGGGATTCGCTTAACGCCGCAAGAGGGATATTTGATTATTAATAAGAAGGGTTCGCATCTTGTCAGAAGGACTATCCACAGGGTGGTAAAAGAGTCTATGGTAATTACGGGGCAGTTTAAAAATATTTCGCCGCATAGTTTGCGGCATTCTTTTGCTACAAATCTTCTGGATAACGGCGCCGATTTAAGGTCCATTCAGGATATGCTGGGGCATTCAAACTTATCTACAACCGAAAAATATACGCACTTAAGCCTTAAGAAACTTTTGGATGTTTATAATAAGTCTCATCCGCTTTCGGGACGGAAATAATCTTGCCGCTATCTATAATATAATTTAAATTTAGATAAACAAACAGGAGAAATAAATTAATGGATAATAATAACGCTAATGAGGCGGTAAAACTTATCGGGACCACAATAATCGGAGTCAGGAGAAACGGACGTGTCGCCGTTGCAGGGGACGGGCAGGTTACGCTTGGAAATACCATTATGAAACACAAGGCGAGAAAGGTCAGGCGGCTGTACAACGATAAGGTAATAGCAGGGTTTGCGGGGGCAACCGCCGATGCCTTTACGCTTTTCGAAAAAATGGAAGAGAAACTTTCAAAATATAACGGCAGCGTAAAAAGGGCAAGCGTAGAACTTGCAAAAGATTGGCGGACGGATAAAATACTCAGGCGGCTGGAGGCCATGCTGATAGTGGTCGATAAAACGGACTCTTTCATAATATCGGGAGCAGGCGATGTTATAGAGCCGGATGAGGATATTTTGTCCATTGGTTCGGGCGCCCCTTATGCCCTTGCCTGCGCGCTCGGTTTAATGGAAAAAACGGATTTAAGCGCAAAAGAAATTGCCGAGTATGCAATGAAAACAGCTTCCCGCATCTGTATTTACACGAATGATAACATTATTTTAGAGGAGATATAAAATAGTATGGCTAATAAAAGGATAGACTTTTTAACACCGAAAGAAATCGTAAAAGAACTCGATAAATATGTCATAGGGCAGGACAGGGCAAAAAAATCTGTAGCTATAGCCTTAAGGACCCGCTTTAGAAGAAACAATGTACCGCCTTCGATTATAGACGATATCGTTCCTAAAAATATCCTTTTAATCGGTCCGACAGGGGTCGGCAAAACCGAGATTGCACGGCGCATCGCAAAATTATCCGATTCCCCTTTCATAAAGGTCGAAGCATCAAAATTTACAGAGGTCGGTTATATGGGAAGGGATGTAGAATCCATGGTCAGGGATATTGTCGAAACAGCCTATATAAGCGAAAGAGCTAAAGAAACCGAGTATGTTATCGAAAAGGCAAAACAAAATGCAGAGGAATTACTTTTAGACTTATTAGTTTCCCCGCCCCCGAGAATGCCCAAAAAAAACGGCGCAAGCAGTGAAGCTGAGGCTAAAAGCAGTTATGCAAATACAAGGGAAAAATTCAGGACCATGTTTAAAGAAGGCAAGCTAAACGAAAGGTTTGTGGAAATGGAGGTCAGGTCGTTAAACAGGCCCCCCATTCCCGTCATAGAAATATTTTCTCAATCCGGGATGGACGATATCGGGCAGGATTTTAAAGACATGTTTTCCAATATGTTCCCCAAACAAAAAAAATTGGAAAAGGTAAGGGTCCCCGAGGCTTATGACATATTGGTCCGCGAAGAGAGCGAAAGGCTTGTAGATACCGATAAGGTTATTAGGAACGCTATACAAAGCGTGGAAAATTCCGGTTTGATATTTATCGATGAAATAGATAAAATTGCTTCCAGAGAAAAATCTTACGGTCCCGATGTATCGAGAGAAGGCGTTCAAAGAGATTTGCTTCCCATAATAGAAGGTTCGAATGTCATGACAAAATACGGGGTGGTTAAAACAGACCATATTTTATTTATTGCGGCAGGGGCATTCCATGTGTCTAAACCGTCCGATTTAATTCCGGAACTCCAGGGAAGATTTCCGATAAGGGTCGAGATGGACTCGTTGTCCAAAAAGGATTTCATAAGAATATTGAAAGAGCCTAAAGGCGCTTTAATAAAACAGTACTTTGAACTCCTTAAAACCGAAAATGTGGTATTAGATTTTACGGACGACGGAATAGAAAGAATTGCCGAAATCGCCGAGGAGGTCAACCTGAAAACCGAGAATATCGGCGCAAGGCGGCTTCACACGATTTTAGAAAAGGTCATGGAAGGCGTCTCCTTCGAAGCCCCGTTCAAAACATCTAAAAAGGTCATTATAGATAAGGCTTATGTCGATGACAGGTTAATAGACATAGTTAAAGACGAAGACCTTTCAAGGTATATACTGTAAATATATAGATATATATATTAAAAATGGAAGAATACATAAAAAAAGCAGGGGTTTTGCTTGAAGCGCTGCCGTATATTCAACAATTTGCTTCAAAAACCTTCGTAATTAAATTTGGCGGTTCCATTGCTTCCGATAACGATTTAAAGGAAGGTTTTATTAAAGACATTATACTTTTAAAACTCGTCGGCATTAATATAATAATAGTCCACGGCGGCGGGAAAGACATCGATAATCTTTTAAAGAAGCTCGGCATGAAAATTAATTTTCACGACGGATACCGTTTAACCGACGAAAGCACAATGGAAGTTGTCGAAATGGTTTTGTCGGGCAAAATCAACAAGGAACTTGTTGCTTTAATAAATAAATTTGGGGGGAAAGCCTGCGGTTTATCGGGGAAAGACGGTAATCTTATTGTGGCTGAAAAGATAAAAATGGGTAAAATCGACCTCGGGAATGTGGGAGCCGTAAAAAGGGTCAATAAAGAGATATTATTGACGCTCGATGCATCTTTTATTCCCGTGATTGCTCCGGTCAGCATGGATGAGGCGGGAAATACCCTTAATATTAATGCAGATTTGGCGGCGGGAGCCATTGCCGCCGAACTTGCAGCCGAAAAACTTATAATTTTATCGGATCAGGACGGCCTTTTAGATTCAAAAAACGAATTAATATCTTCGGCAAAAGAAAACGAGATAAAAAAGATGATAAAAGACGGGGTTATATACGGCGGAATGATACCGAAAGCCAATTCCTGCATAAGCGCTTTAAATTTGGGCGTTAAGAATGTGCATATAATAAACGGAAGTATTCCCCATGCAGTTTTAATAGAAATATTTACAAAAAAGGGCATAGGAACACAGATAACTCATTAATAGAAATATAGAACGAGGCGGAAATAATAAATCGGGTATGTTTACAAAAGCGGATATAAAAGAGCTTACGAATAAGTACATTATGAATACCTACGGCAGATTTGACCTGGCTTTAGTAAAAGGCGACGGGACAATCCTTTTTGACGAAAACGGCAAAAGTTATATCGATTTTGCATCGGGAATAGCCGTAAATAACCTTGGATATAACAATAAGGCTATAAATTCAGCGATAATAGAACAGCTAAGCAAATTAATTCATGTGTCCAACTATTTTTATACGGAGCCTCAAGCCTTGCTTGCGGAAAAACTTTGCATGAATTCATTTGCGGATAAAGTTTTCTTCTGCAATAGCGGGGCGGAAAGCGTCGAGGGCGCCATTAAGCTTGCAAGAATTTTTGCGAATAAATTTTCAAAAAGGGGATATAAGATAATAACCATGCAAAATTCCTTTCACGGGAGGACTTTCGGGGCGCTATCGGCAACCGGACAGGAAAAGTATCATAACGGATTTGAACCGCTTCTTGACGGCTTTACTTATGTAAAATTTAACGACTTAACCGAAATCGAGGCTCTTGTTAAAAATCCCGAATATTGCGCCGTTATAGTGGAACCCGTGCAGGGGGAAGGCGGGGTTAATATAGCGGATAGAGACTACCTGAAGAAACTCAGGGAATTAACCTTTAAAAACAATATTCTTTTGATTTTCGACGAAGTTCAGGTCGGGCTTGGAAGAACGGGAAAGCTCTTTGCCTATATGAATTTTGATGTGGAACCGGATATTATGACCCTTGCAAAACCGCTTGCAGGAGGGCTTCCTATCGGCGCCGTGCTGGCAAAAGACGAGGTAGCAAGGGCTTTCGAACCGGGCAATCATGCATCGACATTTGGGGGCGGACCGCTTGTTTTATCGGCGGCTAATGCTTTTTTTGACGAAATAACGAAAGGCGGATTCCTGGATGATGTCTTAAAAAAAGGGGATTATATCGGCATCAAATTAAACGATTTGAAAAATAAATTTCCAAAATTAATAAAAGAAATTAGAACTATCGGGCTTATAAGCGCAGTCGAGTTTTATGATTTAAAGGCAAAGGATATTGCGGCCAAATTAATCGAAAAAGGATTCTTAACCACAGCCGTTCAGGACAGGGTTCTCAGGCTTACTCCGCCGTTAATTATCAAAAAAGACGAAATCGATTCGCTTATAGGGAATGCCGCAGAAGTTCTTAATAATTCCGTTACAAAATAATATAATTACAGAATAAAATTATGAATTCCATACGAAATTTTTTGTCCGTTTACGACTTAACCGCGGATGAAATATATGATATTCTTTCGAGGGCCGCTCTTTTAAAAGCGGATAGAACCCTCGGCAGCGGTTGTCTCAAAGGCAAAAAAATAGGACTTATATTCGAAAAGTCTTCCACAAGAACGAGGGTATCTTTTGAGGTTGGAGTAATGGAGCTGGGCGGGTACCCGATTTTTATGTCGCCCAGAGACATGCAGTTGGGCAGAGGCGAGCCTATAAAAGATACCGCCCGGGTTCTGAGCAGGTATATAGACGGAGCGATTATAAGAACATTTGAGCAGGCAAGAATAGAGGAGTTTGCCGGGTATTTTAAAAAGCCGGTGATTAACGGCCTTACCGACCTGTATCACCCCGCTCAGATTTTAACCGATATATTCACCGTTTACGAAGCGAAAAGCAAAATGCGGAATAATACGAATAAAGCGGCGGATGCCATTGCTGGAGATGCCGGAGACATTATTAAAAATCTTAAAATAGCGTACTTCGGCGACGCAAACAATATGGCAAATTCGTGGATCAACCTTCAGGCTGTTATGGGTTTTGAGCTTGTTTTGGCAATGCCGGACGGATTTAAAATAGATGATCTGGTTGCGGGAGAATCCCAAAAAAGGGGAGGAAGGTTTGCCGTTTCCCATAATAAAATTCAGGCTGCAAATAATGCCGATGTCGTTACCACCGATGTTTTTATCAGTATGGGGCAGAATGAAGAGCAGGCAAAGATTGATAAACTTAAGCCGTTTATTATTGATGACGCGGTAATTGATAATGCTAAGGACGATGTTATATTCCTTCATTGTTTGCCTGTCCACAGAAATGAAGAGGTTACCGAAGCCGTATTTGAAAGGTTTTCGTCCATCGTGTTCGAAGAGGCTGAAAACAGGCTTCATGTGCAAAAGGCGATAATGGAGATGCTTTTTTAATAGCTCAGGGTTGAGCGGGATATATATAAAAGCTAAATTAAACAGAGGGATTTTATTTATTATGGCTATATCTAAACCTAAAGATAAGATTGTTTTGGCTTACTCTGGAGGGCTTGATACTTCGGTTATACTTAAATGGCTTATCAATACCTATAAAGCCGATGTTATTGCCTATTGCTGCGATGTGGGGCAAAAAGAAGACTTGAAGTCCGTAAAAGAAAAGGCTTTAAAGACCGGGGCGGTAGGAGCGATAGTCGAAGATATGAAAGAGGAATTTGCCCGGAACTACATCTTTCCGGCGTTAAGAGGCAATGCCCTTTATGAGGGCGCATACCTGCTGGGAACAGCTATTGCAAGACCGCTCATAGCAAAGAGGCAGATAGAAATCGCCAAAGAAGCAGGGGCAAATTTTGTGGCTCACGGGGCTACGGGAAAGGGAAACGACCAGGTTAGATTCGAACTTACATATAGCGCAATTAATCCGGGTATTAAAGTAATAGCTCCATGGAGAACATGGGAAATATCGTCCAGGGCGGAGCTTGTTAAATATGCGGAAGATAACGGCATTGCGGTTCCGGTTACAAAAGAAAAACCTTATTCGAGCGATAAAAATCTTTTCCATATAAGTTACGAGGGCGGCATTCTGGAAGATATTGAAAACGCCCCCGATGAATCCATGTTTGAAATCACCGTTTCCCCCAGCGGGGCTCCGGATGTTCCCGAGACAATAGATATTGCCTATGAGGACGGCAACCCCGTATCGTTAAACGGAAAAGGTTTAACGCCGGCAGGGATTATAGAAGAGCTGAATTTAATTGCCGGCAGAAACGGCATAGGAAGAGCGGATATCGTCGAGACAAGGATTACCGGTATGAAGTCGAGGGGCGTTTATGAAACGCCGGCGGGAACCGTTTTAAGTTTTGCCCACAGGCTTTTGGAATCCATTACTTTAACGGGCGAAGAGATTGAACTTAAAGACAGCCTTGTCCCAAAGTATTCAAAGCTAATATACGAAGGCGGCTGGTTTAGTCCGGAATTTAACGCTATTCAAGCGTTAATAGACCGCACCCAGAAATCTGTTTCAGGGCATATCGGCTTAGAATTATACAAAGGAAATATGAAGGTTTTATACCGGAAATCAGGCAAAAGCCTTTATTCAAAAAATATCGTTACATTCGAGGACGACAAAGGGGCGTATTCCCAGAGCGATGCGACGGGATTTATTCATTTAAAGTCGCTGCGGTATAAGCTTAAGGCTTAAAATAAACTTAAACTAAGCATTTAATTGTTAATAAAAATATGTATTCGAAGAAAAAAAAGCAGGCGCGGGCAAAAGAAAAAGAAAGCAAAACCGGCGATAATTTTGTCAGAGGGCGTTTTAAGGAGGACATTTCGGGTATTACGGCAGATTTTACCTCTTCCTTGGACATCGATAAAAGGCTTGCGGATTTTGACATAGCAGGAAGCATTGCCCATCTTTACGCATTAAGAAAGGCGGGCGTCGTAAGCGAAAAAGAAAAGAAAGAGATAGAAAAATCCCTGTTAAGAATAAAAGAAGATATTAAATCCGGCGCCTTTAAATTTGACAAAAGGTACGAAGATATACATATGAACATAGAAAAAAGATTAACCCTGCTTGCCCCTGTTTCCGGAGCCAAACTCCACACCGCAAGATCCAGGAACGATCAGGTTTCGATTGATTTCAGGCTTTATGTGAAAAATGAAATTAAAAAAGTTGCCCTGCCGTTGTTAGATTTAAGATTGGAACTTGTAAACATTGCCAAAAAAAATATAAATACTATTCTTCCCGGATATACCCATCTTCAGCATGCCCAACCCGTGTCGTTAGCCCATCATATTTTGGCTTACTATGAGATGTTTACCAGAGATTTCGAGAGATTAATAAATTGTTATGCCGCAGCCGATGTTCTTACGCTCGGCAGCGGCGCTCTTGCAGGCGTCGATTTTGAAATAGACAGGCAGTTGGAGGCAAAGATGCTCGGGTTTGCAAAGATTTCAAGAAACAGCATGGATAGCGTTTCGGACAGGGATTTTGCTCTTGAGTTTAATTTTGCCCTTTCAATGATTATGATGCATCTTTCGAGGTTTTGCGAAGAGTTGATAATATGGAACAGCGAAGAATTTGGATTTATCGAATTAAAGGACGAATTTACGACAGGTTCAAGCATTATGCCGCAAAAGAAAAATCCCGATGTCCTGGAGCTTATAAGAGGAAAAACCGGAGGCGTCATATCGAACCTTTTATCGCTGTTCATAATGATGAAAGCCTTGCCGTTAACATACAACAGGGATATGCAGGAGGATAAAAAGCCGGTTATGGAAAGCGCGGATACCGTTTATAACTCCATTTTAATTTTTAAGGAGATTATAAAAACGGTTAAGTTTAATGCAAAAAATATGCGCAGGGAGCTGGACGACGATTTTATTTATGCTACCGACATTGCGACATACCTTGTAAAAAAGGGCATCCCTTTTAGAAAATCCCATGAAATAGTCGGGCAGCTCGTAAATTATGCTAAAGAAAATAAAAAAACATTGTCAAAACTCAAGATTGAGGAATATAAGAAAATATGCGGCGCCATTGAGAATGATATATTTGAGGTATTTAATCCGTCAGCCTCCGCCAATTTAAAAAAATCTTACGGCGGAACCGCTTTAAGCAGGGTTAAATCTATTATAAACGATTATGAAGAAGAAATCGAAAGAAATAAAAAATCACTGGAGAGGCTTAAGCAGTAAAAGAATTCTATTTATTCCTTTATTAATTCTAATCTTTACCGTTTTACCTCTTGCCTTTTTTTTATCCGGATGCGCCAAAACTGCTTATCCTAGCCCCCCGATTATAACGCCTCCCCTCTCCCCGAAAGTTTTATCGGCAAAGAAGCTCAAAAACAGCATTAGTATTATATATGAGTACAGCCATAGTTTAAACGGGATAAAGGGATTTTTAATCTATGAAAAATGGTATAAAAACAAGAGGAAGGTAAAGTTTTCATGTAATTCTTCTACCCTTATCGCTTTTCAGGATTTGCTTTTCATAAAAAAATTTAGCTTGCAATATAATAAGTTTTTTTATAATGTAAATAAAAAAGATTTGAAAACCGGCTATTATATTTTTTGCATCCGCAGCGAAGATAATTTTGGAATAAAATCCAGGTTTTCAAATTATATAGCCGTTCATATAGTAATGTAAAAATTTGGAGGCATTTATATGGCTTTATTCAAGGAAAAACTTAATAAAGTATTCTTTTTATTAAGCATAATAATAATTGTAATACTTGCCGTTTTGCTGTTTCAAAAAAGGTTCGGGCTTTATTTTAAAAAGGTTCCCTATTCCATAAAATTAGTTCGCGTTATAGGGGGGAAGTCCAACCTTAAGGGTCCTGCCGATGTTTTTTTCGGGGCAAACAATAACCTGTATGTCGTCGATTCAGGAAATTCAAGAATAATAAAATTTAATCTTGCCGGAAATTATCTGCGCCAATGGGGTATCGAGGGTAAGACGACAGGCGAGTTTATGGTTCCTTTATACGGATGTGCCAGCGGTAATCCCGAAAGAATTTTTATAGTCGATTCGGGAAATTCAAGAATTCAGATTTTTAAGCCGGACGGAAGTTTTATTTCGGAATTCGGGAAAACCTCTAATTCTAAAAGATTATTGATAGAACCGACATTTTTGGGCTTTGCTTATAATAGAATTTATGTTGCAAACTCCGGGGCTAACGATATACTTATTTATTTAAAAAACGGGCAGTTTTACGAAAGGAAAAAAAATCTAAAATTAATTAATACTGGCAGCGCGGCAAAAACCGGAAAGCAAGGCGGCGGGAAAGGCAAAATAAACATTGGCAATGCAGCATTTAAAAAACCGGTAAGCATGGCTTTTTCCCGGAAATACATTTATGTATCGGATTACAGCCTATCCGAGATACTTGTTTTTAACAGGCAGTTTGATTATATAGGCTCAATCGGCACGCCGGGGGACGACGGTTATAAACTTTATCATCCGGTAGGTATTGTTTATAAAAACGGGTATCTTTATGTTGCAAATTATGGAAGAAGCATCATAACGGTTTTTAAGTTAGTCAACGGTTATAATGTCGTAAAATCTTACAATTTCGGCACCCCCGGAATAGGGAACAGGAACTTTAACCACGAATCTAATATCTCTATATCTAAAAACGGCAAGTACATGGCGGTAGCGGACACCAACAACGATAACATATTAATATACCGGATATTCGGGGCTGATTGATTCATAAATGCGGACGGCGGCTGCAATAATCGGCGCAGGCCCTGCAGGGGCTTCGTGCGCATATTCCTTATCCCTTAAGGGAATAGAAAATGTTTTAATAGATAAAAGAAAAATCATCGGCTTCCCCGTTCAATGCGCAGAGTTTGTCAGCCGTAATATAAATCAATTCGTTAATTTAACCGAAATTCCCTCCGCCGTAAATCAAAAAGTTAGTTTTATGGACATCGATACTGGCAAGAATCTTTACAGGTTCGAGGGGAAGGGGTATATAATAAATAGGGATGTTTTTGATGATTATATTGTTAAATCCGCGGTTAAGGCGGGAACTAATTTACTTAAACAAACAAATATCCTGAAAATTAATGCAGGTGAAAATAAGCTCACGGGAGTGGATACCGCCGGTAATAAATCTATAGAAATTAACTATGATTATTTAATTATAGCGGCCGGCCCTAAAAATAGTTTTGATTTAGAAGGTAAATTTAAATCGGGGCTTAAAAATAAATCTTATATTTTTGCAACGCAGGTAAGAGCCGATCTTTTAAAAGAGGGAGGGCTCGATTCTACCCTCTGTTATTTCAGGCCTTATATCCCCTACGGTTACGGCTGGGTTTTTCCTAAAAGCAAATTTGCAAATGTCGGTATAGGTATCGAAAAACTAAGGGTTGATATGCCGCTTTCAAGTTCCCTTAATAATTTTCTTAACGAAATAAGGAATAAAGGGCTTATCGGTTCCGAGATATACGGAAAAACATCCGGCCTTGTTCCCGTATCGGGCTTAAATGATTTATATTCCGGCAATATTGCATTGTGCGGCGATGCCGCGGGGCTGACGCATCCGATTACCGGAGCGGGCATTGTAAGCGCCGTAATTTCAGGGGGTTTATTGGGCGATTATGTTGCGGAAAGCATAAAAACATCAAAAAATTTATTAGAGGAATACAGGCAGGAGATAGAATCCATTTTTAAAAAACCCCTGTCAACCGCTTCAAAAAAGCGTTACGAATTATATCCCTTAATGACAGGCGAAGACGGCATAGACATGTTTATAAAACAATTATGGCCTTCGTTCGAGGGGTATTACGGCAAACAGAATAGCTGAAATATTTAGAAATATTGAACTTGTTTTATTCCCCATAAAAAGGTAAAATAAACCTATACTTATATGATATGGGTGGACTTTTAAAATGACAATGCAGCTTAGGGACCGGGTGAATACTTCGGAAAGGCAAAATAAAAAAGCCTTGAAAATAGGCATATTTTCCGATAATGATAGCTTTTTCTTTAAAGAAAAGGTCGGGATTTACCTCGATACAAAGTGGACAAGCCTTTACGATATAGGCCCCTCAAGGCTCGACCAGCATAAAGACATATTCAAGATGGCTCTTAAACTGGGAGAGGCTTTAGAGACGGGGAAGTTAGAGTTCGGAATTGTTTTGCTTAAAAACAATTGTGCCGCTATTACGGTTTTGCTGAATAAATTCAAAAATGTAAGAGCCGTCTTTGCTGAAAACGATAAGATTATCGTTAATTCCAGAAAGGAATTTAACGCCAATGCAATAGTCGTCGAAAATAAGGATGTTACCATAGACACCAAAAATTGCGAAAGGGAGATAGATATTTTTCTTTCGACCGGTTTTGAAGAAGGGAACCGGGGTGTGCTGGATTTTATTGCTAATGCAGAAAACATAAATGTATAAATGTAAAAATTGCGGCGCCGCTTCCATAAAATGGGTCGGAAAATGTCCAGAGTGCCAGAGCTATAACACGATGGAGATTGCCCTCTACGAGGCAAAATCGACCAAAACCGTCAGGTTATATGATAAGCCCCCGAAAAATTCCCCCGTAACCCCGCTTGAGGCCGAAAGTTCAAAGGCTTTATTTCGAATCAAAACAGGAATTAACGAGTTCGATGTTTCCGTCGGCTCAGGCTTAGTTAACGGCCAAAGCATACTGATAGGCGGCGACCCCGGAATAGGCAAATCCACCCTTATGCTTCAGATTTCAAACAGGCTCGCTTCGCCGGACCCAGGTTTAAAGGTATTATATATTTCCACCGAGGAATCATTAAGCCAGCTTCTTTTGAGGGCGAAAAGGCTCGGGCTTACCTCGGACAACCTGTTTTTATTATCCCTTAACGATATAAACGAGATATTATACACCATTAATAACGGGGATTACGGTTTTATAATTATAGACTCCATTCAAAGGGTAACGATGCCGCACTCCGAGACCGCATACGGGAGCCCTAATTCTTTAAGGGAGGCTGCCCACGAGATAACATCCGCCTGCCTTAAAAAAAATTGCGGGGTATTTTTTGTGGGACATGTTACCAAAGAGGGTAATTTTGCCGGCCCAAAAACCCTGGAACATATAGTAGATACCGTTTTATACTTTGATTCAAGCAAAAAGGATTCTTACCGCATATTAAGGTGTTATAAAAACAGGTTTGGTTCCACCGATGAAATCGGCGTTTATGAAATGTCCGAAAACGGCTTAATAGGAGTAAAAAATCCATCGGCATATTTTATAGAGGAAAGGCAGGCCGGTTCCCCCGGTTCCGTCGTAACGGCATGTTTGGAGGGGACAAGATCTTTGCTTGTGGAGGTTCAAGCCTTAGTCGTTCAATCATATATGCCCGTTCCAAAAAGGGTCTGTCTGGGAATAGACGGCGGAAGGGTTTCTATTATAGCGGCGGTTTTAGAAAAAAAAGAAGGAATTAAGCTTTCATCTAAAGAAATTTATGTTAAAATATTTGGAGGGATAACTATTCAAGAGCCGGGGATAGATTTACCGATTGCGGTTTCCGTTATTTCAAGCTATTTAGAAAAGCCTATACCCCCGGATTTTATGGCTTTTGGAGAGATAGGCCTTACAGGCGAGGTCAGAGGGGTGATGAACCCGTCTGCCCGCGTTAAAGAGGCCGTTAATTTAGGTTTTTCCAATATCATACTTCCCGAATCGAATTTAAAAGACATAAAAGGTTTTAAGGAAATAAATTTTCACCCTGTTTCAAAACTAAAAAAAATCATTGAATATTTAAGCTAACTGACATAAAATAATACAATTTAGGCAACGAATAAAAAATAAACGGTATAATTAATTATAATTAAAAATTTTAACCGGGATTTAAATTGCAGAATATTTCCTTTGATTACATAGAAGATGAACTGAGAATGGTCGAAGACCAGTTTGAAACTCATCTTGCTACCGAAACGCCGCTGATTCAAAGGGTTGCAAAATATGTGATTTCGAGCGGCGGAAAGAGAATACGCCCTATACTGCTCCTTGTATCTTCAAAAATTTGCGGATATAAAGGCGATGACCATATTTCTTTAGCCGCTGTTATCGAGTTTATCCACACCGCTACGCTTCTTCACGACGATGTTGTCGATAACGCCCCGTTAAGACGGGGAAAGTCATCCGCAAATACGGTTTTTGGAAATGAAGCTTCGGTGCTTGTGGGCGATTATTTGTTCGCAAAGTCTTTCAAGGTGCTTTCGAGCTTAGATAATATGGATGTTATAAAGGCTTATTCTCTTGCTACGACGCTTATGGCCGAGGGCGAAGTGAAAGAGCTTGTTAAAACCGCCGACATTAAAACGACGGAGGACGATTATCTCGATATAATTATAAAGAAAACAGCCGTGCTTTTTGCCTGCGCATCGCAAATAGGCGCAATAATTTCCCTGAAAAACGACGAATACGGCCAAAACCTTTACGATTACGGTTTAAACATCGGCATTGCATTCCAGCTTATGGACGATGCCCTCGATTATACCTCAAACGAAGAATTCGGCAAGTTTATAGGCAATGATTTAAAGGAGGGCAAGCTCACCCTTCCGTTGATTCATACCATGGAAAGATGTCCTGAGAGCGAGAAAGCTCTCGTTTCCGAAATTATTTACAAGAAAAAACTTACGAACGCGGACCTTCAAGCCGTTTTAAAACTCGTAAAAAGCTATGACTCGATAGATTACACTATATCGAAAGCAAAGGCGGCCGTTTCGAAAGCAAAAGAAAATTTAAATGTTTTTCCCGATTCGGAACACAAAAGAAATTTAACGGATATAGCAAATTACATAATAGAAAGGAAATTATAACTCATGAACGATTTTATCTTTAAAGAAAACGAATTATACTGCGAAGATGTTCCTGTCAAGCATATTGCGGCCGAAGTCGGGACCCCTTTTTATTTATATTCGCTTGCAACATTAAAAAGGCACTTTGATGCCTTTGACGAAAGTTCAAAAGTACTAAATTCCATTGTTTGTTATAGCGTAAAGGCAAATTCGAACATCGCCATTCTTAATTTTTTATTTAAAATGGGATGGGGAGCGGATATTGTTTCAGGCGGGGAGCTTTTCAGGGCGATTCAAGCAGGAGTCGATACGCAAAAAGTCGTATATTCAGGCGTCGGTAAAATGGAAAGTGAGATAGAATTTGCCCTTAAGTCGGATATATTAATGTTTAATGTCGAATCTTTGCCCGAATTATTTTTAATAGATAAAATTGCAGGAAATTTAGGTAAAAAAGCGCGGATTTCTTTTAGAATTAACCCTAATGTCGATCCAAAAACCCATCCATATATTTCTACGGGGCTTAAAAAAAATAAGTTTGGAATAAGCATAAAACATGCCGTTTCTACTTATGAACAATCTAAAGAATTAAAAAATATAGATGTGGTCGGCCTTGACTGCCATATCGGTTCGCAATTAACGGAAATTTCCCCGTTTAACGATGCCGTGCTAATAATTAAAGATTTACTTTTAAAACTTACCGCAAGCGGTTTTGACATAAAATATTTAGATTTAGGCGGCGGACTCGGCATCACATATGAAAATGAAATGCCCCCGCATCCTTCCACTTATATGAATTCCATAAAAAATATTTTGGGAGATTATAAAGGAAAGGTTATATTTGAGCCTGGAAGAGTGATTGTGGGAAATAGCGGCATATTTGTAACAAAAGTTATATATAATAAAGACACGGGCAGTAAAAATTTTGTTATAGTTGACGGCGGCATGAACGACTTGATCAGGCCGGCATTGTATGAGGCATATCACGAGATTGTTCCTGTAGTCAAAAGAAGCGGGCCAAGGATAAGAGCCGATGTGGTCGGCCCTATTTGCGAGTCCGCCGATTTTCTCGGCAAAGATAGGCTTCTAAGCCAGGTTCTGGAAGGAGATTTGCTTGCGGTATACAGCGCCGGCGCTTACGGATTTTCGATGTCTTCCAACTACAATTCAAGACCCAGAGTGCCGGAGATTCTGGTAGATAAAGATAAATATTGTATCATAAGGGAAAGGGAAACATACGGCGATTTAATTGCCAGAGAATTTATACCCCAATAAAAATAAATATAATATGCTTATTCCCCTCCCTTTATGGCAGGGGTATGGGAGGGTAAAAATGTTTAAAGGTGTGTTTACGGCCATTGTTACGCCTTTTAACGGCGGCCATATCGATGAAAAAGCTCTTGAAAAATTAATAGAATTTCAGATAGAAAACGGAGTCTCCGGCATTGTTGCGTGCGGAAGCACCGGCGAATCCGCAACCCTTTCTTTCGAGGAGCATATCGCCGTTATAGGGCTCACCTCGGAAATTGTCAACAAAAGGGTTAAAGTTATTGCGGGAACAGGTTCCAATAACACGACTGAAGCGATTCATCTTGCTAAAGAAGCCGAGAAGTTTAAAATAGACGGACATTTGCAAATTACCCCGTACTATAACAAGCCTACGCAGGATGGATTATATTTTCATTTTAGGGCCGTTGCGCAAAACTGTTCGCTGCCGGTAATCCTTTACAATGTTCCGTCAAGGACCGCGGTTAATTTGCTTCCAGAAACCGTATTCAGGCTTTTCGAGACAGATAACATAAAAGGCATTAAAGAGGCAAGCGGTTCCTTAGACCAGGTTACAGCCATTTTAAGAAAGGCTCCCGGGGATTTTTGCGTATTGTCGGGGGATGATGCCCTTACATTACCGGTAATCGCCGTTGGAGGCCACGGAGTTATTTCCACTGTTTCAAATGTTGCGCCGAAAGATATGGTTTCCATGACCGAATATGCTTTTAAAGGGGACTATAAACCTGCAAGGAAGATTAACTTTAAACTCCTCCCGTTAATTCACGCCATGTTTATCGAAACAAATCCGATTCCCGTTAAAAAGGCTTTAAATATTATGGGCTTTATCGAAAACGAAATAAGGCTTCCTTTATCGGAAGCTTCAGGTGCCACTGTAGAAAAGATTAGGGTTGCTTTAAAAGAATATGGTATATTAAGATAAGGGTTAAAGAAAAATAACAGGTTTTAAGGTTTTTAAAAAAAATGGAAAAAATAGGTATAATCGTATGCGGGAGTAACGGCAGAATGGGCCGCTCCATAACTCTTCTCTTAAACGATTACGGCAGGTTAGTATTTATAGGAGGGGTCGATTCAGGCTATTCGGGCGAAGAGGCCGCATCCTCCCATTTTTTAGCCATAGAAGATTTAGAGTCTAAAAGGATTCCCCCCGGGAAGTTCCTTACCTTAAAAGAAGCCCTTCATCTTACGGCAAAGATTAAAAACAAGGTTATAATCGACTTTACATCTAAAAGCGCATCGCTTATCCATGCCGAGGAAGCGATGCTTTATAATACTCCTATAGTTATCGGTTCAACGGGTTTTTCGGATGAAGACATTAATACAATAAAGGGGTACGGCAAGCATATTCCCGTGGTTCTATCCGGAAATATGAGCCTCGGCATCAATGTTTTGTTGAATATAGTCTATGAAGCGTCAAAATATTTGGGCGAAGGCTACGATTGCGAGATAGTAGAAACGCATCATAGAAAGAAAAAGGATGCCCCGAGCGGAACGGCCAAAATGCTTGCCGAATCCGTTGCCAAGCAAAGAAATGTCGATTTAAACGAAAAGGGCGTATATGGCAGGTGCGGGATAACGGGAGAAAGAGAAAAAGACGAAATCGGCATTTTATCGGTCAGGGCGGGGGATATAATCGGGGAACATAAGGTTATGTTTGCAGGGAACGAAGAGGTTATAGAGTTCACGCATAAGGCGGTTTCAAGGGATAATTTTGCAAGAGGGGCGCTCAAAGCGGCCATTTGGCTTAGCGAAAAAAACAAAGGATTTTATGATATGAGAGATGTGCTGGGGTTGAATAAATATGAATAAAACAAAGTATATTTTTGTCACGGGCGGCGTTGTTTCAAGTTTGGGAAAGGGCATTGCCGCCGCATCGATAGGCGCGCTTCTTGAAGCAAGGGGGCTTAATATTACCATGCAGAAACTTGACCCCTATATTAATGTTGACCCCGGAACTATGAATCCTTTTCAGCACGGAGAGGTTTTTGTAACGGATGACGGCGCCGAAACAGACCTTGATTTAGGACATTACGAAAGGTTTACATCGCTTTCGCTTACAAAAAAGAATAATTTGACGAGCGGCCAGGTTTACGATGCGGTAATAAACAATGAAAGAAAAGGGATATATCTGGGCAAAACGGTTCAGGTGATACCTCATATCACCGACGAAATAAAAAAGAAAATAATAGAGGTTTCGGAGGGCAGGGATGTGGCCATTATAGAAATCGGCGGAACCGTCGGCGACATCGAAAGCCTTCCCTTTTTGGAAGCGATAAGGCAGTTTAAGCTTGACATGGGAAAAGACAATGTTTTATACATTCATCTAACGCTTGTGCCGTATATTAAAACTGCCGACGAGCTGAAAACAAAGCCGACCCAGCATTCCGTGAAAGAACTCAGGGCTATCGGCATAGAGCCTTCTATTATAATTTGCAGGGCGGACAGGGTTCTTCCCCAGGATATCAGGGCGAAAATTGCCCTGTTTTGCAATGTAGAAGAAAGCGCCGTTATTACGGCAAAAGATGAGGAAAGTATTTATAATGTTCCGTTATCGCTCCACAATGAAGGGCTCGACTCAAAAATAATAGAATATCTTAATATCTGGGCTAAGTCTCCGGATTTAAGCGAATGGAATAAGATATCGAATATATTAAAGAATTTGAAAAATTCCGTAACTATCGGGGTAGTCGGAAAATATGTAAATTTAAAAGAGTCCTATAAAAGCTTAAATGAAAGCCTTATACACGGAGGGCTGGCAAATAATGTCAATGTTAATATAAAATATATTAATTCCGAGGATTTTGAAACGGGTGATTACGGAGAAAAACTTAAAGAATTGTCGGATTGTTCGGGCATACTGGTTCCCGGCGGCTTCGGCTCCCGCGGAATCAATGGAATGGTCAGGGTAATTAATTATGCCAGGATTAACAAAATTCCTTATTTCGGAATATGCCTGGGTATGCAACTTATGACGGTTGAATATGCAAGAAATGTTCTCGGGCTTAAAAATGCTAATTCCGTTGAGTTTGACGCCGACGCCCCAGATCCTGTAATCCACCTTATGGAAAGCCAGAAAAACATCGGCCGGATGGGCGGGACTATGAGGCTCGGGGCATATCCATGCATAATATCTAAAAATACCCTCGCTTATCATATTTACATTAAAAATAATAAAAAACAGATGTTAAACCAGAAGAACTATGCTAAATTATACCAAAACGGCAGCCTTTTGATTAGCGAAAGGCACAGGCATAGATTGGAATTTAATAACGATTACAGGGAAATATTCGAGTCTTCCGGTTTTATTTTTTCGGGCGTTTCACCCGACAATAAGCTTGTAGAGATTTGCGAGTTAAAAGACTACCCGTGGTTTATCGGATGCCAGTTCCATCCGGAATTTAAATCGTCGCCGTTATCCCCGCACCCCTTATTTAAAGACTTTGTTTTAGCGTCCATTAAATATTTAACCCTGCATAATGGCAAGTTAAAGGCGAAGCCTAAAATGGAAAAAGTTTCTATTATTAAAACAGGCAAAAGACGCAAATCCGAATCTAAATCCAGGGCCGTTTCCGGGGCTAAAAAAAAGGCAAGGGTTTAAGCTCCGAAATATATAGATATGGAAAATTTAAATATCTTCGATAAAGATGATTTAAAGTCGTTATTAAACTTTAAATGGGGTAATGCTTACCCTTTTATTATCGCAGGCCCGTGTGTCATCGAGGATTTTAAAACCCTTGACGAGATTGCTGCTGTTTTAAAGGGCTATTCGGAAGAACTTAAATTTAATTTAATATTTAAGGCATCTTACGATAAAGCCAACAGGACATCCGTTCATTCTTTTCGCGGCCCCGGTATAGATAACGGGCTTAAAATGCTTTTTGACATTAAAAAAAAATACGATATTCCGGTCTTGAGTGATGTCCACAGCGTCAGCGATATCGAAAAAGCTAAAGATGTTCTCGATGTAATTCAGATACCCGCTTTTTTGTCAAGGCAAACGGATATTTTGCTCGAGGCGGCAAAAACAAACAAGATAGTGAATGTTAAGAAGGGGCAGTTTTTAGCCCCGGGGGATACAAAACATATTGTCGAAAAGATCATGTCCGCGGGGAACAATAAAATTATTTTAACGGAAAGGGGCGTTAGCTTCGGCTATAATAATCTTGTCGTAGATTTTAGGGCATTGCAGATAATGAGGGAATTTGGAGCGCTTGTTGTTTTCGATGCGACTCACAGCGTACAGCTTCCCGGCGGTTCGGGTTCCAGTTCTTCAGGCGAAAGAAAGCATGTTATGCCGCTTGCAAGAGCGGCTTCCGCAGTGGGAGTCGACGGCATTTTTTTCGAAGTTCACACCGACCCGCCGCGGGCGTTAAGCGATTCGGCAAATTCCGTTTATCTGTCGTCTTTTAAAAGTGATTTAAAAAATGTTCTCGAAATATCCAAATATAGCGGAATTTGATTAATGATTAATTTAAAAAGCAGGAAAAATACAGGAAAAATGGAAGAACTAAATATTCTGGAAACGGCTAAGGATGTTTTAAAGATAGAGGCCGACTCTATAACTGCGCTAATAGGCAGGCTTGACGATAATTTTGCGGGAATGGTCGATTTACTCATTAATATTAAGGGAAAAGTAATTCTCACGGGCATGGGTAAATCGGGGATTATAGCAAGGAAAATATCTTCGACCTTAGCAAGTACGGGCACGCCGTCCTTTTTTATGCACCCTGCGGAGGCTTCCCACGGCGATTTAGGAATGATCGGCCAGGATGACGCTATTGTCGTATTATCCAATAGCGGCAACACAAAAGAAATTATATCCATACTTCCGAGTATAAAACTTATAGGGGCTAAGATTATCGGGTTTTCCGGAAACAAGAACTCCCCGCTTTATGAACTATCGGACTACTTTTTTGATGTTTCCGTCGAAAAAGAGGCCTGTCCGTTTAATATTGCCCCGACCGCAAGCACGACGGCGCAGCTTGCCATAGGCGATGCCCTTGCGGTATCATTGCTAAAAAGGAGAAATTTTCTCGAAGAGGATTTTGCGAGGCTTCACCCCGGAGGCTCGATAGGAAAGAAGTTTTTAAAAGTTTCCGATATAATGCACAAAGAAAAAGAAATTCCGCTCATAAAAGAATCGGCTTTGTTAAACGAAGCGATTATCGAAATGAATTCGAAAAGACTGGGGCTGACCGGGGTTATTGATGAAAATTGCCGTCTTTGCGGAATCATAGTGGACGGTGATTTAAGAAGGGCATTGCTTGCTTCCGCGGAAAATATATTTAACAAACCCGCCAGGGATATTATGACGGCAAACCCTAAGACCGTGTTTAGAGACACCCTTGCGGTTAACGCTTTAAAGAAAATGGAGGATTTAAAGATTACATCGCTTTTTGTCGTCGAATCTTTGGATAATCCTAAGCCCATAGGGGTTATACATATACACGATATTGTAAAGGCGGGCATATCCGGTTATTAAACGGAAATAAATAAATCGGACACCCTGTATAATTCCCCTTTTTTTAAAAGAGGAATTTGTTATTGCGAGCATAGCTCTTCAATCTCGTTTCCGTCTTTAATTCCCCTTTTTTAAAAGGGGTGGCAGTCAGCCTTTAGGCTGACTGACGGGGTATTTATAAAATAAATCGGATACATTTAATTAGGATACATTTAATTGGACACCTTTAATTTAGATTTTAACGAAATCAAAATTCTTGTTTTTGATGTTGACGGCGTATTAACGGATGGAAAGATACATATATCGGAGTCCGGGGTTGAAACCAAAACATTTTTTGCCCATGACGGGGCGGGGATAAGGCTTGCAAAAAAAATGGGGCTTAAAGTGGGCTTTATCTCTGCGAGGACAAGCAATGCCGCCGTCATTAGGGTAAAAGAACTGGGCGTAGATTTTTACATAGAAGGATGCAAAGATAAATTAAACTCTTTAACAAAGGTTCTAAAAGACTATAATCTTGATTTTAAAAATTTATTTTATATGGGCGACGATATAGTCGATATCGAACTTTTAAACAGGGCAGGCATTTCGGCATCGGTTCCGGATGCCCCTAAATATGTGCAGGATTATGCAGATTTTGTTACGAAAAAAAGCGGGGGTTGCGGCGCGGTGAGAGAAGTTTGCGACATGATTCTTGAAAAAAAAGGGCTTTTATTTAATTTTTTAAACGATTTAAATAAAAATGGGTCTTAAGGCAATCAATCAGCAAATTTTAAAAAAAACAGCCCTTGTTCTCGGTATCCTGTTTCTTTTAGTGCTTGCTTTTTTTTTAATTCTTCACTATATAAATATTAAAAAAGGATTATTAAATTTAAGTATATCCAAGGGATATATAACTTTAAAGACGGTAGATTACAAATTTTTTAAAAACGGCGCGCTCACCTACGAAATATTTTCGAAAAGTTTAAATTATTATTCCCCCAAAAAGAATATAATTAAACTGGAAGGCGTAAAAGCCTACATTTACGGAAAAAATAAAAAGCCCGCATATATTATAACTGGAAGGCATGGGCGTTTAAACGCCGTTTCCAAAAATGTTACGGTTTCGGGGGGCGTTATAATAAAAGATATTAACGGTTCGTACATGAAAACAAATTTAATATATTATATTGCAAAGGACGATAAAATTGTCGCCCCTGGTTATATGAAAATTAAAAGTAAAAATTACGGCATTTCGGGGAGCGGTTTGATTTTTTATATTAAAAAAAAGCTTTTTATTTTAAGCAAAGATGTCCATTTTATATCTGACGGGGGAAGAAGGTAATGCGGATAAATCTAATAAATATAGGGAATAAAAAAGGGTATTTATTCTTTCTCGCCATACCAGTTTTAATCTACAGTTTTTTTGCTGCCCCCCAAAACGGGTTTGGATTAACGCCGGGGACGGTTAAACATTCCCCTACCCTTGCGGGGGGGGTTAGGGGAGGGATGACAGCGGCCTCGAGTAAGCCGGTTAAACCCTCCAAAATCGATATAACGGCGGATTCCCTCGTAGTTAATAATAAAAGCAAGACGGCGGTATTCTCCGGCCATGTTATAGCCATTAAAGGTAATCTTAAAATTTTTTCCGATATATTGCATGTTTTATATACGAAAAAAAATAAAATAAAGACGCTTATTGCAACCGGAAATGTGCATATTATCAAGGGAAAAGACAATATTACGGGCGGGAATGCTGTTTACTATGAAAAATCGGGGATTGCGATAATTACGCAAAATCCCGTAGCATACGAAGGTAAAAATAAAATAGCCGGGGAGAAAATAACGATTAACTTTAAAACAGGTATTTCGACGGTTTTTGGCGGACATACTAAAAGGGTTAACGCCACGGTGTATTCCAATAAATCTTTAACGGTTCAGCCTTCAAAAAACTTAAAAAAAGTAAAAAATAAAAACAATAATAAATAATAGTGATTAACTGCAATGATTAGAGTGGTCAATTTAGTAAAAAGATTTAAAAAAAGGGCTGTGGTAAACGATATTAGCTTAGAGATTAAAACAGGGGAAATCACAGGCCTTTTGGGTCCAAACGGCGCAGGCAAAACTACCACATTCAATATGATTTCCGGCATGCTGAGGCCAAACAGCGGGTCTATATTTTTAGACGATGTCGATATTACTAAAATGCCGATGTATAAAAGAGCCAGATTAGGCATAGGGTATTTGCCTCAGGAAACATCCGTTTTTAGAAAACTTACGACCGAACAAAACTTATTAGCCATTTTTGAATTATTAAAAATATCCGACAGGGAAAAAGAAGAAAGGCTCAACGAATTGATAGAAAAATTCGGCCTCGAAAAGGTCAGGAAGTCTCCGGTTATGAGTTTATCGGGCGGCGAAAGAAGAAGGGTCGAAGTTGCCCGCTCACTGATTTCTTCCCCTAAATTTATTCTCTTGGACGAACCGTTTTCAGGAATAGACCCTATTGCGGTTGAGGATATGCAGGATATACTTACCAATTTAAAAAACGAATCCATAGGCATACTGATAACTGACCATAATGTCAGGGAAGCCCTTAGAATATGCAATAGCGCCTACATAATCAACGACGGCAAAATTATAGAAAACGGTAAGCCTTCCCATATTATCTCGAGCAGCGTCGTAAAGAGATTTTTTCTTGGAGAGAAGTTTAATATAGGTATCTGAAAATATCCGGCCTTAATTATACGCCTGCCAGGAATGCCTGTTTTATAATTATGTATAATGATATATAATATATATTAAGGAAACAATAAAGGTTGTAAAAACATATTAATTTTTGGATACAATATGGGCAATATCGAATTAAGGCAAAATTTGAAATTAACGCAGCAATTGGTTATGACCCCGCGTCTTCAGCTCGCTATAAAAATGCTGGCGTTAAACAACATCGAGCTTTCGGATATGATAAAGCAGGAAATATCCGAAAATCCTATCATCGATATCGATTCCGCCGTGTTTACGGGCGAAGCCAAAAAAGAGACCCTGCTCGGAATTGAAAACCAGCTTAGCTCAAATGTTAAAAATCAGGTAAAAGATGAAGGCGGCAAATCTGACTACGATGTCCCTTTAAACGGCGTCGAAGCCCGGCAAGACTCATCCGCAGCCAAAGAACTGGCGGATTATCTGGTGAATTATAATGAGCAGTTTCTTGATTTATCTAAAGATAACGGCGGCGATTATAAGTACAGCGACAAGAATTATATAATCGAAAATAGTTTTTATAGCGTAAAGACATTATATGAATCTATAATGGAGCAGGTAAGAACGGGCAATTTTTCTCCCCAAGAGGTTAAAATTTCCGAGTATATCGCAGGCAACTTAGATTCAAACGGCTTCTTAGCCGTTTCAAGGCAGGAGCTTGCGGATTACGCAGCCGGCAATATATTTAAAAAAAAAGACAACGGGGATGCGGGCGTAGATAAATTTATAGATACTGTCTTAACCAAGCTCGGCAGGCTTGAGCCCGTTGGTTTAGCGGCTTTTGATACGGTATCGAGTTTATTGGTTCAGGCCGATTATTATTTTAAAGACGATGATTTGCTTAAAATTATAATCAAAAATTACTTAAAGGATGTCGCAAATAAAAATTATCAAAAGATTGCTAAGGAAACGGGAAAAAGTGCGCTTAGCGTATTGGACTCCGTCGAAAGGCTTAAAAGGCTTAACCCGAGACCCGCGGCTAATTTCGGCCAGGCAGAAACAAGATTTATAGTGCCGGACCTGTATTTAAAAAAAATTAAAGGAAAATATGTTGTTTTTATGGACGACGATTATATTCCGCAGATTAAAATCAATTCTTACTACAAAAAGGTGCTTAGCGGAGAAATAGTAGTGAGTCCCGATATGAAAAATTATGTCGAAGAAAGGTTTAAATCGGCTTCATGGTTAGTTAAAAGCATCAACACCAGAAAGGAAACTATTCTAAAAATAGCGGAATTAATAGTCAACAAGCAGGCCGATTATTTTGACAACGGAATAGGAAATTTGAAACATTTAATATTAAAAGATATTGCCGCCGAGCTGAATATTCACGAATCAACGGTTTCAAGGGCAACATCTAACAAATATCTAAGCACGCATCTGGGTGTTTTTGAACTTAAGAGTTTTTTCTCCAGCGCTTCTTACGGGGATTCGTCATCGGAAAATGTAATGGCAAGGATAAAAAAGATTATAGCCCGGGAAAATGATATCGGGAGGGTTTACCATGATAATGAAATAACGGATCTGCTGAAAAGGGACGGAATCGTTATCGCCCGCAGGACAATCGCCAAGTATAGGGAAATTATGAATATTCCTCCCGCACGCCAGAGAAATAAGTTAATTAAAAGAGCGAAATAAATATAATAAATTAATCAAGGAGATGACGCAAATGAACATAGCGGTTACATTTAAGCATATCGGTTCGAGCGATGCCATAAGGCAGTATGCAGAGTCAAAGGTCTTAAAACTGGAAAAGTATTTGAATAATATCATGGAGGCGCATATAACCCTTAGCATGGAACGCGTCGAACATAAGGAGTCGGGTATCGCGCAGATTAAATTAACTGCGAAGAATCTGACTATTAATGCCGAAGAAAAATCATCGGATATATACAGCGCCATCGATTTGCTGATGGAAAAGGTTGAAGCCCAGATTAAAAAACACAAAGAAAAAAACAGAAGAAAAGAGTACGAAGATAAGGCTCTTGCCTCAGCCGGGGAGGAGGAAAATATTCCAAATATAGAAATAAGGCAGGATTATGAAAAACATCCCCTTGGCATCGAAGAAGCGGTGCAAAAACTTAGAAACAGAGACGAAGATTTTATAATTTTTAAAGATAAAGCGTCTTCAAAAATATCTTTTATTTTTAAAGGCGAAGACGGAAGTTTTTCCCTGATAGCGCCGGATTTATAATATGGATTTAATGGATTTAATATATGGAAGAAAATGAAAGAGGGTTGCAAAGCAGCCTGTTCAGTATAGCGGACGAAGGAGCGCTAAAGCCGAATATTATTTTAATCAGCGGAATTTCTGGTTCGGGAAAATCATCCGCATTAAAAATACTTGAGGATAAAGGCTTTTTTTGCGTTGATAATATGCCGATGATGCTGCTTCCAAAATTTTTTGAATTAGGATTATCGGCAAAATTAAAAAATATACTCTTTATCGTCGATATAAGGGAAAAGAGTTTTTTAAACGATATTGAAAATCAGCGAAGCTCATTCGAAGATTATGTTAAATTTTTAAGGCTGCAATCCTCGTTTTTTAAATACATATTTCTTGAAGCAAGAGACGAAGCCGTCATAAAAAGATATTCCGAAACAAGGAGAAAGCATCCGCTGTCCGGGGACGATATTAATATTGCGGTCAGGGAAGAAAGGCAGCTTCTTAAGAATATTAAACTCCACGCCGATGTGGTTTTGGATACCACCGATGTCAATATTCACGAATTAGAGGGCATTTTATTGCCCCATATAGGGGACATAATATATAATCCGGCATTTTCGGTAAAAATACTGTCTTTTGGCTTTAAATACGGCTTGCCGCTGGAAGCGGATACAATTTTTGATGCAAGATTTCTTCCAAACCCATTTTTTGTTCCGCTGTTAAAAGGACTTACAGGTTTTAACAGGGAAGTTAGGGAATACATGCTGTCCTTTAATGAGTCGAATAATTTTATAGAACATATAGCAAGTTTTTTAAAATTCAGCCTTCCTCTCTACAGGAAAGAAAGCAAATCTTACTTCACGGTCGGGATAGGCTGCACCGGCGGGGTTCACAGGTCTGTTTTTATTGCCGAGGAACTTAAAAACAAGCTGGGCAGCATAAACGACGAATACGGCATATCTTACTACCACAGGGATGTTAATAAATAAAGGCAAACTTTTAAATTGACACATTCCTTCAGTTATTATATTATAATCGTATCTTTTTTAAAAAAAAGTTAAAAAATGTTTTTTAAAGAGATTTTTAATTTTTAAAGAAAGGTGAGTGAAATGAATTTTAAAAATGGAAGTTTTATTTTTACATCCGAATCCGTGACCGAAGGCCATCCGGATAAAATTTGCGATAAAATATCGGATTCGATACTCGATGCGTTTATAACACAGGATAAGTGTTCAAAAGTTGCGTTAGAAACAATGGTTACGACAGGACTTGTCATAATAGCGGGCGAGGTTACTTCAAACGGCGTAGTAAACTATCAAGATTTAATCAGAAGCGTAATAAAAGAAATAGGATATGATGATTCTTCCATGGGCTTTGATTATAAAAGCTGCGGGATAATTACGACCGTAGGCAAACAATCTTCCGATATAAAAATGGGTGTGGAAAGAGACAGGGAAGAGGAACAGGGGGCAGGAGATCAGGGGCTTATGTTTGGTTATGCTACATCGGAAACCCCGGATTTTATGCCCGCCCCGATTTATTATGCGCATAAACTTTCTAAAAGGCTTGCCGATGTCAGAAAAAGCAAAGTTTTAGATTTTATAAGACCAGACGGAAAGACCCAGGTGTCCGTTAAATACGAAAATAACGAAGTTTCTAAAATTACCTCCATTGTTCTTTCGACCCAGCACGCCGAGTCGGTTTCACAGGAAATGCTTAAGGATGCCGTTATCGAAGAGGTAATTAAAAAAGCGCTGCCGGCCGAGCTTCTGGATAATAATACAAAATTTTTTATAAACCCTACGGGCCGTTTTGTTATCGGCGGTCCGCACGGCGATACGGGACTTACGGGAAGAAAAATCATAGTCGATACTTACGGTGGAATGGGAAGGCACGGCGGCGGGGCTTTTTCGGGAAAAGACCCATCCAAGGTTGATAGAAGCGGGTCGTACATGGCAAGGTTTATCGCCAAAAATGTCGTCGCAAGCGGACTCGCCGAAAAGTGCGAGGTTCAGGTTGCCTATGCGATAGGCGTAGCCGAACCTATTTCGATTATGGCAAATACTTTCGGCACGGGGATATACAGCGATGAAATTATCTCGAATGCCGTATGTAATGTGTTTGACTTAAGACCCTATAATTTGGTAAAAACGCTTAACCTTTTAAGGCCTATTTTCGCTAAAACCTCTAACTATGGTCATTTTGGCAGACCCGACGATGATTTTACATGGGAAAAACTTGTTAAAATTCACGAACTTAAGGAAACGGCTCTTAATTTAAGCAAGACTAAATCGTTTGTTTAATTATTTTAACTATATTGATATGCGGGGGTATAATGGCGGATATAAAGGATATTAAGCTTGCAAAACAGGGTAAAGAGAGAATTTTATGGGCAGAGCAGGATATGCCGGTTTTGTCGCTGATAAAAGAACAGTTTGCCGAAAAAAAGCCGTTTAAGGGTTTGAATATGGGGCTATGCCTTCATGTTACGGCAGAAACGGCTAATCTCGCCAGAACATTAAAGAACGGCGGCGCCGATGTTTATTTATGCGCTTCCAACCCCCTTTCGACCCAGGATGATGTTGCAGCCTCGTTAGTTAAAGACTTCGGCATAGATGTGTATGCCATTAAAGGAGAAGACTCAAAAACTTATTATGAACATATAGACAGTGTTTTAGCCGCCAAACCGAATGTTACCCTCGATGATGGAGCAGACCTTATATCCGTTATACATAAAAAGTATAAAAAATTAATTAAAAATATAAAAGCCTCGATGGAAGAAACGACCACCGGCGTGATAAGGCTTCGCTCTATGGAAGCCGCGGGGGAACTTAAAATACCCGTTATAGCGGTAAACGATGCCGATGCCAAACATCTTTTCGACAATAGATACGGAACAGGCCAGTCAACTATAGACGGCATTATCAGGGCAACGGATATGCTGCTTGCGGGCAGGAACTTTGTAGTAATGGGTTACGGCTGGTGCGGAAAAGGGCTTGCATTAAGGGCAAAAGGTATCGGCTCCAATGTTATTGTTACGGAGGTTGACCCCGTTAAGGCTTTAGAAGCCGTAATGGACGGGTTCAGGGTAATGAAGGGAACGGATGCCGCCAGGATTGGGGATATTTTTTGCACCGTCACGGGCGATATAAATGTTATAAATACCGAACACTTTGAAAATATGAAGGATGGCGCTATCGTGTCAAATTCCGGCCATTTTGATGTCGAAATCAATATAAATAAACTTAAAAAAATGGCAAAGTCGGTAAAAAAGGTAAAGGATTTTGTCGAGGAATACAGGCTTCAAGACGGCAAAAGAATATATTTATTGGCCGAAGGCAGGCTTATCAATCTTGCAAGCGCTCACGGGCATCCGGCAAGCGTTATGGATATGAGTTTCTCCGTTCAGGCCCTTTCGGCAGAGTTTGCCGTTTTGGGAAAAAATATGTCCCCGAGAGTTTATAATGTTCCCAAGGAAATAGATGAAAGGATCGCGTCCTTAAAATTAAAATCGATGGGCATCGAGATAGACACGCTTACGGATGAACAGATTAATTACTTGAAGTCATGGCAGGAAGGGACATAAAGACCTCATTAATTCACATTCAAATCATATAAATATTTAATGCCTTTGAGCGTGAAAAATTCATCTAAGATTTTTTTACCTTTTATATTAATGTTTTCAAAAAACAGGCAGGACTGTCCTCCTGTGAAAATAACATTTAAGTTATTAATACCTGCGTTATAATAACCACAAATATTTTCGATAAATCCCTTAATTAAGAATAGGGTTCCGTAATACACCCCGGACATTATAGACATTTCGGTGTTTGTCCCGAGCAGCCTTTGCGGCTTTCCTATATTTTCTGTAATATTTATAAGAGGAAGTTTTTCGGTTGATAGAGGGAGGCAGGCGGCAAGCGAAGATAACCCCGGAAAAATAATTCCGCCCAAAAAATCCCCGTTTTCATTTACCGCATCGATAGTTAAGGCAGTTCCTGAATCTACGACGATTTGGAATTTTTGGCTTACAAAATGGGCATAACTTATGTTGGCAATCCTGTCGGAACCTAATTGTTCAGGGTTTTCTGCGCAAATGCGGATATTTAATTTTATTTTTGATGAAATAAATAAAGGGTCGATATTAAATTTTTTGAAAAAATCTTTATAGACATTGTCCACGCTCGGAACAACGGAGGAGATAGAAACCCCTTCCACGCATTTTAAATCAAAATTTTTAGAAAAATTTTGATTTAAATCTTTCACGGAGGACATTTCGGATGTATTCACCCTGAATGTTTTAACTATATTGCCTTCCGTATCGAATATTCCAAAAACGGAAGATGAATTACCGATGTCGCATGCTAATAGCATAGAAAGATAGCTTAAAAGTATATTTCGCCAGAAACAACCTTCTCGAGTTCATTTTCACCCGTCTTTAAAAGAAGAGCGCCTTTTGAATCTATTCCGACAACCTGGCCTTTAACCCTCTTGTCCCTAATATTTATCTCGATTTCCTTGCCTATCATGCTAAAGTATTTTTGGTAATATTGAAGAACGGACGACAAACCTGTGGATAAAAACATTTCATAATATTTATCGAATTTATTAAGGATAGAAGTAATAAGTTTGTTTCTATTTAGAGGGCCTGCAAATTCGTTTGTTTTTTTTGATTCTATTAAAAGGGATGTGGCAATATTTTTTATGCCGTCTTCCATATCTTTTTCTTCGGCGTTCACATTTATTCCGATGCCGACTATAATATGCTCTATTATCATATTTTGCGTGCTCATCTCGGTTAATATTCCGGAAACCTTTTTTGAGTCTATAAGGATGTCGTTCGGCCATTTAATTTGGGGTTTTAAAGAGGCAACCTCCGCGATTGCGTCCGCAACCGAAACGGCTGCCAAAATAGTCATTCCTTGGGCAACTTCGGGACTAAATTTAGGTTTTAATATTATAGACATATATATATTGCATCCGCAGGGAGATGTCCAAATTTTTCCGTTTCTTCCCCTTCCCCTTTCTTGATAATCCGATATTACGACGCTGCCGTTCTTTACCCCTTTGAGCGAGAGTTCTCTTGCCAGCGTGTTTGTAGAATCGACTTTTTCTTCATAATATATGTTTTTGCCGACAAAAGCGCCCTTCAGATTTTTTTTAATTTCAAAAATGTCGATATAGTTCACATCTTTTAAACCAATTTCATCCATTTTTTTTATAACTCCTTAAAACCTTTAGAAAATTATTTATAAATACCCCGTCAGTCCGCTAAAGCGGCATATTCACCTGCATCAAGGGCATGCCTTGACAATCGTATAGGTGAATATATCACCCCTTTTAAAAAAGGGGAATTAAAAAACGCAACTAACCGTTATAACCGTAACCCATAGGTTATATTTTACACTATTTTAATTTAAAATTTAACTAAATAATAAAATTCAAGGAGAAATCGGCAGGCGTTATAGAATTGGTCAGCGAACCCATAGAGATATAATCTACCCCTGAATCTTGCGCTATTTTTCTTAATTTGTTTATTGTTATATTGCCCGAAGCTTCCGTTAAGGACTTGCCGTTTATAAGTTCAACGGCGTTTTTCATAGCAGGGACATCCATATTGTCAAGCATAATTATATCGGCCCCGCCTTCGAGGCATTCTTTTACTTCGTCTAAAGTGGATGCCTCCACTTCTATTTTAAAATTAAATCCCGAATAGTAATCTCTTACCATCTTTAAAGCATTTTTTACGCCGCCGGCTAATTTAATATGATTGTCCTTTATTAATATCCCGGATGACAGGTCGAACCTGTGATTTTCAGCCCCCCCTATCTTAACGGCATATTTTTGCAACAGCCTTAATCCGGGGATTGTTTTTCTTGTGTCCAACACTTTCGTTTTAAGCCCTTCGAGCTCTTTCCGGGCTAAATTTGCGATTGTTGCGATTCCGGACAGATGCTGAATAAAATTGAGAGCCGTCCTTTCTGCATAAAGTATGACGCTTGCCTTTGCTTTGAGAAGTATTACCTTCTGGGATTTTAAAACAGGCTCGCCCTCCTGGACCAAAAAATTTATTTCATAATTATTTTTAGAGACTATATCAAAAACCATCGAAAATATTTGCAGGCCGCAAACAACCCCATTTTCTTTTGCGGTAACATCGCACAGGATTTCTGGATCGTTTTTGAGGGTAACGGCATCGGTCGTAATATCCCCGCCCTTTATATCTTCGCTTAAAGCGTTATATATGAGAGGTTTTACTTGAGATTCGAATAAATGCATATTTTTGCTTATATGTTACTTCTCTTAATTGTTTGCCACCGCCTGCTTGATTTTTTCTATTTCTTCTTTAGCAAGCCTTTCGATAATTTCGGGTAACATGTTCTTTATATTTTCAATTACTTGAGGCTTAATTTCTTCCAGTGTTTTTTGTATCGAATTTTTTAATAATGCGTCCAATTTTAACAGGCTCTGCTCGTCTAAAATTTCCAATTTTAACCCCCCTTCGGTTGTAATTTTATTTTCAGTTATAATATTTTCTTCCAAATTTATAAGATTTATAACATCTTTAATATCTTCATTCAATTCCTGATTCAATTCCGGTTCAGGCTCCGCCTCCGTTTTATTAAGGTTTTCCGGCTCTCCTAATACCTTGCCTTCGGCAGGCAAAGCAGGTTCTTCGGCTACAGGGCTTTCCTCGAACATTTTACCGGCGGTCTCCCCTTCATCCTTTTTATTAAGTTTCTGAAATTCTTCAAATATGGCATCGTCTTTAAAAAGATTTTCAAAAGCCTGGCTTAATTCTGCGGAGTCGATGTTGACCACATTGTTGAAATATCCGCCTCCCGAATCGTTTTCGTCTGCTTTTTCGGCCGTATAGTCATCGGCGGGCGTTACAGGTATGGAAACCACCGGAGTCGATGCCTCCTGAGCCGGGGTCGGAGCCGGAGTTGCCGGCGCTTTTTGGGCCGTTTCTTTAGTTTCGAATGATGAAATATCGTATATTTTTTCCTCCGTTTTTTCGGAGATGTCTATAATGCCCAATATTCTTTTTATTTTTGAAAGAAAAACCTCTTTTTCAAACGGCCTGTATATAAATCCGTTTACCCCCTCCTGGATAAGAAGCTCCCTTTCATTATCCGACAAATCGGAAGGAACTAAAAGAACAAGGGGAATCTGGGAGAGGTCGGCGTTATTTTTAATTTCGGAAACATTTCCCTTGACTTCGGTATTGACCGAATTATAACTTAATATGATAATATCCGGATGAAAATCTCCGGCTATTTTAAATAAAGACTTCGGCTCGCTAATCGGATTTAAATTGAAGTCGGGGTTATTTATAAATATGGTTGAAACAGCCTTTTGCATCGAATCGCTGTCATCGATAAAAATTATATTATATGCCATTATGACCTCCCGTATATTAATATCCCGCCCGTATTTTTCCTTTGCGGGCTAAGGAAATTAATGCTTTAAAATATACGCCGTTTTTGTTATACTGATAACTGTTATTTTTTAATGTTTAAGGTTAATTTTAATATTATTAAATAATATAGTCAATAA
Source organism: Deltaproteobacteria bacterium (assembly GCA_023489335.1). Classification (GTDB taxonomy): domain Bacteria; phylum SZUA-79; class SZUA-79; order Acidulodesulfobacterales; family Acidulodesulfobacteraceae; genus Acidulodesulfobacterium. The sequence goes on along the minus strand of JAMDCP010000017.1, from coordinate 17,024 downwards.
TTTATTATTTTAGCATAAATTAATTTTAATATTTTTTATAAAAACGGGGGATTTTTTTTATTAATAAGTTATGTCAACAATAGACAGATACATATTTAAACAATTTATCCCCCCTTTTATATTCGGACTTTTAATATTTACCTTTAGCATTACGATAAATCGGATTTTATTGCTTACCCAAATGGTGCTTAATAAGGGGGTCAGCATAACCGCCGTACTAAAGCTTGCCAGTTTAACGATACCGGATTTTATGATAATAACCCTTCCCGTATCTTTTTTGCTTGCGGTATTAACGGTTTTCGGGAAAATGACGCAGGACAACGAAATTATGGCATTAAAGGTTTCCGGCGTCTCGGTTTTTAAACTGACGAAGCCGGCCCTTCTCTTTGCCCTGATACCGTTTGCCGTTTCAATTTTATTTTCTTTTTATATGGCTCCGAGATTTAACTTTTTTTTCAGGGTGCTTGCGGTAAAAGAATTTAAAAAGGCGGCGCTTTCGGCATTAAAAAAAAATGCTTTTACGGATAAATTCGGAAAATTAAAAATTTTTGTCAGGGATGTTGACACGAACAAATCGACCTTAAAGGGTATTTTTATACTAAACAGGGTGCATGACACGCCTGAAACCCTGATTGCCAAAAAGGGGGCTATCGTTTATAATCAAAAACAAAATACCCTGTATTTTTATTTAAAAAACGGCATAATTCAAAATCAAAACCCAAATTCTAAAAATTTTTGGATGTTGCATTTTAACACATATAAGATAAATATAAAATTAAAAGGGCTGTCGTTTCCGGGTAAAAACGGTTCCGTTCATTTTATGACATTTTCCGAACTCGCGAGAAGGTATTTATCGGAAAAGAATAGCAAGCTCAAGAATATTTATCTCATATACTTATACAAAAAGATTGCCATTCCCCTTGCCGCAATATTGTTTGTATTTATCGGCATGTCCCTCGGGATGCTTCTGGAGAAAAGAAGCCTGTTTCTGGCAATTTCTTATACGATAATAATTGTGGTGTCTTATTATATTTTATTCACATCGGGTTTTTATCTGTCGCTAAGAAATCAAATAAACCCGGTTATAGGCGTTTGGGGGGCGGATTTATTCCTTTTTATTTTTGGTTTTATATTATATTTAAGGACGCTTTTAAGATAGCGGGAATGACAATATGAAAATAAAAATATTACAAAGATATTTATTGGCCGAATTTTTAAAATATCTGGCCATCACCATTTTAAGTTTAGCCGCTTTTTATATTGTGGTGGATTTTATTTCCAATATAGGCGCATTCACAAAGCATTCGCCCGATGCCGGTTATGTTATTCTATATTTTTTATATAAGCTTCCCGAAATAATTTACAGGGTGCTTCCGTTATCCGTCCTCTTATCGACCCTGCTTGCCATAACATTTTTGAATAAAAACAATGAAATAGTGCCTGTAAAGTCTTCGGGTTTGAGCATGTCTAAGTTCTTTATGCCTTTGATTTTGACCGGAATTATAATATCGCTCTCGGCCTTTTTTCTTTCGAATTTTATTGCCGTTAGAACCAATATACTGAGAAGGTTCGTAATGCAAAGGTATATCAACAAAAATTCGTCTTATAATATAAATTCCGTATATAAATACAGGACAAAGGATATTATGATTCATTACAAAAAATATATTATTACGGCAAAATCCTTGGATCCGTCAGAGAAGGCAATTAAAGGCGTCAATATTTACGAGTTCGACGACGATTTTGTCTTAAAGAAAAGATATATAGCGAAAGAGGGGTATTTTAAATATAAAAATCTTGAGTTAATTAACGGGCGGTTAGACAAATTCGAGTTTAAAAATAAATCCGGATTTTCGGAAAAATTTTTTAAAAATATAGAAATGCCTATTAATTTAAACTTAAATTTTTTTAAATCATACACCTTAAAACCGGAGTTTCTTTCTATAACCAGCCTGTCAAAGATGCTTGCGGTTGCAAAAAAAACGGAATCCGGCGTTAGTTATATTCTTACGGGTTTTTATTCCAAATTATCCTACCCGCTCATAAATCTGATTCTTATACTTATCGGCATTTCCGTTGGATTATTGCTGGAAAAAAAAGGGGGTACGCCTATCGCGATAGGAATAAGCATCGTATTTGCCTTTACATGGTGGATTGTTAATTCCATTGCCCTGTCGCTCGGGGAGTCCTCCCAGCTAAACCCGCTTTTAGCCGCATTTATGGCGGATATTATATTTTTATTGTTTGCCGTATATCTTATGGCGGATATAGATTAACGGGCGGGTTAATTATACCTCAAATGTTAATCCGTCATAGGCAGGTATAAAATTACCGTTTGCGCAGGATTTTTTAATTTCTTCATAATCGATGTTGTGTCCCATGTGGGTAAAGTAAGTTTTAAGGGGATTTATTCTTTTGGAAACGGCCATTGCTTCATCTATGCTTAAATGCGTCGGGTGCGGTTTGTATCTCAGTGCATCTATCATCAATACTTTTAAATTCTTTAGCAACTTAAAGGATGATTCCGGTATTTTCGAAACATCGGTAATATATGCAAAATCGTTTATTCTATATCCGTTTATTATATCGTTGCCGTGATAAACTGGAACCGCCGTTATGCTTAACCCGTTAATTTCTATTCTGTCTTTTAATATATTCGGCGTAAGGTTAGGCTTGCTTGAAAGCGTTTTTTCTTTAAATATGTAATCGAATTTATTTTTAATGAAATGTATTGCGGTTTCGGATGCATATATGGGTATCGGGGCCTTTTTAATGTAGTTAAACATCCTTAAATCGTCTATCCCGAAAAGATGGTCGGCATGGGTATGGGTGTATAAGACGATATCGATGTTTTTTACATCTTCCTTTAGCGCCTGGGTTCGTAAATCTGGAGGCGTATCGATTAAAATATTCAGGTTATTTTCCGACACAAGAATCGACGGCCTTAATCTTTTGTTTTTTGGATTGGCTGATGCGCAAATTTTGCAATTGCAGCCGATTAGCGGAACGCCCGTTGAAGTGCCGCAGCCTAATACTAATACTTTCATATTTTTTTATGATACAATAAAATCTATCTTAAGTAAATGATTAAGCGCAGGTTAATAATGAAAAAAAGGGCTGTATCGTTTTTAATTAGGTTTATGTTTCCGGCGGTTTTCGCCGTGTGCTTATTTTTCCCCCAAAAAGCTTTCGGAATGCCGAAAATCTCGGATGTAATACTGACATCGTATAATAAAAACAGCGTTATTTTATATTTTAAAGTAAACGATGCTTTTAATGAAGATTTAAAAAAAGCTGTTTTAAGCGGGTTTCCAGTCAAATTTCGATTTTATGTTAAGGTGCGGTCGGAACCCGGCGGGAGGGTTTTATATGACCGCGTTTTAATAAATTCCATAAAATACGATGAACTGAATAATTATTTCATTATAAGATATAATTATAAGGGTAAATTTGGTAAAAAATTAATAGCAAGGTCATTTGCCGGCGCATTAGCTTACATGTCTAAGGTGCAAAATTTGCAGGTGCGGGCCAAAAGAAATTTTAGGTTAGGCCGCAAATACGAGCTCACCATAAGAGGAGTTTTAGGCACATTCCATATCCCGTTTCCTCTTAATTACATCCCGTTTCTTGCGGGTTATTTCCTGATGACCACAAATACATACAGCCTTAAATTTATTTATTAAATTTATTTTTTTAACAATATTTATATAAATATAAGATGAAAGCTCAGGATAAATCAATAGAAAAAATCAGGATAAGAAGAGAGATTATATTTATAATCGTAGCGATATTTCTGATAATAATCTCGACCTTTGCGGAAGTCAGGATGATTTCTTTTACGAATACATCCTTAACATCCAAGATTATCGTTTACGCTTATATCAATATAACCGTTATCCTGTTCTTATTTATGCTCTTTTTAGTTATAAGGAATGTAATCAAACTCCTTATAGAAAGAAAAATGAAAGTTACGGGGGCAAAATTAAGGACAAAATTGGTTTCTTTGTTTGTGATAGTCTCCCTTGTTCCATCCGTATTTATGTTTATCGTGATAGTCGCAACCGGTTTTGCCGCCAATATTATCAACAAATGGTATGCCCCAAAAATCGAAAAAGCAATGGATTATGCGATAGACATTGCAAGATTTTACCATAAGCATAATGCGGGCGGGCAGGAAAAGATTGCCCGCAAGATATACTGGCTCTCCGATTTTTATAAAGAATATTCACAGATACGGTTTATAAAAAATCCTATGGAAACGACATATCTTATATTTTTTTCCATATTTACCCTTATTATTTTATTCATTTCTTTATGGGTGGGATTTTACCTGTCGAAAAAATTGACAAAACCGATAATAGACCTGGTTGAGGGAACCAAGAAAGTAGCTGCGGGGAATCTTGATACCTCGGTTCCCGCCGGTCCGGGCGATGAAATAGGGATGCTTATAGATTCTTTTAATGTTATGGCTAAGGATTTAAGTGAAAATAAGCAGGTAATAGAAAAGGCAAATCTTGATTTACGAAAGATTAACGAAGAAATCGACAGAAGAAGAAAATATATGGAGATAATCCTTAAAAATATTCATGCGGGGGTTATCGCTATAGACAAGACCGGTAAAATCAGAAATATAAATAATGCCGCCGAGAATATGTTCGACTTAAATTCTAAAAAGTCCGTCAACCTTCATTATAAAGATGTTTTCGATAAAACGGCATTTTCGGATATAAGGGGCATGATTAAAGATTTGGCAAGAGAGAATAAAGAAAGCATAACAAAAGAGATAAAACTTAATGTTAAAGGCGGCGTGAAGGTTTATATCGTAAATCTTACGGTTTTAAAAGACGAATTAAATAATTATATAGGTTTCATCATTGTTTTAAACGATACGACGGACATGATGAAAGCCCAAAGGGTTGCGGCATGGGAAGAGGTTGCAAAACGAATGGCGCACGAAATAAAAAACCCTCTGACGCCGATTAAACTTTCGGCCGAAAGGCTTAAAAGAAAGTTTGGCGGAAAGGCGGGCAATGAAGATTTGATTTTTAATGAAATGGTGGATACCATTATTAAAGAGGTCGGCGATTTAAAAAATCTTGTAGATGAGTTTTCGCTTTATGCAAGGCTTCCGGAGGCTAACTTCGAATATATAAATGTAAATTACTTGATTGAAAGCGTTATACCGCTTTATAAAAACGCCCATAAAAATATAGAATTTATCACAAATCTTGGCGGAGATTTACCCGAAGTTTTTATAGACAAACAACAGATGAAGCGGGCATTTATGAATATAATCGACAACGGAGTGTATAGCATTTTATTAAAATACCAGGGCGGAAAAGAATCCGGATATAACGGCAGGCTCACGGTGGAGACAAAAAAAGTTGCCGGTGAAAATACCGTCAGGATAGTTTTTGCGGATAACGGAACTGGTATAGAAGGCGAGGTTATGCAAAATATGTATGAGCCTTATTTTTCTACAAAGCAGGGCGGAACAGGCTTAGGCCTTGCCATAACGAAAAATATAATGGTCGAGAACAATGCCGTAATAAGAGCGGAAAACAACGAAGACGGCGGGGCAAGTTTTATTATAGAATTAAAGTCGGGCAAGAGGCAAGGGGAGGGTTAAAAGAATTGAAGCTCATTTTAATAATAGACGATGAAGAAAGCATAAGAAAGTCTCTGGAAGGCATCCTGGCGGACGAGGGATACAAAGTCGTATCGGAAGGAAGCGGGGAAGCGGGGCTTAAGGCTTTTAACGAAATGTCCCCAAATGCTGTTTTATTGGATATCTGGCTTCCGGATAGGGACGGGGTTGATATTTTAGACAATATGGTCAAAGCAAATAAAAATATTCCCGTTATTATGATTTCAGGCCATTCCGATATCGATACCGCCATAAAGACCATAAGAATGGGGGCGTATGATTTTATAGAAAAACCCTTATCACTCGACAGGGTTCTTATCACCGTCGAAAATGCCGTTAAATATAACAGCGTCAGCGAAAAAAAGACAATAATCGCAGGAAGCCTTTCAGGCGATTTCGAACTTATCGGGGAGTCTGACAGCATTAAGTTTTTAAAAGAAAAAATATTGAAGGCGGCACAGGCTGAAGCGCCCGTTTTGATTACGGGAGAAAACGGAACGGGAAAAGAGATGGTTGCAAGGGCGCTCCATTTAAGCAGTTTGAGGAAAGAAGAGCCTTTTATCGCTATTAACTGCGCCGCCATTCCCGAAGAACTTATAGAAAGCGAGATTTTTGGCTATGAAAAAGGGGCTTTTACCGGCGCTAACAGTAAAAAAAAGGGAAAATTTGAACTTGCCGACGGCGGAACCATATTTCTTGACGAAATAGGGGATATGAGTTTAAGGATGCAGTCCAAGATTTTGCGGGTCTTGCAGGATAATAAGTTTCAAAGGGTCGGGGGGGAAACGGAGATCGAGGTGGATACCAGGGTTATAGCCGCGACAAATAAAGACCTTGAAAAGGAGATTGCGGCGGGCAGGTTCAGAAGCGATTTGTTTTACAGGCTGAATGTTATCCCCTTTTTTATTCCTCCTTTAAGGCAAAGAAGGGAGGATATTCCGTTATTGGTTAATTATTTCGTTAAAAGTTTTAGCAAGGCGCAGGTATTAAAAATAGACGAACGCGCAATGAATGTGCTTAAGAGCTATGACTGGCCCGGAAATGTCAGGGAGTTAAAAAATATTATCGAAAGGTTTTCCATTTTTAATTTGCAGGATAAAATAACCGAAGAAGATGTGTTAAACGAATTAAAGATTAAAAATGTTCAAGACGGCATTAATAAAGATAACGATAAAAACGCTTTCGAAAAATATACAGGCACAGGTATAAGCTCCTTCAAGGAAGCAAAAGAAGCCTTTGAAAGGGTATATTTAGCCAATAAACTTAAGGAAAACGATAACAATATTACAAAAACAGCCGAAAATATCGGCATGAGCAGGAGAAACCTCCAGAAAAGGATGGCGCTGCTCGGTATTCATTTCTTGCCTAAAAATTAATCAATAAAAAAATGTTTTATTAATATGACTATTTTTATAGCATATTTTAAATCGAACCAGCCTTATTTATCTGCAAAACTGCGTTAAATCCAGCTTTTTTAATCTGGCATAAATTTTGCTTACCCTATTATAACCCTTTAGCTTTACCTCCAATGTAAATTTTCAGGGCTTTACCTGCGCAGGTAAATTTATTTTAAATGAATATAAAATTATTAATCGGGAGAATTATTTTATGAAACATAAGTTAAAATTGGCAACATTCTTTAGCCTTAGCCTTTTGTTTTTTACCGTATTTTTATCTGCCGGAGCCGTTAAAAAATCGTACGCGGATAATGCTTCCAAAAATAACTATTTTTCCAATATTCAGTTATTGGGTACCTTAATATCGTCTTATACATACAACTTTGCAAAACCGAGCGGCTATAACGGCAATTACGGGGATAACTGGCAGTCTGACGGTTTTACGGTCAATAACGCCGATATAACGCTCAGGCGTTCGCCCGGGACTTCTTCCAATCCTTATGGTGTAGGTTTTCATATATCGCTGGATTTCGGCCAAAATATTCAGTTTTATAGGGCTTATTATGGAAACTTGTCCTATTTTACGACCCCTTATCAACAAAGGCCGCCTTATGATGTCAGGCAGGCTTATATAAACATAAATTTGCCGGTCGGAAGCGGACTCGATATTCACATAGGCAAGGAAAAAGAACTGCTTGGATTTGAAAGTTTCAACCCTATCAGAAACTGGAATAATACCTATTCCCTTCTTGATGCCGTAGAGCCGTCAACCTTGACCGGCGTGTTTTTCACATATAACTTTATTCCGAACCTGACTTCCACCCTTGGAATAGCAAATACCATAAACGCCGTAAGTCCGATAAATAATCTGCCGGTTATCGAGCTTAACGAAAGTTATACCCCGTTCAGCCCGTTAACATTTAACGGCGGGTTTATTTACGGGGCAAACAGCTATTTTATAGCAAATAATTCTTTAGTGCAGGATAACTTGAATAAATCGTTTTACGGTTATATAGATGCCCAATACAGCCCGACTAACGACTGGTCTTTTGTTTTGGATTACGAACTGGGTTTAGGAGGCGGAATAAGTAATTCGGTGCTTATGGATAACGGAATATCGCCATCTCAGGTTACCTATCCGGCCTATCCGGCTTATCTTGTTCCAACCTCGGATTCAACCTATAATAAGTCAAGATTTTCGGGCATTGCGGGCTACATTCACCACCAGCAAACTTATAGCTTTGGACAGGTGGCGGAAACCTTAAGAGAGGTGGCCGCATACGACCAGAACGGCTTATGGGAGGCCGCGAGCACGCCCGGAACAGGTTATACATATATCGACTCGACGCTGACATTTGCTTATTTGCCGTCTTTTAAGGGGTTTAAAAATATACAGTTCAGGTTCGAGCTTGAACATCAAGGGGCAAATCATGATGTTTATCCCAATTCGGAAGGCCAGGCGGCGCATTCGCAGCAAAATACAATGAATTTAATGGTTTTATACAGTTTTTAAAAAAAGGGGGTGAAAAAATGAAAAAGATTGAAGCTATAATTAAACCCTTTAAACTCGACGATGTGAAAGAAGCGCTTAATAAAATAGGGGTGCACGGAATAACCGTTACGGAGGTTAAGGGGTTTGGAAGGCAGAAAGGGCACACGGAACTGTATAGGGGCGCTGAATACAGGGTTGATTTTGTCCCCAAGGCAAAGCTCGAGATAATTTCACCGGACGAGCTTGCCGCAAACATTATCGAAACTATCGAAAAAAGCGCAAAGACGGGAAATATCGGGGATGGGAAGATATTCGTATTGCCGGTGGAAGAGGCTATAAGGATAAGAACAGGGGAAAAAGGTGAGTCGGCCATTTAGTTTACGGCTCTTTTGCAGAAAAAGTAAATAAAAAAAAATAAGGAGGTAGAAGGAAAAATTATGAATCTAAATATGCTTAAAAATTTTAAAATGCCGTTGAGTCCGTTGACATTCATATGGTCATTAATAGGCGGCTTGTCATTAGTTTTGTTTTCATGGGTAAGCCCTGTTTTTGCCGACGGCTCCAAGGTTCCGGCGTTTAGCGCAGGCAATACAGCATGGGTTCTGGCTTCAACGGCTCTCGTTTTAATTATGACGCCGGGTCTTGGTTTTTATTACGGAGGCATGGTCAGGAGAAAAAATGTTTTAAATACTATATCGCTCAGTTTCATTACAATTTGTACGGTCAGCGTTATATGGATTTTATGGGGTTATTCTTTAGCTTTCGGTCCTGACGCTTTTGGAGGGATTATCGGCAATTTTAAATATCTCGGTTTATTTGCCATGAAAGAAGTTCAGCATTCAAGATATGACGGTACGATACCCTCATATATTTATGTTATGTTTCAACTTATGTTCGCAATAATAACGGTTGCATTGGTAAGCGGTTCGCTCGTCGAAAGAATAAAGTTTTCTTCATGGGTTGTTTTTACGATAGTATGGCTTACCTTGGTTTATGCCCCGATAGCCCAGGCGGTATGGGGATTAGGAGGATTGTTTCAAAAAATGGGCGCCCTCGATTTTGCCGGCGGAACGGTCGTCCATATCGATTCCGGTGTTGCAGGGCTTGCGGGAGCGCTTGTTCTGGGAAAAAGAAAGGGGTATATGAAAGAAAACATAGTCCAGCCGAACCAGCTTGGTTATACGATATTGGGCGGTGCGCTTTTATGGTTCGGATGGTTCGGATTTAATGCGGGAAGCGCGCTGGAAGCCAGCCCGCTTGCTACATCTGCATTTTTGGTAACGAATACGGCCACGGCTGCGGCGGCTTTAGGATGGATGATTGCCGAATGGATACGCAGCGGAAAACCCACGACCTTAGGCATGGTTTCCGGCGCCGTTGCAGGGCTTGTTGCGATAACCCCCGCATCGGGATTCGTTAATCCTATTGCTTCTATAATAATCGGCTTTGTCGCAGGCGTTATCTGTTATTCGATGGTTGTTTATGTTAAGCCGAAACTTGGTTACGACGATGCTCTCGACGCATTTAATGTCCATGCGATAGGCGGGGCATGGGGGGCGCTGGCTACGGGCTTATTTGCAGACCCGCTTATTAACTCTGCGGGAAGAGGGTTATTTTACGGAAATCCCGGACAGATGTGGGTTCAATTCTTGACCGTCATCACCGTTGCCGCCTATTCATTCACGATGAGCTACATAATATTTAAGGTAATAGATAAGGTTATGGGCTTAAGGGTCGATAAGGAAACGGAAAGCATTGGTCTCGATATCACGCAGCACGACGAAGCGGGATACAACTTCTAAATTTATATTTAAATTTATTTAAATATAATAGTTTCGCAAATAAAAATGGGTCAAGCCTTAAAAGACTTGACCCATTTTTATTTGGGGCAGGGCGTTAACACTATTAACATTCCGCATACCCGCGTCAGTCATTGCGAGCATAGCGAAGCAATCTCAGTGTTAACACTATTAATATTCCGCGTACCCGCAATTTTTTCTTGCGGTTTTTTTGCCGCAAATGTATCATTTTCTTATGGATATAAACAATTTAATTATTAATAATTTAAACTACTCTTTAATCTTATTCGACGAAAACCTTACCTTAAAGTTTTTAAATTTGCCGGCGCAGGAACTTACCGGATATTCCGACAGATTCCTAAACAATATAAGCCTTAGCGATTTTTTTTATAATAACAGGTATATAGAGGAGCATGCCCGCGAGGTTATAAAAACAGGGGAGGGTTTTATCGATTTCGAATATAAGTTCGAAAATAAGAACCGATTAATGCGCGTGGTTATTTTAGAAATATCTAAAATTGCGGACGAGGATAAGTTTTATATTATTATTTCCTTAAAGGATATAACAAGATTTAAGGAAATGGACAATAATATCAAAAACGAAGAAAGGCTTAACGATTTATCAAGATTCATAGCGGAGATGTCGCACGAGATAAGAAATCCGCTTGGCGGCGTTAAGGCAGCCGCTTCTTACCTGAAAAGAAAATTTGACTCGGCGGCGCTTGCGGCGCCGGCGAACGTTGCGGATTTAAATAATTTCCTGGAAATAATAATAAAAGAAGTCGGCAGAATAAACAACCTTATCGAAGACCTTTTATCCTTGTCTAAAAAACATAAGACAAGGAGCGAAAAGATTAATATCAATAAGGTGGTTAATGAAATAATACTGTTGGAACAGGAAGCATTGGCAAATAAAAATGTGGAAATTATTAAAGAATTCGACCCGAGCCTTCCAAAAATTTATGCGTCCGAAAATGCCTTAAAGCAGGTTTTTTTAAACGCCTTAAAAAACGGGATAGAGGCGGTAAAGCCTGAAACCAAGGGTATAATAAAGATTACCACGAAGCTGGATTACACGAGAAACAATCCAAAATTCTTAAAAATAGAATTTGCCGATAACGGCTGCGGAATAAGCAAAAAGGATATTAAAAATATATTCGTTCCGTTTTTTACGACAAAAGAAAAGGGAAGCGGGCTCGGCCTTGCCATCAGCCAGAAGATAATTTACGAGCATAACGGATTTATTAATATAGACTCCGTTAAAAATCACGGGACATCCGTGACTATTTATCTCCCGATCGAGAAAAGAAAATCTTATTAAAACAGTTTCGGCAGAGTTAAAGGCAAGTTTATTATTTTATAATATTCAAGGGTATAAGCGCCTGCCAATATTAATAATATAATTAGTATTAGTAATGTTACAAACTGAAGATAATTTATTTTCTTACTGCCCGGTTTATTTTCATTTTCTTCCTTATCTTCCTGGTTTAGTGAGCCGTGTATTTCCTGTATAACCGATTTCATAAAGTCATTATCATAGGCGATGTCTTTATCCTCGTCCGGGTTTTTTTCCGTTGCAGGCACAGGTTCCGCAGGTTCATCCCCGGGCAGGGAAACCTTTTCATATTCGTATTCCTGCCGGACGGGCTCATCTTTAACAGCCCCCTTTTCCCTATCTATTATGAAAACATTTGCGCATGACCTGCATCTTACTTTTACATTGCCTTCGGGCATTAAAGATTTGTCGATATCGTACGATGTTCCGCAATAAGGGCAATAAATACGCATCATAATTATATACCTTTACCTTTTTAATAAATTTTGGGATATTAATATTATTGAAAATTTTTATATTATAAGCAATAATAATATAATTATGAACGCAAATCAACAATTAAATTTAAAAGATATTCTTTTAAAAGCGCTAAAAAGCAAACTCAGTTTTTCCGATTACATTACCTTAATGCTATACGGAAATTGGGAAACTATTTGCGGCCCCGATTTAGGAAAAAAAACCAAACCAAAGGCGTTTAATAAAGATATTCTGACGGTCAGCGTCGATAACCCGGTTCTTTTATTTGAACTCGGGTTTAAGAAAGAAGACTTGCTCGGCAAAGTCAACGGCTATCTTTTTTCTTTAGAAAAGAAAAAAATATTTGCGGAAAAAGCGGAAAAGCATATAACCGCCAGGGATATCAGGTTTATCAATAACTGATATTTGCTCCCCGTCCCGCCGCCTGCGGGAAATAAATAAATCGGACACCTTTAATTTAATTTTAAATATGGAGGCGATGTAACGAGGTTTTTTATTCAGGAAATTAAATTTTTAGGTAATTATGGTGAACGACAGAGAGAACAAAGGTTGAAATAGGCAAATACGGGCGGGAGTTGGGGAATAAATAAATCTGACACCTTTGTTATACCCCGCAGATACAAGCGGAAGTGACGGAATAAATGAATGAATAAATCGGATGCCTTTTTGCTTTTTGTTGGTTAATTTTTTATATAAATTTTACAAAACTTTTCTGTGGTTGCAATTTCAATATCTTTTCCGTAAAAATTATTATCGTTGCTTAAAATAATTTCACATTTATTTTTTTTAGCAAGAACATATTGCAATGTGTCCTCAAAATCTTTATAGCTTTTATCCGCTTCCATAAGTTTTATAGCTTTTGCGGTTTCGAAGTTGGAAAACGGGATTAAATCTAAGTAATCCAAAGATAGTTTTATGGATTTTAAAGCTATATTTTTATTTTTCTTTGATAAAATATAATATACGGTAGTAATTAAATCGCTGCTGGTAAATAACTGCGCACTGTTGGTTAATAAATAACTTATCGTCTCTATGCTGTATTTACTAAAAGACCGGCTATTATCAAAAATATCGAGTATAACGTTAGCGTCTATAAATACTTTTTTAAACATCGTTTCTTTGAGATTTTATCTGCTGTGTTGTTATATTTCCGATTAAATTTGCGGCAATGCCTGTGGTTTTATTAAATGCTTCTATTTTTTTCATTTTTTTAAATTCTTTCGATTTTTCTTCTATGAGTTCCCGTATAATCATGCTTTGAGGTTTATTCATTATTTTTGACAAAAGCTCTAAATCCTGTTCTGTTTCCACAGGCATAGTAATATTTTTTCTTATAGATAATTCTTTTTTATTATTTTTTATTAAAGCCATATTAAATCCTTCCGCAATAATTAATTAAATTGGCATAATTGCATATCGTTTCGCTCCGACACCAATATAAGTGTGTATTACAATTATACACACTTATATGCCGAATGTCAATATGCGAATTAAAAGTTGACCCTGCTGACGTCTTTGCGCTTTAGATTTAATTTTTTAGAAATTTCGTCCCCCATGGCGATAAGATTTTTAAAATCCTTCATCTTGGGTTCTTCTATGGGCTTTAAAAGAATATTGCTTCCGTCCTGAAGTATAATCAGTTTGGAATTAGGCTTTAAACCAAGTGCTTTTCTGATTTTATTTGGTATTACCACCTGTCCTTTAACGGACATGCTTGTAGTTTCCATAATATAAATATACACCTCCTAAGTAAGTATTTCTTACTTTTATTATGCTGGTATTAATTAAAAAAACAAGTTAATGTTTATAGGTTAAAATAAAAATCCCCTACCCCGCAGATACAAGCGGAAGTGGGGGAATAAATAAATCGGACGCCTTTATTTTAAAAGCTAAAAGCTTGACGGTAATAATATTTAGTAATATAATATAAATATACTATGTGGTATTATATAAATATGGAGGTGTAAGAAAAATTATGAAAAAAACATGCATTTCCGTTTCGGATGAAATATTCGAAGAGGCAAGGAGCATATCCGATAACTTTAGCCATACGGTCTCCGAAGCTTTAATTCAATATTTGCAGAAAAAAAGAATAGAAAAGGCAAAAAACAGTTTCGGCAAATGGAAAAATAGGACTGAATCCACCGAAAATATAATAAAAGAAATAAGAACCGACAAAGGGAGAAATTATACTGAAGGTAATAATTGATACCGATATTGCAATAGATTTCTTAAGAGGGGGCAAAACCGTAGAAAATATTTTATCAAAGTTGTGGGAAAACAGTATAACCCATATAAGCATCCTGTCCGCCTATGAACTTTTTGCAGGAATGAAGAAAAATGAAAAAGACGATACCGTTAATTTTATAAACGCCTCTGTTATAGAACCGGTTTCTTTGGAAATTGCCGAATACGGGGGCGAACTTTTTAAAAAATATAGAAAAACCGGCATAACTTTAACTACCGTGGATTGCTTAATAATGGCAACCGCATATTTAAAAAAATATAAAATTCTTACCGGAAATATAAAACACTATCCGAAAAAAGAGTTAATTTATTATCCTTAAGACCCTTTTATTTTCTTAATCCTTACCCCTTATACGAATCTTCGTTTCTTCGACAATCCATAAATGCCGGTCTAAAGGCTCACTCTGAAGCAAAGGTATAGCCTTGCGAAAAATATCGATTAAATGATTTTTCGAGTGGATTTTGCCCCTTAAAACAATAATACCGGAACATTCTTCGGGCGGATATAACCTAATATCGGTAAAATCAATATCGAGGGTAATTAAAACACGCTGTTCGCTTTTACATATTTCAATAAGAACGGAATCTTTTGAGCCTTGAAGTTTTTGGTCGTTTACGGTTTTTGAATCATAACCGGCGTTGGTCAGCATTTCCGAAATTGACCGCTTCGCCATCTCCAGCAGGCATCGAAGCAATGCTTCGATGCCTGCTTCCGATATGACCTTCGGTCTCATGAAGTTCCTTCGGAACTTTCAACAGGCAGGTTTTCATCTATAATTTTTGAAGATTAACTCTCTTAAATTTTTATCCATATATTCAGGAACCATTCTTCCTTTATTTGGAAAATCGGGAATGCTTTTAATTGCGGATAGCACATTTTTTATGAAAAAATTAGCGTAATTTTTAGAATCCTTTGAAATATAATTATATATTTCTTCAAGATTTGAAACAGCACGGATAGACCACCTTATTTTTGCAGCCATTTTTCTTTTAATTTTTGCTCGACATCTTCATGGGAAATCCACTTGCCTTCTTCGAGCTCTTTTAGTCCGCTATCTACCTGAAGCTTAAAGTAAAGCTCATCCATTATATCATTGATATTTATATCGTCCGGCAATGACTGTATTAATTGAATAACTTCTTTTTTAACCATTTTCATAATCAAACCCTCCTTTTCTCATTACTTACTTGTATTAGCCGACATATTAGTCCATGCTTGAGGGAAAGAAATAATTTCTTGAATGGCTAAATAAACCTCTTCGGTAAACTCAAATCCTAAACCGTCCTTACATTTATTATAGTATTCAATAGCCTCGTTGAGTTCTTTTTCAGCTTCGGGATGAAAAGAATAAATCAAGAGTTTAACCTTTTATATATCTTATTAAATACCTCTTTGCCGGAAATAGTATTGACTTTACCGCATTTTATTTCTTGAATTCTTTTTTCCGCCTCATCTGCCCATAGCTTATCTATTTCTATGTTGATAGGCTGAATGCTCTGTAATAATTTATCGATAAGCTGTATTTTTAAATCTAACGGCAAAGAAACAATTTCATCGAAAAGATCTTCAGTTTGTGTCATTTTTATTACCCAATTTTTAAAAAATTAAATTTACACACTAAAAAAACATAAATTTATTTGATATATACATTAATATATACATCAAATTTAAAAAATAATCAAGTTTACGTAATTGTAATTGTGTGTTACGGGCGGACAAAACCAGCAGATTCAAGCGGGAGTGACGGATAAATCAGATACCTTTACGAGCCTAAAATTATATTGATTTCACTTACAATATTATCAATAGTTTTTAATATTGCTTTACGATCTCTTAATATAAAATTATTAAAATAATTAATAAGCGCAGAATCATTTTTAATATAAGTTATTTTTCCATCAGGGCAGACTTCATGATTTTTCATATAATCTGATGGGTCTGTGCGCATTTTATCAAGCTCCGGAAAGTAAATTATTTCATCGTAATAGCCTTTAACCAAAAGATATGTTTTTGCAATATCCGGAGCAAGAGTTTTGCTTTTATTCCTTAAAAGCCCTATTAGTTCGTGAGAAGAGTTATCGTATACGGTAAAATATTCAAAAGAAGGCTTTATAAGTCCAATCAACGGCACCTTTTTTAATGGATAATCTGAATCTTTCTTGGCCTCTTCTATGATATTCCCTACAAGTTCCTGTTCCCTATCCTTGAGTGTTAATAATTCAGTTTTTATGGATGCAAGGAGCGTGAATAACCTGTCCCCAGCTTGTTTCCTATTGAGGATCAATGAGGCTATATAATAACAGATACTTGTAAAAAATGCTGTAAGAATTATATAAACAAGTTTCATGTCCATATTATCTTCCCCCGGTTATTTATTGGCTCTGTTGCTTTTTTTTATTATATTATTCATAAGCCGACCCCTTTTTTAAAATAGCGGTAAAAATAAAACCCCTACCCCACAGATTCAAGCGGGAGTAAGGGAATAAATAAATCTGACGCCTTTATTTAACAAGATACGGTTTATCTATCACATTTTTTATGTAAGTTTTTATCAAAACTTAGCATATCGATTTTAAGTTCTTTTGATTTTACGCATATGAAACAATCAAGAAGGCTTAAGTCGTTGTA